>NZ_JAINVG010000054.1 GCF_020400725.1 Streptomyces sp. NK15101 | reverse complement strand
ACAGCGGCTCCAGCGCCGCCCACTGCTCGTCCGCGAGATCGCCCCCACCCATGGACCGGGATCATTCACAGCTCAAGATCCACCTTCGACACACGGCCTAGCGGAGCCGGAACCGGCCGTCCCCTCCTCCGCCGACCGCGCCGCCCTCCCCCTCCGCACCGACGAGGACGACCACGGCCCGCCCCCACCAGGGGGCGGGCCGTGGTCGTTGGCGCTCGAGGTGCTCGGGCACTGCGGGGCCGCAGCCGGTGGGGCCTCCAGCCCATCGGAACCGGCCCTCCAGAGTCGACCGCCACCTGGGGCATGCGGAACATCCCCCAGGCGCTGAGCGCCCGGGGGATGTTCCGACAGGTCAGTACCGGGCCGGGGACACGCACCGGAAGCTGTCGGCGACGGCCGGGTCTCCGTGGCCCTTGTAGCGGGAGACCTTCGGATAGGCGCACAGGTCACGGGTGACCCGCTCGCCGGCGGAGTTCGTGAGTGTGGCGGTCAGGGTGCTGGGCGCCTTGCCCTGCTCGACCCAGGCCCGCAGGGCGCCGAGGTCGTCGGTCTGCCCGGTCAGAGCGCAGTGGGCCGTGCCCGGCGCGAGGAAGAGACGGTAGAAGTCGTCGACCCGCCCGGCGCCGCCCATCTTCCGTTCGACATGCCGGCGGTAGGTCACCGTGCCCTGGGTGGGGATGAGCTGGTCCTGCCGGCCGTGCCAGGTCAGGAGTTTGCCGCCGGACCTGCGGAAGGCGGACAGGTCCGGGTCGTCGGTGCCGATGACCTCGTCGTACTCGGCCTGGGACTGCCGGAACAGCTCGGTGAACTGGCTGTAGGTGATCGTCGAGACGTCGAACGACGGCTGCTTCTTCAGCCAGGTCGCGACCCAGGCGGACGGGACGGGGAACGGAACGCCCTTGAGGTCGCCGTTCGCGTCCGGCAGGGTGCCCGCCAGGTACGGGAACTTCAGGTCGGCGCCGATCGGTACGCCGGACCACAGCCTCTTGCCGGACGTGGTGCGCGGGCCGTCCCAGATCTTGCGGACCACGGCCGCGTCGGCGGCGGTGACGGTCCGCTCCTCGCCCTCGCACACGACCGTGGTGCCGATCAGTCGGCGCGGGTCGAAGTCGCAGCGGGCCGGGTTCTCGACGAGGCCGTCCTCGACGCCGTCGAGGGGGTCGCAGGCCTTGATCGCGGCGGTGTTGAAGGCGTCGAACTCGCACCCGCTGAGGTAGGTCTTCTCGTTGTTCATCACCACCTGCGGCCACAGGGTGGCGACCTCGAACTCGTCCCAGTGGACGGCCGGTGCGTTGGCGAGGATGCCGTCGTAGTCGTCGGGGTGGCGCTGGGCTTCCGCGTAGCCCTGGCGGCCGCCGGTGGAGCAGCCGTTGAAGTACGCGTAGGAGGCCGCCCTGCCGTAGTAGTCGCCGATGACCTGCTTGGCGACGACGGCCGTCTCGTGCTCGGAGCGGGAGGCGAAGTTCGTGAGCAGGGTGGTGTCCACCCGGCCCTCGGTGTTCAGGGCCCAGCTGGTGTCGAGGTAGGTCTTGACGCCGGCGTCGGTGGTGGCGGCGGCGTAGCCGTTCTTGACGGCGCCCGCGAGGGCGGTGCCGTAGTCACCGGCGGCGAAGGCGCTTCCGCCGACCGTCTGCAGCCGGCCGTTCCAGCCGTCCTGGGGCAGCCAGACCTTCACCCGTGTGTGGTCGCCCTCGCCCGGGTGGGTCAGCGTGACCGTCAGATCGCAGTAGGCCGGCACGTCGGTGATCTGCGCGGCGGGGAGGGGCGGAACCTCCGGCACGTCGACGGTCCCGGCCGGACGGGAGACCGCCACGACGTTCTCCACCTCGGTGCCCGCCGGTGCCCGCACCGTGACGGTCGAGCAGGTGAGCGGCCGGGCGGCGGAACTCCCGGTACCCGCCGTACCCGCCCAGGCGCTCGGCAGGCACACCGCCGCGGCCAGCGGCACCCCCGCTGCGACGGCGATCAGAAGGCGTCGTCTCATGATTTCCCCATCAGAAATAGATAACCGCTCAACACGGTGACATCTGCGTCGGCGCGCTTCCGAGCGATGCGCGCGAGAAGAGATTGTCACGAGCCCACGTCACCGGTCAAGACGGTTACTCCAGCGATGGAGGGTCTGTGGCCCAGTCGAGCATCGAGACCGCGCGACATCGCCAGGGCCTGCCCTGGTGCCACATCACGCCCGCCAGGTAAGCCAGTTGACGATGAATACCGCCGTCACACAGCCGCGGGGCACGCACACGTCGCTCGCCGACGGGGTCTTGGACCTACCGAGCCCGTGGCGGGATCACCGCCGAGTGCTCAAGGGCATCGTGTTCACGCTCCGAACCGGTCTGCCCTGGAGGGACCTGCCCGATCGGTTCGGGCCTTGGCAGGCGGATCTCGTAGAGTCCTGCCCGTGGCGAATCACCAGGACGAGACCAGGGCGGCCTACGACGGAGTCGTCGAGCTGTACGCATCGCTGTTCGCGAACCGGTTGGAGACACAGCCGTTCGCCCGGGCCATGATCGGCACCTTCGCCGAACTGGTGCGCGCGACGGGCAACCCGCGAGCAGCGGACGTCGGGTGCGGGCCCGGGCATCTGACGGCCATGCTGCACGAACTGGGCCTGGACGCCTTTGGACTCGACCTCTCCCCCGGCATGGTCGACCACGCCCGGCGGGCCCATCCTGCGCTGCGCTTCCAGGAGGCGCGGATGGAGTCCCTGCCGATCGAGGACGGCGCGCTCGGCGGCGTACTGGCCCACTACTCGATGATCCACACCCCTCCGGGAGAACTGCCGCAGCTGCTCGCCGAACAGGTACGCGTCCTGGCGCCAGGCGGCCTGCTCCTGGTCTCCTTCTTCGGGACCGACGGGCCGGAGCCGGTTCGTTTCGACCACAAGGTGGCACCTGCCTACAGCTGGCCGACGGACCGCCTCGCCGAACTGCTGACCGACGCCGGGCTCGTTCCCTTCGCCCGGCTGCTCCACGATCCAGCCTCCGAACGGGGCTTCCTCGACGCCCACCTGCTGGCCCGCCGCTCATAGGTCCTGCCTGGCGATACCCGCCAGGTGTCGGCGCGCCTCCGGACCACCGGCTCGGCGGGCGCTTGCCGGTCCGATGAGACACCGGACTTGCCACACGTGCCCGTTCAGCGGCCCTCGCGCCACCAGAGGGGAGCTCGACGGGCAGCCCTCAGTCTTTGACGGCCGCCGCGATCCGCAGGGCGGCCTGGGCGGGCGTGAGGTGCGTGGTGTCGACGACCTCGGCCTCCGCGTGCAGCCATCCACGGGCCGCCTCGGCGTAGGGCTGGAGGTGGGCGAGGCGGAAGGGGGAGTCGGGGCCGACGACGGTGTCTCCCGCGATGCGGCTGCGGAGGGTGTCCTGGTCGGCGTGGAGGACGAAGTGCCGTATTGGGATCGCGTGCCGGGCGAGGCCGGCGCTGATCTCGCGCCAGTACTGCTCGACCAGGACGGTCATGGGGATCACCAGAATGCCGCCGGTGTAGTCGAGTACGTGGCGGGCGGTCTCGACCACGAGCGGCCGCCACGGCGGCCAGTGCTGGAAGTTGTCCGTCTCGGGCAGCCCCGGCGTGATGTCCATGAGCGTCTCGCCGACCTTCTCGGCGTCGAACACCCGGGAGTCAGGGAGTAGCTGCTGCACGAGTGCGCTGGTCGTCGTCTTGCCCGCGCCGTGGGTGCCGTTGAGCCATACGATCACGGCCCAACGCTAGCGCCGCGCGAGGCACAGGTGGTCTCAGTCGCCGATATCAGGTTTCCCTTCCTGACCGAGCACGTCGTCCGGTCAACGAGGCCAAGCCTGCCCTGGTGACGCCTGCCGTGCTTCGATCCAGCAGTGACCCGATCGGTGGCCACGCCGAGAAGACCCGCCGACGCGGTGGGGACCTGGTCGGGTCGTTCATGTCGGCCGATCCGGT
This sequence comes from Streptomyces sp. NK15101, assembly GCF_020400725.1. Classification (GTDB taxonomy): domain Bacteria; phylum Actinomycetota; class Actinomycetes; order Streptomycetales; family Streptomycetaceae; genus Streptomyces. The sequence continues at coordinate 47,263 of NZ_JAINVG010000054.1, read as the reverse complement.
CGGTGGTGGGCCGGCCGTCCTCGAGCTCGTCCGGTTCGTGGTCCGCCAGGGTCCTGTCCGAGAGGAGGTCGAGGTGGTACGAGTACCCGTGCCAGTGGAGCCGCTCGTCATCCGTCGCGGCGTCCGGCGCGGGATCGAAGGAACGGATCAGCCCCTGTGGAGCAACGGGCGTCGCTCCACAGGGGCGAGAACGATCAAGACGGCCAGGACAGCGGTCGTCTTCGAGACGGAAGCGGTGACCGTCTGTCGGGCGGGGCTCAGTCCAACCAGCGGGAGTGGTACCGCTCGGCCCAGGACTCGCTGACGTAGCCGGTCCGCATGCCCAGGCGTGATTCCGGGTCCGCGGCCGCCTTGCGCATGTGGCCGATGACGACGATGGTGATCGCCCAGGCCACGATGTCGTGCACGAAGATCGCGCTGGTGCGGGAGATGAAGGGCAGCAGGTCCATGAACCACATCAGCAGGCCGGTGAACATCATGACCAGCACGGCACCGGCGATCCAGCCCGCGTAGAGCTTCTGCCCCGCGTTGAACTTGCCGGCCGGGCGCGCGCCGGGCCAGGTGTGGCGCTTGCGAACGGCCCGCAGCCATTCCCGGTCGTACGGCGCGAAGCGGTTCAGGCGGCGCAGGTCGGCGCGGAATTCGGCGGACAGCAGGCCCAGCAGGACGGGTGCCGGGAGCAGGATGCCGGACCATTCGTGGACCGTGGCCATGAGGTGGCGCCGGCCGACGAGTCGGGCGAGCGGGCCCAGGTACAGGCAGGCCGCGGTGGCCAGGCAGAGCAGCATCAGCCATCCGGTGGCACGGTGGACCATGCGCTGGGGGCGGCCGAAGCGCCGGACTCGGCCGTCCCGGTCAGGCCGTGCCATCGGTCCGGTCCGCGTCGTCGAGCCAGCCGTCGACCGGATAGCCGCGCTCCTCCCAGAAGCCGGGGACCACCTGTTCGGTGACCTCGATGCCGGACAGCCACTTGGCCGACTTGTAGAAGTACATCGGTGCCACGTACAGGCGGACCGGGCCGCCTTGGACGTGGCTGATCGGCTTGTCCTGCATGTTCAGTGCCACCAGGACGTCGGAGCGGCGGGCCTGCTCCAGGGTGAGGCTCTCGCTGTAGGCGCCGTCGAAGCAGGTGAACCGGACCGCCGTGCCCTTCTCGCGCACGCCGGCGGCGTCGAGCAGGTCCGCCAGCCTCACCCCTTCGAAGGGGGTGTCGTCCACGCGCCACCCGTCGGTGCAGACCGCGTCGCCGAGGACCCGCGTCTGCGGGAGCGCCCGCAGTTCGGGGAGGGTGTAGGTCCTGGGGCGGTCGACCAGGCCGCCGATCGTCAGCGCGTAGGTGCGCTCGTCCTTGCGCGGCACCGAGCCGACGATGCTGTAGTACCGGAAACCACCCGGATTGGGCAGCAGTCCGGTCAGCCCGGTGGGGTCCTTCCGGGAGGCGGCTCCGAGGAAGCTCTCCCAGCCGCGCTGGAGGGACGGGGCCGCGGCGAGTCCGGCCGCTCCCGCGGCCAGCATGCCCAGCAGCGCACGCCGCCCCACCGGGGCACCCTCGGCGTTTCGCTTCGACCGACCTGTCATGTCACTGCTCCTCCGCGGCGGCATCAGTAACCGTTTTGAGTGGTGACGAGGATGGCACGGGTCAATGCGATCGGTCAACGCAAGGCCGCACCCTGGGCTTGCGTCACTCTCATACGCACGCCACACGTGCACCGCGCGCCCGAGGCACCCTCCTCCGCCCGACCCTTCCGCACGGCCGCTCCGGCCTGGGTAACATGCACAGCGTCATCCATGCGCCAGGGAGTGAACGGTTGTGACCAGCCAACCAGCCGCCACGCTCCGAGCGCGGCTCGTCGATCAGGCCGCGTCGGATCTGGAAGAGAACCGTCGCCGCCAGCAGGAGCTGACCGAGAAGGTCAGGCTGCTGAAGCAGGAGGAAGCCCTCCTCGTCGACATCCTCAAACTCGCCGAGCGGTACGAGAGCCTGGCTGAATCCTCGCCCCTGTCCGAGCAGTCCCGGGAAGAACCCGCGCCCGCCGGGGCCAGGTCACGCAGGGCATCCGCCGCCCCCTCCGGCGACACCCCTGCGCGGCAGGCGGCGCGGACGGGAAAACCCGCGAGAAAGGCCGCCGAAGGGAAGTCGCGGCAGCCTCCGCTCGGAGACCTCCTGTTGTCCCTGCTCGCCGGTCACGACGGGCCGCTCCTCGCGAAGGAACTGCGGGACGAACTGCTGGAGAAGCACCCGGACCGCAACCCCACCCCGCAGGTCGTGCGCAACACCCTGGAGTCGCTCGTGGCCAAGGGACACATCCGGCGCCGCAAACAGCAGCGATCCGTGACGTACGCCCTCGAAGAATCCGGCCGGCGCGCACTCGCAGCCCAGCAGGACGACTCCGCGGCAGACAACTGAGGCCGTGCGACCAGGTCGTCCGGTCGGTGCGTACGTCGACGGATGGCCCTTTCCGCCCGGCTTTCAGCCCGACCGGGCAAACAGCACCCGCGCCATCTCTCCTGGCGTCACCCCGACGACCCGCCTCCCGGGCCACGGCGGGCATCGGCGCCGCCGGCCGAGGGGGCCGACCGGACAGACGGGCGAGAACATGGATCTCACGACGTACGTCAAGAAAGGCACCACGCCGGGCCGGCTGTCGGTCCCCGCCCGCGAAGACGTCCCCAACTCCCTCACGGCAACAGGCCTCGGCCGTCGCAGCCGAGGCCGTCGCAGCCGACAGAGAGCCCGACGCGACTCGCATATGGACCTGGGCGGCCGACGTGACGATGTCGGGCCACGGGCCGACGGCCACGGAATTCCGCTGACCTGACACGCGGTGAGCGCGAGAAGCGGCACCCGGCCGGGCGGTGAGTCTCGGCGACCTGTCGCCCCGCACCGGCCGGGCGGAACTCGTCGACGCCGACGGCGGCCGGTCAGCCCTTGAGCGCGAAGAAGCGCATCGGCGAGTTCGGTTCGAAGCCGATGCGCGGGTACACGGGCGCCCCGGCGACGGTCGCGTGCAGGGTGGCGCGGGTCAGGCCGGTGGCGCGGGCTCCCTCGTACAGCGCCTTCCTCGTCACCGCCTCGCCGTAACCGCGGCGCTCCCACTGCGGGTCGGTGGCGACGAGCACGACGAAGAGCCGGCCCTCCGCCTCCACCGTCGCGGCGCAGGTCACCGGCACACCGTCGCGCACGCCCAGGTAGGCGTACACCCGGTCCTTCCACAGCGTGGAGCCGGCGAGGCCGTCCCGGCCGTCCTCCAGAGGGAAGCCGTACGCACGGGAGTTGAGGTCCGCGTACGCCGTGAGGTGCTCGTCGGTCGACACCCGTACGAAGGTCAGATCCGGATGGACCGGCTCAGGCAGGGGCGGCAGGTCCCCCGCCATGCCCGTACCGGGGAAGGCGTGCACCAGGCCCGCCCGCTCGGCCGCCGCGTCCAGACCCGCGCGCGCGCCGTCCTCGATCAGGTCCTCGAAGACCCACAGGAAGCCCGGCCGCTTCTTCGTCCGCATGACCTCGGCCGCTTCGTGCAGTCGCCGTTCCAGAAGCCCGGCGCCGACGCCGACATCGGTCAGGGTCACGCAGTTCCAGAAGGCGAACCGGCAGTCGGCCCAGCGGACGGCGATGCCCGGAAGGTCACGGACGTCCGCGTCCTGGTCCCGGTCGAGAACCATGGCCCGCCAGACCACCGCCAGTTGTTCCATCGATTCGACAGAGTCCCCGAGAACAGCCACTGAAATCCTCACTTCGTCGGGATGCCCGCGCAGATCGCACGGTTCCGGGGTTCCCTTCCCTCGTGAAGCGCTCATCAGTCGACCACAAGGCGCGTGGTGGGGAACTCGGCGGGGCGGGGCCGGAGCACGTCGTCCCCCTCGCCGCGCGGCGGTCCTCGACGGCCCGCGTCGAGCGCGCCGCCTCCTGGACGGCACGCGACCGCCACGGCGTACGAGGGCGCGCACCGGCATCCCGAGGAGGGACGGGCAGCGCCTCCCGGGCGTCTCTGGTGGTGGACAACAGCACGATCATCCACCACCTGGGGTCTACGGTGGCTCTCCTGTCGGTCGCCGAGTCCGACTGCCCCGCGCGATGAAAGGTGTGACAAGGCAATGATCGCCGCATATCAGGGTGAACCGGGCTCCAATTCGGCGGCAGCCACGCAGCACCTGTTTCCCGGCATCACGGAGCTGCCCTGCACCGGCTTCGAGCAGGCCCTGGACGCCGTGACGCTCGGCACCGCGGACCTGGCGGTGATCCCGGTGGACAACTCCGCCGCCGGCCGGGTCGCGGACGTGCACCACCTGCTGCCGGAGTCGGGGCTCTTCGTGACCGGCGAGTACTTCCTCGCCATCCGCTTCGACCTGATGGGCGTGCCCGGAGCGACGCTGGACGACGTCGAATGGGTGCGCAGCCACGTGCACGCGCTGGGGCAGTGCCGGAAGGTGCTGCGGGAGGGCGGCTGGCGCACGCTCGTCAGTGACGACACGGCGGGGGCCGCCCGCGAGGTGGCGGAGCTCGGTGACGTACGGCATGCGGCGCTGGCCCCGCCCGCCGCGGCCCGGCACTACGGCCTGGAGGTCCTTCGTCCGGAGGTCGAGGACGATCCGGACAACACGACGCGGTTCGTCGTGCTCTCCCGCGAGCCCGCGTTCGCGCCCGTCGGCGAGGGGCCGACGATGACGAGCCTGTTCTTCGCCGTACGGAACATCCCGAGCGCCCTGTACAAGGCTCTGGGCGGCTTCGCCAGCAGCGCCGTCAACCTCACCAAGATCGAGAGCTACCAGATGGGCGCCGGTCTCAGCCCGAGCCGGTTCTACGTCGAGATCGAGGGGCATCCGGACGAGCCGCAGGTGGCGCTGGCCCTGCACGAGTTGCGTTTCTTCTCCACCGAAGTGCGCGTTCTCGGTGTGTACCCGGCGCATCCGCACCGCCGCAGCGGCGTGACGACCGCCTGACGGTCGGGCCGGGGGGTGCCGCTCGACGACCCGGAAAGCGAGAGGGGCGGGGCGGGGCGGGGGCATCGCGAGGAAGCACACCGAAGGAACGCGTGAGGGATCCGCTCCGCGCGCTCACCCCCGGCAGGGTTCCGTCGGCACGGCCGGGAGGCGGCGCCTCCCGGCCGTGCCGACCGGGTCAGGACTCTTCTCGCCGGGGCAACCGCCAGCCGGGGCGCGGGAAGTGGCAGGTGTACCCGTCCGGGTAGCGCTGCAGATAGTCCTGGTGCTCGGGCTCGGCCTCCCAGAACGGGCCCGCCGGGGTGATCTCGGTGACCACGGGGCCCGGCCACAGTCCCGAGGCGTCGACGTCGGCGACGGTGTCCTCGGCCACGCGCCGCTGCTCGTCGTCCAGGTAGAACACGGCGGAACGGTAGCTGTCCCCGATGTCGTTGCCCTGCCGGTTCTTCGTGCTCGGGTCGTGGATCTGGAAGAAGAACTCCAGCAGGGTCCGGTAGTCGGTCACCGTCCTGTCGAAGACGATCTCGACGGCCTCCGCGTGCCCGTCGTGGCGGCGGTACGTCGGGTTGGCCAGGTCACCGCCGCTGTATCCCACCCGCGTGGCCAGCACACCCGGCTGCGCGCGGATGAGTTCCTGCACGCCCCAGAAGCAGCCGCCCGCCAGTACGGCCCTTTCCTCGCTGCCGGCCATCGTCCGTCACCGTCCTCTTCGCTTGTCACGTCGCCTCCGGCCGGCCTCGCGGGCCGCCGGTCGGCCTGGGGTGTGTCGTATCGCCGAAGGATGGACACACCCCAGACTGACACAGAACACCATCACCGGTCAAACAGGTGACGTTACGAGGGGCGCCGCCCCCGTGCCCGTAGGGAGCGTCGCCGCACCCGAGCGGGACGGGACCGGACGGCCCGGGGGCGGGCTCGCGCGGTCAGGACTGGGCGGCCTGCCGGCGCGCCCGGTAGTTGGCGGCCTTGACCCGGTTGCCACAGGTCTTCATCGCACACCATTCCCGGCGATGGCCACGCGAGCGGTCGAGGTAGACCTGCGTGCACTCCGGACGGGCGCACTCCCGCAGCAGGGCGGCCTCGTCCCCGCCCAGGAGCCGGACCGCCTCGCGGGCCAGCGTCGCCAGCCCCTGCGCGACCGACCCCGTCCGCATGACCCCGTCGGGCCCCAGCCGCAGGGTCACCGGCAGACCGGAGGCGTGCAGGTTCACCTCCGCGACCGCCTCCGTCGGCAGGGGTCGTTCATCGAGGCGTGCGGCCACCAGGTCGTAGATCGCCTCGCGCAGCTGCACGGCGATCACCACGTCCGCCCCACTCGCACCGGGCGCCAGATCCACCATCCCCGACTCCACGAACCAGTCGTCCAGGAGGCCGGGGGTGGCCAGCTTCTCCAGGGGCGCGGCGTTGCGACGCGCCCGCAGGGTGCCGACGAAGTCCAGGCAGAGCGTCCCGCAGGGAAATGCATGATTCACGTAACCATACTGAACGGTGACCGGGTGCATTGCAAGCCCCTGCCCTCCTGGCCGGCCTCACCGGCTGATCCGGCGCGGGACCGTCAGCGCGACGAGCTTGTCCGGGTTGCGGACGGCATAGACGCCGGTGACCTTTCCCTCGGTGATCTCGACCAGGAAAGCGCCTTCCGGGCGGTCGCCGCCGTGGACCACGATCGCGGGTACGTTGTTGCAGTTGACGAGCTCGATCCGCGGGTCCGTCAGCTGTCCCCGGCGGAAGATGGTCATGAGGACCGCGGCCACCTTCTCCGCTCCCACCACGGGCCGGCGCGCCGCAGTCGCCCTGCCCCCGCTGTCCGCGGTCCAGGTGACGTCCGGCGAGAGCAGCGAGAGCAGTCCCTCCAGGTCACCGGTGGCCGCGGCGGTCATGAACTGCCGGGTGATCCGTGCGTTCTCCGCCTCGTCGGCGGGCTCGAAGCGCTTGCGCCGGGCCCTGACGTGCTCACGGGCGCGGTGCGCCACCTGGCGCACCGTGACGACCGACTTGCCCACCGCCACGGCGATGGCCTCGTAACCGAAGCCGAACACCTCGCGCAGCACGAACACCGCGCGCTCGTCGGGGGTGAGCGTTTCGAGCAGCACGAGCATCGCCATCGACACCGACTCGGCGAGCACCGCATCGGTCGACGCGTCGTTCTCGTCGAGCAGGAGTGGTTCGGGCAGCCAGGGGCCGACGTAGTCCTCGCGGCGGCGCGCGTTCGTCCGCAAGGAGTTGAGCGCCTGACGGGTCACCAGCTGCGCCAGGTACGACTTCGTGTCCCGCACTGTCGCGAGGTCCACGTCGGCCCAGCGCAGGTAGCTGTCCTGCAGCACGTCGTCGGACTCGGTCGCCGAGCCGAGGATCTCGTAGACGATGGTGAACAGCAGTGGCCGCAGCAGGGTGAACCGCTCGGCGTGCTCGTCGGCGTGCTCGTCGGTGCTCACGGGGAGGCGACCTCTCCCGCGGGGGAAGGCCGTCGCCCGGGTCGCGGGCCACCCTTGGGCCAGCCCATGGAGCCCGGCCGGCGGGCCTCCTGACGGATCCTCTTCGCCACCACGAACTTGCACGTCACCTCCTTGATCACCGCACCCGCACGGCCGCCGATGTACACGTTCACCGCGGTGTCGTCCTTGCGGGCGAGCTGCCGTACGCCGGCGCGTCGGCCGAGGCTGAGGCACGCTCCCGTGAAGGCCAGGTCGATCACCGCCGGTTCGGTCTCCGCGATACGGCTCAGCACGGTGTCGGCAGCCTGCGCCCCGAGCGGCCCGGCGGCGTAGCCGCTCATCCGCAGCGGCCGGCCCGACGGTGCGGCGGCGTCGCCGGCGGCGACGATGCGGTCGTCGTCGACGCTGGTCAGCGTCTCGTCGGTGAGCAGACGGCCGAGCGCGTCGGTGCGCAGTCCGCTCGCCGCCGCCAGCTGCGGCACGCCGAAACCCGTGGCCCAGACGGTCAGCGCGCTCGGACGCACCGACCCGTCGGCAAGGACGACCGCATCCTGCCGGACCTCCGTCACCATGCCGCCCTCGATCACGGTGGCACCGTGCCGGGCCAGCCACTTGGCGATGTACCGGCGACCCGGCGCGCTGAACGTCGGCGCCAGGGTCCGGCCGCACACCAGCGTGACCGCGCGTCCCTGCTCGACCAGTTCCGCGGCCGTCTCGACGCCGGTCGACCCGCCGCCGACCACGGTGACCGGAGCATCGAGGGGCACCTCGTCCAACCTGGCGCGCAACCGCCGCGCGGACTCGAATTCAGCGACGGACACGGCGAACGCGGCCGCGCCGGGCACCGATGCCGGTGTCGCTCCGGTACTGCCGACCGCGTAGATCACGTAGTCGTAGTGCAGGTCCCGTCCCGACGCCAGCCGCACGGTGCGGGTGGCGGTGTCGATGCGCGTGGCGCTGTCGACGAGCAACTCGACGCCCTCGCCGAGCAGTGTGCCGTAGTCGATCGTGGCGTCACCGGTACGGGCCGCGAACTGGTGCAGCCGGATGCGTTCGACGAACTCCGCGCGCGGGTTGACCAGAGTGACGTCGACGTCGTCGCGCATCCGCAGACGGTTGGCGGCCAGCGTTCCGGCGTAACCGCCGCCGATGACCACGACCTTGTGGAATGTGTTGTGTTCGGTCATGTCCTCAAGACACCGCGGACCGCCGAGACGTGACACGACGGGGTGTGACGCGCATCACTCCCACTGGATTCGGCGAGGGTGGCACACCGCCTCCTCACTGCGGAGACGGACCTCGCCGAGGTGAGGGCGACGGTCACAGGGGTCGGACACACGCGTCCGCGGGCCAAGAGCCCGTTCCCACGATGTGCTCCACGAGTTCGAACGCCTCATGGATGGGGACGGTGTCCTGATCCGGGTACTCGTCGTCCCGCCCGTTGGAGAGGACGAACCCGTCGCTCGACCCTTCGGCTCCGGGGTCCACGGCATGCTCGCCGGGATCGCCCTCTTCCGCGAGCAGCATCACCATCGCGCGCTCGGTATTCGTCACGAAGGCCAGCGACCGTCCGGACGAACCGGTCAACCACGTCTCGAGCTGCCCGCTGCCGACCCTCGACCGAAGGACCTCCGGCACCACCGCGGGCGACACAGGGACAGGGCTGTCGTCGTTGATCACCCAGGACTCGATCACGAGCACGACGATCTCACGTCCGGATCCAAGAGACAGTCCCTGGCCCACCTGAGGGACACCCACGCTGTTCTGCCGGCGGCAGAACAGCGGCCGGACCGGGCCCGACGATCACTACAGTCCGGTCTCATGACGACGATTACGACGCGTACCGTCGAGTACCCGGCCGACGGTTTGACGATGATCGGGCACCTCGCGCTCCCGGCCGGTGTCGACCGCCGGCCCGCGGTGCTGCTCGGGCCGGAGGGCATGGGGCTCAGCGACGTCGAGCGCCGCCGGGCCGATGCTCTCGCCGAGCTGGGATACGTAGCACTGGCCTTCGACCTTCACGGCGGGCGCTACTTGAGTGATCCCGCGGAGATGCTGGCCCGTTGCATGCCACTGCTCGCCGATCCCGACCGGATGCGGCGCATCGGCCATGCGGCACTCGACGAGTTGTGCACCGAGCCCCGTACCGACCCCGACCGGATCGCCGCCATCGGCTACGGCACCGGGGGCGCCATCGCGCTGGAACTCGGGCGAGGCGGCGTCGACCTGCGCGCGATCGGGACAATCAACGCGACCACCACGGGCCGACCGGGCGAGGCGGCGCGCATCCGCTGCCCGGTGTGGGCCGGGGTCGGGTCGGAAGACCCGATCATGCCGTCCGCGCAACGGAACGCGTTCACCGCCGAGATGCAGGCCGCGGGCGTCGACTGGCGCCTCACGGTCTACGGCGGCGCCTTGCACGCCTTCCACCACCCGCCGGTCGACCACCCCGCGGTCCCCGGCGTCGGCCACCACCCACGGCACGCGCAGCGCGCCTGGCGTGACGTCGTCGACCTGCTCGCCGAGTGCTTGCCCGTGACGGAGGACCTGGGGGCATGACCCGGGCAGACATGCCGGCGCCAGGACCGGTCGGCGTCGCGTGATGCCGTGGGGCCCGATCGTGCTCGCCCTCGCCCTCGCCTGCGCCTGCCACCGACGTCGCACAGCGGTCTGAGCCCCACAGGCCGGGCCGGTGAGGAGGTGCGGATGCGCGGCAGCGGGGGCGGGCGTGCGGGTTCGGGGCGAAAAGAGGAATGAATCCGCCCAGAACGGTCACTTGCAGGGCTATGGACAGGACCCGTCGCACGCTCGCGCCAGGAACCGTGGTCGTGATCACCGGTGCGTCGAGCGGAATCGGCCGTGCCGTCGGGCTTGCTTTCGCCCGACGGGGCGCCCGGCTCGTCCTCACCGCCCGCAGCGCGGAGGCCCTGGGCCTCGTCGCCCGGGAGTGTGCGGCCGCGCACCCGCGGGCCGAGGCGGTGGCCGTGCCCGCCGACGTCACCGACGCGGAGGCGATGGTCCGGGTGGCGGACACGGCGGTCGGCCTGTACGGCCGTGTCGACGTGTGGGTGAACGCGGCCGGAGTGGGGGTCCTCGGCCGCCTCGACGCCGTGCCACTGGCCGACGTCCGTCGCTCCTGGGAGGTCAATGTGCTGGGCGTCCTCCAGGGCGCCCAGGCCGCTCTCCCCTTGATGCGCCGCCAGGGCCACGGTGTGCTCATCGACCTGTCCTCGGTCCTCGGAGGCGCCGTCACGGCTCCCTACATGGGTGCGTACGCCGTCACCAAGGCCGCACTGGTCGTGCTCGACGAGGTGGTGCGCCAGGAGCTGGCCCTCAGCGGCGACCACGGCGTCGCCGTCTGCACCGTGCTGCCCGCCGGCGTCGACACCCCGTTCTTCAAGCACGCGGCCAACCACACAGGCCGCCGCGTGCGGTCCCTGCCCGCCCTCGCGACTCCCGAACGAGTGGCGCGCGCCGTGGTGCGCACGGCGGCCCGGCCCCGGAGGCGCGTCGTCGTCGGGCCCGGCGCGCGGCTCCTGCCGTGGAGCCACGCCCTGGCACCACGCCTGGTACGGCGCCTGGTCCGCCGCCGCACCGAGCACGGCTATCTGGGTGCTCCGGGCACCGCGCCGGTCACCACCTCCGCCCTGTACGACCCGTCCGGGGACACGGCCGCGGTGACCGGTGGCCGGCACGCACGGGCCCGCACCGCGGCACGGCGGGCGGTGGCCCTGGCCGCCGCGGGAGCCGTGGGCGTCGGCGTCCTCGGCGCCCGTTCCCGCTTCCCGTAAGGAGACTCCGATCGTGGCTCAGTGGAACCGACTCATCGAAGCCCCTCCCGACGCCGTCTGGGCGGTCCTGAGCGACGGCCGGTCGTACGCGCGGTTCGTGGTGGGCACGCACGAATCCTGGGAACAGGACGGGCAGTGGCCCGTCGCGGGCGCGGAGCTCGGCTACACCCTCAAGCTCGGCCCCTGGTCCTACCAAGGGCGGACCGTCTCCCGCGTCTGCGAGCCGGTCCACCGTCTCGAACTGGAGGCGCGGACCCATCTGGGCAGCGCGCGCATCGCCTTCCGCATCGAGCCCTGGGGCGACGGCACCCTCGTCGTCGTCGACGAGCATCCCCTGCAGGGGCCCGCGGCACGCTGGCACAACTCGGGCGCCGACGCGCTCTTGCGCTGGCGCCACCGCAAGATGCTCGACCGGCTGGATCGGGTCGCCGTGTCGACGAGGGACCGGGCCCATGGGCGTGCCTGACGCGGTGGTCGTCGGCGCCGGTCCCAACGGGCTGGTGGCAGCCAACGTCCTCGCGGACGCCGGGTGGCGGGTCGTCGTGGTGGAGGCGGGCGAGGAGCCGGGGGGCGCGGTGCGCAGCGACCGGGGCGTCCACCCGGACTACGTGCACGACGTGTTCAGCGCCTTCTATCCGCTGGCCGCCGTGTCGCCCGTGATCAGGGCCCTCGAGCTCGACCGGTACGGCCTGCGCTGGAGCCACGCCCCCGCGGTCGTGGCCCACCCCCTCGCCGACGGTCGCTGCCCGGTGCTCAGCCGGGATCCGGAGCGGACCGCCGCCTCGCTGGCCGGTTTCGCGGCCGCCGACGGCGCGGCCTGGAAGCGCCTGCACCGCCTGTGGCGGCGCGTCGGCGACGACCTCGTCGCCTGCCTGTTCACGCCGTTCCCTCCCGCCCGCGCGGGCCTTCGGCTCGCCGCCCGTACCGGGCCCCAGGAGGCGCTGCGACTGCTGCGCACCATGCTGCTGCCCGCCCGGCGGTTCGGCGAGGAGCACTTCGCGGGCGACGGGGGGAGGCTGCTGATCGCCGGCAACGCGCTCCACGCCGACCTGGCGCCCGAGTCCGCCCTCGGCGGAGGCATGGGCTGGCTGATGTGCATGCTCGGCCAGGAGCACGGCTTCCCCGTCCCCGCCGGTGGCGCCGGCCGGCTCACCGACGCCCTCGTCACGCGGCTGCGCGACCGCGGTGGCGTGCTGCTGTGCAACCGTACGGTGACCCGGGTCGTGATCCGGAACGGCCGGGCGGTCGGCGTCCGCGCGGACGACGGGACCGAGATCCCGGTCCGACGGGCGGTCCTCGCCGACATCCCCGCTCCCCTGCTGTACGAGCGCCTCGTCGGCGACGAGTACTTGTCCGCGCGGCTCCGTTCCGACCTGCGGTGCTTCCAGTGGGACTTCGCCACGGTGAAGGTGGACTGGGCCCTGTCCGGTCCGATCCCGTGGGAGTGCGGGGAGGCCCGCGGCGCGGGAACCGTCCACGTCGCGGAGGGCCTCGACGCGCTCACCCGCTTCGCGGCGCAACTCGCCATGGAGCAGGTACCGGACGTGCCGTTCACCGTGCTCGGTCAGATGACCACGGCCGATCCCGTCCGTTCGCCGGCCGGCACCGAATCGGCCTGGGGCTACACCCACGTCCCCCAGCACATCCGACGCGACGCGGGGGGCCAGGACATCGCCGGCCGCTGGGACGAGCGGGAGAAGGACGCGATCGCCGCGCGGGTCGAAGCGGGGATCGAGCGTCTGGCGCCCGGGTTCCGCGCCTCGATACGCGCCCGGCGCGTCCTCGCGCCCACTGACCTCGAACGGCTCAACCCCGCCCTCGTGGGCGGTGCCGTCAACCAGGGCACCACCAACCTGCACCAGCAGCTCCTCTTCCGACCTCTCCCCGGCACCGGCCGCCCCCGCACCCCGATCCGCGGCCTCTATCTCTGCTCCGCCACCACGCATCCGGGCGGCGGCGTCCACGGGGCGCCGGGCGCCAACGCGGCCCGTGCCGCCCTCAGGGCGCCGCACGTGCCCCGCCGACGCCGCTGAGACCCCCGGCCCGGGGGTCCTCCCTGAGCCGGTGCCCGGCCGGTTCGTCCGGCAGCGTGAGCGGCAGGTGCCGGCCCGCCGGCCCGGGAGCTTCGGCCGGCGGTCCGCGGTGGACGGAGCGGGCCGGCTTCCGATTCTCCTTCGGGTGCGCGTGAAATGCGCGACGGTCCGGGTACGCGCAGCATTGCGGGGAACCTCGAATTCCCCAGGAAGGAAGTGTTCCCCTCATGCCCAGAGGAAGCAGCTCCAAGCGCGAGCGTCAGTACGAGCACATCAAGGAGTCGGGCGAGAAGCGCGGCATGTCCGAGGACCGGGCCAAGGAGATGGCCTCCCGTACCGTGAACAAGGAACGGGCGCGGTCGGGCGAGAGCAAGTCGGCCAGCCGCAGTTCGACCTCGGGCAAGTCCGCCTCGCAGCGTGGCGGCGAGAAGTCCGGGGGCGGCGGCAGGTCGTCCGAGCGGACCAAGGACGACCTGTACCAGGAAGCGAAGAAGCGCGGCATCGAGGGTCGTTCCACGATGACGAAGCAGCAGCTCAAGAACGCTCTCGGCCACTGAGCACGAGCAGCACGGCGCCTCCTGCCGGAGCAGCGGCGTAGCGACGTGGCGGCGAGGGTGCCCGAGGCCGCGGTGAGGGAGGCGGTGTCCCGCCCGTTCGGCGAAGTACGGGCACTCGTTCGGTCGGTCCGGCGACAGGACCCGGGCAGGGCCCGCTCCTCTGCGGGCGGGCGCGGGTCCTGCCGTCAGACCGTGCGTCCGCGGCGGGAGCCTTCCACGGCGACGGCGCGCCGTGGCGTCCGTCCGTCGTGGTGGAACGCGGATCACGAGCCGAGAGCGCGGACCGCGAGGAAAGCGCGGACCGCGAGCCGGAAGTCCTGAGGAGCGCACGTGTCGCAGAGCCCCGAGTCCCTGTACGCCCGCATCAGGCAGGAGGTGGCCGCCCGCGCCGATCGGCTGTGGGACGTGAGCCTGGCGCTGCACCGCGATCCGGAGACGGCGTACGAGGAGCACCGGGCGGCCGGGCTGTTGGCCGGCGAGCTCGAACGGGAGGGCTTCGAGGTGCGGCGCGGGGTGGCCGACCTGCCGACCGCGTTCGTCGCCCGCGCGGGATCGGCCACCGGGGGCCGGGAAGGGCCCTCCGTGGCCCTTCTGATGGAGTACGACGCCCTGCCGCTCCTCGGGCACGCGTGCGGCCACAACCTGATCGCGGCGGCGGGCCTCGGTGCCGCACTCGCCGTGCGCGCCGCGCTCGGCGAGGTCGAGGGGACGCTGCTGGCCGTGGGGACGCCCGCGGAGGAGCGCGGCGGCGGCAAGGTCGCGGAGGTGGCGGCAGGAGTGTTCGAGGGGGTGGACGCGGCGCTCATGTTCCATCCCGGTGTCCACGACTGGACCTGGGCGCCGCTGACGGCCAGCGCACAGGTCCGGGTGGGGTTCCACGGCCGCGCCGCGCACCCGACCGGCAGCCCGACCGAGGGGATCGACGCGTTGGGCGCGCTGATCCAGCTCTTCAACACGCTCGGTGTGCTGGGCAGGCGGCTTCCCACGGGGTCGCACGTCCAGGGCATCGTGACGGACGGCGGGCGGGCGACGAACCTCGTCCCCGCCTACGCGGAAGGCCTGTTCGGACTGCGCGGGGAGACCACGTCGGCCCTGGAGCGACTGGTGGAGGAGCTGCGCTCGTGCGCGGAGGGCGTGGCTCTGGCCACTCGTACCAGGGTGGAGGTGACCGACGTGGGAGGCCGGTACGAGCACTTCCGTGACAACGAGGTGTTGTCGGCCCTGTTCGCCGGGCACCTCGACCGGGCCGGCATCCGTCTGTCGGAACCCACGGCGGGCGTGTACCTGGGATCGTCCGACTTCGGGAACGTCAGCACGCGCGTGCCCGGGATCCATCCGTGGATCGCCATCATGGGCCCGGAGGCCTCCGACCACACGCCCGAGTTCGCGGAGGCCGCGGCGGGGCCGAGGGCCCGGCACGTGATGTCCGCCGCGGCGGAGGCGCTGGCCTGCACGGCGGCCGACGTCCTGCTGCGCCCGGACGTGCGCGAGCGGGCCTGGGCCCGCCTGAGGGAGAAGGCCGCGGCGGGGCGGTAGCGACAGGGCCCCGGGAGATCAGTGCCGCGTCGCCGGGGTCTCGCACCCGTGGACGTCCGCGCCGCGCGCCTGCTCATGGCCCGGCGTGCCCGGCCTCGGCCTCACGACCCGGCGTGCCCGGCCTCAGCCGAGCAGCCACCGCTGCATCCACGCCGCGGCGGTACGGCGGAACAGCCGCCGGTTGTCGGCCCGCCGGAAGTCGTGGCCCTCGCCGCGCAGCAGCAGAAGCTCCGCCACCAGCCCCCGTGCGCGTGCGGCGCCGACGATCTGCTCGGACTCCCCCGGCGGGACGTTCGTGTCGTGCTCCCCGTGCACCGCGAGCAACGGGACGCGAAGTTCGTCCACGCGGCTCATGGGCGACAGCGCACGCAGGAGTGCCCGATCCCGTTCGGGATGGCCGTATTTGTGAGCGGCCGATTCCGCCAGCCACGGTTCGGTGCCGGCGAAGAAGGTGGCGAGGTCCGACATCCCGCACACGGTGATGCCCGTGCGGAAGAGGTCGGGGTGCCACACGAGCGAGGCCAGCGTGAGGTAGCCGCCGTAGGAGTGCCCCATCACGGCGAGTCGGCGAGGGTCGGCGAGTCCTGACGCGACCGCGTGCATCGCGCAGTCCGCGACGTCGTCGATCGCGGCGAAGCGGCCCTCGCCCAGGTCCGCGTCGACGAAGGAGCGGCCCCAGCCCGAGGAGCCGCGGACGTCGGGGGCGAAGACGTCCAGACCCTGGCCGAGCAGTTCCTGGTAGAGCGGGTCGAAGACCGGGCGTTCCTGCTCCTCCGGGCCGCCGTGCAGATGCAGGACGCAGGGCGCCGGTTCGCCGGGCCCCCGGCCGGGGGCCCGGTGGTACCAGCCGCCCAGGAGCAGTCCGTCGCGAGCGGTCGCGCGCAGGGGGACGGGCCGGACGGGCTCCGTCCCCTGCGGCACGGAGTCGCGGTCGCGCGCCGACCACGGTGTGCGGGCGGGCGGCGCGGAGGGCGTCGCGGCCCATACGCCGGGACGGCGGCGGGACCCCGACAGCGCGACCGTCATCCCGTCCGGCCCCGCCGGCGTGACGCGGGTGACCACCTCGTGCTCCAGCTGCACCTCTCGGGACGGAGGTCTGGTCCAGTCGCCGGTCAGGGGAATGGTCTCGAGCCGGCTCACCCCTCCGTCGTTCCAGGCCAGGGCCGCTCGTCGGCCGCTCTCCACGAAGGCGAGCAGTTCGAGGTCGCACGCGTCGCGTTCTGCCACCACGGAGAGTTCTTTCCGCTCGTCGGCGCCGTCCAGGCGGATCGCCAGCAGCGCGGCGAACTCCCGTTCGTGGTCGCTGCGCAGCCACACCGTGCGGGCGTCGGACGAGAAGCGGCCGATCCACGGATCACCGTCCGCGACCGGCAGGACGCACGTCGGCGTCCGGTCGGCCCGGCGCATGACCACGGCCTCGCGCCTCCCACGGGGGCCGCGGCGCAGCAGGGCCAGGCGCCCGTCCTGGCTGAGGTCGCACACGCGGAGCGTCGCCGCCTCCGTCTCGTCGGCCAGGAGCTCGGGCGCGGTCGTCCCGGCGGGATCGACGAGATAGGCCGTGAGCCGGTCACGGGCCGGTGCAGGTGGCAGGTCGTCCGCCGTACCGGAACGGGGAGCGTCGAGGAGGGTGGCGTGCCCGTCGCGCTCCGTCCAGCCGACGGGCCGGTCGGCGTCGACGAGTGGGTCGGGATTCTGCTGGAGGGGCTCGGCGACCGTCACCGCGAGGGCCGATCCGTCCGGCGCCCAGCAGCCCAGATAGGCCGAACTCCCGGATTCCGCGCCGGCCAGGACCCTGCGTTCCGAGCCGTCGGGGCGTACGCAGAGCACGCGCGTGTGGCCGCTTCCGCCGGGGGCCGTGGTGTACGCGATCCACCTGCCGTCCGGGGACCAGGAGACCTCCGTGACGTGGTCGGGACCGGTGTCCAGCAGGTGCACGTCGTCGCCGTCCACCGGACCGGTCCAGAGCTGCGGCGCGCCGTCGCGGTCGCAGATGAAGGCCACGTGCTCGCCACGGGGGTCGGGGGACGGGTACCAGCAGCCGTGGGCCACCCGCGGCCGGGGGGTGTCCCGCGGACCGGCGGCGTCGGCCAACGGCTCCGCCACGGGAGCCGTCGAGACGGGGGCCACGGTCAGTGGATGCCGTGCGTCTGCAGCCATATCTCCAACAACGCCACGTGCCACAGGGCGTTCGCCCCCCGGTTCGTGCGGTGCTCGTCGGGTGCCGCCAGCAGCGAGTCGACGTACTCGTCGCGGAACAGCCCGCGTGCCCGGGCCTCCGGCGCGGACAGGGCGTCCCTGACACGTTCGAGGACGGGACCCGCCATGTGGCGGACGGCCGGTACCGGGAAATAGCCCTTGGGCCGGTCCACGATGTTGCGCGGCAGCAGAGTGCGCCCGGCTTGCTTGAGCACGCCCTTGCCTCCCTCTGCGAGCTTCAGGTCCGGCGGGCAGGCGGCCGCGAGTTCGACCAGCTCGTGGTCGAGGAACGGCACGCGCGCTTCGAGTCCCCAGTCCATCGTCATGTTGTCGACCCGTTTGACCGGGTCGTCCACGAGCATGACGTGGACGTCGAGCCGGAGCGCCGCGTCCAGTGCGGTCTCGGCGCCCGGGGCGGCCATGTGCGCACGGACGTACTCCGCGGACGGGTCGTGGTCGGGCAGCATGTGCGGCTGGAGGATCTTCGCGAGATCGGCGTGCGAGCGGTCGAAGTAGACCTCCTCGTACCGCTGGGGCTCCTGTTCCCGCTCGACGTCCGCCAGGGCCGTGTACCAACGGTACCCGGCGAAGACCTCGTCCGCCCCCTGGCCGCTCTGGACGACGCTGACCTCCTTGGACACCAGCTCCGACAGCAGGTGGAAGGCGACGGCGTCGTGACTCACCATCGGTTCGCTCATGGCGGCGACGGCGTCGCCCAGGGCGGTGGCGACCCGGTCCGACGGCACCATCACCTGGTGGTGGTCGGTCGCGAAGTGCCGCGCGACCTGGTCGGAGTAGACGAACTCGTCGCCCTCCTCCCCCGCCTCCCCCTCGAAGCCCACGCTGAACGTCGCCAGGTCCCTCTGCCCCTCCTCGGCCAGCAGGGCGACGATGAGGCTGGAGTCGAGGCCGCCCGAGAGCAGGACGCCGACGGGCACGTCGGCCACCATCCGCCGCCGCACCGCCACGCGGAGCGCGTCGAGGACGGCGTCCCGCCAGTCGTCCGGGCCCATGCCCGCGAACGCGCTGCGGCGCGTGTAGGAGGGCTGCCAGTAGCGGTGGTCGCGATGCGTACCGTCCGGCTGCACCACGCGGACGGTGGCGGGCGGAAGTTTGCGCACGCCGGCGAGGACGGTGCGGGGTGAGGCCACGGTCGCGTGCCAGCTCATGTACTGGTGCACCGCCACCGGGTCGAGCGTCGTGTCCACCCCGCCGCCCGCGAGGAGCGCCGGGAGCGTCGAGGCGAAGCGCAGCCGGCCCGGCAGTTCGGCCAGGTAGAGGGGCTTGATGCCCAGCCGGTCGCGGGCGAGCACGAGCCGTCCCGTGTCGTGCTCCACCAGCGCCACGGCGAACATGCCGACGAAGTGGTGGACGAAGTCGCAGCCCCACTGGCGGTAGGCCTTGAGCACCACTTCGGTGTCGGAGGTGGTGACGAAGCGGTGGCCGAGACGCCCCAGTTCCTCACGGAGCTGCCGGTAGTTGTAGATGCAGCCGTTGAAGACGCAGGTCAGCGCCGCCTCACTGTCGGTCATCGGCTGAGCTCCCCGCTCGGACAGCTCGATGATCTTCAGTCGGCGGTGTCCGAGGGCGACGGCTCCCTGGGACCACACGCCCCGGCCGTCGGGTCCGCGGGCCGCCATCCGGTCGGTCATGCGCTCGACCGCGGCTATGTCGGGCAGTCCCTTGTCGAAGCGGATCTCGCCGCTCACACCACACATCCAGGCCCTCCTCGGCCGTCGGGCACGTACACGAAACTCGTCATCCGGAAACGGCCTTACGCCGGCACGCCCCATGCTCGGAAGCGGGGCACCGTGAGAGCGGCGCCCGCCCGCCTGCGACCGCTCCACTCCTCACCGCGCGTCTCGGCCAGGAACAGGTCCACGGCCGCGAGCAGGTCGGCCTCGGACGCGGCGCGGCGAAGGCGGTGTGCGGCGCTGCCGCGGGCCAGGGCCTCCTCGGCCAGGGTCCGGACGGCCTCCCAGTCCCCGTACGCCTCCAGCGTCGGGCGCAGGTGACGGAGCATGGCGCGTACGACCTCCGGCGCCGGCGCCGGCCGGCGGGTGACCGGGTCGACCAGGTCGCCCTCGAGGCCGGAGCGGGCCGCCCGCCACGTCGCCGCCCGCAGCCACTCGTGCCTGCCGTCGCAGCGCTCGCCGCCCGCGGCCTCGACGCGTGCGCAGGCGTCGACGACGAGCGCGCGGAACAGGGCCGCGACCAGCACCACCGTCTCGACGCGGGGGCAGGCGTCGCAGACGCGCAGTTCGAGCGTCGAGAGGTGCGCGGAGGGGCGGACGTCGTAATAGATCATCCCCGCGTCGCTGATGACGCCGGAACCGATCAGCTCGTCGACGGCGGCGTCGTAGTCCGCGGCGTCGGCGAAGCATCCGGCGGGGCCCGACGTGGGCCAGCGCTGCCAGATCATGCTGCGCCAGCTCGCGTAGCCCGTGTCGGCCCCGAGCCAGTAGGGAGAGCTCGCGGACAGCGCCAGAAGGGGCGGCACCCAGGGGTTCAGGATGCAGAGCGCCCGGATCGCGGTGTCCCTGTCGGGGACGTCGATGTGCACCTGGGCGCCGCAGATCAGCTGCTCGTCGGCGACCCGGCAGTAGTCCTCCGCCATGGCGAGGTAGCGGGGGTCGTCCGTCGCCCGTACGGCTCCGAGGCACGCGATCGGGGAGGCGCCCGCCGCCATGACCGCGAGGCCCTGGGAGGAGGCGGCCGCGTCCAGGCGCCGCCGTGAGGCGGAGAGGTCGGTGTACAGCCCGTCGAGGGTCGCGTGCACACCGCTGTTCGACTCGACGACCGACTGGGGCAGCTCCCGCGTGAACCCGTCCCCGTGCCGGGACAGCCGCCCGAGTACGGCGTCCGCCTGGGGGGTGAGCGCGCCGCTCTCGGCGTCGATCACATGGAATTCCTCTTCGACACCCATCCGGACGACCACGGTGACTCCTGGGAAGCTCGACGATCCTCGGCCGGTCGCAATCCGCCTGGCGGCCTTGCCGCTCCGGCTTGACGTGCGGGTTCCCCGTCGGCCGCGATCTAAGCACGATCGCTCTCATGATAGAGAACCTGCTCATTCGAGCACCTGCGACTGCGTCCTCGCCGCCTCCTCCACCCTCCCGGATCCGCACCGGCACGGCGAGTCCTGCCGCCGGGCACGGAGCCGCCCTCCGTTCGTCCACACGGGTGAGGGCCCGGCCGGGGACCGCGTGGCGGCGTCCGGGAGCGGGGCCGAGAATGAGAGTCGGATGATTCGCTACGGAACGCCCGTGGAGCAGCGGGAGAAGCGGCGTTCCCTCCCGGGGCTTCCGGGCCGGCACCAAGGCCCGGTCACGGGAGCGGGCCGGGCTCCGACCGGCGCCACGCCGGAGGCCGGGAACGCCTCCTCTCCGCCGTGCCGCAGGGACGCAGGTGATCACGCATGTGCCGATGGCTCGCGTATTCGGGAACACCCGTACTGCTCGACACCATCCTGTACCGACCGACGCATTCGCTGATCGACCAGAGCCGATTCGCCAGGCTCGGCGTCGAGACGACGAACGGGGACGGGTTCGGCGTCGGCTGGTACTCGAAAGAGAGCAGCACTCCGGCGCTCCTCAGAGACGTGGGCCCCGCCTGGAACAACCGGAATCTGCGGGAGCTGGCCGACCACGTCCGCTCCCCGCTGTTCTTCGCCCACATCCGGGCGTCGACCGGGACGGCGGTACAGCAGTCGAACTGCCACCCGTTCCGGCGCGGCCGCTGGATGTTCATGCACAACGGCGCCATCACCGGGTTCCACCTCGTACGCCGTGACCTCATCCTGCTGATAGACCCCTCCCTGTTCGCCGGCCTCGAAGGCACGACGGACTCCGAGGTGATGTTCTACCTGGCCCTCACCTACGGCCTGGACCAGGACCCGCCCGCCGCCGTGGCGCGCATGGCGGGAGAGGTGGAGCGCGTCGGCCGTGAGCACGGGGTGGAGTTCCCGCTCCAGATGACCCTCGCCATCACCGAGGGGGAGCGCGTGTGGGCCTTCCGCTACTCCAGCGAGCGGGCATCGCGCTCGCTGTTCTACAGCAATCGGGTGGAGGACCTGCGCAGGCTGCATCCCGATGTCGCCTTCCTGCAGGACATCTCCCCGGAGACGCGCCTCATCGTGTCCGAGCCCCTCGAGAACCTGCCCGGCGTGTGGAACGAAGTACCGGAAAGCAGCTACAGGTTCGTCCGGCCGGGCTCCGACGAGCTGCATCCCTTCGCCCCGGCACCCGCGCACCGCTGACCCGTGCGCACGGACAGCCGTGCACGCGGACGGCCTTCACGGCCGCCGGCACCTCGGAGGCCGGCGTCCTGACGAGTGAGGGCGGGGCGCACCGCAAGGTCATGGAACCTTGCCGCGCACGGGGCCGGGGTGCCGAGCGCGGAGCCGGGGTGCCGAGCGCGGAGCCGGGGTGCCGAGCGCGGAGCCAGCGGTCGATCCGGGCCGGCCGCTCCGCCTCAGGACTCCTGATGGCGCAGTCCGGGATGCCGTGTGCTGACGCATCGACGGAAATGGGTAACGGACACCTGTCCGCGACAGACGCCGAGTCGGCCATGGAGGACGGACGAATGACCGGAGCACTGAGGAGCGCGGCATCGGCGGTACTGATCGTCCTCGCCTGCATCCTCGTACCCGTCAGCGTCCTCACGGTGTGGGTGCACGACATCGTCCTCGACACCGACCGCTACGTCGCGACCATGAAACCGCTCGCCTCCGACCCGGCGATCGAGGCCGCCGCGCACAACCGGATCGTCCACGCCGTGGACGTACGGGTGGACGGCAAGGAGGTCACCGCCGAGATCGCGGCCTGGCTGCAGTCGCAGGGGCTGCCGCCGCGCGCGGCCAAGGCGGTCAAGGGTCTCGCCCCGCAGCTGGACGCCGCCGTGAACACGGCCGCCGACAAGGTGGCCACCCGCTTCGTCGAGAGCGACCGCTTCGAGAACGTGTGGGTCACCGCCAACCGGGCCGCCCACACGGCCGTGGTGCACGCCCTGACCGGCAAGGGCCGCGGCGCGGTCGGTGTCGAGGAGGGCACGGTCACCCTCGACGTCGGCACCGCCGTGGACAAGGTCAAGCAGGAGCTGGTGGACGCGGGCCTGGAACCGGCGGAGAAGATCCCGGAGGTCGACAAACAGCTGGTGCTCTTCCAGTCCGACAAGCTGGAGAAGATCCAGGGCGCCGCACACGCCCTGGACGTGATCGGGAACTGGCTGCCCGTCCTCACGGTGGTGCTCGCGGCGGGCGGGGTGTTCCTGGCCCACCGCCGCCGCCGCGCCCTGGCGAAGACGGCCCTGGGCGCGGCCTTCGCGTGTCTGGTCGTGGCCATCGGCCTCGTCGTCGCCCGCCGCTACTACCTGGACCATCTGCCACCGCAAGTGCAGTCCCAGGCGGCCGCGGCAGCCGTCTTCGACCATCTCCTGCACTTCCTGCGGATCGCCCTGCGCACCGCGATCGTGCTGGGCATCGTCATCGCCCTCGGCGCCTACTTCATCGGCCCGGGCCGACTGGCCCGCGCCACCCGCTCCACCGCCGAGCGCGGCGCCGACTCGGCGGCCGGGTGGTGGGGCGGCCACGGAATCGACACCGGGCCCGTGGGCACCTGGACGCAGGACCATCGGAAGTGGCTGACCCTCGGCGTCCTGCTCCTCGTCGCCCTGCTGTTCGCCCTGTGGAACCACCCCACAGTGCTCACCGTCCTGCTCCTCGTCCTCATCCTCCTCGCGGTGCTCGCGGTGATCGCCCTGCTGGCCGCCGACGGCCGCAGGAGAGAGAAGCCCGACAGGGTCTGACGGCAGAGCGGTGGGCATACGTACGCCGGTGCCCGCCACGGGCGGTGACGTCCGCCGAACGCGACCGGCCGCCCCTGGCCGTGACCGTCGGTCAGGCCCGCGGGACGCGCGGCTCCAGCCGGAACTCGAAGCCGAGGGTGCCCGGGTCGAGCGCGGTCGCGCCGCCGTCGACGGTGAGCACCGCACCGTTCACGAACGAGGCGGCGGGCGACAGCAGCCAGGCGATCGCCTCCGCGACCTCCTGCGGCTCACCGGGCCGCCCGGCGGGCAGGACCCGGGTCACCTCCTCGTACGCCGCCTCCACACCGTCCCCGCCCAGGCCCGCCTCGTCGGCGAACCGGTTCATCCGGCGGTCCGCCATGTCGGTGCGCACCCAGCTCGGGCACACGGTGTTGGCGCGCAGCCCCGCGCCCCCGTAGTCGACCGCGAGCGAGCGGCACAGCTGGAGCAGCGCCGCCTTGGAGGTGGCGTAGGCGGCGTTCCCGACGCCGTTGCGCAGGGCGGACACCGAGGCCACCGCGACCACCGCGCCCCGGGCGTCGAGCAGGTGCGGGAGCGCGGCGCGCAGCAGCAGGAACGGGCCGGTGAGGTTGGTCCGCATGACCTCGTCCCAGTCCTCCGGGGTCACCTCGCCCACCCCGCCGCCCCGCCCGATGCCGGCGTTGAGCACCAGACCGTCGAGCCGCCCGTACGTGCCGACCACCGTCTCGACGAGCGAGGCCACCGCGGCGGGGTCCCCGATGTCCGACGGCACGGGCAGGGCGCCGGTCTCCTCGGCGACCAGTCGCAGCGGCTCGGGGCGGCGCCCGGACACCGCCACCTTGTGTCCCGCCCGGGCCAGCGACCGCGCGGTCGCGGCGCCGATCCCCGTCCCGCCCCCGGTCACCAGGTACACGCGCTCGTCCGCCACGCCCGCCGCCTCTCCCGTGTCTCGTCCGCCGTCCCCGTCCCGGTGATCTTAGGCACGCGCCGCCCGGGGCCGGGCCGGCCGGCGAACCGCACGGCGGGACGCGTCGGCCGGGGGCGGTCTGGTGCCGGGCGGGCCGTACGTCGGATCATGAGGGTGATCACGGACGGGGAGAGCGAAATGACCGACCGCACGGACGGGAGGCCGCGGGTACGGGACGCCGGGGCGGACGCGGCCGGAACGGTCGTCGCCTCCGCCTGCGTGCGTCCCGACCACGGCGGCCCGGCCAGGGGCGTGGCCGACGCCGGCTCTGAACGTCGGCGAAGATCGGCGAAGATAGGACGACCCACCACCCACCCCGTGCCGTGCGGCACGACCAGAGGAGCGACGGCAGATGCCCCCTTCCGGGTCCGGAGCGAGCCCGCGACCGCCGACGATCGCCGACGTCGCCCGTGCGGCGGAGGTGTCGCGGACCACCGTCTCGCACGCCCTCAACGGGATCGGCAAGGTCGACCCCCGGACCCGTGAACGCATCAAGCAGGTGGCGGCCGAACTGGGTTACCGCCCCAACCTGCGGGCCCAGCGGCTGCGGCGCGGCGAGGCCCGGGCGATCGCGCTCGCCTCGTCGATGCCCTTCGCGGTGGCCGGCGGCCCGTCCCGGCTCGGCTTCTACATGGAGGTCGCCGCCGCGGCCGCCGAGAGCGCGCTCCTGCACGACTACGCGCTCGTGCTCGTACCGCCCGTGCAGTCGGGCGCCGCCCTGGACTCGGTCGACATCGACGGCGCCATCGTCGTGGAGCCCGACGTGGGCGACGCCGCCGCGGCCCGGCTGCGGCAGCGCGGCCTGCCGTACGTGGCGCTCGGCCGGCCCGTCTCGCCGGACGAGGCCGTCCCGTACGTCGACCTGCACGGCGCGGCCGTCGCCGAGGCGCTCCTGACCCATCTGCGCGAGCAGGGCGCGAGGCGGCCCGCCCTGCTCGTCGGTTCCGGCGAGCGGCACTCGTCGGTGGACGCGCGCGCGGCCTACGAACGGCTCGCCGCCGAGCACGGCTGGCAGCCGATCGTGGCGAGCGCCCCGGAGGCCGGCGGTGAACAGGCCGGCTACGAGCGGTGCGCCGCCCTGCTCGCCGAGCACCCCGGCCTCGACGCGGTGTGCGCCCTGGTCGACGCCTTCGCCGTGGGCGCGCTGCGGGCCGTCCGGGACAGCGGGCGCACCGTCCCGGACGACGTCATGGTCGTCACCCGTTACGACGGTCTGCGGGCCCGCACCGCGCAGCCGCCGCTGACCGCCGTCGACCTGCACCTGGACCGGGCGGCGGCGGCCGCCGTGGACCTGTTGCTCGGACGGTTGCGGGGGGACACCCCGGCCGGGGCCGTGGTGACGGTGCCGCCCCCGACGGTGATCCCGCGCGGGTCGTCGCTGCGGACGCCCCCGCCGGCGACGGGCCACTGAGCCGCCGCCGTACCGCCCCGCCGGGGGGGCGGGGCGGGGCCGGGGGCAGCCGCGAGGCGGCCCCGGTCAGACGCCCGCCATGAGGACCACGCCCGACACCAGCGCGAAGACCAGCACGAACAGGCGCATCCTGCGGGCGTCGACCCGGTGGTGCACCAGCCGGCTCAGCCACGCGCCCACGCCGATCGCGGGCGTCAGCGCCAGGGCGAGACCGAGGTCCGCCGTGTCGCCCCGGCCGGTCGCGAACAGCAGCGCCAGCGAGGCGACTTCGCCGGCGAGGAAGCAGGCCGCCACGGTCGAGCGCAGCTCGGCCGGCGGCCGGTGCTGGTAGACCAGCGCCAGCGGCGGGCCGCCGACGCCCGTCGCCGTCTCCGTCAGGCCGGTCACCGCGCCCGCACCGACGTAGGCGGCCCTGCCCGGCGTGAAGGCCGGAGCCGCCAGGCTCACCACGGCCGCCAGGACGGTCGCGAGGCCCACGTACAGCCCGAGTCGGCGGTCCGGGATCACCCACAGCAACGCCAGGCCGGCGGGCGTGGCCGCGAGCCGCGCGGCGGTGATCCAGCCCGCGCCGCGCAGATCGAGCGAGGCCCGCTCGCGCCAGGCGACGTACAGGTTGAGCGGCACCATCGACGCCAGGACGAACACCGGCAGCAGTCCGGGGTCGAGGATCCCGGCCACCGGGGCGACGATCAGCGCGAAGCCCAGGCCGCTGCCGCCCTGGACGAAGGCGGCGGCGGTCACGGTCAGCGCGAGCACCGTCAGGGTCTCACCGGTCATCGCGCCGTGCTCCGTTCCCGGCCGGCCGCGGCCGCGCGGGCCCGGGTGGACGTCGGGTGCGCGCGGGTGATCGCCGCCCGGGACACGGTCGCCTCGGCCAGCGCGGCGGCGCGCCGGACCAGTGCCGCCCCGTCCCACCCGACCGGCCCGCCGCACCACATTCTGAGGCGTCCCGCGACGAACACGGCCGTGATCTGGTCCCTGTTGCCGCGCCGGACCAGCTCCCAGGGGAGGTCGTGGGAGAGCGCCAGTTCGGGGGTGGTGACGTCGACGAGGAGGAAGTCGGCCGCCAGGCCCGGGGCGATCGTGCCGGTGCGCGCGCCCAGGCCCACGGCGTCGGCGCCGCCACGGGTGGCGTGCTCCAGCCAGGTCCAGCCCGCGCCGCACGAGGAGTCCCCGCCGGCGAGCCCGTAGGCGATCCGCTGGGCGAACTCGGCCGCCTCGGCGAGCCGGAAGCCGTCCCCTCGGGTGCCGTCGGTGCCGAGGCCGAACCGGATGCCGCGTTCGGCCATGGCGGTGGCGGGCGCGACGGCGTTTCCCTTCCACGCGCTGGCCACGGGGTTGTAGCTCACGGCGGTCCCGGTGGTGGCGAGCAGGGTGAGTTCGCGCGGGGTGAGCAGGGTGGCGTGCGCGGCGAGCAGCTGGGGTCCGAGCGCGCCGATCGCGTGCAGGTGCTCCAGCGGCCGCAGGCCGTGGGTCAGGAGGGACCGCTCGACGGCGGCCAGGTGTTCGTTGACGTGGATCTGGACGACGGCCCCGGCCGCCGCGGCGAGCGCGGCGGTCCGGCGCAACGTCTCCTCGGTGGCCGCCTCGGGGATGGAGACGGCGAGGGAGGCGTGCACCAGGGGATCGCCCTCGTACCGTGCGAGGTGCTTCTCGGCGCGCTCCAGGACGCCGGGGCCGGCGGGAGCGGCGCCGCCCTGGTCGTTGCAGACGAGGCCCAGGACGCAGCGGAGGCCGGCGTCACGGGTGGCGGCCGCGATCACGTCCACGTCCACGTCCGCGCGGGTCCCGGCGTCCGTGACGGTGGTGAAGCCGCCGCGCAGTGCTTCGAGCGCGGCCAACTTGGCGGCCACGTAGGCCGATTCCTCGTCCAGCGCGCCCTCCAGCGGCACCCACACCCGGCGGAAGATCTCCGACGGCTCGCCGAAGGCGAGGGCGGCGCCGAAGCTCTGGGTGAGGTGGTGGTGGGCGTCGACGAAGCCGGGCATGAGGAGGTGGCCGGGCAGGCGTACGGGGGTGGTGTCCGGGTGTCGGTCGATCAGTTCGCCGGCCGGTTCCACCGCGGTGAAGACGCCGCCGGTGACGGCCACGGCGTGGCCGGTGACGGGGCCTTCGGGCAGGAGGACGGCGTCCGGGACGAGGAGGAGCGGGCCGGGAGGGTCGAGCAGGTCTCGCAGGGGGGTGTGCTGGTTCATCGGTCGCTTTCCGCGCGGAGGCCGGTCAGCCGGGCGGCGACGCCGGGCCGGACGTGGTGGAAGAGGACGTTGAGGGCGGCGGCGACGAACGCGCCTACGGCGACGCCGCTTTCGAGGAGGATGCGGAGGTTGGGCGGGAAGCCGCCGTACACGCCGGGGACGAGGATCGGCAGCAGGCCGAGGGCGAGGGCGACGGCGCAGACGAAGGTGCTGGTGTGCCGGTCGAGGTCGGAGCGGCCGAGCATCTGGACGCCGAGCACGGTGATCACGGCGAACACGACCATCGCGGTGCCGCCGACGACGGCGGAGGGGATGACGCTGATCGCCCGGGTGACCGGGGCGAGGAAACCGATCGCGATGAGGACGACGCCGGCGGTGGCGGTGACGAAGCGGCTGCGGACGCCGGTGACCCGGACGATGCCGATGTTCTCGCCGCTGGTCACCATGAGCGGCAGCCCGAAGAACCCGCCGAACAGGGAGGTGAGGGCGTCGCCGCGGACGGTCCTGGGCACGTGGACGCGCTGGTCGATCTCCTTGCCGACGGCCTGTGCGTTGATGACGGTCTGGCCGGTCGCCTCGGCCATCGAGGCGAGGCTGTAGAGCATCAGGGGCAGCGCGGCGAGCAGGTCGAAGCGCGGGGTGCCGAAGGGCATCAGGTGCGGCAGGCTGAGCAGCCCGCCGTCGGCGGCGTGGCCGAGGGGGAGGCGGCCGAGCGCGGCGGCGAGCGCGGTGCCTGCCAGCAGGCCGAGCATGACGGCGAGTTGGCGCACGACGCCGGAGAACAGCAGGTAGAACGCGACGGTGAAGCCGATCGTCGCGATGCCGAGCAGGAGGTTCTGCGGCTGGGCGAAGCCCGGTTCGCCGGGGCGGCCGGTGACCAGGACGGCGCCCACCTTCACCAGGTTCACGCCGACGATGACGATCATCGTGCCGATCACCAGGCCGGGGAAGAACGCGAGCAGCCGTGAGAAGAGGGGCAGCACGACGAAGGAGAACAGCGCGGTGAGGACGACCGCGCCGCACGCCGTCGGCAGGCCGTGCTGTCCGGCGATGGCAAGGAACAGCACGAGTGGGGCGCCGCCCGGCAGCATCACGAACGGCAGTCGGGGCCCGAACTTCCAGGGGCCGAGCGACTGGATGAGCGAACCGACCCCCGACAGCACGAAGGCCGCGGACAGCAGATCGACGGTCAGCCGGGCGTCGAGCCGCAGGGTGGCGCTCATCAGGAAGATCGCGGAGATGGGCGTGGCGGCCATCACGAGCACGTGCTGGACGCCGAACAGCAGGATCCGGCCGAGCGGACGGCGTTCGTCGACGGGGTGCACCGACGCCGGGCGCGGAGGTCCGTCGGCGAGGGGGGTGTCCGTCGCCTCGTCCGGCGACGCGGCCGGGCTCGGGAGCGGAGCGGGGGGCGTGGACGGGGGCAGGGACGGGCGGGGGCGGGGACTGGACACGTTCGAGCTCCGTTCGGCGTTCGATACGTCGTGGTTCAGCCGCGATCCGGCCCCGGACGGGGAGCCAAATCGATTTGGCCAAATCGATTTGGCCGCCAGTATGTGAGGGCGCGCCCGGGCCGTCAAGAGATCCGACGGGCAAGCGCGCGCGAGGACGGCGTGTCTCCGGGTACCGGCCGGCCGAGCCCTCGCGTACCCCGCCCGCGTACCCCGTGCCCCGCCGGGTGTCGGCGTGGCCGTCGCCCGGCGGCGTCGGGCCCCGGGCAGGGCTCGGCACCGTGGTCCACCGCGGGCGCCGGCCGGTTTCCCGCCCGGGACATGAGGTGCAAGCTGGAAGGGAGACCGTCCTCCGATCCCGGGAACGGGCTCGGGACACGCGGTCTCGCCACTCCGAGTGAGCTCCTCGGAGCTCGGCTGGAGGAAGCGAGATGACACAGCAGGCCACCGGCACGCCCTGGCACCTGGCCGGCGACTGGTTCGACGTGTGCAAGTGCGCCATTCCCTGCCCCTGCACGTTCGCCCAGCCCCCGACCTACGGCGACTGCGAAGGCATCATGGTCTGGCACATCCGGGAGGGCAACTTCGGCGACGTACGGCTCGACGACCTCAACGTCCTGATGCTCGGCTCCTTCGAGGGCAACCCGTGGGCCGGCACGCACACGGACCCGTACGCCGCGATCTTCCTCGACGAACGCGCCGACGACGAGCAGCGCGCCGCGCTCGGGACCGTCTTCGGCGGTGAGGCGGGCGGATGGCCGGCCCGGTTCGGGGCGATGTTCCACCCCGAGATGCGGGGCATGGACGTGGTCCCGATCCACGTGGAGGTCGACGAGTACCTCACCGGCTGGCGGGCCGAGATCCCCGGCCGTGTCACGGCGGCCGCCGAGGCGCTCACCGGCCCCACCACCCCGGACGGCACGCGCGTCCAGGTCCACAACGCTCCGGGTTCCGAGGTGGGGCCGGGGCAGGTCGCCACGTGGGGGCGGGCCACCGCCGACCGCGCCGACGCGTTCGGCTTCTCCTGGGAACGCACCGGGAAGTCGAGCAAGCACTTCCCCTTCGACTGGAGCGGCCCCGACTGATCCGAATCGGCTCGACGAGGACCAGGGCACCCCGACGAGGGCCCTCCGGGCCCCAGGAGCCCGGTCCGCGGGCTGTCGTGAGGCCGGTCGGAATGGTTTCCGCCGGCTGCCGTGAGGTCGGCCAGGACCGTTTCCGCCGGCGCTCGTCGCCTTCCGGGCGGTGTCCCCGGACCCGCTTACCACCCGGCCCGGCGGTCGTCCGCCGACCGCGCACGGTCATCGCCGGAAACGGAGAAGGAGGCGGGGCGCCTTGCGCACCATGGCGGCGGCCGCAGCCCCGATCACCGCACCGGCTGCCACATCGGAAGGAAAGTGGGCCCCCCTGTGGACCCGTTCGACCGCCACCATCGCGGTCGGGACCGCGCACGCGGCACCGGCCCACGGCCAGCCGGGCGCCACGGCCGCGGTGAACGCCACAGCGGCGGCGGTGTGCCCGGAGGGAAACGAGGAGCTGTCCGGCCGGTCCGTGACGTCACCGTGCGGAATCCACTCCGCAGGGGGCCTGCGCCGCTCGACGAGCTGCTTGGCGACCCCGTTGGACAGCAGCTCCGCCCATGCCATCGCCAGGAGACCGGCCGCCGCGGCCTCGCGGCCCCTCCGGCCTCCCCCGGCCGCCATCACGACCGCCGCGGCCCACCACAGCTTCGTGTGTTCGGCCGCTT
The DNA here is from genome assembly GCF_020400725.1 of Streptomyces sp. NK15101. Taxonomy (GTDB): domain Bacteria; phylum Actinomycetota; class Actinomycetes; order Streptomycetales; family Streptomycetaceae; genus Streptomyces. Next base: position 16,216 of record NZ_JAINVG010000054.1, on the reverse strand, counting down.
CCTCGACCGCGGGCAGCAGCCCGCGCGCGGCCGGGGAGTCCCAGGCCGCGATGCGCCGGGTCAGCCGATGGTCGCCGTCCCGCAGCCAAGTCGGCATCCTCATGTCCTGCCGCCTTCCCGGCTCGCCGCCCCTGCTGTCGCTCACTCCATCCGACGGCGGTCCTCATCGCTCCACTTCCGCGTGTCCCGGGGCTCGACGTACGGCTCCTCGTCCGCGGGGTGCCCGCCGGCGATCGCGCGCTGGCGGACCATCTCGGCGTCGAACTCCAGGCCCAGGAGGACGGCGAGGTTGGTGATCCACAACCAGACCAGGAAGACGATCACGCCCGCCAGGGTGCCGTACGTCTTGTTGTAGGAGCCGAAGTTCGCGACGTAGAACGCGAAGCCGGCGGAGGCGATCATCCAGATCAGCAGGGCCAGGAAGCTGCCCGGGGTGACCCACTTGAAACCGCGGCCCTTGGCGTTCGGAGCGGCCCAGTACAGGAGTGCGATCATGATCGTGACCAGTACGACGAGGACCGGCCACTTCGCGATCGACCACACCGTCATCGCGGTGTCGCCGATCCCCAGGGCAGCACCCACCTGCTGGGCCAGGCCTCCGGTGAACACGACGATCAGCGCGCTGGCGACGGCGAGGACCATGAGCGTGACCGTCAGGGCGAGGCGCAGCGGCAGCACCTTCCACACCGGACGGCCCTCGGGCATGTCGTAGACGGCGTTCGAGGCGCGGATGAACGCCGCCACGTACCCGGAGGCCGACCAGATCGCCACGGCCAGGCCCACGACCGCCAGCAGTGAGCCGATGCCGGCGTTGCCCTGCAGCTGCTGAACGGCGTTGCTGATCACATCGCGCGCGGCGCCCGGGGTGAGCTTCTGGAGGTTGTCCAAGACCTGCCTGGTGGCCGACTCACCGGCCACGCCCAGCAGCGACACCAGGACCAGCAGGGCGGGGAAGAGCGCCAGCACGCCGTAGTAGGTGAGCGCCGCCGCCCGGTCGGTCAGCTCGTCGTCCTTGAATTCCTTCAGCGTCCCGCGGAGCACCGCCTTCCAGGACTGCTTGGGCAGATCCGACAGTCGGTCCGGTGCCCGTTCCTCGACCTGCCTCTCCGGGCCTGCGCCCTCGGTGCGATCACTCTCTGACGGCCGGCGGTCACCGCGGGCGTCACCGTACTGGGCTCTTCCTGTGGGCTTCATGGTCGGCGCCTTTCCCCTCACGCCTCGCTCATGCACGGGGAACGCGTGGTGAGTGCCGGAACCCGGCGGAGCCGCCGCACCCGCCCTCGGCGGGCGGGTGCGGCGGCTCCTGATGTGCGGAAGGCGCCCTACGGTGCGACGAGGGCCCAGCCCGTCCGCGCCATGGTGGCGGCCGCTCCGAAGGAGACGGGGTCGTCGGCCACTCCCGCGCCGCCGGTCGCCACGTCCTCGGCGAGGGTGGCCACGACGAGCGCGCCCGCGCCGAGCACGAGCACGGCTCCGCCCGCCCACCTCGCCGCCGTCTGCCAGCGTGAGCGCTGTTGCGGTGCGGGCGCGGTCACCGGGACCGGGACCGTCTGCGGTTGACGCTGGGTGGCGGAGTAGGTGATGACTCCCTTCCCGGGGTGCTTCGTCGACGACTCGACCTGGAGCATGGTGTTGGGCTGGGTCGCGGACGGGGCCGTCATCGGAAGGATGTCGAAGCCGGCCGCGACCCGGCGCATGTCGCCCTGGGCCCTGAGCTGCGCCGTGATGCCGGCGACGTACCACTCCACGTCTCCGACGCCGGAGTCCTCGGCCCGGCCGCCCTTGTTCTTGGCGTCCCAGACGTAGACCGTGGTGTCCGTCCAGAGCAGCAGGTCGGCCCTGCCTCCGGTCGCGATCACCCTGTTCCGCGGGTCGCCGCCGCCCTTGACGGACTGGAGGTCCATGGAGACCTGCCAGGTGCCGCCGGGCTTCGCCGCGCCCATCGCCTGGAGCTGGGCCGCGGCCATCACGATCGCCTGGTCGTGGTGGACGGTGTACTTCTCCTGGAGGTGCCGGCCCAGGTTGAACGGCTCGCCGGGTTCGCGGCCGTCGGCGTCGGTGTAGCGGAGCGGGTTCTGGTAGCCGTATCCGTACAGTTGCAGGTTCGACGGCTGGTGGACGCCCTCGTTGGCCCCGCCGTCCAGGTACTCGGTCAGAGCGGGGTCGGTGGACTCCCACATGCCGCCGCGCGGGTCGTAGTAGCGGGCGCCGTGGTACGTGTAGCCGGTCTCCTGGTCGAGTTCCTTGCCGGTGAAGCCGTACGGGTCCTTCTCGCCGGGGTGTTCGTCGACCCAGGTCTCCCCGGACGGGAAGTAGTCCAGGTGCTCGGCGAGCCGGCCGGAGCCGTCCGTGCCGAAGTTGGCCGACCCCAGGTGGTCGCCGTGGAAGAAGAACTGGTCCTTCTCGTAGGCGTTGCCCGGCTTCGAGGTCTTGGTGGCGATGCGCACGCCGCCCGCGTACACGTGCTTGAACTCGGTCTGGTTGCGTGCCGTGTAGAACTGGTTCGGGTAGAGGGTGGTCTGGGCGCCGTCCTTGACGATCCGGGTGCCCTGGTCGTCGTAGGTGAAGCGGACCGACGGGGGCTTGCCGGGCTGGTTGCAGGAGGACGGGTCCTGGGCCTGGTCCTGGTTCTTGGACGTGTCGTGGACGCAGGCGAGGCGGTTCTCCTCGTCCCAGATCTGCTGGCGGCGCGGCTTGCCGGGCGCGGACGACACGCTGTCGGTCAGGTTGCCGTTCGCGTCGTAGGCGAGGGTCTGCCGGCCCATGACGGACGGTGCGTGCGGGCGGGAGGCGCTGTACGTGTAGGAGTGCCCGTACGTCGTGTTCTTCTGGACCTGTTCGTGGCCGCCGCCCACGACGATGCCGTGGTGCTGGTCCTTGGCGGTGATGTTGCCGATCGTGTCGTACGACGTGGAGTAGGTGTAGCGGTCGGTCTTGTTCGCCATGAACTGGAAGGATCCGGTGGCGCCGGTCAGCCGGTTCAGGTTGTCGTACGTGTAGGTCTGCTCCGTGGGGCCGCCCAGCTTGGGGGTCTCGGCCGGGAGCCGGGTGTCGTTCTTCTGGCCGGTGAGGTTGCCGTTGGCGTCGTACGCGTAGGCGAGGTCCTGGAAGGCGGACCCGGTCGGCAGGGTGGACGTGAGGGTGGCCAGGCGGCGGTCCTCGGCGCCGTAGGTGAAGGTGGTGCGGGTGCCGTTGCCGAGTTCCAGTGCGGCGCGGTCGCCGAACTTGTCGTACGTGATCGACCGGACGTACGCGTAGTCGAAGCCGTTCTTCGTGCCGGCCGCGGCGCTGACCTGGCCGCCGCTGTCATAGGTGTAGGACAGCCGTTCGCCGTCGGGGTAGGTGAGGGACAGCATGCGGTTGAAGCTGTCGTAGCGGTAGGCGGTGGTGAAGGTGCGCACGTGCGGGCCGGGGCCCGGGAGGGTGCGGGTCTCCTCGGTGACCTCGCCGAGCGGACCGTACTGCCGTGTCACCTCGCCGCCTGCGTCCTCGATCCTGGTGACCCGGCCGGCGGCGTTGTGCTCCGCGCCGGGCGCGCCGTAGGTGTAGCGGACGTCGTTGCCGGTGAAGACGGGGTGGCTGATCGCGGTCACGCGGTCGAAGTCGTAGGTGTAGGTGATGGCCTGGCCCTTGGCGGCCAGGTTGGCGGTCTGCTGCCGGACCACGTTGCCGGCCGGGTCGTAGCCGGTGACGGTGCGCCCGGCGTCCGGAGAGTCGACGACGGTGCGGCGGCCCAGGTTGTCGTAGGCGGAGGTGGTGACGTTGCCGTGGTCGTCGGTGACCTCGAGGACCTCGCCCAGCGGGTCGTAGGCGTAGCTGGTCCAGATCGGCGCGTCGCCGGTCTTCGCCCCGGGTTCGCGGATGGCGGTCTGCTGTTCCCGCACGTCGCTGTAGGCGGTGGTGCGGTTGCCCTTGGCGTCGGTGGAGACGGTCTCGAACTGCGTCGCGCCCGCGCGGTCCTCGCCGAAGCCGTACGCCACCGAGGTGGAGGTGCCGTCCGGCAGCACGGTGCGCAGTCGGCGGTCGAGGACGTCGTAGGTGTGGGTGGTGGGACGGACGGTGTCGAACGCGGTGTTGAAGACGGTGCCGGTGTCGCCCTTGGGCTCGGTGAGCGGGTAGTACTGCTCGACCGTGCGGCCCAGCGCGTCGAGGACGAGACGGCCGGAGACCGTCATCACGTCCTTGCCGCCGACGGTGGCGTCCTTCTTCGTCTGGACGACGCGGCCCACTCCGTCGGTGAAGGTGACGGTGTCGATCGTGTCGTCCTTCACCGCCCCCGTGGCGTCCCGGTCCAGATGGCGGGTGACCGCGTACGGGACGGACGCGTCGGGGTGGTAGCCGAAGGCGATCGTGGGTCGTCCGGCGCCCTGGTCGTGCGGGCCGGTCACGGCGGTCAGGCGGCCCAGCGCGTCGTACTCCGACACGGTCTTCCGGCCGTTGATGTCGGTGGACTCGGTCTGCAGTCCGAAGCGCAGGTCGTACGAGGCGGTGGAGCGGTAGCCGAAGCTGTCCTCGATCGAGGTGGCGTGGGTGCCGGTCGGCTCGTCGTAGGTGTAGGCGCGCCGGTAGCGCTGGCCCCGGTGGTTCTCGGGCGAGGTGATCGACCTGAGGGTGCCGTCGGGGTTGTACGCCAGGTCGGTGACGGCTTCGGCGTCGCCCTCCAGGTGGGCGGTGTGCCGGGTGACGTCGCCGGTGGTGCAGTCGACCTCGGCGTCGCGCGAGCGCATCGGCTTCCCGCCGCCGCGGACCTCCACCGTCCGGCCGATGCCGACGATGTGGGTGTCGGTGCAGGCGGTGTAGACGGTCTTCGTCTCGACGTCGTCGGCGGCGCCGGCTTCGCCGTGGTCGACCTTGCGCACCAGGTTGCCGAGGTCGTCGTAGCTCATCTCGGTGGACGTGGACTTGCGCGGGGTGGTGCCGCCCTCGCCGTCGTACCAGCGGGCCTCGGTGCGCGTCAGCTGCGGGAAGACCGAGCCGGTGAACACCGGCCGCGGGGTGTAGGTGTTGCGGGTCTCGGTGAACAGGGCGCCCTTGGCGTCGGTGACCGCTTCGCGGGTGAGCAGGCCGCGGACGGCGTGGCTCCGGGTGTCGAACTCACGGACGGTGTTCCGGTACGGCTTGTCGCCCTCGGCCAGCTGGGTGCTGGTGACGGTGCCGTAGCCGAGGAACTCGCGCTCCAGGCGGTCGTACTTGCCGTTCTCGTAGGCGAAGGAGAACGCCTGGGTGTCGGGCCCGTCTCCGGGCAGGCCGTCGTGGACCCGGGTGCCGGTGAGCAGCCAGCGGGAACCGGGCTGGTCGTAGGTGTTGCCGTCGCGCGAGTAGCTCAGGTCGATGCGTGAACCGAGCGGCCGCGTCACGTTCTTGAGCAGGTTGGTGCGGCCGGTGCGGTTGGCGGCGACGACCAGCTCGTCGTCCTTGCCGGAGGCCAGGTGGTCGGCGAGTCCGTCACCGTCGATGTCGCGGATCATCTGCTCGGCGCGCGAGGCGCCGGTGGACACGTTGACGCCCGGGTTGATGATCAGGCAGCCGACGACGAAGCAGATGGGCACGGTGAAGTAGACGCCGCCGCCGAGCTGGGCGTTGGAATCGGCGTTGATCCCGTCCAGGGAACCGTGGAAGGGGACGGGGTCGGCGAAGCCGGAGCCGGTGTTGAGCGCGACCCGCACCGGATTGCCGGCGAGGACGCGGTCGACGCGGCCGTCACCGTTGAGGTCGGCGAGGGAGCTCTTCGTCGAGGAGGACTGCTGCTGGAAGGAGGCGCCGCCGCCGAAGCCGTAGAAGTCGGTGTTGAAGCCGATGTTCAGGCCGGCGGTGGAGCCGTGGCCCTCGTTGATCTTCCCGCCGGGCCACGGTTCGGGCGCGGCGAAGCGGTAGCCGAGGTTGAGGGCGACGCGGCCGTCCTCGTACGCCCGGTCGGGCAGGCTGTCGCCGTTGATGTCGATCAGGTCGTACGAGGCGTCGGCGCGGTTGCCGCCGAGGTTGCCGCCGATGCCGAGCGGGGGCATGTCGTTGCCGGCGGAGGAGGTGTCCGCGGTGCCCCAGCCGGGCGGGGCGGCCTGGCCCCGGCCGGTGGCGATGGTGCGGGCCGCGCTGCCCGCGCTGGCGTTGCCGCTGCGGGTGTCGGAGGCGCGCACCGCGCCGCCAGGGACGGAGCCGCGGGTGGCGCCGAGGACGCCGGTCGGGTCGGTGTACTGGACGCCGCCCGCGCCGACGACGTCCGGGAAGCCGTCGCCGTTCATGTCGAGGTAGTCGAGCTCGCCGCGGGAGGTGCCCAGGGCGACGCTGCCGCCGACGCTGCCGACGCCGCCGCCGACCGAGCCGGTCAGCGAGATGCCCTTCGAGTGGGACATGCGGGGTACGGCGTGCGCGGAGGCCAGGGACGCGGCGGTGGGCAGGCCGATGCTCTGGCCGCCGAACCGCGAGCTGGAGGCGGTGGAGGCCGCCGCCCAGGTGTGCTCCCCCGAGCCCCAGCGGCCGTGCTCGGCGTCCGGGGCGAAGGGCACGGCGGTGGGCGGGGTGATCTTCGGGTCGTTCTCGAAGGCCTCCCTGTCCCGGGCCGGGTCGACGTCGGAGGGCAGGCTCTCCTTGATCTTCTCCTCGGTGAGGTCGTCCTGCCTGACCGGCTGCGTGGCGCGGTCGCGGTTGCCGTTGTAGCCGGCGTACGACCAGCCGCGGTACAGGCGCCCGAAGACGCCTTCGGCGGTGGGGGCCTGCACGGTGGCGGGCACGAGCGGGCCGCCGTTCACGGCGACGTCGGCGCTCAGGATCTTCGCGGCCGGCTCGGGCGAGGCCGCGGTGACGTCGACGTACAGGGCTTCGCCGGCGTCGGCCGTCACCTCGACGGACGGCTTGTCGCCGATGTCGAAGGCCCGCTTCGCGAGGAGCGCCCCGCGCTTCTTGACGGTGAGCACCAGCCGGCCCGTGGTGTTCTCGGCCGCCGTCACGTACGCGGTGACGGTGAAGGTGCCTCCGGGCGACGTGACGGGCTGCTGGACGCCGGACGGCCCGGACGGCACGTAGGTGTCGATGTCGTACGGGGGCCGGAACTGGAGCGGCTGGGCGGCGTCGCCGGCCGCCGCGGTCACGCCCACGGCCTCGGTGTAGCGGGCGAGCGGCGCCCATTCCAGGGCGGTGACGTCGACCGGTGAGTCGGAGAGGATCCGCCACTGGAGCTTCTGGCCCTTGGTGACGTCGATCGTGGCGCCGGCCGGGAAGGTGCCGGTCTCGGCGGCGCCGATGGCCTTCTCGACGACCGGGGTGCCGGCCCGGAGGATCTGGACGGTGACGTCGTCGGTGGTCGCGGCGTTCTTCGTCACGTCGCCGGTCAGCCGGAGGGTGCCGTCGACCGGGGCCTCGACGCTGCCGTCGCGGCCGGCCAGGGTGAAGTCCTTCGACGCCGTGTAGGAGTGCAGCGGCAGCCCGTTGGCGTCGGTGGCCTCGAAGCCGGTGTAGGTGACCGTGGGGTCCCAGGCGACCTCGTCACCGGCGCCGTCGAAGACGGAGCCGACGCGGAAATAGAGGCGTTCGCCGCGCTTGACCTCGATGGCGTCGACGCCCTGGGGGGTGTACGCGGTGTCGTCGCCGGTCTCGATGCGCCGGGACCACAGCTCGCTGCCCTCGTGCTGCACGGCGACGCGTACGCCGTCGGGCTGGGAGAACTCCGGCTGCTCGCCGCCCTCCCGGAGCGCGACGGTGCCGGTGACGCGGACGGTGCCGTCGTAGGGCGCCGTCCACCGGCGCAGGGTGTCCACCAGCGGAGAGGAGTCGATGCGCCGCTCGCGTTCGGCCGCGTAGTCGGGCAGCAGCCCGTCGGTGTCGACCTGACCGGCGCCGATCGGCACCGGGGTCCGCGAGGCGGGGCCGTACTCGACGGCGCCGTCGGCGTCGACGCGGCCGAAGCGCACGGACGAGCCGTCGACGAGGTCCACGACGCCGTCGGAGTTGACGTCGCTGAAGTAGCGCCGGGTGGTGGAGACGGTGTCGACGTAGTCGAGCTGCGCCGCCACGCCGAGGTAGCCCTCGATGCCGACGGTGAGGGAGTTGGCGGACTCGCTGAGGATGCCCGGAAGGTTGCGCAGTGGGGTGGTGGTGGAGGCGAACCTCGGCTCGCCGCCCGGCCGGGAGAGGTTCTTGCGGAAGACGAAGCCCCCGCCGTGCTTGAACACCTTGTCCGGCAGGCTGTCGCCGTCGACGTCGACCAGGGAGAGGAGCCCCTCGTCTCCGGACCTGCTGTAGCCGGCCTTGACGCCGACGGAGCCGTTCTTGGAGGGCTTGGCGCCGTATCCGACGTAGAGGTGGCCGCCGACGCTCTTGGAGGTGTTGCCGTGCAGGGCGCCCGCCTCGCCGGCCCCCGGCTTCACGCCGTTGACCGCGCCGTTGCGGACGTCGTCGTCCGGCGAGGTCCAGTTCACCTTGGCGAAGGCCTCGTAGGCGCCCTTCGCGTCGCGGATGTCGTCGAAGTACTCGAACCGGTGCCGGTTGAACTCCTTGCCGTCCGCACCGAGCTGGGCGATGGACTCCAGGAGGGTCTTGTCGAACGCGCCGGTGGTGTAGGCGAGTTCGTAGGAGCGGACGGGCTTGTCCTGGAAGCGGACGTCGATCCGGCGCAGCAGGTCGGCGGTGACCCGCTTGAACCCGCCGCGGGCGTCGATGGACACGTCGGGCCGCCGGGCCTCGCCCCGTTCCCGGTCGCGGACGAACGTCACCGTGTAGGGCCCGTCGGTGTCCCCGTGCCCGGTGTACGCGATCTTCTGGACGTACAGGTTGCGGCCGGCGACGGTGCCGCCCGCCACACCCGCGTCGCGGACCAGGGCGTAGGAGTAGCGCACGGTGTTGCCGTGCGGGTCGCGGACCTCGCGCAGGGCCCAGGAGAAGATGTTGCCCGCGTCGTCGGCGAGCGTGGCGCCCTCGCCTCCGTACAGGTAGCGCACACCGGACTTGTCGGTGACCTCCCAGCCGTAGGTGGCCGGTGAGGTCCCGGTGCGCACGATGCGGTCGAAGCCGCCCTCGATCCGCGCGTGGAAGACCTTGTCGCCGGTGCTCCGGGGGCCGGGCGTGCCGCGGTGGGCCAGGGGCGTCAGCTGATCGCCGCCCATGAGGTACGTCTCGGTCTCGCGTGCCGCGTCGTAACGCGGCACGCCCCAGCGGGTCTCGACGGAGATCGACGGGACGGACAGGTCCCAGCCGGTGCCGAGCCAGCTTTCGGCGGCCGACGAGGTGTACTCCACCGCCAGCGAGGGCGCCAGGCCGGTCCGCCCCTCGGGGAGTTCGAGCGGGTACGAGAGCCGGGCGTCGCCCTGGTTGTTGGCGGCGGGGGCCGCCATCTGGTTCACGCCGGTGACCGGGGAGGCGGCCTGGATGTTCTTGATCTGGTTGGGGTCCGAGGAGACCTGTTCGGGGCCCTCGGGGGCGGTGACCACGGCGTTCACCATGTCGGTGAAGTGGTCCGTGCGCGAGACGACGACCTGCTCGTCCTCGTCGACGGAGATCCGCTCAAGGGCCCGCCAGCAGGTGCCGGCCTCGTCGAAGTAGAAGGTCCGGATGTCGCCCGGGGTGTGCCCGGAGCTCTTCAGTGCGTCGGGGTCGTACGGCAGGGAGACGGTGATGCCCGTCTCGAAGGTGTGCGGAGTGGGGGTGAAGCGGTAGCCCTCCGGCCCCTTGGTGACGTTCTCCATGCCGGCGCCGAGGCCCGGCAGGGAGGTCTCGTCCAGCGGCTCGATGCCGACTTCGGTGGGTTCGGAGACCGCCTGGGGCGCGAGCGTCACCTCGGCGCCGTCACGTGCGACGGTCTTGGTCACCCCGGTGCCGGGGGTGATCCAGGTCGTCGACGGCCGCGCGGCCGCGTTCTTGGTCCCGGCCTCCTTGCCCGGCACACAGCCGCCGAGCGCCGGCACGACGGCTGCCACCGGCGCCGTGCGCGGCGAGTCGGTCAGGCCACTGGCCGAGACCAGCGACACCGGCAGCGCGAGGGCCAGCAGCAGCGCCGGCCCCCGGCCGCGGGCCCATGGGGCCCGCCGAAATCTGTACGCCCAGCGATGTCTCCGTACCCCACCGGTCATCGGTCTCGCCCCCGACCCTTCACGCGTCACACGGCTTGAACTGCAACGGCCCACAAAGCAGCCACATCCTCCTCGCCGCGTCGCACACAGCACAGCCACAAATGAGCCAGTACGTAAAGGAGTTGTATGCGTCTTCGATTCACTCGTTCGCGTGGTTTGGCGGATCCCCACGAGGGAATCGCGCATGGCCTCACGGGTGAGGACCGCCCGGCGGGCAGTCGCCGCTCCCGCGTCTCAAGGCAGTCGCTCGGCAGACCGCAGGAGGTCCCCCGCCCGATCGGTTGCCGTCGGCTCACACGAAGCGGCGTGCCCCCGGCCCCGGATCAACCGACGCGCCCCGGCGACACCTGCGCGTGGCCCCGTCCCGGAGCACGGACACGGTCGGAGTCCATGCCCGGGTGCCGGTGACGGGTGGCCAGTGGGGCTCGTGGGGCTCGTGGGGCTCGTGGGGCTCGTGGGGCCACCGAAACATGGCTCGCGATCAGCCGTCGCCGATGGGCCTCAGCCCAGGCTGGCGCCCTGGGCCCGCAGTTCCTGCTGGACCGCACGGACCGGGACGTCACGGGGCAGGCCGCCCTGGGCGGACGCGAGGGCCGCGCAGACACCGGCGGCCTGCCCGGTGGCGACCGAGATGGGCATCACGCGGTACGAGGAGTGGGCCACGTGGTCGCCGGAGATGCACCGGCCGGCGACCAGGATCCTGTCCAGGCCCCGGGGCATCAGACACCGCAGCGGGATGTCGTACGACTCTCCGCGCGGCAGCCTCCGCAGCACGGTGCCGCGGCCGCTCGGGTTGTGGATGTCCACCGGGTAGGCCCCCCGGGCCACGACGTCGTCGAACTTGCGCGCGCCCAGCACGTCCTCGCCCGTGAGCTCGTACTCGCCCGCGATCCGGCGGGTTTCGCGGACCCCGACCTGCACGCCGCTCTGCACGACGTACGACCGCTCGAAACCGGGCACGCGGCTGCGCAGGAAGCGGGAGATCTGCTCCATCTGACGGTGGGCGGTGAACTCGGCGCGGGTGAGGTCCCACACGCTGGTTCCCAGCACCTCGGTGACGCGGGTGGAGTTGACCGCGACCTCGCCGTCGTTCGGGGTGGCGAAGAAGAGGATGTCCTCGCGGGGCAGGTCCAGCTCGCCCGCGTCGGTGGCGGCGCGGACGAGGTCCCACAGGCCGTGCACGCCCTTCCACTGGTCCGGGTGGGCGCGGGCGTACCCGGCGAACTCCTCCTGGTCGAAGCGCACCATCCGGAACATCAGCGTCATGGGCTGCGTCCAGCCGTCCTCGGGGCGGCCGATCTCGTACTCCGCCCCGGCCGCGGCGGCGATGTCACCGTCACCGGTGCAGTCGACGATCACGTCGGCGTCGATGACGACCGGTCCCGACTTCGTCTCGAACACCGCACGGGCGTGCTCGGGGTGCGGGGCGACCCCGGAGGCGAAGGCGTGGAGCAGGGTGCGCACCTCGTGCTTCTCCAGCAGGTCGTACGCGACCAGCTTGAACAGCTCCGCGTCGAACGGCACCGTGTAGCCGGTCTCGACCGACGGGCGGATCGCCGCCCCGGCGTGCACCAACTGGTCGAGCAGCATCCACAGGACGCCTCCGACGACCGGTTCGCCCTCGCCGTGGTCGGGCGGCAGCAGGCGGGCGGTGTCCCGCGCGACGGCCTGCTTGACCTCGTTGTGAAAACTCATCAGCGGCATGACGAGCGCGGCGGTGGCATTGCCGCCGAGGAACCCGTACCGCTCCACGAGGATGACCTGGGCACCCGCGTTGGCGGCGCCGATGGCCGCCCCGATTCCGGCCGGTCCGCCGCCGACGACCAGCACCTGCGTGCTGCCTCCGTGCAGGGCCTGCCGTGGGGGCAGCTCCACGTGCCGGGGTACGCGGGGCGCGATCAGGTAGGTCACGGGTCCTCCTGGGGCCGGGGCGGGCGGGGCTCAGCCGACGGGGGCCGCGGTCGTCGGCGGGCCGGGCAGCACGGGCGACGGGGCGATGGTCTCCAGATAGGTCAGGAAGCGCTCGGCGGTCCGGTCGGCCCGCATCCGCATGGCCGCCGTCCGTGCGGCGGTCTCGGCCAGCCGTGCGGGCCGCTCGTCCCAGAGCCGGTCCACCTCGGCGAGCAGCAGGCCGACGTTCTCCCTCGCCACCCCGCGCAGGGCGGGCGCGCCGATCTGCTGGGCGAAGTCGAAGACCTTCCCCGCGTACGGCAGGGGCAGCAGGGGGACGCCGGCCAGCGCGGCGAAGACGAGGAAGTGCAGTCGCATTCCGATGGCCAGGTCCAGCTGCTTGACGATGTCGAGGACCTGTTGCGGGCGTGAGGCGCCGCGCAGCACGGTGCAGGCGCCGGCGTCGGCCATGTGGGAGGCCACGGCGTGCGCGTGCCGGATGTCGTCGCGTTCCATGGGCACGAACACGACGTGGGCGTCCAGCCGGTTGACGAGGAAGTCGCCGACGTGGGCGAGGAGCTGGTGGTAGCCGTGCTCGTCGAGGTGCGAGGCGGCCCGACCCGGCTCGCGCACGCTCATGCCCACCAGGCGCACCCCGCGCGGCACGGCCTCGGCCCTCAGCAGTTCCTCCCCGCTGTCACCGGGCCGCAGCAGCAGGGCGGGATCGGCGGTCACCGTGATGGGACGCTCCAGACCGGCCTCCTCCAGGACGAGCTTCGACTCCTCGTCGCGGACCGTCACCGCGGCCGCGTCGGTGAGGGTCGAGCGGACCCAGTCGCGGTCGACCTCGTCGGTGAGGGGGCCGGCGCCCACGGCGTACGTGAAGACGGGTACGCCGTGGGCCTGGGCGGTGCGCACCAGCCGCAGGTACCGACGGGCTTCCGTGTCGTAGAGGATGCCCCCGCCGCCGAGGACGAGGACGTCGAGCCGGCGCAGGTGCTCGGAGGTCCGCTCCCGCGTCACGCCCTCCCAGCCGACCACCTCGACGTCCGGGCGGACGCCGCGGCTGTAGTCCGGGTCGCGGGAGAACACCACGATGCGGGCGTCCGGCCGCGCGCCCTGCACACGGTCCAGCATGGCGGTGAGGATCGCCTCGTCGCCCACGTTCTTGCCGCCGTAGGAGCCCAGCACTCCTACGGTCACACCCCTGCCGTCGCGCATGACGCCCCTCGTGATCTCCAGCAAGTGCAGTTGCTCCCACCAGTTCACCCCATCGGGAGATTTACGCATCTCGGGGCGGTTCGATCGGCGAGCTCGTCTTCTGCCTGCGCTGGTCACCGACGCGGGCGGCGCCGTCCGTGTGGGTACGCGTCACTGGGACCGAGTGAGGAGTGCCCCCTGCCGCACAGCACCCAGGGCTCGGTGCGCGGGCCCTTCGGCCCGGGGAGGCGGCAGTGGCCGTACGGGCGCCGGGCGATCCACGGACGAGCCGGGCGTTTCCCCCCACCGGCCTTCGACGCCCAGCGCGCCCGCCCACGGGCTTTCCGTCAACCGCTTTCCGTCAGCCGCTTTGCGTCAGCCGACGAGTGCGAAACCGCTCCCGGAGTCGGTGCCGGACAGCTGACGGCGGGCAGTGGCCAGCGCGGTGTCGATGTCGCGGGTGCCGGTGGACACGCACAGGGTGTAGGTGACGTCTTCCATCCGCCGGCGTGCTTCGGCGGAGCCGTCCTCCGCGTGCAGAAGGAGCGTCTCGTACTGTTCGATGAGGTTCTTCAGCACCGTGGGATGTGCCATCAGCATCAGCCGTCTCCTTGCTCCGAATGGGGGACATGCGCCCCGTGCCGCTCGTCTGCCCCAGGCGCGCGGCGGTAACCGCGTGGTTCGGGTCAGAGGCCGGAACAGGTGGCTTCCAGCCGGTGGACGGGGCCCGAGACAGAGTGTCGGCCTTCGCACGGGACGGCGCACGGGTTGCGCCGGTCCGGGAGACCACGCCGACCCCGGGTCTTGGCCGTCGAGCACCGGTAGATGCCGGGCAGACGACGGACAGATGCCGGATCTCGCGCGACCGTGGTGCGCGGGATTTTCTTCGGGTCGCCGTCCGTACCGGTGTTCGCCACTCGGCTCCGATCCAGGTCACAGACCGGACACGCGGCAATGCCCCCGCTCTCACCGGTGACCGCGCGCAGGGAGAGCTGAAGGTTTCCACCGGTGTTCCGCCATTCGGCGTTACGGGAGGCGCGGGCGAGGCGGCCGCACGACCATCGGGTCGCGGCCGTACGGCCATCGGGTCGCGGGCCGTGCGGCCTCTGTGCGGCGGTCTCGTGCGCGCGTTCCGTGGCGAGGGGCACGAGTGCTGGGCCCAGGGCGCCGGAACGACCGGGCGGGAGCCGACAGGACGCGTGACCGAGTGCGTGCCGCTCACGGTCCCCGTGATCGTTCCGCAGTCCCGGCCGCACGGCGAACGGCACGCCGCCGCCCGCGCCCTGGCGGCGGGCGGACCGGCCACCCGTACGGGACCGCCGGGCCAAGCCGAGGGAATGTGCCGGTCTGCTCCGCTGGACGAAGCCGTACGGACCGGCGGCGAACGGTGGGGCTTGCGGGGCCCCGGTGACGGAGCGGAGCGGGCCGCCCGGCTGCCGGACCGCCCGGCCTCGCCGGATCCGCGCACGGGCCCGGACGCGCACGCGGATCCGGCCGCCGCCTCGCGAACGGGCGGGAGCGGCACGTGCGTGTCGCGGTGATCACCCTCATGACGGGACGCCACCGCCACCTGCTCTGTACGAACGCGATCTCGCCCGGTACGACGACCCAGCCCAGTGCCCGCTGGAGTACCGGGGCGGCTGCCGCGTCGAGGTCTCCGTCGGTGCTGATCAGCGCCGTGCCTCCACGGCGCCGGACCTCCGTGACGAGCGGTACGGGTTTCCTTCCACCACCGCCGACTGCGAGAAGTTCCCCTCTTGACCGTGTCACTCCCCAGCCGCCGTCAGGCACGCCAGGACAGGAGTGTCGCGAAGAGGCCGAAGCGGGGGGTCGGCAGCGGGGCAGGTCCGTCCAGAGGTTCGAGACGGGGTTGTACGACTGGACGCCGCCCAGGGGAGGTCCGTTCACGGCGCCCTGACCGCCCACGGTGCAG
This sequence comes from Streptomyces sp. NK15101, assembly GCF_020400725.1. Lineage (GTDB taxonomy): Bacteria > Actinomycetota > Actinomycetes > Streptomycetales > Streptomycetaceae > Streptomyces. The sequence goes on along the minus strand of NZ_JAINVG010000054.1, from coordinate 1,135 downwards.
AGGCAGGTGCCGCTCTGCCCGGACGGGCAGGGGGCGGCGACCGCAGCCGTGCGCCGTGTGGGCACGGGCGGCACTCTTCTCCTCGTTCGGCGGCAGGGGGCATCCCCGGGATGGTCCACGCCATGCGGGGAGCCCGGCTGCCTACCGGCGAGTCCCCACCGATGCCCCCGTTCGCGCCGCGGCGAGCGGGCTTCGCCCGCAGCCGACACCCTCCGGATCACACCACCTACCCGCGCTTCGACATATGGCGCGCACGCAACTGTCGCAGAGGCACGCAAAGCGCTCGTTCAAGCAATTCCGCAAGGGGCTGCCATGCCGCTCGCCCTACTGACGAGCTCGTGCACGGTAGGCGGTGCACGAGCTCGTCAGGCCGTGTATCGAAAGTGCTCGTAGTACGGGGGCCGTAGGCGGACCCTTACCGGCCCGCCGTCATCTGCCTGGGGAAACGACAGCTTCCAGCGTCCGGGGCATCGGGTAGGCGCGCTCCGCAGGAAACAGCCGCTGTGCCTTGGTGAAGTGCCCGGTTTGTATCAGTGCTGAGGCCTTGCGAATCCGGGGGGTGAGGTCGGTGAGACCGACGATCCAGTCGTCGGTGAACGTGCGGATCAGGTGGCGGCCGATACCGACCTGGATGCTGTAGTGGTTCAGTGCCGCTCCGCGCGGCGAGCGCTCCGGGTCCCACTGGACATGTACGGCTGCCTGGGCCACCTCCGCCGGGTCGGCGGTCGTCAGCACGGCCTGGGACAGGGCCTCCTCCCAGCCCTCCCGAGTGATCCGCACCGCGAGAACACGTTCCTGGCCGGGCTTGCGGGCCCAGTTGCTGCGGTGCATCAGCCACATGAACGACGGCTTGATCCACGTCATTCGGTGGAACGAGAACGGCGCAACGAAGTGGCCCGCCCGCAGTGCCGCGTCAGCGATGGCAGGCGAATACGCCTGGTAGACCACGATCGTGCGAGCGTCGTAGTCGGCACGAATCTGATACTGGGGCGCCATGCGTCGCACCCTGCCATCCGGTCCGCCGGCGCGACGAGCCAATTTTGCCTTACCGCCCCCGGGGTCGGTTCGAACGCGCTGCTCAAAGCCACTCGTTGACGGCCGCGACGAGGACGGTCGCCTCGTAGCGAACCGCGAG
>NZ_JAINVG010000053.1 GCF_020400725.1 Streptomyces sp. NK15101 | reverse complement strand
GGCCCCGGTACGACAGCCTCCGCTACCGCCCCTCGTACCGCGCCTCCCGCCGCTCCACGAAGCTCGCCACGCCTTCCTGGGCGTCCCGGGTGGTCATGTTCAGTTCCTGGGCGGTCGCCTCCGCCGCGAAGGCGGCCGAACGGTCCACGTCCAGCGACGCGTTCACCAGCTGCTTCGTGAGGGTCAGGGCCCGCGTCGGGCCCTGGGCCAGGCGTTCGGCCCATTCCCGCGCCGTCTTCTCCAGCTCGTCCGCGGGGACCACCCGGTTCACCAGGCCCATGCCGAGCGCCTCCGCCGCCGGCACCGCGTCGCCGAAGAACATCAGCTCCTTCGCCCGCCGCGGCCCGATCAGCCGGGGCAGGAGGTACGCCCCGCCCCCGTCCGGGACCAGCCCCCGCCGTACGAACACCTCGACGAACCGCGCCGAGTCCGCCGCGAGCACCAGGTCGCAGGCGAACGCGAGGTGCGCCCCGATCCCGGCCGCCGTGCCGTTCACCGCCGCGATCACCGGTTTCTCGCAGTCCATGACCGCGCCGATGAACCGCTGGGCGCCCTGCCGGATCATCCGCGCCACGTCCCCCGCGACCTTCTCGCCGACCGGCGGCGCGCCCCGCAGGTCCGCGCCCGCGCAGAAGCCGCGCCCGGTGGCCGTCACCACCACGCAGCGCACGTCCGGGGCGGCGGAGGCCTCGGCCAGCAGGGCGATGATCCGCTCCCGCTGGTCCCGGGTGACCGCGTTCATCGCCTCGGGGCGGTTGAGCGTGATCCAGGAGACGCCGTTCTCGACGGTGTGCAGCAGATCCGGCACGGGGGCTCCTATCGGCAGGCCGCCAGCGCGTCCAGGGCCACCGCCCCCTGCCCGCGCGGCAGCACCATCAGCGGGTTGATGTCCAGTTCGGCGAGGTCGCCGTCGAGTTCGAGGGCCATCCGCTGGACGCGGAGCACGACCTCGACGAGGGCGTCGACGTCGGCGGGCGGTGCGCCCCGTACGCCGTCGAGCAGGGCCCGGCCGCGCAGTTCGCCGAGCATCGAGCGGGCCTCGCGCTCCCCGAAGGGCGGGACGCGGACGGCGGTGTCGTTCAGGACCTCCACCAGCACCCCGCCGATGCCCACGGTGACCGTCGGGCCGAAGAGTTCGTCGTGGGTCACGCCCACCACCATCTCGACCCCGCGCCCGACCATCTGGCAGACGAGGATGCCGTCGAGGTCCACCGACTCGTACCGGGCGATGTCGGTGAGTTCGCGGTACGTGTCCCTGACCTGGCTGGCCGAGGTCAGGCCCACCTTCACCAGGCCCAGCTCCGTCTTGTGGGCGAGCTGCGCGCCCGAGGCCTTCATCACGACCGGGTAGCCGACGAGCCCGGCGGCCCGGACGGCCGCCGCCGCGCTGGTGACGAGCTGCTCGCGCGGCACCCGTATCCCGTAAGCCCGGAGCAGCTGCTTCGCCGCGTGCTCGCTGAGCCGCCGGCCGGGCCGCAGGAGGGCCTGGGCCTTGCGGAGGGACGGGGAGGGGGTGCGGGGGGCCTCGTCGAAGGGGGAGCGGTAGGCGGCGGTGAAGCGGTGGTGGTCGAGGTAGGCCTTCACGGCCCCGATGCAGTTGGCGAAGGTGCGGAAGGTGGCGACGCGCGAGGAGCCGAGGAGGGTCTCGCGGTAGGCCGCCTCCGTGCCGACGGGGGAGCCCCAGACCACGCACACCAGCTTGTCCGTGGCCTCGGCCGCGTCGACGAGGTCCTGGGCGAGCTTGTCGCTCATCGGGGGGAAGGGGCCGGTGATGGGACAGATGAGGACGCCGACCGAGGGGTCGGCGAGGATCGCGTCGATGATCTTCCGGCCGCGCCAGTCGCCCACGGGGTGACCGCCGTTGTCGACGGGGTTGGCGACGTTCAGGTACTCAGGGATCCACTGGTGCAGTTCGTCCTGCTTGGCCCGGCCGAGCGTGGGGAGTTCGAGCCCCGCCGCCGTGGCCAGGTCGGCGAAGTGGGCGCCCGTGCCGCCGGAGATGGAGTAGACGACGACGCCCTCGGCGAGCGGCCGGCGCGCGCGGGCGAGGAGGGCGGAGGTGTCCTGGAGCTGGTCGAGGCCGTCGACGCGGATCACCCCGTACTGCCGCATGGCCGCGTCGACGACCCGGTCGGCGCCGGTGAGCTTGCCGGTGTGGGAGGCGGCGGTGCGGGCGCCGGTCTCGGTGCGGCCGACCTTCACGGCGACGACCGGGACGCCCTGGCGGGCGGCCCGGTCGGCGGCGAGGAGGAAGGAGCGGCCGTCCTTGAGCCCCTCGACGTAGCAGGCGATGGCCCCGACCTCGGGGCGTCCGGCGAAGTACGAGAGGAAGTCGGCGGTCTCCAGGTCGGCCTCGTTGCCGGTGGGCGCCCAGTGGGAGAGGCGGACGCCGAGCTCCTGGAGGGTGAAGACGGGCCGCCCCTGGTGGCCGGACTGGGTGATGAGGGCGACGGCGGGGCCTTCGAGGTCGTCGCGGAAGCGCTCGAAGGCATTGAGGTTGGTGTTGGGGCCGAGGAGGCGGAGCCCGGAGCGGCGCACGGCGGCGGCGAGGCGTTCCTGCGCGGCGGCCCCGGCCTCCCCGGTCTCGGCGAAGCCGGAGGCGAAGGCGACCGCGAACCTCACCTTGGCCCCGGCGAGCTCCTCGATCACCGGGAGCGGGTCGGCGACGAGGAGGACGGCGAGGTCGACGGGTTCGGCGAGCGCGCCGACGGAGGGCACGCAGTCGATTCCGAACACGCTCGTACGGGTCGGGTGCACGGGCACGAGCCGGGCGCCGACCCGCTCGGCCCAGGCGAGCAGCTGCCGGGTGATGCCGGTGTTGGGCCGGCCCTCGGCGTCGGAGGCGCCGACGACCGCGACGGACTCGGGCCGGAAGAACCGGTCCAGGTCGGGGACGGGCGCGTACAGCGGCCTCCCGCTGACGTCCAGGTCGCCGGCGACGGCGGTGACGCCGTGCACGGTGTCCCTGGGCGTCTCCCCGCAGGCGACCACGCGGGCGCGGAGATCGGTGGTGAAGGTGCCGTGAGTCGATCCGAGCATCGTTCCGCTCCACCCTTCCGTCCCTGACAAGAGAGCTGACGTCCAGTCAGATTACAGAACTGACGGTCAGTCAGGAATGGGTGTACGTGGATCGGATCCTCTCCGTCAGCCCTTCGAGGGCGTTCGCCCGTCCGTCCGCCTGTCCGTCCGTGCGATCCGCCGCGCGATCCTCTCCGCGTCCCTCGCCAGCTCCCGGAACATCCCGCTGATCGGGTTCGTGAACCCCGTGAAGTACAGCCCGGGCGCCTCGCGCGGGCTGCGCGCCCCGTGCGCCACCGGCAGCCCGCGCCCGTCGAGCACGTCCAGGTGCCCGAGGAGCGGCTCCAGGGCGCGCCGGTAGCCGGTCGCCGCGATCACCGCGTCCGGGGCGATCCGGCTGCCGTCCGCGAGGAGCACCTCGCCGTCCTCGAAGCCCTCCACGGCGGCGACGATCTCGACCTTCCCGGCCCGCACGGCGTCGACCAGGCCGACGTCCTGCACCGGGATCGCGCCCTCCCGCTGCCGGGTGGCGAGGCCCTTGTCCGGCCGGGGCAGTCCGTGCGCCGTGAGGTCCGGCGCGGCGAACCGGGCGAGCAGCGCGCCCATCCGGTCGACCAGCGCCACCGGCAGCCGCCGCACCAGGATGCCGGAGCGCTGGGCGGGCCAGCCGAGGGTCGTGCGGCGCACGATGTGCGGGACGGTCCGCACCGCGAGCCGTACCCGGGCCGCCCCGCCCCCGGCGAGGTCGGCGGCTATCTCGGCACCGGTGTTGCCGGCGCCCACGACGAGGACGTCCTTCCCCTCGTACGGCCCCGGGGCGCGGTACGCACGCGCGTGCACGAGCCGGCCGCCGTACTCGTGGAGGCCGGGCCACTCCGGCAGGTGCGGGGTGTGGTTGTACCCGGTGGCCACCACGACCGCGCTTCCGGTGAGGAGGCGCCCGCCGGTGGCGTGCAGGACCCAGTCGGCGCCGGACCGCTCGACGCGGTGGACCTCGACCCCGGTCACGACCTCCAGCTCGTGCTTCTCCGCGTACGTCTCCAGATAGCGGACGACGTCGGCGCGGGCGACCCAGCGGCCGAAGGAACGGGGCATCTTCAGGCCGGGGAGGGCGGAGAGCCGCCGGGTGGTGTGCAGCCGCAGCCGGTCGTAGTGCGCGCGCCAGGAGGCGCCGACGGCGTCGGACTTCTCCAGGACGACGGCCCGGACGCCCCGCGCGCGCAGGGCGGCGGCGACGGCGAGCCCGCCGGGCCCGCCGCCGATGACGTACACGGGATGAACGGCCCGCGGAGACGGTGCTTGGGGGGTGGTGAACATGAATGCTGAGCGTAATGACGTGTACACGCAGTGGGTCTCGGTCAAGAGGGGATTTCGGTTGCGAATCGGTCACGCGCGCCGACCCCTTGCGGCGGGGTGCCGGTCTGCGCTGAACTGACGTACCGTCAGATTCAGTTCCCCGGGGAGGGCCCGCATGCAGACCGTCTGGCTCACCGGCGCCGAATGGCTCGCCGTCCTCCGCATCGGCCTCGGCCTGTGGTGGCTGGAGAGCTGGCGCCACAAGGACAAGAGGGGCTGGTTCGAGCGCGGCACCGGCATCGCCTGGGCGGCCGACGTGGCCGGCAGGCACAGGTGGGCGGCCGTGAGGAACGGCTTCGACACCGTCGTCGCCCCGCGCCCCAAGCTCATGGCGTACGTCGTCGTCTATGCCGAACTCGCCCTCGGCCTCGGCCTCGTCACCGGCCTCCTCACCCCGATCGCCCTCGCGGCCGGCCTCCTCCTCAACCTCCTCTACCTCGTCCTGATGATCCACGACTGGGCCGAGCAGGGGCAGAACGCGATGATGGCGCTGATCTCCCTCGTCGCCCTCCTCGCCGTGTCCTGGCAGACCTGGTCCCTCGACTCCGCGATCGGACTCTTCTGATGACGGCCACCCCGGCGAACCTCCCGGACATCGACGCCTCCACCCGCCCCTACTGGGACGCCGCCGCCGAAGGGCACCTGCTGCTGCGCCGCTGCGCCGCCTGCGACCGCGCCCACCACTACCCGCGCGAGTTCTGCCCGTACTGCTGGAGCGAGGACGTCCGCTGGGAGCGGGCGAGCGGCCGCGCCGGCCTCTACACCTGGTCGGTCGTCCACCGGAACGACCTCCCGCCCTTCGGCGACCGCGTCCCGTACGTCGCGGCCGTCGTCGACCTCGCCGAGGGGCCGCGCATGATGACGGAGGTCGTGGGCGTGGCGGAGGAGGACCTCCGGATCGGGATGGAGCTGGAGGTCGCGTTCCGGGCGGAGGGTCCGGACGGGGACGTCGCCGTCCCCGTCTTCGGACCGCCGTCAGACGGGTGAGATGTTCCGCCAGAGCTGGCTGGTGCCGGAGCCGCAGGCGTAGGTCGTCGCGGAGAACGAGCCGGCCGTCAGGCACATGCCGTCGCTCATGTTCTTGAGGGCCCGCCCGGAGGACGACGAGGAGACGACCTTCCAGGCCTGGAGGGAGGAGCCGTTGCACGCGGCGGTGGTGACGGCGGTGTTGCCCGCAGGCTGGAGGCAGCGACCGCTGTGCCTGTTGACCAGCCGGAACGTCCCGTTCGCGCCGGCCGAGTACGACCAGGAGAACCAGTAGGCGGCCGTCCCGTTCCCCTGGGAGCCGCACGTCGTGGTCGTGACGAGGTCGCCGAAACCCGCGTTGTACTCCGCCAGGCAGTTGCCCGTGGTCGCGTTCTCCAGGGAGTACGTTCCCGAGGGCGACGAGCCGCCGGTCGACGGCGGGGGCGCGGGCTGGGTGGTGGCCGGCGGCGGGGCGGGCTGCTGGGTCGTCGACCCGCCGGAGGACCCGGACGCGGACCCGGAACCGGACCCCGCCCCGGAGACCGAGCCGGAGCCGCCGGAGGACGTGGAGCCGCCCGACCCGCCACCCGTCACGGACCCGCCCCCGGCGCCACCGGAACCGCCGGGCAGGGCGCCGGTGCCGCCCGCGCCGCCGTCGGAGGCGGGCGGGGCCGTCGATCCGGTCGGCGGCTTCGCCGAGGGCTTGCCCGACGGCTTGGCGGAAGGCTTGGCCGACGGCTTCCCCGACCCGCTCGACGACGGTACGGCCGCGGGCTGCGAGGCCACCGTGCCCGGTGGGGAGGACGCCTCCGGCGCCGCGCCGAGACGGCCGACGTACGGGCTGAGGGCGACGGTCAGGGTCGTGCCGGTCGCCACGACGACGGGCACGGCGATCATGACGAACCGGTTGCGCCGCCACCTCGGCGTGCCGGACGCCCCCTGACCGGTGACGGCCAGGGGGTCGGGCGAGGCGGTCGAGGGCTCCTTCGGGGCCTGCGGGGTCAGCGAGGCGGTCGCCACGTCCTGGGTCGGGTCGGTCCGCTCCAGCTCCGCGAGCTGCTCGGCGGTCGGAGCCCCGGCGGCGAAGACGGCCCGCTCGGCGATCCGCTCCTCGACGGCCGCCGGCCACGTCGCGCCCGCCGCGCCCTCCTCGGCGAGCCCGACGAGCTCGTCCGCCGTCGGCCGGTCCGCCGGATCCTTGGCGAGACACTTCCGCACGAGCTCCGCCAGCTCGGGGTCGCCCTCCGTGAGCCGTCCGAAGTCGGGCTCGCCGTGCACGACCCGGTAGAGGAGGTCGGGCCCGGAACCGTCGCCGAACGGAGGCCGCCCGTTCGCCGCGTACAGCAGGAGGCTGCCGAGGCCGAACACGTCGGCGGCACCGGTCAGGTCGCGTTCGGCGACGGCCTGCTCGGGCGCCATGTAGGCGGGGGTGCCGATGACCATGCCGGTCTTGGTCAGTCGGCTCTGGTCGGCCGCGCGGGCCACGCCGAAGTCGATCAGCGAAAGACCGCCGCCGGTCAGCATCACGTTGGACGGCTTGAGGTCGCGGTGCACCATGTCCGCGCCGTGCACCACCCGCAGCCCGGCCGCCGCCTCCCGCAGGAGCCGCCACAGGGCGCCGCCGGCCAGCGGGCCGCGGTTGAGCCGGATGGCCTCGTTGAGGGTGATGCCGGGGATGAACTCGGTCGCGAACCACGGCGGCTTCGCCGTGCGGTCGCTCGCGAGGAGCCTGGTGTTGGCCCCGGCGGGCAACCGGGCCAGGTTGTCGAGCTCGTGCCCGAAGTGGTTGAGGAAGTCGGCGTCCTCGGCGAGAACGGGAAGGACCCGCTTCACGGCCGCGAACTTCCCGGGCACGGCACCGAGGTACACCCGCCCCATCCCGCCGGACCCGAGCACGCCGAGCAGCCGGAACGCCCCGATCTGCCGGGGGTCGCCCGACTCCAGGGGCATCGCCCCGCTGCCGCGCAGACCGTCGGGACTGGTCTGGTCTTCCGATTCCCCCTGCATGGGCCACACAGTAGCCGAGCGGGTTCGGGACCTGAATGGAGCTCAAGTTCTTGGTGTGGAACTGTGGTTGGCGTTTCAGGGGTGAACCGGGTCGCCGGGGTTCGCCCGTCATGGGCGGACCCCGCTCCGAGGAGAGGCGGGACGGACGAGCCGCTTGTGGTAGGCGGGGAGCGGCTCGTCCTCGATGACGTCGGATGCCGACCGGGTCACCCCGGTCCGGGCGAAGGTTCAGGCGAAGATCGCGATGACCTTCGCGGCGTATCCCACCGCCTGGACGGTCGAGTTGACCAGGGCGCCCAGGTCGGCGTTGACCTTGTTGCTGCAGCGTGCGTTCCAGGCGCCGTTCGAGTCCCGGAAAGCGTCACGGATGGACTGACGTGTACCGCTCCTGTTCCAGTTGTGGTCCCGGGAGCCCGATTCGAAGGTCCCGTGCATCCGGCCGGCCGTCTGGAACACGAAGGTCGTGCCGTTGCCGAACCGCACGACGCAGACACCGGCGAAGTTGTAGCTCGGCGCGCCCGAGTCGTGCATGTGACCGGAGTAGTTGTAGGACCCGCTGGGGAAGACGCTCAGCGAGTACCAGCCGCCGACCGGGACGCCTCCACGGAAGGTCACGTTCCTGTTGATGACGACCTGTGTCGGCAGGATGGTGGTGCTGTCGGGTGCGAGGTTCGCGGTGCCGGACGGCGCCGCGGGCGCCGCCTCCGCCGCGGTCGGGCCGGCGATGGTTCCCGCGGCCACCAGGGCGGCTGCGAAGCCCGTCGCGACGCGACGCTTGAGAATGCTGACCATGACTCCGTCTCCTTCGAACAACGGAGAGGGTGTTGGTTTTTCAACCGTTGAACAGTGGGGTTTCTCCACTGTGAGAACGACTGGCCGGCCTTTTCCCACCTGTCACCAGTCGTGTTGACCGGTGCTCACCCATAGGGGCACCACTGACCACACTAGTCAGTCGGCCGATCCTTTGCCAGGTGGAGAACCGGTCTTGCCGGGGCGGTCGTTCGGCAGCGGACGAGGACTCGACGCCGCACCTCACGAGAGGGCCCAGGGTGCGGCCAGCAGGTCCGCGACGCTGCGCCGGTCGCGGCCCTCCGGAGGCTCCCCGGCCGACTTCCCCAGCGCGATCATGGAGACGATCGACCATCCCGGGTTCGGACTCAGCTCCTTCGTGAGGCCCTCCATGTCGAAGGCCCGGAACTGGTGCGAGGCCAGGCCCAGCGCCTCGGCCTGGAGGGTCATGTGGGCGATGGCCTGGCCGAGGTCGTAGTCTGCGAACTCCGAGTAGAGCAGCTCCGTGCCGCCCACATGGCGTCGCGTCAGCGTGACGACGAGCAGCCCCGCGTCCGTCGCCCACCGGGCCGAGCTGGGCGCGAGGTGACGGACCACCCGCTCGTGGTCCGGCTCCCCGGGCCGGCTCGCGAAGAAGCCCCACGGCTGGGAGTTCCCGGCGGACGGCGCCCACCGCGCGGCTTCGAGCAACAGGCGCAGGGCGTGGTCGTCGACGACGGCCGACGCGTCGAACCGGTACGGGCTGAACCGCCCCGCGAGCAGGGGGTGGATGCCGTCGGACGGCTCCGGATCACGTCGCATGTCCCGGTCCAACCGGTGGTCGAACAGACGTATTCCAGTGCCGGGCGCGCCCCTCCCCATCCCGTACAACCGCTCGGCGTCGTTGAAGGTCGAAGACGCGAACGAATCAAGTGAATCGGAAGAGTTCCTGGGGGATTCGTGACGCGTACGCGTACGCGTATGGCTCTGGCGATCGCGACGGCTCTGGCCGTCGGCGTGGCCCCCGCGGCACTGGGAGGGGCGACGGCTGTCGCCGCACCGGCCGCGGTCGCCGGGGCGACCGCCGAGACCGGGACGGTCGTTCAGGAGGGCGGCCCGCTGGTCGTTCCCTCCGGTGAGGAAGGGGCGGTGACGACGCGGGTCACGGTCACGCTCCCGGCGGGCCACGCCGGCCCCGTCAACGGGGCGGCTGTTCGTGCCGAACCCGACGTGGGAGCTCCCCGACTTCGACACGCCGGCCTACGGGCCCGTCACCCCGGCCTCCTCTGGTTCTACGCCGGCCGCCGGTCCCCGGACGGCAGCTGCGTCGACATCCCGGGCCCGACCCGCAATCAGATCGGCCATGGCTGGAACGTCTACACCGCGATCGTCTGACCCACGGCCGCCACGATGTGCGGCGCCGCCTCCGCGAGCGTCGGGAAGTGGCGGTGGGCGTCCGGGTGCGGCGCCGGGGTGTTGACCGTCCAGACGGTCATCCCGGCGTCCAGCCCCGACCGGACCCCTGACGGCGCGTCCTCGATCACCAGGCACTCCGCCGGTTCGGCGCCCAGCTTCTCGGCGGCGGTGAGGTACGGGACGGGCGACGGCTTCCCCTCGGCGACGGAGGCCGCGTCGACGACGAGCCCGGGGAGCGACAGCCCGGTCCGCTCGAACCGCCCCCGCACCCGGTGCTCGTAGTTCGACGTCACGAGCGCCCACCGGTCGGCGGGGAGCCCGGCGAGCAGCTCGGCCGCCCCCTCGAAGGCCGCGTACGTCCCCGTACGGACGTCCTCGTCCTCCAGCGCGTGCAGGAGGGCGAGGCACTCGTCCGGGTCGACGCCGGGCACGACGGCGGCGAAGGTCTCCACGGGCCGCGTCCGCAGCGCCGTGGCGTACACCTCGCCCCCGTCGAGCCCGTACCGCGCGGCCCACTCGTGCCAGACGCGCCGCTGGTTCTCGACGGCGTCCATGAGGGTGCCGTCGACGTCGAAGAGAACGAACTTCATGGAGGTCACGCCCGGGATGCTACGTCCAGGAACGCGGCCCAGGAGGCGGGGGAGACGGCGAGCTGGGGGCCGTGGGGGTCCTTGGAGTCGCGGATGTGGATCAGGGTGGGGTGGGCGGCTACTCCGACGCAGCAGGAGTCCTCGTTCGTGCTGTGGCTGGACTTGCGCCAGTCATAGGCGACTTCGAGGCAGTTGCCGCCCGAGGCATCGCTGTAACTGCTCTTGAACCAGGCCAGATCAGCGGTCTTCATCGTTCTCCCAGCCGTTCCTCGATCCAATCCAGGGACTCCTGCTTGGTGAGCGCCTGTGAGCGCAGGATCCCATAGCGCTCGGAGTACTGGCGGACCTCCTCCGGGTCGGTGATCAGCCGGGCGTGCCCGTAGATCTCGGTGTATGCGACTTCACGCCGCCCCTCGGGGGTCAGCTGCGGTCCCGTCGGTGACGACAGGTCAGAAGACCTGGTTGTAGCCGTTGTTCTCGTCGTCGCCGAGGACCGGACTGGCCGTGCGGGCCTTGAAGGGGTACTTCCAGTCGCCCGTGCCGGCGTAGAAGTACGAGGTGTTGCCCGTGCCGCGGGCGTACAGGTCGGGCCTGCCGTCGCCGTTGCCGTCGCCGATGCCGACGAGGTCGGTGTACGGGCCCCAGCCGCCGCCGATCGGCGTCCGGGCGGCGAAGGTGCCGTCGCCCTTGCCGAGGTACAGCCACAGCTTCCCGGCCCGGTCGCGGGCGACGAGGTCGCCGGCCGGGCCGCCGCCGATGTCGCCGGTGGCGGTGATCCGGTCGTAGACGCCCCAGCCGTGGCCGGTCTTCTTGCGCGGGTTGTACAGGCTGGAGCGGGTGGCGCTCGACGGGTACAGGTAGAGGTCGCCGGCCTTGTCGACGGCGACGAGGTCGGGCTTCCCGTCGCCGTTGAGGTCGCTGCCGCCGGTCAGCTCGGTGTACGTGTTCCAGCCGCCGCCGACCCTGTCCCGGGGTTCGAACGCCACGTTGAACGAGGGACCGGCACCCTTGTGCAGCCAGAGCACGCCGCTCCTGTCGCGGCCGACGAAGTCGCCCGCGACGCCGCCCAGGTTGCCGACGGACTCGATCCGGTCGTAGACGTGCCAGCTGTACCCGGCCTGCCGGCGCGCCTCGGCGGCGATCAGGGTCTTCTTTGCCGCGTCGTAGGCGGTGTCGATCCGCCACAGGAGGCCGTCGGCGTCCCGGGCGAGCAGGTCGGGGGCGCGGTCGTCGTCGAGGTCGTGGGCGTCGCCGGTGTGATTGGGGTGGAATTCGCCGGAGGCCACCAGGTCGGGACCGATGCCGTTCTGCGGGACGGCACGGAACGACCAGTCGTAGGTGCCGTAGGAGGCGTTCCTGCCCAGCTTCGACTTCTCGGCGATCTCCGCCCAGGACAGGCCGAAGGTCTGGTCGCCGTAGGTGTAGGCGCCGGCGGACTCGCGGTAGAGGTGCATCTTGATCGAGAAGGTCTCGCCGGACCTGCGGTGGGTCAGCTTGAGGTACACGTCGGCGTTGACCCGGGACATCCGCCACTTCAGGTGCGTCTTGGCCGGGTCGCCGTCGAGGTTGAGCGGGTAAGCAACGATCCCGAGGTACGTCAGCTCGGTCGGCCGTCCGTCGGAGGCGACGAGCTCGGCGGTCGGCCTGCCGTCCTCGCCGGCGGCGATCCGGTAGAGGCCCTCGCCCTTCCCGACGAGGCCGCCGCGCACCAGCAGCGTCCCGTCGGGAGCGGGGACGGCCGTGACCATGTGGTCGAGGAGCTCGACCGTCTCGCCGGAGGTCGCGGACCGGGCGGTGAACGCCTGGATCACCCCGGTCGGCGGCGCGTCCATGTCCTGGTCGAGCGCGGTCGGGGTGCCGTACGTGACCCAGGTGCCCACCACGCCGACGTGGGTTCCGCCGTCGAACTCGCGGCCCACGGGGACGCGCCGCACCGTCTCGGAGCCCCGGTCGGCGATCACGAGGGTCACGTTCCCCTCGTAGGTCTCCGGCCAGGCGGCGTGCGTGGCGGAGAGACCGGAGGTGCTGCCCTCGGAACGGCCGTCGAGGACCTGGTACGCGGGCCCCGCCTCGGCGGTGGCCACGTCGACCGTGGCCCGGTGCCGGTCGACGACGGTCTCGGAGGTCGTGACGAAGCTGACGAGCGCGGTCCCGGAGTGGGAGGCCTCGACGGAGTGGATGATCGCGCCCTCGGGCAGGCCGGTCACCTTCCGGGCGGACTGCGTGTCACCCGTCGCGTCGAGGAGCAGCAGCTCCCTGGCGCCGTTCGCGTCGGTCCCCGTGGCGAGGAGCGTGGAGCCGACGAGACCCGCGAAGCGGTGGTCGGCGCCCAGCTTGGTGAAGTCGACGTCGACGGGGGCGGCGCCCGTCGTCAGGTTCCGCAGCGTGATGTGCTGGGAACGGCCGTTGTACCGGCCCTCCTCGGACGTCATCAGGATGTCCGAGGTCTCCGTGGAGAAGACCTCGGCGCGCGTCGACTCCGTAGCGGGCAGCGTGGTCGTGGTGCCGTCCGCGTACGCCGTCCAGCGCAGCTCGTGCCGCTCGCCGACGACGACCCGGTTCAGGAAGCCGCCCCGGCCGGCGCCGAGGAGCACGCCCCCCGGGTCGGCGATCGGCGTCGCGGCCTGGGCGGCCGCCGCCTTCGCGACGGCGACGGCGGGCGCCGCCGTCGCCGGGGCGGCGAGGAGCCCCGCGCCGAGGGTGACGGCGAGGACGGTGGTGACGGCGGCGGTGAGACGGTGCCGGCCGGTGCGCGCTGAGCTCAAGAGATCCCCCCATGCGATCCAACGGCGCACGCGAACGCGTGTGCGCCGCTGGATCAGACTCGTGATCGGTGGGGGTGGTTGTACGGAAGGAGCCGACTTCCTTACGGGGGCGTGGTGTCAGGAGACTCAGGCGAAGTGGTTGTACGTCACGGGGGTGGTCCAGAAGTGGACCGGCGACGTCTCCTCGCGCGGGCGGAGCGGCGCCGTCCATGCGCCCGTCGACCGGTAGAGGGAGCCCTCGGCGTACAGGTCGGGGCGGCCGTCCCGGTCGGCGTCGCCGATCCCGACCAGCCGGCCGAGGCCGCCCCAGCCGCCGCCGATCCGGGTCCGGGGAGCGAAGGTGCCGTCGCCCTTGCCGAGGTACAGCCACAGGACGCCGGAGCGGTCCCGGGCGAGGAGGTCGCCCGCCGGGCCGCCGGCGAGGTTCCCGACGGCGGTGAGCTGGTCGTACACGCCCCAGCCGCCCCCGATCCGCTTCCGGGCGGCGAAGGGCGCGGTGTCCCGGCCGGTGCCCCGGTACAGCCACAGCACCCCGGCCGTGTCGGCGGCGACGAGGTCGGCGCGGCCGTCCCCGGTCAGGTCGCCGCCCCCGGTGAGCCGGGCGTACGTGCCCCAGCCGCCGCCGATCCGGATGCGCGCGCTGAAGGTGTGGTCGCCGCGCCCCTTGTGGAGCCAGAGCACTCCGGCCTTGTCGCGGGCGACGAAGTCGCCGACGCCCGAGCCGCCGAGGTCCCCGGTGGCCTCGATCTTGTCGTAGATCCCGAAGCCCTGCCCGACGACCCTGAAGTGGTGCTCCTGGAAGACCTCGTAGCCGCTGCCCGAGTCCCTGCTGCGGAAGGTGTCCGCGAGCAGCAGCCGGCCCGCCGTGTCCCGCATGAGCAGGTCGGGGGAGCCGTCGCCGTCGAAGTCGTGCGGCTGCGGCCTGCTCCGGACCACCGTGAAGGACCCGGTCTTCGTCAGCGTCGGTCCGATGCCGTTGAGCGGCTTGGCGTCGATCCGCCAGGTGTACGGGCCGGCCGGAGCGCCCGTCGACCGGCTCGGGTCGCCCGGCCAGCCGACGTCGCCCTGCCAGAGGTAGTGGGCGTACGTGAAGTCCGCCGCCTGCTCCGCGAGGGGGTGGATCTGCTCGACCTTGGTGTCGCCGGTGCGGGTGTTGCGCAGGGTGAGGGTCATCTCGACGTTGATGCGCGAGAGCCGCCACTTCAGGTCGAAGCTCCGGTTGCGGCTCAGGTCGATCGTCGACGGAATGCTGTGCCCGAGCAGGTCGACCTTCGTCGGCTCGCCGCTGGCCGCGAGGAGCGTGGCGACCGGAGTACCGCCGGTCCCCGGGGCGATCCGGTACAGGCCCTGGCCCAGGGCGGCCGTACCGCCGTGGACGCCGTTCGTGCCGCCGGGCCCGTCGACGTCCGAGACGACGTGGTCGAGGAGCTTGCGGGTCGCGCCGGTGCCCAGGTCGCGGGCGGTGAGCGCGAGGAGCGGGCTGGGCTCGTAGGCCCGCAGCCCGTCCCTCTGGCCGTACGTGACCCAGTTCCCCACCAGACCGAGGGACACCCGGTCCTGCGCGGCGAGGGGGATCCGCTGGACCGCGCCGGTGGCGCGGTTCAGGGCCACCACGGTGGCGCCGCCGCCGACGGGCTGCTCCGTCCAGGCGACGTACGTGGCGGACACGGCGGCGTCCCCGAGGTCGGGGGCCGCGCGGTGGGCGGTCACGGCACCGGTCGTGAGGTCGACGAGCGCCCAGCGGCTGCCCGAGCCGGTCCGGTAGGTGACCAGGGCGCTGTCACCGGCGACGCTCGCGGCCCACAGCCCGGTGGCGTCCGCGGGCAGCCCGGTCACCGACCGGGACGACGGCAGGCCGCCGCCGGCGGCCGGGGTGTACAGGCGCAAGCTCCTGCCGCCGGCGCCGTTGGCGGCGGAGACGAAGAGGGTCGAGCGCACGGCGCCCGCCACCTGGCTGTCCGTGCCGTACTGCCCGAGGTCGACCTGGAACAGCTCCGTGCCCGCCGCCATGTCCCTGAGCGTGACCGTGCTGCCCGCCTCGTCGACCACGACGTCGGAGTCACGGGAGCCGAAGACGAGGTGACCGGCGGGGAAGGCCGTCACGGCGCCGTCCGAGAGCCGGGTCCAGCGCGCCGGTTCGGATCCCTCCGCCGGCCAGGTCAGGAAGCCGGTACGCCCCAGGCTCCACAGCCCCGCCTGACGCGGGTACGCGGCGGTGGTGGTGGCGGCCGTACCCGCGGTGACGCCCGTGGGCGGCGCGGCGACGGCGGGCGTGCCGAGCCCACCGGCCGTGACGGCGAGTGCGACGAGGGCCGCCGCGCCGAGACGGCGGCGACGGCGGGAAACGGGTATGCGGACGCGGCGGTCCATGGAAGGCCTCCCCCTGGAGCTGAGGCGGCCGGTGGTTCCCCCCACCCGGAGCGTCGCCTCTCGTCAAGATCGGCCGGAGGCTATCAGCCGCCGTCGTCCGACGTCACCGCCGCTCCACCACACCCCGCACGTACGCCGCCTGCCCCGCGTGCTGGAGGTCGTCCGCGATGACCGACACCAGGCGGACGCCGAGGGTGACCGGCGGGTCCCAGGAGGTGTCGACGATCCGGTCCAGGTCCGCGTTGGTGACCGTGCGGATCAGATCCTCCGTACGGGCGTGCACGGCGTCGTGGTAGCCGATCAGCAGCTCCGCCGGGGCGCGGACCTCGCCGACCTGAGCCCTCGTCATCCCGTAGCCGGTGGCGCGCTCGGGGAAGGGCAGCCCGAAGCGGTCCGCCCAGCCGTCCGAGGTCCACAGCTGGTCCGTGTCGAAGGCGTCCGCGAGGTGGTCGTCCTGGACGCGGGTGAGGTGCCAGACGAGCCAGGCGATCGAATTGGCGTCGGGATCGATCCGCACGGCGAGCTCCTCGTCCGTCAGCCCCTCCACGGCCTCGTGGACGACCTCACGGATCCGGCCGAACGCGTCGACCAGCAGACCGGCACTGTTCATGGGGGCTCCTCGGGGTCGGGGACCTGCACATCGAGCTGAGGACGCTCCGCCTTCCACCGCTCCACCGCGGCCTCCACGTCGAAGGGCCTCAGGTTCAGCGGGGGACCGGCCGGCGGGCGGGCGAGGGCTTCGGCGATCCTGGTGTTGATCTCCCCGAGGATGCGGCGCACCTGGCGCTCTGAGACGGCCGCGGCGACCGCCGCCTCCGCGTCCTCGGCAGCCTTGCGCAGGGCCAGGGAGGGCGGCAGGACCGACGCGCCCTCGCGGTGCATCTTCCCCTTGATCCACCACAGCTCGTCGTACGGGGCCGAGTCGTCGGGGAGGGGCTTGCCGAAGCCGGCCAGGCCCCGGAACTCGCCGCGCTCCGCCGCCTCCCGGATCTGCTTGTCGACGAAGGACTCGAAGCTGACACCCGGCGGCTTGCGTTCGGTCATGTGTCCAGACTACGTAACCACCGCGGTACGGGTGTGGTTCTCGCGGACTACTGCGAACCGCGATCCTCCGGCACTCTGTGGTCCGTTCAACGCGCGTCGACCCATGTCCCATCCCCTCACCGGAGGACGCATGCGTGCACGGATCACCCCCCTCGGCACCCTCCTCGCGCTCGTCGCGGGCCTGCTCACCGCGCTCGTCACCGCCGGCCCCGCCCAGGCCGCGCCGCTCTTCAAGGCGCCCTTCCCCTGCGGACAGACCTGGACCTACAGCCACCACTCGGCCGAGGTCCGCCAGGCGCTCGACTTCGTCCGCTCGGACGGCGGCACCACCGCCGGCACCCCGGTCCTCGCCTCGGCGTCCGGCACCGCCCGCCGCTACTCCCAGCCGACCGGCGCCGGGAACTACATCGTGATCGACCACGGCGGCGGCTGGAAGACGTACTACTTCCACCTCAGCGCCTACTCCGTCGCCGACGGCGCCCAGGTCTCCCAGGGCCGGCAGATCGGCACCACCGGCAGCACGGGCAACAGCTCCGGCGCCCACATCCACTACGAGCAGCTCTACAACGGCGTCGGCCAGACCATCGTGATCAACGGCGTCTCCCTCGCCCCCTACCCCTCCTCCTACGGATCCAAGTCCCTGACCAGCGACAACGGCTGCTCGGGCGGGGGAGGCGGCACGTACTGGGTCGACACCTTCGCCAACGCCACCGGCTACGCCCAGGCGAACACGAACGACCCGCAGGGCGTCCTGAACGCGGGCACGAACTACGTGTACTGCAAGGTCTGGGGCGCCGAGGTCCGTGACGGCTCAGGGAACTACAACCACTGGTGGCTGCGGACCGACCTCGACACCGTCTACGCCGGGAAGAACGGCTACGGGGCGTACGTGTCCGCCTACTACCTGTCCCGCTGGGGCAACGACGAGGCCCGGGACAACAACGGGACCGTGATCCCCAGCTGCTGAAAAGGGCAGGAGCCCCGCTCGTGCCGTGAGGCACGGAGCGGGGCTCCTTGGGTACTGCTCTAGTCGTGCGCGTTCGCCGACCCGGGCAACTTAGGCCGGGGAGACGTTCTCCGCCTGCGGGCCCTTCGGGCCCTGCGTGACGTCGAAGGTCACGAGCTGGTTCTCCTCGAGCGAGCGGAAGCCGTTCGCGTTGATCGCGGAGTAGTGGACGAAGACATCCGGGCCGCCGCCGTCCTGGGCGATGAAGCCGAAGCCCTTTTCAGCGTTGAACCACTTCACGGTTCCGGTAGCCATGAGCCCTCCTATGGGCCAAAGGGTCGCCCTGCTCCAGAACCTGCAAACAAGTCTGAAAACTACAAAAGCCTGCGGGTCACATGCTCCGCAGGCTCTGTACTGCAAGGGAAACCAAACTGCAACTTGCGTCGAGCGTAGCACGCAGGACGCTCTCGGCGGTAGAGGGAAAGATCACGTCACCCGCATGTTTGATTCCGTTCCGTGTGCTGACGCGCGTGCCCCGCCGATGCCCACACCGCGAGACGGGTCTAGCCTCGCGATGTGGACAAAGCAACCGACGACCAGCAGCGCAGCCGGCCCCGCGTCGGGCACATCCAGTTCCTGAACTGCCTTCCTCTCTACTGGGGCCTCGCCAGGACCGGAACGCTCCTCGATCTCGAGCTCACCAAGGACACGCCGGAGAAGCTCAGCGAGCGGCTCGTCCGGGGCGATCTCGACATCGGGCCCATCACCCTCGTCGAGTACCTCCGCAACGCGGGCGACCTGGTGGCGCTCCCGGACATCGCCGTCGGCTGCGACGGGCCCGTCATGTCCTGCGTGATCGTCTCCCAGCGGCCCCTGGAGGAGCTCGACCGCGCGCGCGTGGCCCTCGGCTCCACCTCCCGCACCTCCGTGCGCCTCGCCCAGCTGCTCCTGGCCGAGCAGTACGGGGTCGAGCCCGACTACTACACCTGCCCGCCGGACCTCGGCCTGATGATGCAGGAGGCGGAGGCGGCCGTCCTCATCGGCGACGCCGCGCTCCGGGCCTCCCTGCACGACGCGCCCCGGCTCGGCCTCCAGGTCCACGACCTGGGGCTCATGTGGAAGGAGTGGACGGGCCTGCCGTTCGTCTTCGCCGTGTGGGCGGCGCGCAAGGACTTCCTGGCGCGCGAGCCGGAGACCGTCCGCGAGGTGCACCAGGCGTTCCTGGCCTCGCGCGACCTCTCCCTCGAAGAGGTCGCCAAGGTCGCCGAGCAGGCCGCCCGCTGGGAGACCTTCGACGCCGAACTCCTGGAGCGGTACTTCCGCACGCTCGACTTCCGTTTCGGCCCCGAGCAGCTCGCGGGCGTACGGGAGTTCGCCCGCCGCACCGGCCCCACGACCGGCTTCCCGGCGGACGTCGCGGTGGAACTCCTGCCGCCCCCGGCGCGATAAGCGGCGGAGCCGCACGGATAAGGGGCGGGAGAGAAATACCGGTGCACCGCCCGGCGCGCCGGCCGCGCCTTTCCGGGCGGAACCGGGAATACGGCCGCTCTCTCCGGACCGCCGTCACCGGACCGCCGGTAATGCGGCACGCCCGCGACACACCCGGATCCCCGGACGGCTTCTCCGGACCGCCGGTAATGAGACGCGCCCGCGAGGCACCCGGAATTCACCGGATATTCGCCGGACCCCCGCTCTCCACTCGCCGTTCTCTCACCCGCGGATCGTCCGAGGATCACCCGCGGATCGTCTGCGGACCACCCGTCGACCGCCCGCAGGTCTCCCCGTCGACCGCCCGCGGATCACCCTCCCCGTACGCCCGCTGCGCCGACCCCGCACCCTGCGGAAGTCGCGAGGAGCGCTGGCGTAGGCTGGTTCGGTCTTTCACAACCCCTCCGAAAGGGACGCACCCGGTGACCGAGAAGGCCGAACTCCAGTCCGTTCTCGACCGCGCCGCCGCGGGTGGCCGGATCACCCCCGAGGAGGCGCTCGACCTCTACCGCTCGGCGCCGCTGCACGCGCTGGGCGCCGCCGCCGACGCGGTGCGCCGCCGCCGGTACGCGGGGACCGAGCACATCGCGACGTACATCATCGAGCGGAACATCAACTACACGAACGTCTGCGTGACGGCGTGCAAGTTCTGCGCGTTCTACGCCGCCCCGAAGGACACAGCGAAGGGCTGGACCCGGGACCTCGACGACATCCTGCGCCGCTGCGCGGAGACCGTGGAGCTCGGCGGCACGCAGATCATGTTCCAGGGCGGCCACCACCCGGACTACGGCGTCGAGTACTACGAGAAGCACTTCGCCGCCATCAAGAAGGACTTCCCGCAGCTGGTCATCCACTCCCTCGGCGCCTCCGAGGTCGAGCACATGGCCCGCATCTCCGGGGTCTCCGTCGAGGAGGCGATCACCCGCATCCACGCCGCCGGTCTCGACTCCTTCGCGGGCGCCGGCGCCGAGCTGCTCCCCGAGCGGCCGCGCAAGGCCATCGCCCCGCTCAAGGAGAGCGGCGAGCGCTGGCTGGAGATCATGGAGATCGCCCACAAGCTGGGCGTCGAGTCCACCTCCACCATGCTGATGGGCACCGGCGAGACCAACGCCGAGCGGATCGAGCACCTGCGCATGATCCGTGACGTGCAGGACCGGACGGGCGGCTTCCGGGCCTTCATCCCGTACACGTACCAGCCCGAGAACAACCACCTCAAGGGCCGCACGCAGGCCACGCTCTTCGAGTACCTGCGCATGATCGCCATCGCGCGGCTCTTCCTCGACAACGTCGCCCACATCCAGGGCTCCTGGCTGACCACCGGCAAGGAGGTCGGCCAGCTGTCCCTGCACTACGGCGCCGACGACCTCGGCTCGATCATGCTGGAGGAGAACGTCGTCTCCTCGGCCGGTGCCAAGCACCGCTCGAACCGCCTGGAGATCATCGACCTGATCCGCAAGGCGGGCCGCGTCCCGGCGCAGCGCGCCACGACGTACGAGCACCTCGTCGTCCACGACGACCCGGCGAACGACCCGGTCGACGACCGCGTCGCCTCGCACATCTCGTCCGTGGCCATCGAGGGCGGCACGGCGCACCCGGAGCTGAAGCTCCTCGACGCCAACTGATCCGCCGGTGCCGACCCTCCACGCCGCCGAAGCCTCCCCGGAGCTGGCCGTCCTCGTCGACGGTCCCCGGATCGCCGCCGTCGGCCCGTACGAGGAACTGGCGGAGGCGCACCAGGACGCGCGCCTCCGCCGCTGGCCGGGCATCCTGCTGCCCGGCCTGCTCAACCCGTACGCCCCCGAGCTCCTGGAGCGGACCTACCACCCGGATCCGCGCGAGGCCGACGAGTTCGGCACCGAGCCGATCACGGGGGAGCGGGCGGCGGAGCTCTTCCGCGCCGACCCGGCCCGCCTCGGCGCCAGCGCCCGCCGGGGCGTCCAGCGGATGCTGGCCCACGGCACGGTCGCGGTGGCGGGCGAACTCCGCACCCGTGCCGCCGCCGACGCGGTCCGCCGCGCCGGCCTCGCGACCGGCCGCCGTCCCGACACCCTCCCGGGCCCCCCGTCCCTCTCCCCGGTGCCGTTGATCCTGCTGCCGCGCCCCGCCCCCGGCGGACCGGCCCGCTTCGCCGTCTTCGACGTCCCCGACCCGGCCACCCTGGTCCGCCGGGGCGCGTCGACCTGCGTGGCGACGGTCATCGACGGCCGGCTGGTCTACCGGGCCCGCTGAAGGCCGCGACGGCGGTAGGTCCGTCAGGGCCCGCCGGGGGCGGGTCGCCCGCCTCGATCAGGTACTCGCTCACCCGGTCGCCGCCGTCGCCCACCGGCCGGACGCGGGTGACCTTCGGCGGCAGCTGCTGCTTCAGCACCTGGGCCACGTCCTTCTGGTAGCTCTCGCGGCGGATCCAGTCGGCCCCCGTCAGCCGCGTCTCGCGGACGGTCCAGGCGGCGGGCATCGGGACACCGGAATCGGTCCCCGGCAGCAACGTGAGGCCGAGGGCACCCGCCGTGACCACGGCGAGGGCGGCCGTACCGACCGCGAGCCGGGAGCGGGCCCGGCGCCTGCGCCCCTCGCGCACCGCGAGCGGTACGAGGTCGGGGCAGCGGCGGCAGACCGTCCGTCGTCCGGCCCATGGCGTCGCGCAGCAGGGCGGTGTCGTCGTTGTTCCCCACCGTGGCCTCAGCTTTCCGTGATCGAGAGCCCGGCATCGGCCAGGCGTACGCGGAGTCGGGCGAGCGAACGGGAGCACTGGCTCTTGACGGTGGCCTCGCTGCACCGCAGCAGGGCCGCCACGGAGGCCACGCTCTGGTCCTCCCAGTAGCGCAGCACGACCATCGCCCGTGCCCGGGGCGGGAGTTCGGCGAGCGCGCCGAGCAGGGTCACCCGCAGGTCGGCGTGGTCGGGGGCCGGTGCCGGGCGGGCTCGGCGTCGCCGCAGAGCAGGTACGCCGTCCGGTACAGCCGCGTCTGGGCGGCCCGGGCGAACTCCTCGAACCCGAGGCCCGCCCCGACGTCCGTCTCCGTCTCCGTCCGCAACTCCATCGCCATCGCACCCCTTCTCGCCGCGCAGTCGTGCTCGACCGTCCTTGAGCACGCCCGGCCCGGAAAGATTGAAAGGAGTTCCGGGAAATCGTGCCGCCCGTGCCGCCCGTGCCGCCCGTGCCGCCCGTGCCGCATCAGCCGCACGGGCCGCCCGGCGGGCCCGCTCCGGGCGGCCGGGACCCGCCTGCCAGAATGGGTGGATCCGTCCGCACCCGATCTTGCGAGGCCGAACGCCAGTGACCCGAGCATCCCTGGACAAGCAGCCGCACGAAGTCGCCTCGATGTTCGACGACGTGGCGGCCAACTACGACCTGACCAACGACGTGCTCTCGCTCGGCCAGGACCGGCGCTGGCGCAAGGAGGTCGCCAAGGCGGTGGACGCGCGCCCCGCGCAGAGGATCCTCGACCTCGCGGCCGGCACGGCCACCTCCTCGCAGCCGTTCGCCCGCGCGGGGGCGTACGTCGTGCCGTGCGACTTCTCCCTCGGGATGCTCCGGGTCGGCAAGAAGAACCACCCGTGGATGCCGTTCACGGCCGGCGACGGCACGAAGCTGCCCTTCCGCGACGACGTCTTCGACGCGGTCACCATCTCCTTCGGGCTGCGGAACATCCAGGACACCGAGCAGGCGCTCCGCGAGCTGTACCGGGTGACGAAGCCCGGCGGCCGGGTCGTCATCTGCGAGTTCTCGCACCCCACCTGGGCGCCGTTCCGCACGGTGTACGAGGAGTACCTGATGCGGGCGCTGCCGCCGGTGGCCCGCGCGGTCTCGTCCAACCCCGACGCGTACGTGTACCTCGCCGAGTCCATCCAGTCCTGGCCGGACCAGCCCACCCTCGCGGGCCTCCTCCAGAAGGCCGGCTGGTCGAAGGTCGCCTGGCGGAACCTGTCCGGCGGCATCGTCGCCCTGCACCGCGGCTTCAAGGCGCAGTAGCCGCCCCGAGCCCGGGGCGAGCTGACCGAGTACGGGGCCGGGCGCGGAGACCGAGTACGGGGCCGAGCAGGCAGGCCGAGCACCCGTGCCGGCGCGGCGCGGTCCCGGCCGCCGGACGATCGGGACCACGGGCTCCCGGAGCCGCCGTCCGCGGCCCCCCGGCGGCCTCGGCGCGGACCACCGGCCCTCGGCGGCGCGGACCCCGAAGAGCCGGGACCGCCCCTCCGGTCCGGCCCGCGCCGCCCGCCCTAGACTTCCCTACGACCTCTTCGCCGACCTTTCGGGAGTTCCGCCGTGACCGAGCAGCCCCTCTCCGAGCACACCGCAGACGTGATCGTCGTCGGGGCGGGCCCGGCCGGCTCCACCACCGCGTACTACCTGGCCAAGGCCGGACTCGACGTCCTGCTCCTGGAGAAGACCGCGTTCCCCCGCGAGAAGGTCTGCGGCGACGGCCTCACTCCGCGCGCCACCAAGCAGCTCGTCGCCATGGGCATCGACATCTCCGAAGAGGCCGGCTGGCTGCGGAACAGGGGCCTGCGGATCATCGGCGGCGGCGTCCGCCTGGAGCTCGACTGGCCGGAGCTCGCCTCGTACCCGGACTACGGACTCGTCCGCAAGCGCGACGACTTCGACGAGCAGCTCGCCCGCCAGGCGCAGAAGGCCGGCGCCCGGCTGTACGAGCGCTGCAACGTCGGCGCGCCGATCATCGACGACCGTACGGGCCGGATCACCGGTGTCCACGCGAAGCTGGGCGAGGAGAAGCGCGAGGTCACCTTCCACGCCCCGCTCGTCGTCGCCGCCGACGGCAACTCCACCCGGCTCTCGCTCGCCATGGGCCTGCACCGGCGCGAGGACCGGCCGATGGGCGTGGCGGTCCGGACGTACTTCACCAGCCCCCGCCACGACGACGACTACCTGGAGTCCTGGCTGGAGCTGTGGGACCGGCGCGGCCCGCAGGACCGCCTCCTGCCGGGCTACGGCTGGATCTTCCCGATGGGCGACGGCACGTCCAACGTCGGCCTCGGCATCCTCAACTCCTCGAAGGCGTTCCGGGAGCTGGACTGGCGCGAGGTCCTCAAGGCCTGGTGCGCCTCCATGCCGGAGGAGTGGGGCTACACCCCGGAGAACATGACGCAGCCGATCCGCGGCGCGGCCCTGCCGATGGCCTTCAACCGCCAGCCGCACTACACCAAGGGCCTGCTGCTGGTCGGCGACGCGGGCGGCCTGGTCAACCCGTTCAACGGCGAGGGCATCGCGTACGCCATGGAGTCGGGCCAGATCGCGGCCGACGTCATCGTCCAGGCGCACGCGCGCGCGACGCCCGCGCAGCGCGAGCTGGCCCTGCGGAACTACCCCCAGGTCCTCAAGGACACCTACGGCGGCTACTACACGCTGGGCCGCGCGTTCGTGAAGCTCATCGGCAACCCGAAGATCATGAAGCTCGCGACCCAGCGCGGTCTGACCCACCCGCTGCTGATGAAGTTCACCCTCAAGATGCTGGCGAACCTCACCGACCCGACGGGCGGCGACGCCATGGACCGCATCATCAACGGCCTCTCGAAGGTGGCCCCGAAGGCCTGAACCCCTCCCGGTACGCGGTCGGGGAGAGCCCGACCGCGCGGGTGAAGTGGCGGCGGAGGTTGGCGGCCGAGCCGAGCCCGCTCTCCTCGCCGATCCGCTCCACGGGCAGGTCCGTCGACTCGAGGAGCGTCTGTGCCCGCGCCACCCGCTGCTCGAGCAGCCACTGCAGCGGGGTGGTGCCGTGGGCCTCGCGCACCCTGCGGTGGAAGGTGCGCGGGCTCATCCGGGCCCGACGGGCCAGGTCGTCCACCGACAGGGGCTCGCGCAGGTGCTCGAGGGCCCAGTGGAGCACCGGTCCCAGGCTGTCCTCGTCGCTCGGCGGCACCGGCGCCTCGACGAACTGCGGCTGCCCGCCCGGGCGGTGCGCCGGGACGACCAGCCGCCGGGCCAGCTCGCCCGCCACCCCGGCGCCCAGGTCCCTGCGCACGAGATGCAGGCACAGGTCCAGTCCGGCGGCGGCGCCCGCCCCGGTGAGCACGTGTCCCTCGTCGGTGTAGAGCACCGAGGCGTCGACGGTGACCCGCGGGTGCAGGGCGGCCAGTGCGGGCGCGTAGTTCCGGTGGACGACGGCCCGGTGGCCGTCCAGCACGCCGGCCGCCGCGAGCGCGAAGGCGCCGGTGCACATCGAGACCATGCGGGCCCCCGAGGCGGCGGCCTCCCGCAGCGCCGCGACGAGGTCGGAGGGGAGCTCCAGGCGGCCCTCGGCCACCGCGTCCGGCACCGACGGCACGATGACCGTGCCCGCGCCGACGAGCCCGTCGAGGCCGTGCGTGGCGTGCGGGGCGGGACCGCAGACCCGCAGGTCGTACCAGGGGTCGGTCAGGTCGGTGTACGGCACCCCGAAGACCATGGAGACCGTGGACAGCTCGTACAGGTCCCACGGCGAGAGTCCGCCCCGTTCGTCGGGGACGAGGACGACGGCGACCGCTCCAGCGCTCATGACCACGACCGTACGGCAGGCGGCCGACACCGTGGCAGGAACCGTGCGCAGCACGTCGGTTCCGCCGCTGTCGGCGCGGTCCCGGCGCTGCGAGCGTGGAGCCATGAGCACGAAGCGCACTCCAGTGACCGTCATCGGCCTCGGGCAGATGGGCGCCGCCCTCGCGGGCGCCTTCCTCGACGCCGGCCACCCCACCACCGTCTTCAACCGGACCCCCGACAAGGCCGCCCCGCTCGTCGCGCGGGGAGCCGTCCACGCCACCACCGTCGCCGAGGCGGTCGGGGCGAGCGGGCTCGTCGTGGTCTGCGTCCTCGACTACCCGGCGGCCCGCGCCCTCCTCGCCCCCGTGGCCGGGGCGCTGCGCGGCCGCGTCCTGGTCAACCTCACCTCCGGCTCGCCCGAGCAGGCCCGCGCGGAGGCCGAGTGGGCCGCCGGGCACGGCGCCGGCTACCTCGACGGCGGCATCATGACCACCCCGCCCGGGGTCGGCGACAGCTCCAGCATGATCCTCTACTCAGGCGGTCCGGGCCTGCTCGCCGAGCACCGGGCGACCCTGGAGGTCCTCGGGGACCCGGTCGACCTGGGTGCGGACGCGGGCCTCGCCTCGCTCTACGACGCCGGGCTGCTCGGCCTGATGTGGTCGGTCTTCGGCGGCTGGCTGCACGCCACCGCGCTGGCAGGGGCGGACGGGGTGCCGGCCAAGGAGTTCACGGCGGTGTCGGTGCGCTGGCTACGCACGGTCTCCTGGTTCCTCACCACGTACGCGGACCAGATCGACGCGGGGGAGTACCCGGGCGACGACGCCACCATCGACGTCCAGGTCGCGAGCATCGGGCATCTGCTGCACGCGGGGGAGGAGCGCGGGGTCGACGGAAGGCTGCCGCGGCTGCACCTGGAGCTGATGCGGGAGGCGGTGGCGGCGGGCCACGGCGGGGACAGCTACGCCCGGATCATCGAGTCGTTCCGGAAGTGACCCCCGCGTCCGGCACGCCGAAGGGCCGTCGCTCCCCCGAGGAGTGACGGCCCTTCGGCGTGAACGGGGCGGGATCAGAGGATCCGGACGGCGCCCGAGGGGGTGTCCCAGTCCAGGGAGTGCTGGACCACGCCGCTGGACGGGTTCTGCGCGCCCACGTACTGGCCGCCGCCGACGTAGATGGCGACGTGGTACGAGCCGCTGCGGCTGCCCCAGTACAGGATGTCGCCCGGCTGCAGGTTGCTCAGGGAGACGGAGGTGCCCATGCTCGACTGCTGGTACGAGATGCGGGGCAGGTCGATGCCGGCCGCGCGGTAGGCGGCCTGGACGAGGCCGGAGCAGTCCCAGGAGTTGGGGCCGGTGCCGCCGGAGACGTACGCGTCGCCGACCTGGGCCTTGGCGAAGGCCACGATCGCGGCGGCGGAGCCGGAGGGGGCCTGCGTCTGGCTGTCGCTCTCGGAAGTGGTGGAGCCGCTGTCCGACGAGCCGCCGTCGTTCGACGAGCTCTGGGTGGAGAGCCGGCTGCGCGCGGCGTCGCGGGACGCGCGCTCGGCGGCCTCCTCGCGCTCCTGCTCGGCCTTGAGGCGGGCCTCCTCGGCGCGCTCGGCCGCGGCCTTGCGCTCGGCCTCGGCCTTGGCCTTCTTGGCCTCCTTGGAGGCCTTCTGCAGCGCCGCGTTCTCCTGGGACTGGAGGCTCTGGTCGAGGGCCTCCTGCTGGGAGGCCTCGGCGGAGGCGGCGACGGCGCTGGCGAGACCGGCGCCTTCGCCGAGCGAGCCCAGGGTGGGCATTTCGATGGTCTCGGTCACCGGCTCGGCATTCGCCGGCCCGGCAGCACCGGCCACCGCGATGGTGCCGAGGACGCCACCGGCAACTCCGGCGCGGAGCGCGAGCTTCGAGGCGCTGCGGCGGGGCTTCCGGTGGCTGGGTATGTGAGCGGTGTGGGACATGGGAACAACCGCTATCAGGGCTTCACGGTTCCCTTCAAGAAACGTGGGTTGCGCCACAGTTACGTTTGGAACCCGTGAATCCGCTTCCGTCGCAACCTTATTGACGCCGTAACGGGCAAATCGGGCACGGCTCATCCGGCCCTTGATCACGGGTTTTCATTGAAAAGCCCGAATTGCCCGACGCTTACCACCTCTTGACGCCGATGGCCAAGCCCTCTTCTTTTGGAGCTCCTGTGACGTGACGCAGGTCACATCCCGCTCGTGAAAACGCGCACGCGTCCACCTCCGTACGCCGGACCCCCCGACCGGGCGACGGCCGGTTCCTTTATCACCCGGATGCGTCCATCGCCAATTTGCCTGCACTGGCCATCACTTGATAGTGCGACACCCCTTCCGAGCAGCGATTTCCGGTCCGGATGTCACATCTGGTGATCACCTGGGCGCTTCGCGCAACAAGATCACCGCTCATCCGACTTCATGATCCTTCGCCTGGTGGTGGAGATCACAAAGTCCTTGCCGCACCCCGTGTCGCAGATCACAGAGGGGCGGGCATAAGATGCGGGGCAGCCGGGCTTGTGAACTGCCTCACATGGGGGCGATCTTCCAGGGCCCGGTGGTGCGGTCCAACGGTCAAGGACGACTGGAAGGAGCGAGGAGCGTGAATGCGTACGCGCCCGTCCTCGTGCTCGGTGCCCTGGGTGCGGGGTTTGCGATCTTCTCCGTGGTCATGGCCACGCTTATCGGGCCAAAGCGGTACAACAGGGCAAAGCTTGAGGCGTACGAGTGCGGCATCGAACCGACGCCCACTCCCGCCGGGGGCGGTCGCTTCCCGATCAAGTACTACCTGACGGCGATGCTCTTCATCGTCTTCGACATCGAGATCGTCTTCCTCTACCCCTGGGCCGTCACCTTCGACGCCCTGGGGCTTTTCGGGCTCGTGGAGATGCTGCTCTTCGTGCTCACCGTCTTCGTCGCCTACGCGTACGTGTGGCGGCGCGGCGGCCTGGAATGGGACTGAGGGGCTGAGGGGCACCTATGGGACTCGAAGAGAAACTCCCGAGCGGCTTTCTGCTGACGACGGTCGAACAGGCCGCGGGCTGGGTGCGCAAGGCGTCCGTGTTCCCCGCGACCTTCGGCCTCGCCTGCTGCGCCATCGAGATGATGACCACCGGAGCCGGCCGGTACGACCTGGCCCGCTTCGGCATGGAGGTCTTCCGCGGCTCGCCGCGCCAGGCCGACCTGATGATCGTGGCCGGCCGGGTCAGCCAGAAGATGGCGCCCGTCCTGAGGCAGGTCTACGACCAGATGCCCAACCCCAAGTGGGTCATCTCCATGGGCGTCTGCGCCTCCTCGGGCGGCATGTTCAACAACTACGCGATCGTGCAGGGCGTCGACCACATCGTGCCGGTCGACATCTACCTGCCCGGTTGCCCGCCGCGTCCGGAGATGCTCCTGGACGCGATCCTCAAGCTCCACCAGAAGATCCAGTCCTCCAAGCTCGGCGTGAACGCCGAGGAGGCGGCCCGCGAGGCGGAGGAGGCGGCGCTCAAGGCGCTGCCGACGATCGAGTTGAAGGGTCTGCTCCGTTGAGTGACGAGACACCCAACCCCGACAAGGACCTCAGCGCGCAGAACCTGCCGGGCCAGCGCGGTGACCACGGCGAGGAGGTCCGCGTCCAGCGCGGCATGTTCGGCGCCCAGAGCGGGGCCGACACCTCCGGCTACGGCGGCCTGGTCCGCTCGATCAGGCTCCCCGGACCGGCCGCCCGCCCGTACGGCGGCTGGTTCGACGAGGTCGCCGACGAGCTCGAGGGCGCCCTGGAGGAGCAGGGCCTCCTGCCCGGGAACGCCATCGAGAAGACGGTCGTCGACCGCGGCGAGCTCACCTTCCACATCGAGCGCGAGCACCTCGTCCGTGTGGCCCGCACCCTGCGCGACGACCCGGCGCTCCGCTTCGAGCTCTGCACCGGCGTCTCCGGCGTCCACTACCCGGGCGACAAGGGCCGCGAGCTGCACGCCGTCTACCACCTGCGCTCGCTGACCCACGGCCGGCTGATCCGCCTGGAGGTCTCGGCCCCCGACGCCGAGCCGCGCATCCCGTCCCTCGTCGCCGTCTACCCGACGAACGACTGGCACGAGCGCGAGGCGTACGACTTCTTCGGCATCGTCTTCGACGGACACCCCGCCCTCACCCGGATCATGATGCCGGACGACTGGCAGGGCCACCCGCAGCGCAAGGACTACCCCCTCGGCGGCATCCCCGTCGAGTACAAGGGCGCCCAGATCCCGGCTCCGGACCAGCGGAGGTCGTACAGCTGATGTCCACTCCCCACGCGTCTCCCCGCGAGACCACGGAAGGCGCCGTCTACACGGTGACCGGCGGCGACTGGGAAGAGGTCGTCCAGTCCGCCGCGAAGGCCGACGACGAGCGCATCATCGTCAACATGGGCCCCCAGCACCCGTCCACCCACGGCGTGCTCCGCCTCATCCTGGAGATCGACGGCGAGACCGTCACCGAGGCGCGCTGCGGCATCGGCTACCTCCACACCGGCATCGAGAAGAACCTCGAGTACCGGACCTGGACGCAGGGCACCACCTTCGTCACGCGCATGGACTACCTCACCTCGTTCTACAACGAGACGGCGTACTGCCTGGGCGTGGAGAAGCTCCTCGGCATCACCGAGCAGATCCCGGACCGCGCCAGCGTCATCCGCGTCCTGCTGATGGAGCTCAACCGGCTCTCCTCGCACCTGGTGTGCATCGCCACCGGCGGCATGGAGCTCGGCGCCACCACGATCATGATCTACGGCTTCCGGGACCGCGAGATGATCCTGGACCTGTACGAGCTGATCACCGGCCTGCGCATGAACCACGCGTTCATCCGCCCCGGCGGCCTCGCCCAGGACCTCCCGCCGGGTGCCGTCGACGCCGTGCGCGAGTTCGTGAAGACCATGAAGAAGAACCTGCCGGAGTACGACAAGCTCGCCACAGGCAACCCCATCTTCAAGGCCCGCATGCAGGACGTCGGCTACCTCGACCTCACCGGCTGCATGGCCCTCGGCGCCACCGGGCCGATCCTCCGGTCGGCGGGCCTCCCGCACGACCTGCGGAAGACCGACCCGTACTGCGGCTACGAGAACTACGACTTCGACGTCCCGACCGCCGACACCTGCGACTCCTACGGACGCTTCCTCGTCCGCCTGGAGGAGATGCGGCAGTCCCTGCGGATCATCGAGCAGTGCCTCGACCGCCTGGCTCCCGGCCCGGTCATGGTCGGCGACAAGAAGATCGCCTGGCCCGCGCAGCTCGCCCTCGGCACGGACGGCCTCGGCAACTCCACCGACCACATCGCGAAGATCATGGGCACCTCCATGGAGGCCCTGATCCACCACTTCAAGCTGGTCACCGAGGGATTCCGGGTCCCCGCCGGGCAGGCCTACGCGGCCGTCGAGTCGCCCAAGGGCGAGCTCGGCGTCCACGTCGTCTCCGACGGCGGCACCCGCCCCTACCGGGTCCACTTCCGCGACCCGTCCTTCACCAACCTCCAGGCCATGGCCGCGATGTGCGAGGGCGGCCAGGTCGCCGACGTCATCGTCGCCGTCGCCTCCATCGACCCCGTGATGGGAGGCGTCGACCGATGACCGACCAGATCAGTCTGGGCATGCCCCAGCTCCCCGCCCCCGAATACCCGGCGGACGTCCGCGCCCGCCTGGAGGAGGACGCCCGGGCGATCATCGACCGCTACCCGGGCTCCCGCTCCGCGCTCCTGCCGATGCTGCACCTCGTGCAGTCGGAGGAGGGTTATGTGACCCGCACCGGCATGCAGTTCTGCGCCGACATGCTCGGCCTGACCACCGCCGAGGTCACCGCCGTCGCCACCTTCTACACGATGTACCGGCGCAAGCCCTCCGGCGACTACCAGGTCGGCGTCTGCACCAACACGCTCTGCGCGGTCATGGGCGGCGACGCCATCTTCGAGGAGCTCAAGGCCCACCTCGGCGTCGGGAACGACCAGACCACCGAGGACGGCAAGATCACCCTCGAGCACATCGAGTGCAACGCGGCCTGCGACTTCGCACCGGTCGTGATGGTCAACTGGGAGTTCTTCGACAACCAGACGCCCGAGTCCGCCAAGAAGATGGTCGACGACCTCCGGGCCGGACGCACCGTCGAACCCACCCGCGGCGCCCCGCTCTGCACCTTCAAGGAGACCGCCCGCATCCTCGCCGGCTTCCCCGACGAGCGCCCCGGCGCCGTCGAGGCCACCGGCGGCGCCGGCCCGGCCTCCCTCGTGGGACTGCGCCTGGCCAAGGGCGAGAAGCCGCACCACCGAATCGTCCACCCGCGTGGTGAGACCTCCGGACAGGAGGGGGAGGAATGACCTTGGCCGCCGAGATCAACAACAGCAGCCCCGAGAAGCTCCTGGCGCCCGTCCTGTCGGCCTTCTGGGACCAGCCCAATTCCTGGACCCTGGAGACCTACGAGCGCCACGAGGGCTACCAGGGACTCAAGCGGGCCCTCGCGATGAGCCCCGACGACCTCATCGCGTACGTCAAGGAATCCGGCCTCCGCGGACGCGGCGGCGCCGGCTTCCCCACCGGCATGAAGTGGCAGTTCATCCCGCAGGGCGACGGCAAGCCGCACTACCTCGTCGTCAACGCCGACGAGTCCGAGCCCGGCACCTGCAAGGACATCCCCCTCCTCTTCGCCAACCCGCACTCGCTCATCGAGGGCATCGTGATCGCCTGCTACGCGATCCGCTCGAACCACGCCTTCATCTACCTGCGCGGCGAGGTCGTCCCCGTCCTGCGCCGCCTCCACGAGGCGGTCCGCGAGGCCTACGCCGCCGGCTACCTCGGCACGAACATCCTCGGCAGCGGACTCGACCTCGAACTCACCGTCCACGCCGGTGCCGGCGCGTACATCTGCGGCGAGGAGACCGCGCTGCTCGACTCGCTCGAAGGGCGCCGCGGCCAGCCCCGGCTGAGGCCCCCCTTCCCCGCGGTCGCCGGTCTGTACGCCTGCCCCACTGTGGTGAACAACGTCGAATCCATCGCCTCGGTTCCCGCGATCCTGAACAAGGGCAAGGACTGGTTCACGTCGATGGGGACCGAGAAGTCCCCGGGCTTCACGCTGTACTCGCTCAGCGGGCACGTCGCCTCGCCCGGCCAGTACGAGGCCCCCCTCGGCATCACCCTGCGCCAGCTCCTCGACATGAGCGGCGGCATGCGCCCCGGCCACCGGCTCAAGTTCTGGACCCCCGGCGGCTCCTCCACCCCCATGTTCACCGACGAGCACCTCGACGTGCCCCTCGACTACGAGGGCGTCGGCGCCGCCGGCTCCATGCTCGGCACCAAGGCGCTCCAGTGCTTCGACGAGACCACCTGCGTCGTCCGGGCCGTCACCCGCTGGACCGAGTTCTACGCCCACGAGTCCTGCGGCAAGTGCACGCCGTGCCGCGAGGGCACGTACTGGCTCGTCCAGCTGCTCCGCGACATCGAGGCGGGCCGTGGCGTCATGTCCGACCTCGACAAGCTGAACGACATCGCCGACAACATCAACGGCAAGTCGTTCTGCGCCCTCGGCGACGGCGCCGCCTCGCCGATCTTCTCCTCGCTGAAGTACTTCCGCGAGGAGTACGAGCAGCACATCACGGGCCGGGGCTGCCCCTTCGACCCGGCCAAGTCGACCGCCTGGGCGGACAACCACAAGGAGGTGACCGCATGACCGTCATCGCGTCCACCCCCAGCGGCGGCAGCGCGCCGGTACCGCCCGAGGACCTCGTGACGCTGACCATCGACGGCGCCGAGATCTCCGTCCCCAAGGGGACGCTGGTCATCCGCGCCGCCGAACAGCTCGGCATCGAGATCCCGCGCTTCTGCGACCACCCGCTCCTCGACCCCGCCGGCGCCTGCCGCCAGTGCATCGTCGAGGTCGAGGGCCAGCGCAAGCCCATGGCCTCCTGCACCATCACCTGCACCGACGGCATGGTGGTGAAGTCCCAGCTCACCTCGCCCGTCGCCGAGAAGGCCCAGCACGGCGTGATGGAGCTGCTGCTCATCAACCACCCGCTGGACTGCCCGGTCTGCGACAAGGGCGGCGAGTGTCCCCTGCAGAACCAGGCCATGTCCCACGGACAGGCCGAGTCCCGCTTCGAGGGCGTCAAGCGGACCTACGAGAAGCCGGTCGCGATCTCGACCCAGGTGCTCCTCGACCGCGAGCGGTGCGTCCTGTGCGCCCGCTGCACCCGCTTCTCCAACCAGGTCGCCGGCGACCCGATGATCGAGCTCGTCGAGCGCGGCGCGCTCCAGCAGGTCGGCACCGGCGAGGGCGACCCCTTCGAGTCGTACTTCTCCGGCAACACCATCCAGATCTGCCCGGTCGGCGCCCTCACCTCGGCCGCCTACCGCTTCCGCTCCCGCCCCTTCGACCTGGTCTCCTCGCCGTCCGTCTGCGAGCAGTGCGCCGGCGGCTGCGCCACCCGCACCGACCACCGGCGCGGCAAGGTCATGCGGCGGCTCGCCGCCGAGGACCCGGAGGTCAACGAGGAGTGGATCTGCGACAAGGGCCGCTTCGCCTTCCGGTACGCCCAGCAGCGCGACCGGCTGACCACGCCGCTCGTCCGGAACCCCGAGACCGGTGAGCTGGAGGCCGCCTCCTGGCCCGAGGCCCTGGAGGCCGCCGCCCGCGGGCTCGTCCGCGGCCGGACCGGCGTCCTGACCGGCGGCCGGCTGACCGTCGAGGACTCCTACGCGTACGCCAAGTTCGCCCGGGTCGCCCTCGACACCAACGACATCGACTTCCGGGCCCGGATCCACTCCGGCGAGGAGGCCGACTTCCTGGCCTCCGCCGTCGCCGGACGCGGCCGCGACCTGGACGGCTCGGGTGTCACGTACACCTCGCTCGAAGCCGCCCCGGCCGTGCTCCTCGTCGGCCTGGAGTCCGAGGAGGAGGCCCCCGCCGTCTTCCTGAGGCTCCGCAAGGCCTGGCGCAAGCACGGCCAGAAGACCTACGCGGTCGCCCCGTTCGCCACCCGGGGCCTGACGAAGGCGGGCGGCACCCTGCTGCCGGCCGCCCCCGGCACCGAGACCGAATGGCTCGACGCCCTCACCTCCCGGGTCGGCCTCTCCGAGGAAGGCGCCGCCGCGGCCGAGGCCCTCCGCCAGGAGGGCGCCGTCCTCGCCGTCGGCGAGCGGCTCGCGGGCGTGCCCGGCGCGCTCACCGCCGCCCTGCGCGCCTCGGCCGCCACCGGCGCCCGCCTCGTGTGGATCCCGCGCCGCTCCGGCGAGCGCGGCGCCGTCGAGGCGGGGGCGCTCCCGGCGCTGCTGCCCGGCGGCCGGCCCGCGACCGATCCCCGCGCGCGTGAGGAGGTCGCCGCCGCCTGGGGCGTCCGCGAACTCCCGCACCGCTACGGCCGCGACACCGGCCAGATCGTGGAGGCCGCGGCCGGTGGAGAGCTCGCCGCGCTGCTCGTCGCCGGCGTCGAGGTCGCCGACCTGCCGGACCCGGCACGCGCGCGCGAGGCCCTCGACACGGCGTTCGTGGTCTCCCTGGAACTGCGGCCCGGCGAGGTCACCGAGCGCGCCGACGTGATCCTGCCGGTCGCGGCCGTCGCCGAGAAGGCCGGCACCTTCCTCAACTGGGAGGGCAGGGCCCGGCTCTTCGAGGCCGCGCTCAAGCCCGAGCAGATGACCCGGCCCCTCGCGCCGACCGACGCCCGCGTGCTCCACATGCTGGCCGACGCCCTCGACGTCCACCTCGGCCTGCCCGACCTGCGGTCCGCGCGGCGGGAGATGGACCGGCTCGGCGGCTGGACCGAGGAGCGGGCGACCGAGCCCGGCTCGCCCGGCCAGCCGGCGCCCCGGCCCGGCGACGGCGAGGCCGTCCTCGCCGGACACCGCCTCCTCCTCGATCTCGGCAGGCTCCAGGAGGGCGACGCCGCCCTGGCCGGCACCCGGCACGCCGCGGTCGCCCGGCTCTCCGCCGCCACCGCCGCCGACACCGGCGTCAAGGACGGCGACGTCCTGGAGGTGACCGGCCCCACCGGCTCGGTCGCCTTCCCGCTCCAGGTCACCGAGATGCCCGACCGGGTCGTCTGGCTGCCGCTGAACTCGGCGGGCCGGGGCGTCCTCTCCGACACCGGCGCCCGCCCCGGCACCCTGGTCCGCATCGGCCCGGCGACCTCGCAGGAGGTGCAGGCATGACCCCGAACGTCCTCGCGGCCGAAGACCTGTCCATGTTCGGCACGGACCCCTGGTGGCTCGTTCTGATCAAGGCCGTCTTCTGCTTCGCCTTCCTGATGGTCACCGTGCTCTTCTCCATCGTGTGGGAGCGCAAGGTCGTCGCCTGGATGCAGCTGCGCATCGGCCCCAACCGGCACGGCCCCTGGGGTCTGCTCCAGTCCCTCGCGGACGGCGTCAAGCTGATGCTCAAGGAGGACGTGATCGTCCGGCGGGCCGACAAGGTCGTCTACGTCCTCGCCCCGATCGTCGCCGCCATCCCCGCCTTCATGGCGATCGCCGTGATCCCCTTCGGCCCGGCGGGCAACGAGGTCTCGATCTTCGGCCACCGGACCGCGATGCAGCTCACCGACCTGCCGATCGCGATGCTGTACGTCCTGGCGGTCGCCTCCGTCGGCATCTACGGCATCGTCCTCGCCGGCTGGTCCTCCGGCTCCACGTACCCGCTGCTCGGCGGCCTGCGGTCCTGCGCGCAGATGATCTCGTACGAGATCGCCATGGGCGCGGCCTTCGCCTCCGTCTTCCTCTACTCCGGGTCGATGTCGACCTCGAAGATCGTCGAGGCGCAGGCGGACCGCTGGTTCGTGATCCTGCTGCCGGTGTCGTTCATCATCTACATCGTCACGATGGTCGGCGAGACGAACCGCGCCCCGTTCGACATGCCGGAGTCCGAGGGCGACCTCGTCGGCGGCTTCAACACCGAGTACTCGTCCATCAAGTTCGCGATGTTCATGCTCGCCGAGTACGTGAACATGGTGACGGTCTCGGCCGTGTCGGTGACCCTCTTCCTGGGCGGCTGGCGGGCCCCGTACCCGATCTCCACCTTCTGGGAGGGCGCCAACCACGGCTGGTGGCCGATGCTCTGGTTCGTCGTGAAGGTGCAGCTGCTGCTGTTCTTCTTCATCTGGCTCCGCGGCACCCTGCCCCGCGTCCGCTACGACCAGCTGATGAAGCTCGGCTGGAAGGTCCTCATCCCGGTCGCCGTGGTCTGGCTGATGCTGGTCGCCACCGTCCGCGCGCTGCGCAACGAGAACATCGCCTTCTCCAACATCGTGCTGTACGTGGCCGGTGCCGTCCTCGCCCTGCTCCTCCTCTCCTTCCTGGTGGACGCGCTCCGCGACCGGAAGGCGAAGGGGGCCGCGGCCGCTCCCGCCGAGGAGCGGGCCTTCGACCCGATGGCCGGCGGCTTCCCCGTACCGCCCAAGCCCGGACAGTCCCTGCCGCCCGTGCCGCGGCGCAGGTCCCGGTACGACAGGGACCTCGTTGTCAGTGGCGCCCCCGATACTGCTACTGCGAGTGATGGAAAGGAGACGGACGGTGTCTGATTTCCAGAATCCGGTGGCCGGCTTCGGCGTGACCTTCAAGGCCATGTTCAAGAAGCGGCTGACCGAGCAGTACCCGGAGCAGCAGAAGACGACGGCGCCCCGCTTCCACGGCCGGCACCAGCTCAACCGTCACCCCGACGGGCTGGAGAAGTGCGTCGGCTGCGAGCTGTGCGCCTGGGCCTGTCCCGCCGACGCCATCTACGTGGAGGGCGCGGACAACACCGACGAGGAGCGCTACTCGCCGGGCGAGCGGTACGGCCGCGTCTACCAGATCAACTACGCCCGCTGCATCCTCTGCGGACTGTGCATCGAGGCGTGCCCCACGCGCGCGCTGACGATGACCAACGAGTTCGAACTGGCCGACTCCTCCCGCCAGAACCTGATCTACACCAAGGAGCAGCTCCTCGCGGGCCTGGAGGAGGACATGGTCGACACCCCGCACGCGATCTTCCCGGGCATGACCGAGCAGGACTACTACCGGGGGCTCGTCACCGAGGCGGCGCCCGGCACGGTCCGACAGGTCGCCGTGTCCAAGGGGGAGAAGGGCGAGCCGGAGGGGGCGGACGCATGAGCGCGAACCTCGCGGCCGCAGTGACGCTCTCCGCCGAGACGTCCACCGGTGAGGCCTTCCAGTTCTGGGTCCTCGGCACCGTCGCCGTCGTCGGCGCGCTGGCCACGATCCTGATGAAGAAGGCCGTGCACTCCGCGCTCTCCCTCGCCGGCACGATGATCGTCCTCGCGGTCTTCTACCTGGCGAACGGCGCGTACTTCCTCGGCATCGTCCAGATCGTCGTCTACACCGGCGCGATCATGATGCTCTTCCTCTTCGTCGTCATGCTGGTCGGCGTCACCGCCGCGGACTCGCTGAAGGAGACCATCAAGGGCCAGCGCTGGCTGGCCGTCGCCTGCGGTCTCGGCTTCGGCATCCTGCTGGCGGCCGGCATCGGGAACGCCTCGCTGACGGAGTTCGCCGGCCTCGGCGCGGCCAACAGCGCCCACGGCGGGAACGTGGAGGGCCTCGCCGCCCTCATCTTCACCAAGTACGTCTTCGCCTTCGAGATCACCGGCGCGCTGCTGATCACGGCGGCCGTCGGCGCGATGGTGCTCACCCACCGGGAGCGGACCGAGCGGGCCCGCACCCAGCGCGAGCTGTCCGAGCAGCGGGTGCGCGAGGGCAAGCACGTGCCGCCGCTGCCCGCGCCCGGCGTGTACGCCCGGCACAACGCCGTGGACATCGCCGGTCTGCTGCCCGACGGCACCGCGTCGGAGCTCACCGTCATGCGGACCCTGCGCAAGCGGGGCCAGATCCGTGACGTGTCCAACGAGGCGATGGCCGACCTCAAGGCCCTGGAGCAGCGCTCCGAGGAGCGGCTCGGCCGGGACCGGGACGAAGAGGAGGCCACCCGGTGAATCCCGTCAACTACCTGTACCTCGCGGCCCTGCTGTTCACCATCGGCGCGGCCGGGGTGCTGATCCGGCGCAACGCGATCGTCGTCTTCATGTGCGTCGAGCTCATGCTCAACGCCTGCAACCTCGCGTTCGTCACGTTCTCCCGCATGCACGGCAACCTCGACGGCCAGATCATCGCCTTCTTCACGATGGTCGTCGCCGCCGCGGAGGTCGTCGTCGGGCTCGCGATCATCGTGTCCGTCTTCCGTGCCCGCCACTCGGCCTCGGTCGACGACGCCAGCCTGATGAAGCTGTAAGGGGCGTAACCAGTGGACAACCTGATCGCGCTGCTCATCGCGGCGCCTCTGCTCGGAGCGATCGTCCTGCTCCTCGGCGGGCGGCGGCTCGACAAGACCGGGCACTGGCTCGGCACGCTGCTCGCGGCCGTCTCCTTCGTGATCGGCCTGGCGCTCTTCGCCGACATGCTCGGCAAGAGCGCCGAG
The DNA here is from genome assembly GCF_020400725.1 of Streptomyces sp. NK15101. GTDB lineage: Bacteria > Actinomycetota > Actinomycetes > Streptomycetales > Streptomycetaceae > Streptomyces. The sequence continues at coordinate 12,669 of NZ_JAINVG010000053.1, read as the reverse complement.
GACCGGGCCCTGCACCAGCGGCTCTTCACCTGGATCCCGGTCGAGGGCTTCCAGGCGGACATGGCGTTCCAGCTCGACCAGCTGTCGATGACCTTCGTCCTGCTCATCACCGGGGTCGGCACGCTCATCCACGTCTACTCCATCGGATACATGGAGCACGACGAGCGCCGCCGCCGGTTCTTCGGCTACCTCAACCTGTTCGTCGCGGCGATGCTCCTGCTCGTCCTCGCCGACAACTACCTGCTGCTGTACTTCGGCTGGGAGGGCGTCGGTCTCGCCTCCTACCTCCTGATCGGCTTCTGGCAGCACAAGCCCACCGCGGCCACCGCCGCGAAGAAGGCCTTCCTGGTCAACCGGGTCGGCGACATGGGCCTCTCGATCGCCATCATGATCATGTTCACCACCTTCGGCACCTTCGCCTTCGGGCCGGTCCTGGAGGCGAGCGGGCAGGCGTCCGAGGGCAAGCTGACCGCGATCGGCCTGATGCTGCTCCTCGCCGCCTGCGGCAAGTCGGCCCAGGTGCCGCTGCAGTCCTGGCTCGGGGACGCGATGGAGGGCCCGACCCCGGTCTCGGCCCTCATCCACGCGGCCACGATGGTGACCGCCGGTGTCTATCTGATCGTCCGCTCCGCCGACATCTTCAACGCGGCGCCGGACGCGCAACTCGTCGTCACCGTGGTCGGCGCGGTCACGCTCCTCTTCGGTGCGATCGTCGGTTGCGCCAAGGACGACATCAAGAAGGCCCTCGCGGGTTCCACGATGTCGCAGATCGGATACATGATCCTGGCGGCCGGCCTCGGCCCCATCGGCTACGTCTTCGCGATCATGCACCTGGTGACGCACGGCTTCTTCAAGGCCGGGCTGTTCCTCGGCGCCGGCTCGGTCATGCACGGCATGAACGACGAGGTCGACATGCGGAAGTACGGCGGCCTGCGGAAGTACATGCCGGTCACGTTCGTCACCTTCGGCCTCGGCTACCTCGCGATCATCGGCTTCCCGGGCCTGTCCGGCTTCTTCTCCAAGGACAAGATCATCGAGGCGGCCTTCGCCAAGGGCGGCACCGAGGGCTGGATCCTCGGCGCGGTCACCCTGCTCGGCGCCGCCATCACCGCGTACTACATGACCCGCGTGATGCTGATGACCTTCTTCGGCGAGAAGCGCTGGCAGCCGGCACCGGACGCCGACGAGGCGCCCAGCGCAGAGCCGGCCGCCGAGCACGCGGCGGGCGCCATGCCCCACCCGCACGAGTCGCCCAAGTCCATGATCATCCCCATGATCCTGCTGGCCGTCGGCTCGGTCGCCGGAGGCGCCGTCTTCGAGTTCGCCGGATTCGTCGAGTGGCTGGAGCCGGTCACCGGCTTCGAGCACGGCCACGCGCCGATCAGCGCCGCCGCCGTCACCGCCGCCACCGTCGCCGTCATGGTGATCGGCGTCGGCCTCGCGTACCTCCAGTACGGCCGCCGGCCCGTCCCGGTGGTCGCCCCCCGCGGCTCGCTGCTCACCCGGGCCGCCCGCCGCGACCTGCTCCAGGACGACTTCAACCACGCCGTCTTCGTCACCGGCGGCACGCACCTGACCCGCTCGCTGGTCTACGTCGACCACAGCCTGGTCGACGGCGTCGTCAACGGCACCGCCGCCGCCTTCGGAGGCCTCTCCGGCCGGCTGCGCAAGCTCCAGAACGGCTACGCCCGCACGTACGCGGTCTCCATGTTCGGAGGTACGGCGGTGCTGATCGCCGCGACCCTGCTGATGAGGGCGGTGTGACTCCCATGTCCCAAGTGGTCAACGCGGGCTTCCCGCTCCTCACGGCGACGGCGCTGCTGCCGGCGGCCGGCGCGGTCCTCACCGCCGCCGTCCCCGCCGCCCGGCGCACCGCCGCCAAGTGGCTGGCGCTGCTCGTCTCGCTCGCCACGCTCGTGCTCGCCGCCGTCGTCTTCGCGGGCTTCGAGCCGGGCGGCGACCGCTACCAGTTCGTCGAGTCGTACTCCTGGATCAAGGACTTCGGCGTCCGGTACGAACTCGGCGTCGACGGCATCGGGGTGGCGCTCATCGCGCTCACCGCCCTGCTGATCCCCTTCGTCATCCTGGCCGGCTGGCACGACGCCGACCCGCTGGAAACCTCCTCGAAGAGGTGGCGGCCGACGCAGGGCTTCTTCGCCCTGATCCTCATGGTCGAGGCGATGGTGATCCTCTCCTTCGAGGCCACCGACGTCTTCCTCTTCTACATCCTGTTCGAAGCCATGCTCATCCCGATGTACTTCCTCATCGGCGGCTTCGGCGACCGCGCCCACAGCGGCTCCGACGAGAACGCGGCGGCCCAGCGCTCGTACGCGGCGGTCAAGTTCCTCCTCTACAACCTCGTCGGCGGCCTGATCATGCTGGCCGCCGTCATCGGGCTCTACGTGGTCGCGGGGAACTTCTCGCTCACCGAGATCGCCGCGGCCCGGGCCGACGGCTCGCTCGACATGGCGACCAACACCGAGCGGCTGCTCTTCCTCGGCTTCTTCTTCGCCTTCGCGGTGAAGGCGCCGCTCTGGCCGCTGCACACCTGGCTGCCGAACGCGATGGGAGAGGCCACCGCCCCGGTCGCCGTCCTCATCACCGCCGTCGTCGACAAGGTCGGCACCTTCGCGATGCTCCGCTTCTGCCTCGGCCTCTTCCCCGAGGCGTCGAAGTGGGCCACGCCCGCGATCGTCGTCCTCGCCCTGATCAGCATCGTCTACGGCGCGCTGGTCGCCGTCGGCCAGCGGGACATCAAGCGCCTGGTCGCCTACGCCTCGATCTCGCACTTCGGCTTCATCATCCTGGGCATCTTCGCGATGACCAGCCAGGGCCAGTCCGGCGCCACGCTGTACATGGTCAACCACGGCATCTCCACGGCCGCGCTCATGCTCGTCGCCGGCTTCCTGATCTCCCGGCGCGGCTCGCGGCTCATCGCCGACTACGGCGGCGTGCAGAAGGTCGCCCCGGTGCTCGCCGGCACCTTCCTGATCGGCGGCCTGGCGACCCTGTCGCTTCCCGGACTCGCCCCGTTCGTCAGCGAGTTCCTCGTCCTGGTCGGCGCCTTCGAGCGCTACCCGGTGGCCGGCATCGTCGCCACCACCGGCATCGTCCTCGCCGCGCTCTACACCCTCGTCCTGTACCAGCGGACGATGACCGGGCCGGTGAAGGAGGAGGTCCGGGCGCTGCCCGACCTGCGGGCGCGCGAGCTGGCCGTGGTCGCCCCGCTGATCGCCGTCCTGATCTTCCTCGGCGTCTTCCCGAAGCCGCTGACGGACGTCGTCAACCCGGCCGTGCGGCACACCATGTCGGACGTCCAGCAGAAGGACCCCCAGCCCCAGATTCAGAACGTGGAGGCGGCCAAGTGAGTTCCATGGCTGTCCACAGCTTGTGGACGACAGCTGCCGAGCCGCTGGACAAGATTCCGGCGCCCCACATCGAGTACACGCAGCTCTCGCCCGTGCTCATCGTGCTCGGCGCCGCGATCGTCAGCGTCCTCGTCGAGGCCTTCGTGCCCCGCAAGGCCCGCTACCACAGTCAGGTCTTCCTGTCCGTCCTCGCGCTCGCCGCCGCCTTCGCCGCCGTCGTCGGCCTGGCGGCGGGCGGCTACGGCTCCACCAAGGCCCACATCGCGGCCATGGGGGCCATCGCCGTCGACGGACCCGCCCTCTTCCTCCAGGGCACCATCCTCCTCGCCTCCGTCGTGGCGGTCTTCACCTTCGCCGAGCGCAGGCTCGACCCGGCCGACCACGGCCACAGGGTCGACTCCTTCGCCGCCGAGGCGGCCGCCGTCCCCGGCAGCGACCAGGAGAAGGCCGCCGTCAAGGCGGGCTTCACCACCACCGAGGTCTTCCCGCTCGCGCTCTTCGCGATCTCCGGCATGCTGGTCTTCCCGGCCGCCAACGACCTCCTGACGCTCTTCGTCGCCCTGGAGGTCTTCTCCCTCCCGCTGTACCTGCTCTGCGCCGTCGCCCGCCGCAAGCGGCTGATGTCGCAGGAGGCGGCCGTCAAGTACTTCCTCCTCGGCGCCTTCTCCTCGGCCTTCCTGCTCTTCGGGATCGCCCTGCTCTACGGCTACGCGGGCTCCGTCTCGTACGCGACCGTCGCCCGCGTCGTCGACGGCTCCATCGGCTCCGTCGACCCGGCGCTCGCCGACACCATGGGCAATGACGCGCTGCTGCTCATCGGCTTCGCCATGGTCCTCATGGGACTCCTCTTCAAGGTCGGCGCCGTCCCGTTCCACATGTGGACCCCGGACGTCTACCAGGGCGCCCCGACGCCGGTCACCGGCTTCATGGCCGCCGCGACCAAGGTCGCCGCGTTCGGCGCGCTGCTCCGCCTGCTGTACGTGGTCTTCCCGGGCCTCACCTGGGACTGGCGTCCGGTCATGTGGGGCGTCGCCATCGTCACCATGCTCGGCGGTGCGGTCGTCGCCATCACCCAGACCGACATCAAGCGGCTCCTGGCGTACTCGTCGATCGCGCACGCGGGCTTCCTGCTCGCGGGCGTCATCGCGGCGACCCCGAGCGGGATCTCGTCCGTCCTCTTCTACCTGGGGGCGTACTCCTTCGTGACGATCGGCGCGTTCGCCGTCGTCACCCTCGTCCGGGACGCGGGCGGCGAGGCCACCCACCTGTCCAAGTGGGCCGGGCTCGGGCGCCGTTCGCCGCTCGTGGCGGCGGTCTTCGCGGTCTTCCTGCTCGCCTTCGCCGGCATCCCGCTGACCTCCGGCTTCTCCGGCAAGTTCGCGGTCTTCAAGGCGGCGGCGGACGGCGGGGCGGGCGCCCTCGTGGTGGTCGGCGTGATCGCCTCGGCGATCGCCGCGTTCTTCTACATCCGGGTCATCGTGCTCATGTTCTTCAGCGAGCCGAAGGCGGACGGCCCCACGGTCGCCGTGCCCTCGGTCCTGACGAGCGTCACGATCATGGCGGGCGTCGTGGTCACCCTCGCCCTCGGCCTCGCCCCGCAGTACTTCCTGGACCTGGCGAACCAGGCGAGCACGTTCGTCCGGTAGCCCGGACGGTACGCGCGAAGGGCCCGGCTCGGGGGCGAGCCGGGCCCTTCGCGTTCCTGACACCGCCCGCGGCGCATGGCATCGTGGACGACCGAATGGTCTGTACCAGTTGGGGAGGCGAGGCTATGCGCGGTACCACGGTCTTACCAGGAGCCCCCTGTGCCGCCACCCGGGACGGGGAACCGCCCGTGCACCGGCTCGAGGTGCGGGCGCCGGGCGGGCTGCCCTTCGCCGCGGGCGGGTTCGACGCGATGGGGCCGATGTCTCGGGCCGCGTTCCCGCACCGGCACACCTTCTACGAGATCGTCCACGTCGTGGAGGGCAGCGGCGTGCACGTGCTCGATCTGGAGCGGTACGAGGTGCGGCCTCCGCAGCTGGGCGTGATCCTGCCCGGGCAGGTGCACCACTGGGAGGGCGTGCGCGGGCTCGAGGGCTCGCTCGTGCTGTTCACGCCCGAGTTCCTGCTCGGCGGCGCCGGTGACGAGAACCTGCTGCGGCGGCTCGGCGAGCGGCCCTGGGTGGGCCTCGACGGCGCCTCCCACGAGCGGACCTCGCTGTTGATGGAGGAGCTCGCCGAGGAGTACCGGTGCGGGGCCGACGGGTTCGCCGGGGTACTCCGGTCCCTGCTCCACGTGCTCCTCGTACGGGCCGCCCGGCTGCCCGGCGCCGCCGCCCGGCCCGCCCCGGCTCGGGGCATCGCCGAGGAGTTCGTCCGGCTCGCCGCGCGGGCCGGGGCCGAGGGGCTGTCCGTACGGGAGTGCGCCGAGCGGCTCGGGGTCAGCTCCGGCCACCTCGCCGAGGCCGTCCGGGCCGCCACCGGCCGTACCCCGGCCGCGCTCCTGCGCGAGGCCCGCACGCTGGAGGCACAACGGCTCATCGCCGGAACCGAGTTGTCCATACGCCAGGTCGCGGCCCGGGTCGGCTTCGCGGATCCCGCGTACTTCTGCCGCTTCTTCCGCCGGGAGACCGGGCGGACTCCGGGGGACTTCCGAAAACACCACGACCGCCGAGATCCGTCCATCGAAGCCGGCGGCCCGCACGCCTAGGTTCGTTGCCATCCCCCCAGGCCCCCCACAGAGGAGCAGGCATGGACAACGAGACCGCCGCCGGACACGTCACCCGCAAGACCGTGCTGCGCGCCGCGCTCGCAGCCGGGATGGCGGCGCCCGCCGTCCTCATGGGCGTACCGGCGCTCGCCCGTACCGTGACCGCGGGAGAGACGGCGCCCGCGCTCACCCCGGAGTGCGACGACGGCGACGACCCCACCCCGGAGCAGATGGAAGGGCCGTACTTCAAGCCGAACTCCCCGCTGAGGACCAGCCTCCTGGAGGCCGGCACCACCGGTGTCCGGCTCACCGTCAGCGGCTACGTCTTCGGGCTCGCCTGCCGGCCGATACCGGGTGTCCTGCTCGACTTCTGGCAGGCGGACGTCAACGGCGCCTACGACAACACCGGATTCCGCTTCCGCGGCCACCAGTTCACCGACGCCACCGGCGCGTTCAGGCTGACCACGATCGTGCCCGGCCTCTACCCGGGCCGCACCCGGCACATCCACGTCAAGGTGCAGGCCCCCGGCCGGCCGGTGCTGACCACGCAGCTGTACTTCCCGAACGAGCCCCGGAACAACACCGACACGATTTTCGACCCCCGGCTCCTCATGACCGTCCGGGACGCGGGCACCGCGAAGGAGGCCGCCTTCGACTTCGTCCTGAACGTCCCGCAGGACCCCGGCCCGACGCCGACCCCGACCCCGACGTCCACCGGGGTCCCCGGCGGCACCTGGGCCGCCGGGACCGCCTACCGGGCGGGGGACGCCGTCACGTACGGCGGCCTGGGCTATGCGTGCCTCCAGGCGCACACGGCCCAGGCCGGCTGGGAGCCGCCGAACGTCCCCGCCCTCTGGCGCGTGTCCTAGGCGGACGGAACGACCCGGCCGCGGACCTCGCCGAGCGCCACCCGCGTGCCGTCCGGGCCCGGCGCCCAGGCGGTGAGGACGACCTCGTCGCCGTCCTCCAGGAACGTCCGCTTGCCGCCCGGCAGGTCGAGGGCGTCACGGCCGTTCCAGGTGAGCTCCAGGAGCGAGCCGCGCTGGTTCACCTCAGGCCCGGAGACCGTGCCGGAGCCGTACAGGTCGCCGGTGCGGAGCGAGGCGCCGTTCACCGTCATGTGGGCGAGCTGCTGGGCCGCCGTCCAGTACATGGAGGAGAACGGCGGCTCGGCCACCACCTCGCCGTTGATCTCCACCGAGATCCGCAGGTCGAAGCCGCCCGGCTCCTCCTCGGCCGCGTCGTCCAGGTACGGCAGGAGCGGGAGGTCCCGCGCGGGCGGGGCGGTCCGGGCGGAGTCCAGGGCCTCCAGGGGCGTCACCCATGCCGACACCGAGGTCTGGAACGACTTGCCGAGGAACGGGCCCAGCGGCACGTACTCCCAGGCCTGCACGTCCCGCGCCGACCAGTCGTTGAGCAGCGTCAGCCCGAAGACGTGCTCACGGAAGTCGGAGAGCGGGACGGGCCGGCCGAGCTCGGACGGGGTGCCGACCAGGAAGCCGACCTCCGCCTCGATGTCCAGCTTCACGGACGGGCCGAAGACCGGCGCCGGGTCCGACGGGGCCTTGCGCTGCCCGGAGGGGCGCACGACATCGGTGCCGGAGACCACGACCGTGCCCGCGCGGCCGTGGTAACCGATGGGCAGGTGCTTCCAGTTGGGGGTGAGCGCGTCGCCGTCCGGGCGGAAGATGCGGCCCACGTTCGTGGCGTGGTGCTCGCTCGCGTAGAAGTCGACGTAGTCCGCCACCTCGTACGGCAGGTGCAGCGTCACCGCGTCCAGCGGGTGCAGCAGCGGCTCGATGTCCGACCGGTGCGCGGGCACCGTCACCCAGGCCGTCAGCGCCCGGCGCACGTCGCGCCAGGCGGTCCGCCCGGCCGCGAGGAGCGGGTTGAGGCTGGGCTGCGCGAGCAGAGCCGCGTACGGGGAGCCGAGCGCGTGCGCCGCGGCACCCGCGTCCAGGACGTGCCCGCCGATGCGGACGCCGAGCCGGCGCCGCCCGGGCTCGTCGGCGGTGGAGAAGACGCCGTACGGGAGGTTGTGCGGGCCGAAGGGGTCGCCCTCGGCCAGATCGAGCGGGCTGTGCTCGGACATCGGTGCGTGCCTCGCTTTCCACGTGTGTGGGGGACACGTTACGGGGCGGGCCGCCGGGCGCGGATGACATGGATCACACAGAAAGCGCGGCCTCCGTGGGCAACTGCCCGCATTCGCGCGGTTTGTGTGCCGGGCGGTCCTGGAACGCCCCTGAGAGCTGCGGAAACAGGGCTCCCGGCGGACCCCTCCCGGCCATACGATCAAGCCGGGTGCCGCGCCGCGTGAAGTAGCCGCAGGCGCGCACCCGCCCACTTTCTTCGCAGTCTTTCTCTCTGACCAGGAAAAGGTCCGCAACGTGAAGATCCGCCGCATCCTGGCGACCGCCGTGGCCGCCGCCGTGACCACTCCGGTCGTGTTCCTCTCGGCCGCGCCGGCGTTCGCCGACACCAAGCCGTCGTCCGCGCCCTTCCAGAAGCCCGCGACCCACGAGGACGACCTCGACGACATGCCGTCGCTCGAGGAGCTCCAGGCCGCCGTGGCCGCGGCGCAGAAGGCGTACGACGAGGCCGTCGCCGACCTCGACAAGGCCACGGAGGACCTGAAGGCCCTCGACAAGCCCGACAACGCGCTCGTGGTCGCCGTCGCCGGCGCCAAGACGGCCGCCGACGAGGCCGCCGCCAAGAAGACGGCCGCCGACGAGGCGCTCGCCAAGGCGAAGCAGGACGAGCAGACCGTGAAGGACCGGCCCGGCGCCACCGACGAGGAGAAGGCGGCGGCCGCCGCCGCCGTCACCGCCGCGCAGACGGCCGCCACCGAGGCCGCGACCGCGAAGACCGCCGCCGACGCGAAGCTGACGGAGGCCGAGACCGCCCTGGACGACGCCCGGGTCGCCGCCGCCCGCGTGGTCGGCCTCGCCCAGAAGGTGAAGAAGGCCGCCGAGGAGAAGCTCGACGAGGCCAAGGAGGAGCTGGCCTTCTACGAGGAGATCGGGGAGGAGTGCGAGGAGGACCGCTCCGTCAAGGTCGCGCTGAGCGGTCCGAAGAAGGTCACCGCCGGTGAGCCCACCGTCTTCTCGCTGCGCGTCACCAACACCTCCGACCGCACCCTGGACCTCGTCAACGCCTTCGCGAACGCCATGCGGCTCCCCGAGCCCGGCACGGAGATCGACGAGGAGACGGACTTCGCCAAGTACGTCATCCCCGTCGAGTGGTCCTCCGCCGACGTCCTGGAGTGGACGTCGTTCGAGAAGGAGTTCGCGCCCATCGAGGTCGGCGAGCTCGCCAGTGGCGCCAGCTACGACGTGAAGCTGCGGCTCACGGTCGACGCCAAGGCCCCCGCCGGCAAGGGCATGGTCTTCGCCTACGGCGAGTACGAGAACAACGACGGCAGCTGCGGCATCGGCAAGGAGTACGCCGACCTGGACTTCCAGATCCTCGCCGCCGACAAGGGCGACAAGCCGAAGCCGAAGCCGACGGACACGCCGACCCCGGCGCCGACCGCCACCACCGGCGGCAACACGAACACCACCCAGCAGGGCGGCACGTCCGTCACCCCCGTGAACGGCACCCTCGCCGCCACCGGTGCGAACGACACCCTGCCGCTCGGCCTCGCCGCCGCCGGGGCCGTCGCCCTGGGCACCGGCGCGCTGATCGTCGCCCGCCGCCGCAAGGCCGGCGCCGACGCGTAGGACCGCCCGGATCCCCCGTACGGCCGTGCCGAAGCCGCCGTGCGGGGGATCCGCCGTACCAGGGGGCGCCACTCGCCGTTCGTATCGGTGTCGATCGCCGTTCGGGACAAAACGCACACTTCTGGTCGTATGAGCTGATCGCGAACATACCGGAGTGACGGGAAGGCGCCCACGGTGATCGAAACGTGACCGGATACGCTGGCTTGAGTGAATGGACCGACACATCGACAATCCGAATGGTCGGTGTGCGGTCCGGACAGCGTCAGCAGGCGTCAGCAGACAGGAGACCCCCTCGTGACCGTCGTCGGGCCGTTCGGCCTCAGCGTGCGGGACCAGGCTCTTGAGGCCGATGTCCAGACCGGCCTGGCGGCTGTGGAGGCGGGCCTCCTGGACGCCACCAAGAGCGACGTCCCCTTCATCACGGAGGCCGCGCAGCACCTCGTCCTGGCCGGGGGGAAGCGGTTCCGTCCCCTGCTGGTGATGCTCGCCGCCCAGTTCGGCGACCCCTACGCGCCGGGCGTCGTGCCCTCCGCCGTGGTCGTCGAGCTCACCCACCTGGCCACGCTCTACCACGACGACGTCATGGACGAGGCCGACGTCCGGCGCGGCGTCGACAGCGCCAACGCCCGCTGGGGCAACTCGATCGCCGTCCTCACGGGTGACTTCCTCTTCGCCCGCGCCTCGCACACGCTCGCGGACCTCGGCCCCGAGGCCGTACGCATCCAGTCCGAGGCGTTCGAACGGCTCGTGACCGGCCAGATCCTGGAGACGGCCGGCCCGATGGACGGCCGCGACCCCGTCGAGCACTACCTCGACGTCCTCGGCGGCAAGACCGGCTCCCTCGTCGCCGTCTCCTGTCGCTTCGGCGCCATGATGTCCGGCGCCGACGAGAGCGTCGTCGACACCCTCACCCAGTACGGCGAGCGGCTCGGCGTCGCCTTCCAGCTCGCCGACGACGTCCTCGACATCGCCTCCGACTCCCACGAGTCCGGCAAGACCCCCGGCACCGACCTCCGCGAGGGCATCCCGACCCTCCCCGTCCTCCACCTGCGGGCCGCCGCGGCCGCCCACGGGCGCCCGGAGGACCTGGAGCTCGTCGCCCTGATCGACGGCGACCTCAGCGACGACGAGCGGCACGCCGAGGTCCTGCGCCGGCTGCGCGCCCACCCCGCCCTGGAGCAGGCCCGCCGGGACACCGTGCGGTACGCCGAGGAGGCGCGCGCGATGCTCGCGCCGCTGCCCGACGGGTACGCGAAGGCGGCCCTGGCGGAGATGTGCGACGCCGTGGTCCACCGCGCGGGGTAGGCCGTCTCGGGGTCGGGTCATCCCGAAGCAGTACGTGAGTTTGATCCCGGGGTCTGACGATTCCGCGCCCCCGCCTTGGTGAGATGGAGACATCATCCACAGGGGCAGCACGGCACGGAGGTAGCGGAGACCATGGCAGAGACCCGTAAGGCGAGCCGGTTCGTCGTCCCGGTCGCGGTGGCAGGAGTGGCCGCGGCGACCATCGGGCTCGTCCCGGCGCTGGCGGCGTCCGGCGACCCGGACCTGCCGGAGATCACGGCCCGGCAGCTCATCGAGAAGATCGCCGCCTCGGACACCCAGACCCTGTCCGGCACCTTCAGGATCACCACCGACCTGGGGCTGCCGTCCCTCGGCGGCCTGGCGTCCGGCCTCGGGGGCCTGGACGGCGGGTCCTCGACGGCGGACCCGTCCGCGAAGCTCACCGAGCTCGTCACGGGCAGCCACACCCTGCGCGTGGCGGCGGACGGCCCCGAGCGCCAGCGGCTCACCCTGCTCGACGGCTCCGACGAGTACAGCCTGATCCACAACGGCGACGACGTCTGGGCCTACGACAGCAAGTCGAACGAGGCCTTCCACGAGAAGGGCGCGTCCGGCGCGGGCGAGAAGGACGAGCCCCTGCCGGGCACGCCCAAGCAGCTCGCCGACGAGGTCCTGAAGGCCGCGGGCGACACCACGTCGATCACGGTCGACGGGACGGCGAAGGTGGCCGGCCGGGACGCGTACCAGCTGGTGATCAAGCCGAAGCAGAGCGGTTCGACGGTCGAGTCGGTGAAGATCGCGGTGGACGCGGCGAACGGCACCCCGCTGAAGTTCACCCTCTCCTCGGTCGAGGGCGGCAAGCCGGTCGTCGACGCGGGCTTCACGAAGGTCGACTTCGGCAAGCCGGCCGCCTCCGAGTTCACCTTCGAGGCGCCGAAGGGCGCGAAGGTGACGGAGGGCGGGGCGGAGAAGGGCGACGGGGCGGCGAAGGACCTGCCCGAGGGCTTCGAGGGCGGCATTCCCGGCCTCGGCGAGATCCTCGGCGACTCCGGCCCCGGGAAGGCCTTCGGCGACTCCGGATCCGGCGAGGGCCCGGACGTCATCGGCGAGGGCTGGACGACGATCGCGAAGCTCGACACGGGCGCGCCGGCGGCCGGGACCGACGGGGCGCCGAAGGAGATCCAGGGCTTCCTGGACTCCTTCGGCGACAAGGTCACCGGGAAGTTCGGCTCGGGCACCGTCTTCAAGACGAAGCTGGTGAACGCGCTCCTCACCGAGGACGGCAGGGTCTACGTCGGCGCGGTGACGAAGGACGCGCTCGTGGACGCGGCGAACGCCGGCGAGTAACGGCGCGGGCGCGGGGTGGGACCCCGGGCGGGTCGGGGGCGATGTTCACCGACCCGCCCGGGAGTTCTGCGTCCTACGGGAAGGTCAGCTTGAAGCCGTTGATGTAACCCGTGTCGATCGACGCCTTGTCCTGGACGCGGAGCTTCCAGGCACCGTTGGCGACCTCGGAGGAGGCGTTCACGGTGTAGGTCTGGTTGATGTTGTCGGCGCTGCCGCCGGACCGGTTGTGCAGGTTGTAGACCGAGCCGTCGGGGGCGAC
>NZ_JAINVG010000052.1 GCF_020400725.1 Streptomyces sp. NK15101 | reverse complement strand
CCAGCGGGACGACCGCCCACACGGGCGGGGGCGGGGGCGCCATACGGCCCGGCGCGGGCCCCACACGCCGGGCACGAGCCCGCACGGGCGTGAGGCCCCGCCGGTGGGAAGCCCCGCCGGCATGAGGCCCGCCGGCATGAGGCCCCGCCGATGGGAGGCCCTGGCAGCAGGAGGCCCCGCCAACGGGAGGGCTCGTCGGCGGGAGGGCTCGCCGGCGGGAGGCTCTGCCGGCAGGAGGCCCGGCGGCGTGAGGTCCCGTGTCAGCGGAGGCGGCGGAGGAGGCGGCCCGCCCTCGCCTTCTGGGAGTAGACCGCGTCCACGACCCGCCCCACCTCCCGGTGCACCCGCGCCCGCCCGGCCCCATGCACCCGCCGCCCCGCGCCCCGCGCGACGAGTTCCGTCCACAGGGCCTCGTGCCGCGCGGCGATCCGCGACGGGTCGAAGCGCTCGGACGCGGCGAGCGCAGCCCGCCCGGCCTCGGCCCGGAGCTCCTCGTCCTCGACGAACGAGCGCAGCGCCCCCGCGACCGCGGCGACGTCGTCGACCGGCACGAGCCGCCCGTCGACGCCGTCCTCGATGATCTCGCGCGGCCCGTGGGGGCAGTCGGTGGAGACGACCGGCAGTCCGCACCGCATCGCCTCGACGATCGTCATGCCGAAGGACTCGCGCTGTGAGGTCACGGCGGCGATCGAGCCCTTGGCCCACTCGGATTCCATGGGGGTGACCGTCCCCATGAGGAAGACCTGCCCGTCGAGCCCTCGGTCCTTGACCTGCCGGGCCAGTGCGCCCCTGAGGTCCTGGACGGCGTCGCCGGAGCCGTAGATCCGCAGCTTCCAGTCGGGGTGATCGGCCGCCACGTCGGCGAAGGCGTCGATCAGCACGTCGTACCGCTTGACCCGGGTCAGCCGGCCCGCCGCGACGACGGTCCTCGCCGTGGGGTCGGCGGGTGGTACGGAAGGGGCGGGCACGCTGTTGGGCACGGCCTCGATGCGCACGCCGGGCAGCCGGAGCTCGCGGTAGGACCGGGCGTCGGCCTCGGTGACGGTGGTGACGGCGTCGAGGAGCGTGTACTCGTGGGCGATGTCCCGGCGCAGCCGGTAGCTGTGACCGCGCAGTATCAGGTGTTCCTGGCCGACGAGAACCGGCCCCCGCCTCGCCTGCCGGGCGATGTGCACGTTGAGCCCGGGACGGGTGCCGACGAGGACGTCGGTCTCCACCCCGCGCAGGTACTCCCCGATCCGGGCGTCGGTGAGCGCGCTGTACTGCTTCCAGCGGCCGTCGCCGCGCGGGAAGACCTCGGCGGGGCGGTGGAAGTCGGGGTGGTCTCCGTCGTATCCGGGACTGTCCCGGCGCAGGTCGACGAGGTGGCGCAGGGTCACGCCCGCCGGCAGGCCGAGTAGGGGCCGGTCACGGTGGCGGAACACCGAGACGATCTCGACCTCGTGGCGTTCCGCCAGTTCCTCGGCGAGCGTGAACGTCGTCTGGATCGTGCCGCCGTAGTGGTAGCCGTTGTGGAGCAGAAAGGAGATGCGCATCGTACTGCCGGTTCCCCCAGGTCAGTCGGTCAGTCGGTCGGTGCCCGACTGTACTGCCGGTGCGGGGGGACTGTTCACGGCCGGTAGCCGAGCTGGGGGACGGTCGCGCAGTTCCGCGTCATCTCGCCCTGGCTCACCCAGCCCCGCCCGTCCTGCCAACGGGCCACGGACAGACAGGTGTTCCGGGTGGCGGGTGGCCGCGCCAGGTGCTCGAACCGTACGGGGAGCAGCAGTCCGCGCGCGGTGTACGGTTCCGGACGGTTCATGAACTCCTCGACGCAGCCGCGGGTGAGCGCGCCCCGGGCGAGGCAGGAGCGGGCCGCGTCGGTGAACCACATCGCCGCCGCCCAGCCTTCCAGCTGCCACTGCGACAGGGGACGGTCGCCCATGGCCGCACGGAAGGCGCGGACCTCGGGATGTCCGGTGTCCTGGTGGTTGCGGCTGGAGCCCGTCACCCACAGCGAGGCCCGGCAGCCGGGGGCCCGGGCGTAGTCGCGGGAGACGGCGGAGGACCAGTTCTGCACGTTGGTCACCTTGGCGGCGACACGGACCCCGAGCGTCTCCATCGCCTCGCACAGGCGCACGTTGCCGTGGGTGTCCATCGCGTCGAAGAGGAGGTCGGCGTGCTCGGCCCGCAGATCGGCGGCGACCGCGCGGAAGTTGGGGAGGGCGAAGTCGACCTGTTCCTCGACGACGCGGTAGCCCTCGGCGCGCAGTCCCCGGACGACCAGGCGGGCGTAGGCGGCGGAGGCGGCCTGGTTGTAGGAGACGACGGCGGCGGTCCGCGCGCCCCGTTCCTTCCGGAACCAGCGGTAGACCTCGGTCCCGCCGTACAGCGTGCCGCCCCAGCCCGGTTCGCGGCCGGTGCGCGGGGCGGAACTGCCGTAGATGCCGTAGAGGTGCGGGTAGGTCTCGTAGGCGGGGGTGAGCGGCTGGCCGCCGATGTCGGGGACCCCGGCCCGGGCGACGAGGGGGGCGCCCGCGTAGTTCAGGGCGGTGGTGGCGACGAGGGCGAAGACGCCGCGCTCGTCGATCAGCCGGTGCACGCACGCGTTGTCGCCGACGCCGCTGCCGCCGTCGTCGCAGGTCTCGACCTCGACGCGGCGCCCGTCGAGGCCTCCGCGCGCGTTGAGGGCGTCGAACCAGGCGCGGGCCCCGTCGCGCGGGCCTGTGAAGGCCTGCCCGCCGACGGGGCTGGTGGCACTGGTGATGATCCCGACGCGGAGCGGCTCACCGCCGGAGGGGTCGGCGGTGGGCCGCGTCTCGAAGACGCGCTCCGGGAGCCGGCTGCCGCACGCCGCGAGGAGGGCGAGGAGCACGGCCAGGAGCAGTGCCCCGACCGCCTCAACAGCCCGGGACGGCGACACCGCTCAACTCGACCAGGCCGCACAGGGTCTTCACGGAGACCTTCCAGGTGTCGCCCTGGAGGACGGAGGTGCCTTTCGAGTCGGGCAGGGCGGGGTTGCCGCCGACGAGCAGGTCGTAGGTCACGTTCGCCCCGTCGGGCGAGGTGAAGTCGATGCCCTTGACCTCGGCCGTCGTCGCCGCCGCGTTCTTGTCACCGGCGAAGGCCGCGAGGACGGGTGCCATCTGTTCGCCGTTCTCCAGCAGTCTGGTCTTCTCGGCCGTCGGGGTCTTCGGATCGAAGAAGGCCGTCCAGTTCTTGGTGATCTCGGCCCGTGCCGCTGCGGGGTCGTCCGGCTGGACGGCGCCACCGGGGGGCTGGCCCGTCATCCCGGGCGGCGCGGTCGTGGTGGACCGGTCCCCGGAGGAGCCACCGTCGTCCGAGCAGCTCGCGACGGCGGGGGTCAGGACCAGGACCGCGGCGGCCGCGAGCGCCGCCCCACGTCGCTTGAGAACCATGTGGCTCACCACCGGGTGTCCGTGCAGGCCGGGCGGCCTGATGATTCCAGGGTGGGACGGTTCAGGGCATAGTGCAAGGAAGAGGACATCCCGCAAGGGGGTGCCGCAGGGAGGCCGCGATGGCGCCGACATCCCGGATCCTGCTCTGGAGCGGTCTCGCGGCCGCCGCCGGGGGCGCGGTGCTCTGCGCGCTCGGCTGGTACGGGATCTCCGGCGAGC
Source organism: Streptomyces sp. NK15101 (assembly GCF_020400725.1). Lineage (GTDB taxonomy): Bacteria > Actinomycetota > Actinomycetes > Streptomycetales > Streptomycetaceae > Streptomyces. The sequence goes on along the minus strand of NZ_JAINVG010000052.1, from coordinate 48,106 downwards.
GCTTCGCGGAGCGCCAGCTGCCCTATCTGGCCTCGTGCACGGTGCCGGGGGCCGCGCTCCTCGTGGCGGGCGCGGTCCTCGCCGGTGCGGCGGCGCTGCTTCCCGTACGCCCTCCGCGGCCACGCCTCCCCGGCCCGCAGGAGCCTCCCCCGCCGTCCTCGGACGGTCCTCTCCTGCGGGTTCCGGCCGGGACCCTCGCGCACCGCCCGGACTGCCCGCTGGTGGCGGGCAAGGCGGAGGCCGTGGAGGCGGGGGACGCGGAGCTCGCCCCCTGCCCGGTGTGTGAGCCGTGGCCTCCCTGACGTACGAGCTGACGCTCGCCGGCCTCGCGGTCGGCAGCGCCGCCGCGCTCACCGGCATCGGACTGGTCGTCACCCACCGGGCGACGGGGGTGCTGAACCTCGCGCACGGGGCCGTCGCCATGGTCTGCGCGTACGTGCTCCGCCAGCTGGTGGTCGAGTGGGGCTGGCCGCTGCCCCTGGGCGCCCTGGTCACGCTCCTCCTCGTCGCCCCCGCCCTCGGCCTGGTCCTCGACCGGGGCGTCTTCCGCCCCCTGGCGCTGCTCGGCTCCCATCCGGCGCAGACCCTGGTGGCGACGATCGGCGTCTTCGTCCTCCTGGTGGGCGGAGCGGTGCTGCTGTGGGGCCCCGGGGCCCGGGACGACGCGCCCGTGCTGCTCGGCGACGATCCGTGGGCGCAGCTCGCGGCGGTGGTCGCGCTGGCCTGTCTGGTGGGGGCGGTGACCCGGTGGACGCGGTTCGGCCGGGAGCTGCGGGCGGTCGTGGACAACCGCCCGCTCGCCGTCCTGGCGGGCATCGACGCGGACCGGGTCGCGGCGGCGGGCTGGGCGTTCGGCTCGTTCACGGCCGGCCTCACGGGCGTGCTGCTCGCCCCGTACGTACGGCTCGACCCGTACGGGATGCCGCTGCTCGTCGTCGAGGTGATCGCGGTCGCGGTGATCGCCCGGATGCGGTCGCTGCCGGTGGCCGTGGCCGCCGCGCTCGCCATCGGCGTCGCCCAGGCGCAGCTGACCCGGCTGCACCCGGAGGGCTGGGCGGGCCCCCTCCTCCAGGCCGTCGGGGCGAACCTGTTCGTGGTGGCGCTCCTGGTGGCGGCGCTCGTCCTGCCGGGCGTGGGCGGCAAGGGCGAGGACGCCCTGCCGCCGCCGGCACGGCCCGCCCGCGTACCGACGGCCCTGTGGCCGGCGGCCGGCGTCCTGTTCCTCCTCCCGCTCGGTCTCGCGGGCTCCGACCTGCACACGGCGGTCCAGGTCCCCGCGCTCGCCGTGATCCTCCTGTCGCTGGTCGTGGTGGCGGGCCGCGGCGGCCAGATCGCGCTGGGCCAGGCGGCGTACGCGGGCCTGGGCGCCCTCTTCACGGCGCTGCTCGCGGCCGGCGGGGTGCCCACGCTTCCGGCCCTCGGGCTCGCGGTGCCGATGGTGGCGGTGGCGGGCCTGGTGACGGCCCGGCCGGCGATCCGGCGGCACGGCCTGGCCCTCGCCCTGGCGACGCTGGCCGTGGGGGTGGCGGTGAGCCGCTTCGTCCTCACCCAGCCGTACGCGACGGCCGGCCTGGCCCTCGGCCGCCCGGCGGGCTTCTCCGACGACCGCGCCTTCTACGCCCTGGAGCTCGTCGTCCTGGCCGGCTGCCTCGCCCTGGTGGCGGCCCTCCGCCGGGGCCGCACGGGCCGCGCGCTCGCCGCCCTGCGGGACCACGAGCCGGGCGCCGAGGCGGCGGGCGTCCCGGTGCCCCGCCTCAAGCTCCTCGCCTTCGTCCTGGGCGCGGCCCTGGCGGCCCTCGGCGGCGGGCTCCTCGGCATGGGCCTGCGCGCCTTCGACCCCGAGCAGTACGACCCGGTGCGCGGCCTGCTCTGGTTCGCCGCCGTCCTGGTCCTGGGCGCCGACAGCCTCCTGACCCCGCTGGCCGCGGCGGCCTGCCTCACTGCCCTGGACGCGGGACCCCAGGCGGGCACGGCGGCAGCCCTGACAGGCCTCCTGGCAGCGCTGACGGGCCGCATCCCGCCCCTGCTGACGCTGCTCCCGGACCCGAGACGCCCCGAGCCCCACGCCCCACCGGCCACCACGGGCCCGGACGGCCCTCCCGTCGCCGCCCCGGGCAGGTCTCCCGTCGCCGCTCCGGGCGGGTCACCCGTCGCCGCTCCGGGCGGGTCCTCCAGCGGCGTCCCGACCGGGCCCCTCGGCACCGGCCCGGCCGGAGGCCGGCCGCACGCCCACGGCCCGCCGGCCGCCGCCGGAGCCCCGCACCGCCCCGCACCGCCCCGCGAGGGGCTCCGCGCGCACGACCTCACCCTCACCTATCCCGGAGGCGTCACCGCCCTCTCCCACGTCACCCTCGTCCTCTCCCCCGCCCGCGTCACCGCCCTCGTCGGCCCCAACGGCGCGGGCAAGAGCACCCTGTTCGACTGTCTCGCCGGGACCCTCCGCCCCCGCCGGGGCCAGGGGCGGATCACGCTCGACGGCACCGACATCACCGCCCGGTCCGCCCACGCCCGGGCCCGTCTCGGCATCGCCCGGACCTTCCAGCGGCTCGCCGTGTTCCCGTCGCTCACGGTCGAGGAGAACGTCCGCCTCGGCCAGGAGCAGGGCGAGGGGCGCGGGGACCCGGCCGCCGTGGAGCGGAACCTGCGGCTGCTCGGGCTGGCCGGGCCCGTACGGCACCGGGCGGCGGCGGACCTGCCCACCGGAACGCTGCGCCGGGTCGAGCTGGCCCGCGCCCTGGCCGGGCGCCCGCACACACTGCTCCTCGACGAGCCGGCCGCCGGGCTCGACGCCGCCGAGACCGCCGCGCTCGCCCGGATCCTGGCCGCGCTCGCGGCGGACGGCCTGACCGTCCTCGTCGTCGAGCACGACCCGGACCTGGTCGCCGGGATCGCGCACACGGTGCACACCATGGAGGGGGGCCGGATCCTGTCGTGAGCGTCGAGATCGCCCTGCGCGCCGCCCGGGTCCGCTACGGCCCCCTGGAGGCCCTGCACGGTCTCGACCTGCCCGTGCCCGCCGGGACGGTGACGGTCCTTCTGGGCCGCAACGGCGCGGGCCGGACGACCGCCCTGCGCGCCCTGGCCGGCACGGTGGGGCTCGCGGCGGGCCGGGTGGAGTGGCGCGGGGCCGACGTCTCCCGCCTCCCGGCGCACGAACGGGCGCGCCGCGGGCTGTGCTTCGTACCGGACCTGCGGGCGGTGTACGCGGGCCTCACCGTCGCCGAGAACCTCGCGCTCGCCGCGCCCGGGGCCGAAGCACCCGACGCCACCGCCCCGTACCCGGAACTGGCCCCCCTCCTCCCCAGGACGGCCGGGACGCTCTCCGGCGGGGAGCGCCGGATGCTGGCGCTCTCCCGCGCGTTCCTCGCACGCGCGCGCGTGGTGCTGGTCGACGAGCCGGCGCTCGGCATGGCCCCGCCGGTCGCGGCCCGTACCTACCGGATGCTCGCGGAGCTCGCCGTGGCGGGCGGGGCGGCCGTGGTCCTGGCCGAGCAGCGGGTACCGGACGGACTGCCGCCCGGCTCGCTCGTGCACGAACTGCGGCGCGGCTCCCGCGCGTCGAGCGGGGAGCCGGCCGAGTACCGCTGAGGCCCCCGGGTCTCAGAGGGGGGCGATCCGCAGCATGGTGCCGACGACGATCCGGTTCGGATCGGGCCCGATCAGGCTCCGGTTCGCCGCGTACAGCGCCTGCCAGCCGCCCCTGAGGGCGAAGCGGCGGGCGATCGAGCCGAGCGTGTCGCCGGACTGGACGGTGTGGACGCGCCCGGAGAGGCCGTACCGCTTGGAGCAGACGGGCCAGGCACCCCACCCCTGGGTGCGCAGCACCTCCTCGGCGACGGTGATCTGCTGCTGCCGGGTCGCCAGGTCGGCGCGCCGGGCGTACTTCTGTCCGCCGTGCTCGACCCAGGTGGGATGCCAGAACTGGAGCCCGCCGTAGAAGCCGTTGCCGGTGTTGACGTGCCAGCGGCCGCTGCTCTCGCACTCGGCGACGCAGCCCCACGGCCACTGGTCCTTCGCGCAGGCGTACGAGGGCACGGAGGCGGCCTCCCGGAGCACCTCCGAGACGCCCAGGAGCACGGCGGAGGCCTCCCGCACGCCCCGCACGCCGACGGCCACGTCCTCCAGGGCTCCGGGCACGTCCCGCGCCCCCGCGACCTGGCCCGGGACGGGCCCGGCGGGCGTGTCCCGGGCCTGGGCGGGCGCCGGAGCCAGGGTCAGGAGCGCGGCCGCGGACGCCGCCACGAGGGAACCCGCCGTCCAAAATCGGATCTTCGACATCGGGGAAGGCTAGGCAGCCCCCCGCCACCGCCGGCCCGTGCCGCGCGGAACACTGTTCACACCCCACCCGGTCGGAGTCACGGCCCCGGACGTCCGCGAACGCCCCCGGAGGGCCGGGGGCGCACGCGCCACCGGCAAGTTGCCTCGCTTCCGCGCGTGACCCCGGCCGAGGCTGACCCGTTGAACTCGGCATGAGACGCCCGGGAACGGCCCGGCGTCCCCGTACCGAGTCCAGGGAGCCCCCCGTGCCGCGCATGCTCGACGTCAGCGAGGACGTACGCGCCGAGATCGGCGACGAAGAAGCGGACCGGCTGCTGGCCGGCGACAACGCCCCGGGCAGCTACGACTGCACCTCCTGCCGCACGCCGGGAGACTCCGACCAGGAGCGCACCAGCACGGTGCTGTTCGTGGGCGAGGAGACCGCGGTCCTCGCCTTCGCCCACGCCAGCTGCATCCCGTCGCAGGTCGTCCGGGTCGCCGAGGAGCAGCTCCAAGGCGCCGTCGCCTCCATCACGGCCTCCGACGCCGCCGACGCGCTCTCCGCCTCCCACCCCGAGCAGGCCGTGCTCGGGGTCACCAGCGGTCTCGTCCTGATCGAGGGCGAGCTGCACCCGGCGCTCGTCGTGGAGCCGACCGCGCCGGTGGCCCGTCCCGGTTCGGACGGCCTCACCGACGAGTTCCTGTCGCTCCTGGCCGAGCAGGGCTTCCAGCCGGTCGTGGACCTGGGCGAGAAGCCGGCGATGCTGCCGGGCTGGTCGGTCCTGGTCGCCATGGGCCAGCTGCACTCCGTGCTCCAGCCGGGGCCGGGCGGTGCCGGTCAGGCCGCCTGGTGGCAGGCGCACCAGCCGCTCCAGGTCACCGAGGGCTGGCGCGCGGCGGCCAACAAGTCGCACACGGTCCTGGTCTTCGCCGCCCCGGTGGGCTCGATCGGCCAGCAGCCGCGCGAGGACCTGCTGCGCGACGCCCTGGAGAAGGCCGCCGCGAACGGCCGTCTGGTGGCCGCCGCGATGCCCCTGGCCGGCACCTGATGGAAGACGGCCGACCGGGCATAGGGCGGGCGCGGCGCCCGGGGGCGGGCGTGCCGACCGTGCCGCGTCCCCGGGCCGCTCCTCTTTCGGAGAGCCGCCCGCATCCGACGGACGGCGGTCTCGTTGGCACCTATGTGCACCCATACGACCCCTTCCCCCAGCCGTATCCGAGCCAGATCCCCGCGATGCGTCCCGCGCGGGACGTCACGGCGGGCCCTTCGCCGACGCCGATCTACGACGCCCTGTACTCGGAGTACCGCAGGTCGTTCCGTACGCTGCCGGGCGACCGCAGCGGCGAGGAGGAGCTGAGCTTCCGGGCCTTCGGCACGGTCCTGAGCACGGGCAGGCACGGGCACGCGACGGGGTATCCGACGGCGTGGTCGGGGCAGCAGCACCCCCACACCCAGGCGGCGCTGCCACCGGGACCCCGCAGAGGCCTCTAGCCCGCAGAGGCCTCCCGTACGGAAGCGGGCAGGACGGCAGGACGAACGGCCGAGGGCCGGGGCGCATCGCCCCGGCCCTCGGCCGTGTGTCACCGCGCGGGTGCGCGGGCGCTACTTCTTGCGGCCGCGCTTCTCGCGCACCCGGACCGAGATGTGGATCGGGGTGCCCTCGAAGCCGAACTCCTCGCGCAGCCGGCGCTCGATGAAGCGGCGGTAGCCGGCCTCCAGGAAGCCGGAGGCGAAGAGCACGAAGCGGGGCGGCTTGGTGCCGGCCTGCGTGCCGAAGAGGATGCGGGGCTGCTTGCCGCCGCGGACCGGGTGCGGGTGGGAGGCGACGATCTCGCCCAGGAAGGCGTTGAGCCGGCCGGTGGGGACGCGGGTCTCCCAGCCGGCGAGGGCGGTCTCGATGGCCGGGACCAGCTTCTCCATGTGACGGCCGGTCTTGGCGGAGACGTTGACCCGGGGCGCCCAGGCGACCTGCTGCATCTCGGTCTCGATCTCGCGCTCGAGGTAGTAGCGGCGCTCCTCGTCGAGCTCGTCCCACTTGTTGTAGGCGATGACGATGGCGCGGCCCGACTCGACCGCCATCGTGATGATGCGCTGGTCCTGGACCGAGATGTTGTCGGTGGTGTCGATGAGGATGACGGCCACCTCCGCCTTCTCGACGGCGGCCGCGGTCCGCAGGGAGGCGTAGTAGTCCGCGCCCTCCTGGAGGTGGACCTTCTTGCGGATGCCGGCGGTGTCGACGAACTTCCACGTCACGCCGCCGAGCTCGATGAGCTCGTCGACCGGGTCGCGGGTGGTGCCGGCCAGCTCGTTGACGACGACCCGGTCCTCGCCCGCCACCTTGTTGAGCAGGGAGGACTTGCCGACGTTCGGGCGGCCGATGAGGGCGATGCGGCGGGGGCCGCCGACCGCGTTGCCGAAGCGCTGCTCGGGGGCCTCGGGCAGCTTCTTCAGGACCTCGTCGAGGAGGTCGCCGGTGCCGCGGCCGTGCAGCGAGGAGACGGGGAACGGCTCGCCGAGGCCCAGGGACCAGAGCATGGCCGCGTCGGCCTCGCCGGACTGGCCGTCGACCTTGTTCGCGGCGAGGACGACCGGCTTCCCCGCGCGGCGGAGCAGCTTGACGACGGCCTCGTCGGTGTCGGTGGCGCCGACGGTGGCGTCCACGACGAAGAGACAGGCGTCGGCGGCCTCGATGGCGTACTCGGCCTGGGCGGCGACGGAGGCGTCGATGCCGAGGACGTCCTGCTCCCAGCCGCCGGTGTCGACGACCTTGAAGCGGCGGCCGGCCCACTCGGCCTCGTAGGTGACGCGGTCGCGGGTGACGCCCGGCTTGTCCTCGACGACGGCCTCGCGGCGGCCGATGATGCGGTTCACCAGGGTCGACTTGCCGACGTTCGGGCGGCCGACGACGGCGAGGACGGGGAGCGGGCCGTGGCCGGCCTCCTCGATCGCGCCCTCGACGTCCTCGACGTCGAAGCCCTCTTCCGCGGCGAGCTCCATGAACTCCGCGTACTCGGCGTCGCCAAGTGCCCCGTGGTCGTGCTGGTCGTTCATGAAGTCCGTTCCTTGATCATTCGTGGTCGGTGGTCCCGGACGGCCGGAGCCGTGGGGGCCACTACTGAGAGTGTCGCTCAGCGCCCGGTGAGGCGCCTGGCGTTTTCCAGGTGGGCGGTGAGCTTCCCCTGGATCCGTACGGTGGCCTCGTCGAGCGCCTTGCGGGTGCGGCGGCCGGAGCCGTCCCCCGCCTCGAAGGCGTCGCCGAAGACGACGTCGACGCGGCCGCGCAGCGGAGGCAGTGCCTTGACCAACCGTCCGCGGCGCTCGGTGCTTCCCAGCACGGCGACCGGGACGATCGGCGCGCCGCTGCGGACGGCGAAGTACGCCAGGCCCGCGCGCAGCGAGGCGAAGTCGCCGTCGCCCCGGGTGCCCTCGGGGAAGATCCCGAGGACGCCGCCCTGCTCCAGGACGCCCAGGGCGTCGCCGATCGCCCTGCGGTCGGTCGAGTCCCGGTCCACCTTCAGCTGCCCGATGCCCTCCAGGAAGCTGCCGAGCGGTCCGACGAACGCCTCCTTCTTGATGAGGAAGTGCACGGGACGCGGGGCGGTGCCCATGAGCATGGGGCCGTCGATGTTGTGCGCGTGGTTGACGGCGAGGATGACGGGGCCGGCGGCCGGCACCCGCCAGGCGCCGAGGACGCGCGGCTTCCAGAGGCCGTACATCAGCCCGATGCCGATGCGACGGCCGACGGCGGCGCCCTTCTCGGAGGGCAGGGTCACTTGGCGGCCGCCCGCTTCTCGTCCACCAGGGTGACGACGCACTCGATGACCTGGTCCAGGGTGAGGTCGGTGGTGTCGACCTCGACGGCGTCGTCGGCCTTGGCGAGCGGGGAGGTCTTCCGGCTGGAGTCGGCCGCGTCCCGCTTGATCAGTGCCTCCTTCGTCGTGTGCACGTCGGCGCCCTTGAGCTCGCCGGAGCGGCGGGCGGCACGGGCCTCGGGCGAGGCCGTGAGGAAGATCTTCAGGTCGGCGTCGGGCAGGACGGTGGTGCCGATGTCCCGGCCCTCGACGACGATGCCGGTCCCGGCGCTGCGGGCGATGGACCGCTGGAGCTCCGTGATCAGGCTCCGCACCTCGGGGACGGCGCTGACGGCGCTGACCTTGGAGGTGACCTCCTCGGTGCGGATGGGTCCGGAGGCGTCGGCGCCGTCGACGGTGATGGTGGGGCGGGCCGGGTCGGTGCCGGAGACGATGACGGGCTTCGACGCGGCGTTCGCGACGGCCTCGGCGTCGGTGACGTCGACGCCGTTGCTGATCATCCACCAGGTGATCGCCCGGTACTGGGCGCCGGTGTCGAGGTAGCTCAGCCCCAGCTTGGCGGCGACCGCCTTCGAGGTGCTGGACTTGCCCGTGCCGGAGGGCCCGTCGATGGCGACGATCACGGATTCCACGGTGGGAACACCTTCCTGGGGTGAACGGTTAGGGCCCGGCGGTTTGCGGGGGACCCCCACAAGGTTACCGAGTCCCGGGCCCCCGTTCGGCCCAGCCCGTACGGCCCCTGTCCGCGCGGGCCGCGGCTCGCCGGGCCGGTGCCCACCCGCCCGTGTGGGCCACGCCCGCCTGGGCGGCGCCCCGCCCCACCCGCCGCGTTCCGCGCCCGGACCCGCACCAGGTGTGAGCTGTGCACGGGGTGCGGGTCCAGGCCCAGGAGCCTCGGGCGCCGGCAAGGGGCGCCGTTCCGTTGTGCCCACCCGTTCCGCCCCTTGCGGAACGCCTGCCCACAACGGTGGGGGTGGGCGCCGGCCCGGCGGAACGGCCGCCCACAACGGCGGGGCGCGTCAGCTCGTGCGCAGGGCCCAGCCGCGTTCCCGGAGCGCCGCCCCCAGCACCGGCGCCGCCGAGGGTTCGACCATCAGCTGCACCAGACCCGCCTGCTGGCCGGTCGCGTGCTCGATGCGGACGTCCTCGATGTTGACGCCCGCGCGCCCCGCGTCGGCGAAGATGCGGGCGAGCTCGCCCGGCTGGTCGCTGATGAGGACGGCGACGGTCTCGTAGACGGCCGGGGCGGCACCGTGCTTGCCGGGGACGCGGGCGCGCCCGGCGTTGCCGCGGCGCAGGACGTCCTCGACACCGGAGGCGCCGTCCCGTCGCTCGTCCTCGTCGGCGGACTGCAGGGACCGCAGGGCGCGGACGGTCTCGTCGAGGTCGGCGGCGACGCCGGAGAGGACGTCGGCGACGGGCCCGGGGTTGGCGGAGAGGATCTCGACCCACATGCGCGGGTCGGAGGCGGCGATGCGGGTGACGTCGCGGATGCCCTGCCCGCAGAGGCGTACGGCGGACTCGTCGGCCTCCTCCAGGCGGGCGGCGACCATGGAGGACACCAGCTGCGGGGTGTGGGAGACGAGGGCGACGGCCCGGTCGTGGGCGTCGGCGTCCATGACGACGGGGACGGCCCGGCAGAGGGCGACGAGCTCCAGGGCGAGGTTGAGGACCTCGGTGTCGGTGTCCCGGGTCGGGGTGAGGACCCAGGGCCGGCCCTCGAAGAGGTCGGCGGTGGCGGCGAGCGGGCCCGACCGCTCCTTGCCGGACATGGGGTGGGTGCCGATGTACGCCGTGAGGTCGAGGCCCAGCGCCTCCAGCTCCCGCTTCGGACTGCCCTTGACGCTCGCCACGTCGAGGTAGCCGCGGGCCAGGCCGGCCGTCATGGCCTCGGCGAGGGTGGCGGCCACGTGCGCGGGGGGTACGGCGACGATGGCGAGGTCCACGGGGCCTTCGGGCTCCTCGTCGGTGCCCGCGCCGAGCGCGGCGGCCGTGCGGGCGCGCGCCGGGTCGTGGTCGCGCAGGTGGACCGTGACGCCCCGGCCCGCGAGGGCGATGGCGGCGGAGGTGCCGATCAGGCCGGTACCGATGACGAGCGCTGTTCTCACTGGGCGATGTCCTTGCGCAGGGCGGCCGCGGCACCGAGGTAGACGTGCGCGATCCGGGTCTTGGGCAGTTCGGTCTCGACGTGGGCGAGGAGCCGGACGACCCTCGGCATCGCGCCCTCGATGTCGAGTTCCTGTGCGCAGATCAGGGGGACGTCGACGATCCCGATGTGACGGGCCGCGACGGCGGGGAAGTCGCTGTGCAGATCGGGCGTGGCGGTGAACCAGATGCTGATGAGGTCGTCGGTGGTGAGCCCGTTGCGCTCGAGGACGGCGGTGAGCAGCTCCTCGACCTGCTCGCGCATGTGTCCGGCCTCGTCCCGTTCCAGCTGGACGGCTCCTCGGACCGCTCGTACCGCCACGTCGTGCTCCTTAGCCTGCGTCAGTGCTCCGTTCAGCCTAGTCAGCGGCGGGGGCGCCGCGCCGCGCCGCCCGCCCTCCGAGACGGACGGGACGGACGGGACGGGCGGGACGGGCGGGAGGGGCGGGACGGCGGCCGGCGTCGGACGCGCTCAGAGCCGCTGCTGCCGGATGATCTCCTCCAGGGAGGCGCCCTCGGGCAGCGAGCCGTTCGGGGTCAGCCTGTCGACGGCCTGCGGCAGGGACCGGGCGATCTCGTCGGCGGCCTCCTGGGGGCTGACGCCGGCGTCCGCCGCGACCTTCCGGAGGGTGTCGTCGGGGAGGGCCCCGGCGATCTGGGCGCCGCTGACGGCCTGGTTCTCGCCGGTGCCGATCCAGGACCGGGCCTGGTCGGTGGGGCCGGACCTGATCAGCATGTCGAGGAGGCCGCCGAGCGGGTTCGAGCCGTTCGCGCCGGTGCCGCCGCCCTTGCCTCCCGCGAGGGCCCCGAGGAGGCCGCCGAGGTCGTCGCCCGCCATGGTCCTGCCTTTCGTACCGGTACGGAACAGGCCCGATGTCACCCGGGCCGGGGTGCTCCGCCACTCGGCGTACACGGCGGGCGGGGCGGCCGTGCGGGGGAGCCGGGCGCCGCGCGCAGGCGTGTTGCGGGCCCCGGGGGCGGGGCGCGCGGCCAAGCTGGCGGCATGACCTCACGCCCCACCACACGCCGTACCGTCCTGTTCGCCGCAGCGGCCCTGACGACGGGCTGCGGCTCGGACGACGGGGGTGCCGACGGTACGAACACGAGCGCGCCGGCCGCCACCGAAGCGTCCCCGACCGCCGGCGAAGCGTCCCCGACCGCCCCGGCCTCCACGGCCGCTCCGAGCGGCGGAGCCCCGCTGGCCAGGACCTCCCAGATCCCGGTGGGCGGCGGCATGGTCTTCCCGAAGGAGAAGGTGGTCGTGACCCAGCCCACGGCGGGCGAGTTCAAGGCGTTCTCCGCGGTCTGCACGCATCAGGGCTGCACGGTGAACAAGGTCGCGGACGGCACGATCGACTGCCCCTGCCACGGCTCCAGGTTCCGCGTCGCCGACGGCTCGGTGGCGGCGGGCCCGGCGCCCAGACCGCTGCCGGCCGAGCAGATTATTGTCTCGGGAGAAACGATCACCCTCGCGTAATCTGCCCCGCATGACTCCGGACGAGCTGGTGCGCGAGCACACGATCTACTCCTGCGTGATGGGCTCGCGCGCCTTCGGTCTGGCGACCGAGGACAGCGACACGGACGTGCGGGGCGTCTACCTCGCCCCCACGCCCCTCTTCTGGCGCTTCGACAAGCCCCCGGCGCACGTGGAGGGGCCCGGCGAGGAGCAGTTCAGCTGGGAGCTGGAACGCTTCTGCGAGCTCGCCCTGCGCAACAACCCGAACGTCCTGGAGTGCCTCCACTCCCCCGTGGTCGAGCACGTCGACGAATGGGGCCGCGAACTCCTCTCCCTCCGCGGGGCCTTCCTGTCCCGCCGGGCCCACCAGACCTTCGTCCGGTACGCGGGCGGCCAGCGCCGCAAGCTCGACGCGGACGTCCGCCAGTACGGCGGTCCGCGCTGGAAGCACGCCATGCACCTGCTGCGGCTGCTGGCCAGCTGCCGCGACCTGCTGCGCACGGGCGAGCTCCGCATCGACGTCGGCGAGGACCGCGACCGCCTCCTCGCGGTCAAGCGCGGCGAGGTGCCATGGCCGGAGGTGGAGTCCTGGATGGACCGCCTCCAGGACGAGGCCGACCGGGCCCACGACACGACCCCGCTCCCCGCCGCCCCGGACGAACCCCGCGTCCAGGACTTCCTGATCCGCGCCCGCCGCGCCTCAGCGCTGGGCGTGCTCTAGCCGGACCCGTACGACGAGGTCGTGCAGCGCGTCGTGGACGCGCACCGACTCCGGGAGCCCCGAGGCCGCCTGGGCCTCGTCCAGGACCGCGTGCAGGGCCTCCGTCTCGGCCCGTACCGCCTCGGGGTCCACCTCGGCCCGCCCGTGCTCGGCCTCCGTCTTCGCCGCGACGAGCTCGGGCAGCCGGGCCGGGGCCTCCGCCACTTCTCCCACCAGGGTCGGCAGATGGGCCTGCACCTCGCCCGAGCGCATCAGGTGGATGCCGGTGAGCAGCGCCCGGTAGGTGTAGAGCAGCGGCTTGAGCTCGCCGCTGCTCTCGAAGAGCCGCCACTGCGTGCCGGCGAAGCCGCGGTAGTGGTGGGCGTGGTGGCGGGTGAGCAGCTCCGGCACGAGGGAGACCAGTTCCGCGTGGGTCTGCGTGGTGTGGGCGACGAGCGGGGAGGTGAGCTGCTCCAGGACGTAGCCGTTGCGGCGCAGCATCAGCCGGGCGAACTTCCGCAGGTCGTGGGTGACGAGGTCCATCTCCACGCCGTCCCGGTCCCACATCCGGCTGCGGGTCTCCTCCGGCTCTCGCAGGCCTGTCAGGGCCTCCAGGGGCAGCAGGTGCGCCCCGCGCAGGTCCACGTCCGAGTCGCGGGACGGGAAGCCGTACAGGTGCGCGCCGGAGACGGTCGCGAAGAGCAGGGGGTCGGGCTGTTCCGCCACGACGGCGGAGAGGTCCGGGTCCAGGGCGAGCGTCATGGATCAAGCGTCCCAGAGCGCGCCGAAGGTCAGCAGGTCGCTGCGGTACTCGACGCGCTCCGCCCACTCCTTCGGCCAGGCGTCCGCGCCGAGGTGGGCGCCGGCGAAGGCGCCCGCGAGGGCGGCGATCGAGTCGGAGTCGCCACGGGTGCAGGCGGCGCGGCGCAGCGCGGTGAGGGGCTCGTCCGGGAAGAGCAGGAAGCAGAGGAGGCCGGTCGCGAGGGCCTCCTCGGCGATCCAGCCGTCGCCGGTGTACTCGCAGGGGTCGAGCTCGGGGTCGGCCGTGCGCTGCACGGCGTCCAGGCGCTCCAGGACCGCCAGGCACTCGTCCCAGCCCCGCTGGACGAAGTGGAGGGCGCTGGGGTCCTGGGAGCGGGTCCACAGGTCGCCGAGCCAGTGCTCGTGGTAGCGGGAGCGGTTCTCGTAGGCGTACGAGCGCAGCTGTCCGACGAGCCCGGTCGGGTCCACGCCCTGCGCGAGCAGGTACACGGCACGGGCGGTGAGGTCGGAGGCGGCGAGCGCGGTGGGGTGACCGTGGGTCAGGCCCGACTGGAGCTGCGCGGCGCCCGCCCGCTGCTCCTCGCTCAGCCCGGGGACGAGCCCGATGGGCGCGACGCGCATGTTGGCGCCGCAGCCCTTGGAGTGGATCTGGCTGGCGTCCTGCCAGGGCCGGTCGCCGTCGAGGAGCATGCAGGCGCGCAGGCAGGTGTTGCCCGGGGCGCGGTTGTTCTCCGGGGAGTGGTACCAGTCGACGAACTCGTCGCGAACGGGCCGGGCGAGGCGCAGCGGGGCGAGCAGGCCCCGGTCCATGGCCGTGCGGATGCCGCGGGCGAAGGCGAGGGTCATCTGGGTGTCGTCGGTGACGTACGCCGTGCCGTTCCTGACGGGCAGTGCCATCTCCCGCCAGGGGCCGACCTTGGCGAGGATCGACGGCACGTCGTTGAACTCGGTCGGGAAGCCCAGCGCGTCCCCGAGCGCCAGCCCGATCAGGGAGCCGGTCGCGGCCTGCTTGGTGGCGGTGCGGGTGAGGTTCATGCGGGGCGTCCTTCCGGTCGCAGGAGGGGCGGGTGGAGGGTGGTGGCCCCGCCCGCCCGGTAGAGGGCGGCCGGTTTCCCCCGTCCGCCGGTGAGGCGCGGCGGTCCTTCCACGGCCTGGACGAAGCCGGGCGTGGTGAGGACCTTGCGCCGGAAGTTGGGGCGGTCGAGTTCGACGCCCCAGACCGTCTCGTAGACCTGCCTCAGCTCGCCGAGGGTGAACTCGGGCGGGCAGAAGGCGGTCGCGAGGCAGGTGTACTCGAGCTTGGCGCCGACCCGTTCGTGGGCGTCGGCGAGGATCCGGTCGTGGTCGAAGGCGAGCCGGCCGTGTGTTCCGTACGGGATCCAGCGGGCCTGCGCCGCGTCGCCGCCGCCGCGCGGTTCGGGAGGGTCGGGTACGAGCGCGGTGAAGGCGACGGAGACGACCCGCATCCTCGGGTCGCGGTCGGGTTCGGTGTAGGTGCGGAGCTGTTCGAGGTGGAGGCCGGCGACGGTGGCCTCGGAGAGTCCGGTCTCCTCGGCGAGTTCGCGGCGGGCGGCCCGCTCGGCGGACTCGCGGGGCAGCACGAAGCCGCCGGGCAGGGCCCAGGATCCGGCGTACGGCTCCTGCCCGCGCTCGACGAGCAGGACGTGGAGGCGTTCCTCGCGGACGGTGAGGACGGCGAGGTCGACGGTGACGGCGAACGGCTCGAAGGCGTAAGGGTCGTAGCCCTCGGGGGCCCGGTGGTCGGTCATCGGCGCTCCGGCAGGGGGTCGGTGAGGTGCCAGCCCTCGGCGAGCAGCGCGTCGACGGCGGCGACGGCGGCCGCGAGCCGCTCCTCGTGGGGGCCGGTGAGGACGGCGGTGCGGCGGCCGGTGTGGGCGAGCTGGGTGAGGAAGCGCGCGGTCATCCAGGGCCGCAGGTGCTCCCCGTCGCGCAGGCCGTCGTCCTCGAAGTCGACGCCCCGGTGGTCGGTGAGGAGCCAGAGGTGCTGTCGACCGAGGGCGGCGATCTCGCCGGTGGCGCGGCTGGTGGTGCCCATGTAGCGCTCGTGCCAGATGGTGGTGGCGAAGGCGTCGGTGTCGCAGAAGAGGACGGGCGAGCCGTCCCGGGCGGCCTCCTCCTCCAGTTCGGCCTGGCGCTGGGCGATGACGGGGAAGTCGGAGGAGCGGAAGGCGACCTCGGACCAGTCGGCGCCGGGGCGTTCGGCGCGGAGTTCGGCGAGCTTGAGTTCGCTGTACTCGCGCCCGTACTCCGGTACGTATCGCGTGCGGGCCCAGACGCCGCCGCGCCGCCGGTAGTGGTCGGCGAGGGCGAGGGCCATGGTGGTGGTGCCGGTGGACTCGGCGCCGAGGACGACGACCCGGCGGGTGAGCGCGGCCCGCACGGGTGCTTCCAGGAAGTCCCAGCAGCCGGCGGGGTCCGCACGGACGGCGGTGCCGGAGACGGGGTGGCGGACGCGCTCCTGGTCGACGAGGACGGATGCGGCGCCGAAGCGGCGGCCGAGCTCCTCCCCGTACGGCTCCGAGGTGAAGACGGCGTCGACGCGCTCGGGCACGGCGGCCCGGAAGACGGCCATGTGGGCGGCCCACACGTCGGGGTCCCGGAGGTCGACGGGGATGTCGTCGACGGCGCCGACGACGAGGACGTCGGGGTGGATCTCGCGCATCCAGGCGACCCGGTCCTCCAGGGGGATGCTCTCCACGGAGGAGGCGCAGACCAGGACGGTGAGGCGCTCGCAGCGGTCGCGGGCGGTGCGGACGAGGTGGTGGTGGCCGGCGTGCGGCGGATAGAACTTGCCGAGGACGAGGCCGTGGCCGTAGCGCTTCACGCGGTCGCTCCCGCCGGTCGGGGGGAGCCCGTGAGGTCCCTGGTCCAGCCGCGCAGGCCGACGGCGCAGAGCATCATGAAGCCGACGTACAGCAGGGAGGTCAGGTAGAGCCCCTTGTACGCGTAGAGCGGTACGTAGACGACGTCGGCGGCGATCCAGAGCCACCAGGACTCCAGCCGCTTCCGGCACTGGCCGTACGTCGCCATCAGGGAGAGCGCGGTCGTGAGGGCGTCCCAGAAGGGGACGGTCGAGTCGGTGGCGCGGTCGAGGAGCAGGGTGAGCGCGAGGGTCCCCACCGCCCCCGCCGTGAGCAGCCAGGTCCACTCGGTGCGCGTGGTGCGGCGCACCGGGAGGCCGTCGGAGCCTGGTCCACCCCCGTGGGTCCAGGTCCACCAGCCGTACACGGCGAGGGCGATGAAGACGATCTGGAGGCCGGCGTCGGCGTAGAGCCCGGCCTGGGTGAAGAGCAGGACGAAGAAGAGGTTGTTGGCGATGCCGACGGGCCAGTTGGCCGTGCGCCGGCGGGCGACGAGCCAGACGCAGAGCGCTCCGCTGCCGAAGCCCAGGACCTCGGTCCAGCCGACCGGGGTGTCCAGGACGGTGAAGAGGGGTTGCTGCAGGGGTGCGAGTACGTCTGCGAGGCTCACGCCCGCCTCCTTAAGAGTCATTCTGACTATAAAGGTGGACGGGGTGCCGCCACAAGCCCCGTCGCGGACGCGACGAAGCCCGTGACCGCCGGGCGGTCACGGGCTTCGTCGGTGGAGCGGGGGCCTTACATGCCGACTTCCTTCATCAGCATGCCGACCTCGGTGTTGGTGAGGCGGCGCAGCCAGCCCGACTTCTGGTCGCCCAGGGCGATCGGGCCGAAGGCGGTGCGGACCAGCTTCTCGACCGGGAAGCCCGCCTCGGCGAGCATCCGGCGCACGATGTGCTTGCGGCCCTCGTGCAGGGTGACCTCGACCAGGTAGTTCTTGCCGGTCTGCTCGACCACGCGGAAGTGGTCGGCGCGGGCGTAGCCGTCCTCCAGCTGGATGCCGTCCTTCAGCCGCCGGCCGACCTCGCGGGGCAGCGGGCCGGTGATGGCGGCCAGGTAGGTCTTCTTCACGCCGTACTTCGGGTGCGTGAGGCGGTGGGCCAGCTCGCCGTGGTTGGTGAGCAGGATGATGCCCTCGGTCTCCGTGTCGAGCCGGCCGACGTGGAACAGCCGGGTCTCGCGGTTGGTGACGTAGTCGCCGAGGCACTGGCGGCCGTCGGGGTCCTCCATGGTGGAGACGACGCCGGACGGCTTGTTCAGCGCGAAGAAGAGGTACGACTGGGTGGCGACGGTCAGGCCGTCCACCTTGATCTCGTCCTTCTCCGGGTCGACGCGCATGCCCTGCTCGAGGACGATCTCGCCGTTGACCTCGACGCGGGCCTGCTCGATCAGCTCCTCGCAGGCGCGCCGCGAGCCCATGCCGGCGCGGGCGAGGACCTTCTGCAGCCGCTCGCCCTCCTGCTCGGCGCCGGGGAAGGTCTTGGGGGTCTTGATCTCGGGCTTGCCGGCGTACCGCTCCCGGTTGCGCTCCTCCGTGCGGGCGTCGTACTCGCGCGAGCGGGCGGGCGCCGTACGGCCGCCGCCGCGCTGCGGGGACTGCCGGGGACCGCCCTTGGCGCCGCCGCGCGCGGCCGCGCCCCGGCCGCGCTTGGGGGCGTCCGAGGAGCCGCCGGAGCTGTAGCGCTCGTCGTAGGTGCGCTCCTCCGGGCGCGCCTTGCGCGGGCTGGAGCCGGTCGGCCGGCCGCCGCCCTGACCCGGGCGCCCGCCACCGCCCTGGCCGGCACGGCTGCCGCCGCCCTGGCCGGGACGGCCGCCGCCCTGCCGGTCGTCGCGGCCGTTGCCGGCGCCGCGGTAGTTCCCGCGCCCGCCGCCACCGCCGCTGTTGCCGCGGCCTCCGCCGCTGCCGCCGCGGCCGCCGCTGTTGCCACCACGGCTCCCGCCGTTGTTTCCGCTGCTGTTCCTGCCGCTGCTGCTTCGCATCAAAGTTCCGTCTTGTCGTCTACGTCTGCGTCCGGGTCGAACGACGGGACGCCTTCCAGGGAGTCCGCCTCGACCGCCTCGGCCTCGGGGAGGAAGGGGGCGAGTTCGGGGAGTTCGTCCAGGCCGCGCAGGCCCATCCGCTCCAGGAAGTAGTTCGTCGTCCTGTACAGGATCGCACCTGTTTCGGGTTCCGCGCCCGCCTCCTCCACCAGGCCCCGCTGGAGGAGGGTCCGCATCACGCCGTCGCAGTTGACCCCGCGGACCGCGGAGACCCGGGAACGGCTGACCGGCTGGCGGTAGGCGACGACCGCGAGGGTCTCCAGGGCCGCCTGGGTGAGCCGGGCCTGCTGCCCCTCCAGGACGAAGGCCTCGACGGCCGGGGCGAAGGCGGGACGGGTGTAGTAGCGCCAGCCCCCGGCGACCCGCCGCAGCTCGAAGCCGCGGCCCTGGGCGGTGTACTCCTCGGCCAGCTCGTGCAGGGCGTCGGCCACCTCGGCCGGGGAGCGCTCCAGGACCTTGGCGAGGTGCTCCTCGGTGGCGGGCTCGTCGACGACCATGAGGACGGCTTCGAGGGCGGGCTTGAGGTCGCTCATGCGGTGGCCTCCTGGTCGAATTCGTCGGTCACGGCCGCGGACGGGTCCGTCTCCCCGCCGGTCCAGGAGACCGTGAGGTCCCCGAGGGCGGTCTCCTGGTCGAGGGCGACGGCCTTCTCCCGGTAGAGCTCCAGGAGGGCCAGGAAGCGGGCGACGACGGTGAGGGTGTCGCCGGCGTCCTCGATCAGCTCCCGGAAGACGGCCGAGCCGCGCTCGCGGAGCAGGGCGACGACCACCGCGGCCTGGTCCCGGACGCTGACGAGCGGGGCGTGGATGTGGTCGACGTACACCTGGGGCTCGGGCTTGGGCTGCATGGCCTTGGCGGCGAGCCTGGCGAAGCCCTCGGCGCCGATGGAGATGACGACCTCGGGGAGCAGCTCGGCGTGGTGCGGTTCGAGTCCGACGGTACGGGGGTGGCGGTGGCCCTCGGACTCCCAGCGCTCCTCGAAGATCTCGGCGATCCTCTTGTACGCGCGGTACTGGAGGAGCCGGGCGAAGAGCAGGTCGCGGGCCTCCAGGAGGGCGAGGTCGGCCTCGTCCTCCACCTCGGCGGCGGGGAGCAGCCGGGCGGCCTTCAGGTCGAGGAGGGTGGCGGCGACGACGAGGAACTCGGTGGTCTGGTCGAGGTCCCCGTCGGGCCCGAGGGCCCGCAGGTGCGCCATGAACTCGTCGGTGACCCGGGAGAGGGCGACCTCGGTGACGTCGAGCTTGTGCTTGGTGATCAGCTGGAGGAGCAGGTCGAAGGGCCCCTCGAAGTTCGAGAGCCGCACGGTGAACCGCCCGTCGCCCCCCTCGGCGGCCTCGCCTCCGGCCGGGGCCTCGGGGCCCCCGGGGACCTCCAGGGCCTCGGGCACTCCCGGGGTCTCAGGGGTCCCCGGAGTCTCCGGGGCCTCGGCCGGAGCGGCGGGTGCCGTCCCCGGCGTCTCGCCCGGGCCGCGGCCCAGGGGGCGGCGACCCGGCGGGCGGGACGTTTCGTCAGAGGCGTGGTGCATGGGGGTCCAGGGGGAACGAGGTGGACGGCAGCCCGCAGGCTACCGTCAGCGGCCGCGCAGGCGGCGGACGAGGATGCTCGCGTCGCCGCGGGACTCCAGGTCCGCCAGGACGACCGCGACGGCCTCCCGGACGATCCGGCCCCGGTCGACGGCGAGACCGTGCTCGCCGCGCAGGACGAGCCGGGCGTGCTCCAGGTCCATCAGCTCCTCGGCGGAGACGTAGACCGTGATCTTCTCGTCGTGGCGCTCGCGGCCGCTGGGCCGCCGGTTCGTGGTGCGGCCGCGTCGCCGGGCCGCCGCGGGGGCGGGCACCTGCGCGCCGGGCGCGGTCTTGGGGGCCGGTCCCTCGGGCTCGGCCGTCCGGGCCCGCGGCTCCGTGGCCTCGGAGTCCGCCGGGGCGTGCTCCGCGGATCCCTCGGCCGCCGCCGTGTCGCTCTCGGCGGCCGGTGCCGGGACGGCCCGGCGGGGTGCGGACGCCTGGAGCGCCGTCCCCCCGGTCGTACGGAAGAGTTCGTCGGCTCCGGGCAGACTCACTCGGCGTGACACCGGGCGAGCACCTCCCTGGCGAGCTGACGGTAGGCGGCGGCGCCCACCGAGTTGGAGGCGTACGTGGTGATGGGCTCGCCGGCGACCGTGGTCTCCGGGAAGCGCACGGTCCGCCCGATGACCGTGTGGTACACGTGGTCGTCGAAGGCCTCGACGACGCGCGCGAGGACCTCACGGCTGTGCACGGTCCGGGAGTCGTACATCGTGGCGAGGATGCCGTCGAGCTCCAGCTCGGGGTTGAGCCGCTCCTGGACCTTCTCGATGGTCTCGGTGAGCAGCGCGACTCCGCGCAGCGCGAAGAACTCGCACTCCAGCGGCACGATGACCTTGTGAGCCGCCGTCAGGGCGTTCACGGTCAGCAGGCCGAGCGAGGGCTGACAGTCGATCACGATGTAGTCGTAGTCGTTCATCAGCGGCTTCAGGGCGCGCTGGAGCGTGGACTCGCGCGCGACCTCGCTGACCAACTGGACTTCGGCGGCCGAGAGGTCGATGTTGCTCGGCAGCAGGTCCATGTTGGGCACCGCGGTCTTGAGGAGGACCTCGTCCGCCGACATGCCCCGCTCCATGAGCAGGTTGTAGACGGTGAGGTCGAGCTCCATCGGGTTCACGCCGAGGCCGACCGACAGGGCTCCCTGCGGGTCGAAGTCGACGAGCAGCACCCGTCGTCCGTACTCGGCGAGCGCGGCACCCAGGTTGATGGTCGACGTGGTCTTGCCGACGCCGCCCTTCTGGTTGCACATCGCGATGATCTTCGCGGGTCCGTGGTCGGTCAGGGGACCCGGGATCGGGAAGTACGGCAGGGGCCGTCCGGTGGGGCCGATCCGCTCGCGGCGCTGGCGGGCAGCGTCGGGTGCGAGGGTGGCCGCGTACTCCGGATCGGGCTCGTACTCGGCGTCGGGGTCGTAGAAGTGCCCCTCGGGCACCTCGTCGTAGGCGGCGAAGTGGGTGGACTCTCGGCCCATCTCGTTGCCGGCCGTGGCGTTCACGTGTAGGCCGTCCATCGTCTTCATCGTGTGGGCACTCGTCATGGGCTGGTGCGTCGCGAAGGTCCGCACCGCGACGGAGCCGATCGGGGCACCTGGCGCACCGCTCCCGGGAGTAAATGTCGACTCATTCACAAGTCGTCTTACCTCCTTGGATGTGACCAGGAACATTTATCGATAGGTCAGCGTGGCACCATGCCGACGGTTGGCGACTCTATGGCGTGTCACCGCTCCGCAGCAACACAATCCGCCGGACCCGGCCCGATGTGTCGGCAACCGAACACGTCCCTGTCAAGGGTGCGCAGGCATGCATCCACACGTTTCAGGGGTGTGCGAAACGGTTAAAGGGTTACGTTCGAGGCGAGTTGCCCGAACGTTTTGGCAAGCCCGGAGACGCACCCGGCCGGACCTTGTCGAACAAGGTCCGGCCGGGTGCGTGATATTGACGGCACGCGTTGACGGGGCCTCCGTCAACGAGCCTTCGGCGGTCAGGCCAGGAGGCTGCTCAGCTCGACGTGCTCGAGGCCGTGCGCCTCGGCGACCTCCTTGTAAACCACCTTGCCGTCATGGGTGTTGAGGCCCAGGGCGAGGGCGGAGTCGCGGCGCAGCGCCTCGACCCAGCCGTTGTTGGCCAGCGACACGATGTAGGGCAGCGTGGCGTTGGTGAGGGCGTAGGTGGAGGTGTTCGGGACCGCGCCGGGCATGTTGGCGACGCAGTAGAAGACCGAGTCGTGGACCTGGAAGGTCGGCTCGGCGTGGGTGGTCGGGTGCGAGTCCTCGAAGCAGCCGCCCTGGTCGATCGCAATGTCGACAAGGACACTTCCGGGCTTCATCTTGGCGACGAGCTCGTTGGTGACCAGCTTCGGGGCCTTGGCGCCCGGGATGAGGACGGCGCCGATGACGAGGTCGGCCTCGACGACGGCCTTCTCCAGCTCGTAGGCGTTGGAGACGATCGTCTTCACCTTGGTGCCGAAGATCTTGTCGGCCTCGCGGAGCTTGTTGATGTCACGGTCGAGCAGGGTCACGTGGAAGCCCATGCCGACGGCGATCTGGGTGGCGTTCCAGCCGGAGACGCCGCCGCCGATGACGACGCACTCGCCGGCGTGGGTGCCGGGGACACCGCCGGGGAGGACACCGCGGCCTCCGACGGAGCGCATCAGGTGGTACGCGCCGACCTGCGGGGCCAGACGGCCCGCGACCTCGGACATCGGGGCGAGCAGCGGGAGCGCGCGGTTGGCGGTCTCGACGGTCTCGTACGCGATCGCGGTGGTGCCGGACGCGAGCAGCGCGTCCGTGCACTCGCGGGAGGCGGCGAGGTGCAGGTAGGTGAAGAGCGTCTGGTCCTTGCGGAGGCGGTGGTACTCCTCCGCGATCGGCTCCTTGACCTTGAGGAGCAGGTCGGCGGTGGCCCAGACCTCGTCGGCGGTGGCGAGGATCTCGGCGCCGGCGGCGACGTACTCCTCGTCCGTGATCGAGGAGCCGACACCGGCGTTCTGCTCGATGAAGACCTGGTGGCCGTTGCGGACGAGCTCGTGGACACCGGCAGGGGTGATGGCCACGCGGAACTCGTTGTTCTTGACCTCGCGGGGGATGCCGACCTTCATCGTCGATCACGGTCCTTGAATCAGGGGGATAACTGGGGCACTGCGATACATACCCGGATGCACTGCGGCACACCGGGGCAGACCACGTTCGAACGCGGCTCACCCAGTCTAATGAAGGAGTTCCCCCTGTCTAGCCTTTCAAAGTACTAATCTTCGACGGAGCCACTGCGGATTTCGTAGGCTGCCGGTTCCGTTTCCAGCAGTCTTTCGGCCGCCGACCGGTGCAGGCCCGCCGCCGCGGGGTCGCCGAGCCGGTCGAGGGTGTCCGCCAGCCGCAGCTGGAGCGCGGCCTGGAGCCGGGTGTCCTTGGCCCGGCGGGCCCACTCCACCGCCTCCTCGCAGGTCCGCAGGGACTCCTCGGGCCGCCCGGCGTACTCCTGGACCCGGGCCGCCTCGCTCAACGCCCTTGCGTAGCCCGGGAGATCGGAGAGCCTCCGGTGGCCGGCCGCGGCGGCCCGCCAGCTCCGCAGGGCGTCCCCGTACCGCCCCGCATAGGTCTGCACGGCTCCCAGGCGGGCGTACAGCCGGACCTGGTCGGCGCGCTCGTCCCGGGCGAGGCGCTGGGCGAGCGCCCGCCCGTACCAGTCGCCGGCCCGCTGCCAGTCCCCCAGCTCCTGATACGCGCCACCTACGGATTCCATTGCGCGACCGGTGGCATACGGGTCATTTGCTGCGCGCCCGGCATCCAAAGCCGACCGATATCGCAGCAGGGCGTCCTTCGTCCTGCCGGTCTTGGCATCCAGATCGGCCAGGTTGAGCAGGGCCGCGGCCCGCTCGCGGTGCAGCCCGCGCCGCTCGGCCACGTCCAGGACCAGCCGGTGCAGGCCGTACAGCTCGGGAGCGGCGGCCTCCGCGCCCCGGTGCGCGGCGAGCGCTCTGACCAGCGAGGCGACGAGACGGCGGGCGAGGGTGTCCAGCTCTCCGTCGGCGACGGCGAGCCGGGCGGAGGCGAGCAGCACGGCCTGCCGGGAGTCCAGCCAGGCGGCGCCCGCGGCCGCGTTCGGGAAGCGCAGGGCGCGCGGGAGCCCGGCCAGCTTCCGGCGGGCCGGCGAGCCCTCGGGTTCGGTGACCGCACGGCAGGACTGGAGGAGCCGTACGGTCCGCTCCAGCATCCGGGCCCGGGCGAGCTGCACCTCGGCGGGCCGGTCGCGCTCCTCCAGCTGGGCGCGAAGGAGGGGGACGAGATGCGCGCGCACCTCGTACTGTCCGTCCTCGCCGCCCGAGACGAGCCCGAGGGCGGCGAAGTCGGCGAGGGTCGTCGCGGCCGCCGAGACCGAGCAGCCGGCCAGGGCGGAGGCGGTGTGGGCGTCGGCCCGGCCCAGCGGGGCCAGGGCGAGGAATCGCAGTATCCGGGCGGCCGTGGCGGGCAGCGCCTCGTGCGCGAGCAGGAAGGTCCGGGTGAGCGGGTCGCCGCTCAGCCCGCGCAGCCGCTTGGCGAGGTCGGCGACCGAGGCCTTCGGCTGCATGGAGAGCCAGCCGCCGGCGAGGACCACCGCGGCGGGCAGTCCCCCGCACTCCTCGACGAGGGCCTCGGCGGCCTGCGGGTCGACGGTGATGCGGACGGAGCCGGTGAAGGCCGTCAGCAGCTCGATGGCCGACTTGGGGTCGAGCCCGCCGAGGGTGCAGGGCCGTACGTCGGGAATGCCGGTGAGCGGACCACGGGCGACCCCCACCACCAGGGCGTCGGGGTTGTCGGGGATCAGCGGGTCGGCCTGCTCGGCGTCGACGGCGTCGTCCAGGAGCAGGACGGCCCGCCGGTCGGCGAGGGCGTTCCTGACGAGCTCGGTCAGCTCGTCCTCGCCGGCCCCCGGTGGTTCGGCGACCCCGAGGGAGGCGAGGAGCTCCTGGGCGGCCCGCGCGGTGGGGACGGGTTCGCCGCCGGGCTCGGTGAGACGGGCGCGGAAGACGCCGTCGGGGTAACGGTCGGCGAGGCCGGCGGCCAGCTCCTCGGCGAGAGCCGTCCGCCCGGAACCGGGCTTGCCGGCGATGAGCAGGACCCGGGCGCGGGGGGCCTTGCGGCCGGTGAGGGTGTCGAGGCCGGTCCGTTCGATGTCGGCGCGCAGGGCCTTCAACTCCCGCTGCCGCCCGAAGAACTGGCGGCTGCCGGCCGCCGCCACCGCCTGATCCGTCACGGGCCACGCTCCCGTCCACCTGCGCACGAGCCGATCCCGCGGGGGGCTCCGCACGGGCGATTCCGAGCGTAGTTCAGGGCGGGAGGGGGACCTGGCGGAGCAGGGCGGAGGAATCCCCTGATCGGATCAACACATCTTCACACCGCGCCCCCGTTGTGGGCGGTCGCTCCGCCGGGGCGAAGGGGGTCCCCCCTGCTCGAGCGGAGCCGAGAGCTTGGGGGAGGGTGGGCACAACGGAACGGCGCCCCTTGCCGGCCGCCCGAGGCTCACGCGCCTGGACCCGCACCCCGTGCCCAGCTCTCTGGTGGTGCGGGTCCAGGCGCGGAGCGCGGAGGCGCCGCTGAAGGGCGCCGTCCCGTGTGCCCACCCGTCCCGCCCCAGCGGGACGACTGCCCACACGGGCAGGGGCGGGGGGCACCGCCCCGCCGGGCGCAGCCCGCACGGGGGGTGGGCGAAAGGCGCCGCCCCGCCGGGTGCGGGCCCCGCACGGCGGAGGGCCACCGCCCCGCCGGCGTGCGCCCGCGCGGAGGGCCCGCCGGGTGCGGACCCGGGAGGGCTACGCCTCGAAGGGGCGGGCCGGCCAAGGAGCCGTGGCCGGACGAAGCGCGTCGAGACCGTCGCCCGCCCGCGCCGCCACCAGCGAAAGCACCCCCACCACCAGACAGTTGTTGTGCAGCTCCCCCGCCAGCACCCCCCGCACCAGCTCGGGCAGCGGCACCCGCGCCAGCTCCATGTCGGCCTCCTCCTCCGAGACCGCGAAGCGCTCGCCCTCCGCCTCACCGAGGTCCCGCGCCAGGAAGATCCGTACGGCCTCGTCGCAGCCGCCGGGCGTCGTGTAGACGTCGGCGAGGACCCGCCAGTCCCCGGCCTTGACGTGCGCCTCCTCGTACAGCTCGCGCTGGGCCGCGTGCAGGGGGTTCTCGCCGGGCACGTCGAGGAGCCCGGCGGGGATCTCCCAGAGCTTCTGCCGCACGGGGTGCCGGTACTGCCGGAGGACGACCACGCGGTCCTCCTCGTCCAGGGCGAGGACGGCCACCGAGCCGGGGTGGACCTGGTAGTCGCGGCGGTGGACCGAGCCGTCCGGCATGACCACGTCGTCCGTGCGGACACTCGTCTTGTTTCCCTTGAAGGGGGTGGCGGTGGCGACGACCTGCCACTCCTCCGGGGTGTCCTGCACCTGCATCAGTAGTCCTCTCGTACGAAAACCGGGGCACGGACCCCTGGGAGGGATCCGTACCCCGGCAACGTTAACGCGCCGTACTACTTGCCCGTCTTGCGCTCCACGGCCGCCTTCACCAGGCCCGCGAAGAGCGGGTGCGGGCGGGTCGGGCGGGACTTGAGCTCCGGGTGCGCCTGGGTGGCGACCAGGTAGGGGTGGACGTCCTTCGGGTACTCGACGAACTCGACGAGCTTGTTGTCCGGGGAGGTGCCGGAGAAGACCAGGCCGGCCTTCTTCTCCAGCTCCGCGCGGTAGGCGTTGTTCACCTCGTAGCGGTGACGGTGGCGCTCCTCGACGTACGGCTCGTCGGCGTAGGTCTCGCGGACGACCGAGCCCTCGGCGAGCTTCGCCGGGTAGAGGCCCAGGCGCATCGTTCCGCCCAGGTCGCCGGCGCCCTCGACGTACGCCAGCTGCTCCTCCATCGTGGAGACGACGGGGTGCGCGGTGGCGGGGTCGAACTCGGTGGAGTTGGCCTCGGGGATGTCGGCCAGGTTCCGGGCGGCCTCGATCACGATGCACTGGAGGCCGAGGCAGATGCCGAGCAGCGGCACCTTGTGCTCACGGGCGTACTGGATCGCGCCGACCTTGCCGGACACGCCGCGGTCGCCGAAGCCGCCGGGGATGAGGATGCCGTCGACGTCGCCGAGCTGCTTGGCGGCGCCGGCCGGGGTCTTGCAGTCGTCGGAGGTGACCCACTTGACCTTGACCCGGGCGCGGTTGGCGAAGCCGCCGGCGCGCATGGCCTCGGTGACCGACAGGTAGGCGTCGGGCAGGTCGATGTACTTGCCGACGAGCGCGATCGTGACCTCGTGCTCCGGGTTGTGGACGCGGTCCAGGAGGTCCTCCCAGACGGTCCAGTCCACGTCGCGGAAGGGCAGGTCGAGCTTGCGGACGACGTAGGCGTCCAGGCCCTCGGTGTGCAGGACCTTCGGGATGTCGTAGATCGACGGGGCGTCGATGGCGGCGACGACCGCGGCCTCGTCGACGTCGCACATCAGCGAGATCTTGCGCTTGATGGCGGTGGGGACCTCGCGGTCGGCGCGCAGCACGATCGCGTCGGGCTGGATGCCGATGTTCCGCAGGGCGGCGACGGAGTGCTGGGTCGGCTTGGTCTTCAGCTCGCCGGAGGGGCCGATGTAGGGCAGCAGCGAGATGTGCACGACGAAGACGTTGTCGCGGCCGACCTCGTGGCGGACCTGGCGGACGGTCTCCAGGAAGGGCAGCGACTCGATGTCGCCGACCGTGCCGCCGACCTCGGTGATGACGACGTCGACGTCGTCCGTCGCCATGCGGCGGATGCGGCCCTTGATCTCGTTGGTGATGTGCGGGATGACCTGCACGGTGTCGCCGAGGTACTCGCCGCGCCGCTCCTTGGCGATGACCTGCGAGTAGACCTGGCCGGTGGTGACGTTGGCCGAGCCGTCCAGGTCGACGTCGAGGAAGCGCTCGTAGTGGCCGATGTCCAGGTCGGTCTCGGCGCCGTCGTTGGTGACGAACACCTCGCCGTGCTGGAAGGGGTTCATCGTGCCCGGGTCGACGTTCAGGTACGGGTCGAGCTTCTGCATCGTGACCCGCAGACCGCGGGCCTTCAGGAGCGCACCCAGGCTGGAGGCGGTGAGGCCCTTGCCGAGCGAGGAGGCGACACCCCCGGTGACGAAGATGTGCTTGGTCGTCGTGGTGTTGGGCGGCATCGCCAAGAGGGGGCTCCCGTGGTCGCGTTCTGGAGGTGCGTGCCGGCTTCCCCTCCGGAAGAATCGGGGGGTGCCGTCGCTGCGGTTTCGGGGTCCTCGGCTGTCGCCGTTTCCCACCGGTCCACGGGGTACCAGGGTATCAGCGACATCGGGAGACCGCTTCCGGCCACACGCGGCAGTCGGGTGTTCACGGACGGCGACGGAGCCGTCGGGGAGGGGGAAAGCCGCAGCTCACCCGTGTGGAGCAGCGCGTTGCCCGTGTGGTCACCAAGGTCACAGGGCCGCCACGTATTCTGCTCGCACATCGCCCGCCCAGCAGGTCGCCGCATCCCGCACACTGGCCTGGTTGACCCATCGCGCACATCGCGCATCACAGACATCCGTAGCAAGCGCCCCGAGGGGCGGACGTGGCCGTTCGACTGGAGTGAAGCACGTGGCCGGGCGTATCGAGGATTACGCACTCATCGGAGACATGCAGACGGCTGCCCTGGTGTGCCGGGACGGGAGCGTCGACTGGCTGTGTCTCCCCCGCTTCGACTCACACGCGATCTTCGCCGGCCTCCTCGGCACCGAGGAGCACGGATTCTGGCGGGTGGGTCCGGCGGGTCCGGCGGACGCGGAGCCGGCCCCCGCCGACCGGCGCCGCTACCGGGGCGACTCGCTGATCCTGGAGTCCGAGTGGGACACCCCGCGCGGCACGGTCCGGGTGACCGACTTCATGCCGCCGCGCGACGGCGCGCCGCAGCTGATCCGGATCGTCGAGGGCGTCTCGGGGCGGGTGCGGATGCGCTCCTCGCTGCGGATGCGGTTCAGCTACGGCCGAATCGTGCCGTGGGTGCACAAGGTCGGGGACCGTACGGTCGCGGTCGCCGGGCCCGACTCGGTGTGGCTCGACACCGCCGTGGAGACCCACGGCAAGGACCTGACGACGTACTCCGACTTCACGGTCACGCCCGGCGAGCGGATCACCTTCACGCTCTCCTGGCAGCCCTCCCACAAGGAGCCGCCCGCGCTGCCGGACCCGGAGGGCTCGCTGGAGGCGACCGCCGACTTCTGGCGCGAGTGGGTCGAGCACTGCACGTACCACGGCCCCTACCGCGAGGCCGTGGTCCGCTCGCTGATCACCCTGAAGGCGCTGACGTACGCGCCGACCGGCGGCATCGTCGCCGCGCCGACGACCTCGCTGCCGGAGGAGATCGGCGGCGTCCGCAACTGGGACTACCGCTACACCTGGCTGCGGGACGCGGCGATCACCCTCTCCTCGATGCTCCGCACCGGCTACCGCGAGGAGGCCCGCGCCTGGCGGGACTGGCTGCTGCGCGCCGTCGCGGGCGACCCGGAGAACCTGCAGATCATGTACGGCATCGCGGGCGAGCGGGAGCTCGGCGAGGCGGAGCTCGACTGGCTGCCGGGGTACGAGAACTCCGGTCCGGTCCGGGTCGGCAACGGCGCCGCGAACCAGCTCCAGCTGGACGTCTACGGCGAGGTCACGGAGGCCCTCCACCTCGCGCACATGACGGGTCTGTCCCGCAACGACTACGCCTCCCTGCTCCAGATCAAGCTGATCAACTACCTGGAGACCCACTGGGACCAGCCCGACGAGGGCATCTGGGAGGTGCGCGGCCCGCGCCGGCACTTCGTGCACTCCAAGGTGATGGCCTGGGTGGCGGTGGACCGCACCATCAAGCTGATCGAGTCCGGGGACGCGGACGGCCCGCTGGAGCGCTGGAAGGAGCTCCGCGACGAGATCCACCGGGACGTCTGCGAGAAGGGCTACGACAAGGAGCGCAACACCTTCACCCAGTCGTACGGCTCCCAGGAGCTGGACGCCTCGCTGCTGCTGATCCCGCAGATGGGCTTCCTGCCGCCGGACGACAAGCGGGTCATCGGCACGATCGAGGCGATCCAGCGCGAGCTGTCCACGGAGGACGGTTTCGTGCTGCGCTACCCGACGGCCGGCGAGGAGGCCGGAGTGGACGGCCTGGAGGGCGACGAGGGCGCGTTCCTCGCCTGTTCCTTCTGGCTGGCGGACGACCTGGCGATGATCGGCCGGGTCGACGAGGCGCGCACGCTCTTCGAGAAGCTGCTCGCGCTCCGCAACGACCTCGGGCTGCTCGCCGAGGAGTGGGACCCGCGGCTCCAGCGGCAGGTGGGCAACTTCCCGCAGGCCTTCAGCCACGTCCCGCTCATCGACACGGCGCTGCGGCTCACCGCCTCCGGCGCGTACGGCGGCTGAGGGGCGCGCTCAGGGGCGTCCCGTCGGTCGGCCCGGCCCGATCGGCAGGACACCCCACGGGGGCCGGACCTACGATGAGAAGGTCCTGTCGCCCCTCGTGAAAGGGGGGCTCCCATGGCTCCCCACATATCCGAAAGCGCCCTGGCCGGGCTGGTCGACGACCTGGCCGGTGAGGTGATCGTCCCCGGTCATCCGGGCTACGACGAGGCACGTGCCCTGCACAACGGCATGATCGACCGGCGCCCGTCGGTGATCGCCCAGTGCGCCACCCAGGCGGACGTGTCGAACGCGATCCTGTTCGGCCGGGAGGCCGAGCTGCCGATCGCGGTGCGCGGCGGCGGCCACAGCGTCGCCGGGACCTCCATGATCGACGGCGCGCTGATCGTGGACCTCCGCCGGATGCACGGCGTCGTCGTGGACCCGGAGGACATGACGGTACGGATCGAGGGCGGGGCGACCATGGCCCACCTGGACCACGCCTGCCAGCCGTTCCACGTGGCGACGACCGGCGGGCGGGTGTCCACCACCGGGGTCGGCGGCTTCACGCTGGGCGGCGGATCGGGCTGGCTGGAGCGGAAGTTCGGCCTCGCCAGCGACAACCTGCTGGCCGTCGACCTGATCACCGCCGAGGGCAAGCACGTCCGCGCGGACGCGGAGGAGAACCCGGAGCTGTTCTGGGCGCTGCACGGCGGCGGCGGCAACTTCGGGGTGGCGACCTCGCTGACGATGCGGCTGCACCCGCTGCCCCGGACGAGCGTCGCGATGCTGTTCTTCCTGCCGGACAAAGCGCCCGAGGTGGTGCGCACCTTCCGCGACCTCGGCCTCCGCGCGCCCGACGAGATGGGCGGCGGCGCCATCTACCTGCCCGCGCCGCCGGAGCCGTTCATCCCGGAGGAGCTGGTCGGCAAGCTGGTCTGCGGGACGCTGTTCACGTACGCGGGGCCGGTCTCCGAGCTCCGGGAGTTCGCGGCGCCGCTGTTCGCGCTGAAGCCGGCGGTCGAGATCGTCACGGACATCCCGTACGTGGACCTGCAGTCGATGATGGACGACCCGCCGGGGCTGCGGAACTACTGGTCGGCCGAGTACCTGCGGGAGTTCTCCGACGAGGCCGTGGACGTCTTCTGCGAGCGCGGCGCGGGGATCCCGGCCGGGACCGCCACCCAGCAGGTGCTGTTCCTGATGGGTGGGGCCGTGGCCGCGGGGCCCTCCGAGTATCCGCAGCCGTGGCGCACCGCGCCCTGGGCGATGCACCCGTTCGCGACCTGGGAGGACCCCGCGCTGGACGAGCGGGCGACGCAGTGGGTGCGCGACGTGCGGGCCGACGTGCGGCCGTGGGCGCTCGACGCGACGTATCTGAACTTCGTCGGCGCCGAGGGCGAGCAGCGGATCGTCTCCTCCTTCGGCGAGGAGAACTACCGCCGGCTCGCCGCCGTGAAGGCCGCGTACGACCCGGACAACGTGTTCCGCTTCAACCACAACATCGTGCCGGCCGGCTGACCGGGTTCATCGCAGCACGGCGATCACCTCCCGGGCGGCGCGCTCGCCCTCGGTCGCGCCGCCCTCCATGAAGCCCTGGAAGTCGTACGAACAGTGCTCGCCGCCGATGTGGACGTTGCCCTGGGCCGTGCCCTCGTACCCGGCGTACCGGTGGAGGTAGCCGACGGGCCAGCAGGAGTACGCGCCGAGGGAGTACGGGTTCTTGTGCCAGGCGGAGAGCTGGGCGCGGCCGGTGTACGCCCGGGAGGTGCCGGGGAAGAAGGCGTCGATGCCGGCCAGGTAGCGGGTGACCAGGTTCCGTACGTACGGGTCGGACTCGGTGGAGAACGGCCCGGCCGGGTTCAGGTTCCGGGCCAGGCTGCCGCCGCCGTACTGGATGAGGATGCCGCCGGTGCCGCCCTGGACCTTGGTGGTGTCCCAGGTCTGCTGGACCTCGGCGTCGGTGAAGCAGTCGCCGGCGGAGACCCCGGGCCAGGGGCCGGTGCCGCGCCAGGGCCTGGTGCCGAACTGCATGTTGAGCTTGGTGCAGTAGCCCATGCGGGCGTCCCGCAGGAGGCTGCGCATGAGCGGGTCGAATCCGGCCTGGGAGAGGTCGAGTTGCTGGAGGATCGGCAGCGGGACGCACAGGATCGTGTGGTCGGCGGTGACGGTCCGGGTGGCGCCCGCCTCGGTGAAGGTGAGCGTCTGGGTGCCGTCGGCGTTGGCCCGTACGGCGGTCAGCGACCAGCCCATCCGCAGGGTGCCGGGGGCGAGCGCCGCGGCGACGGCGTTCGGGAGCCGGTCGTTGCCGCCGACGACGTGGTAGCGCTCGTTGGAGAGGCCCCAGACGTTGAAGTTGCCCGGATTGGTCTGGTAGCCCATGAGCAGGACGAGGGCGAGCGAGGACTGTTCGGTGGTGTCGGCGCCGTACTCGACGTTGTAGGCGACGTCGATGAACTTCCCGAGCGGTGAGGAGTGTCCGCCGGGGACCCGGGTCTCGATCCACTCGTACAGCGACATGTTGTCGAGGGCGGTGCCGGTGGGGGTGGTCTGGTTCCACTTCACCTCGCCCGCGTCCAGCAGGTCCCGGTGCAACGCCTGGTAGACGGCGTTGAAGTCCTCGTCGGCCTGGGCGCGCGGGTAGTAGGCGCCGCCGAACCAGAGGACCTCCTCGGCCCCGTTGGGCCCGCCGCCGAGGAAGTCCTCGGTGGCGAGGCCGAACCTGCGGCAGAGTTCCAGGATCTTCTTGTGGCTGGTGTCGATCAGCTCGCCGCCGATCTCGGAGGTCTGGCCGTACGCCCAGTGGTCCCGCTGGGTCCACATGCGGCCGCCGACCCTGGACGGGTTCGCCTCGTACAGCACCGGGCTCAGGCCGGCGTCCTGGAGGGTGAGGGCGGCGGTGAGTCCGGAGATCCCGGCGCCGACGACGGCGATCCGGGCCGTGCTCCTGACCGGCGGGGTGGGGGTGGCGGCCGCGGCGGGGACGGCCGAGCCGACGCCGACGGCGATGCCGGCGGCGGTGGCGTACTTGAGCAGGGACCGGCGTCCGAGGACGTCGGCCCGCATGCCGCGCAGCTCGTCGACGGGCAGGTTCAGCCGGCGGGCGGCGGCGTGCTCGGCGGCGAGGTTCTTCAGGAGGTGCATCGGGTTGGTGCGTGCCATGGGGCTCTCCTGGCGGGTGAGGGGGATTCAGCTCTGGGGTACGGAGGCGGGGAGGGGGGTTTCCTCGTCGGTGCGCTCGGTGGCGTCCTCCAGGACGATCCGGCCGATGATCTCGTAGCGCTCGGGCCGCTTGGCCTTGAGGTAGAGGCCGAGGCCGAGGCCGCCGAGGAAGACGGCGCCGACGATCCAGGGGATCGCCTTGAAGAAGAGGGAGTCGGCGGCGAGACCGGCCGCGGTCTCCATGTTCATGATCAGCAACACGACGACGGCGATCATGCCGACACCGCCGAGGAGCGGGGCCGTGAGGGTCCTGAACCAGTGCCGGTCCTCGGGGTGGTTCTTCCGGAAGTAGCCGATGACGGCGAAGGAGCAGAGAGTCTGGACGATGAGGATCGCCATCGTGCCGAGGATCGCGAGCAGCGTGTAGAGGTGGATGTACGGGTCCTGGCCGGTGAGCCAGAAGGCGGCGACGAGGGCGACGGCGATCGCGCTCTGCACGTACGAGGCGATGTACGGCGAGCCGTGCCGGGCGTGGGTGCGGCCGAGCGCCGGGTGGAGGAAGCCCTCCCGGCCGATGGCGTACAGATAGCGCGAGGCGCACTGGTGGAAGGCCATGCCGCAGGCGAAGGAGCCGGTGAGCAGCAGCCACTGGAAGGCGTCGACGGCCCAGGCGCCGATGAAGCTCTGGGTGGGCGCGAAGAACAGGTCGAGCGGGCTCGCGGACGAGGACAGCTTCACGGAACCGGCGAGCCCGTTCCCGGCGATCGTCATCCAGGAGACGTAGATGTAGAACAGGCCGACGCCGATGACGGAGATCAGGGTGGCCCGCGGGATGACCCGCTTGGGGTCGCGGGACTCCTCGCCGTACATCGCGGTCGACTCGAAGCCGACCCACGACCAGAAGGCGAAGAAGAGACCGAGACCGGCAGAGGTGCCGGTGAAGGCGTTCTTGGGGTTGATCGGCTCGACCGGGATGCCGTCGGGGCCGCCGCCGGCGATCAGGACGGCGGTGGCGACCGCGAAGAGGACGGCGATCTCCGCGACCAGCATCACCCCGAGCGCCTTGGCGGTCAGGTTGATGTCGAAGTACGACAGGACGGCGGTGACGGCCAGCATGACCGCCGCGTACAGGATCCACGGCAGGTCGACGCCGAGCTGGTCGGCGACCGTGGTCTTGGCGAAGTAGGCGAAGACGCCGACGATCGAGGCCTCGAAGACGATGTACGCGAGGACCGCGAGCATGCCGGAGGCCATGCCGGCGATCCGGCCCAGGCCGTGCGAGATGTAGCCGTAGAAGGCGCCCGCGGCCGTGATCCGCTTGGCCATGGCGACGTAGCCGACCGAGAAGACGGTCAGGACGAGCGTCGCGAAGAGGTATCCGGCGGGTGCGCCGGTGCCGTTGCCGAAGCCGACGGCGATGGGGAGGTTTCCGGTCATCGCCGTGATCGGGGCGGCGGTGGCGACCGCCATGAAGACGACGCCGACGAGTCCGACCGAGTTCGCCTTGAGCCGGTGGACCTCTGGAGTGGGGTTCTCTGCCATGGGCCGAGAGGATCCTCGTGCGTGACGTAGGCCACAATCGACATGCGGTCGCACAATTCCCGCCATGGGGCGACGAGTTGTCGCCCTGGTGTACGAACTGTCCGGTCCCGTGACCGTGCGGTGATGTCGTCGCAACACGGACGCGGGTAGCGTCCGGCTCCATGGACAACCAGGGCGGGATCACCGTGCAGCGGGCGCTCGAACTTCCCGGGCTGCGCAGCGGGCTCCCGGAGGTCGTGGCCGGCGCGGACCGGCTGCACCGCACGGTGCGCTGGGTGCACGCGGGCGAGGTGCCGAACATCGCGTCGCTCCTCAAGGGCGGCGAACTGCTCCTCACGACGGGCCTCGGCCTGGGCACCCGCCCGGCCGAACAACGTGCCTTCGTCCGCCGGCTCGCCGACCGGGGCATCGCGGCGCTCGTCGTCGAGCTGGGCCCGCGCTTCGCCCGCCTCCCGGCGACGATAGTGGAGACCGCCCGGGCCGCCGGCCTGCCGCTCGTCCAGCTCCACCGCGAGGTCCCCTTCGTCGCCGTCACGGAGGAGATCCACACCGAGATCGTCAACGGCCACTACGCCCTCCAGCGGCAGGCCGAGGAGGTCCACCGGCAGTGCACGGAGGCGCTGCTCGGCGGCGGTGGGGTGCCACAGGTCCTCCGCATCCTCTCCGACTTCGCCGCCAACCCGGTCTTCCTGGAGACCGCCGACGGACAGCTGCTGTACGCGGCGGGCACCGAGTCCGCGCCCGCCGACCCGCTCCAGGTGTGGGACGGGCTGCGCGGCCAGCGGGCGGCCCGCGAGTCCGGCCCGCCCTCCGGCACGGTCCTCGTCGACGTGCCCGGCGGCGGCCCCGGTACGGGCTCGGTACGGGCCCGCCTCGTCCTCCTCGCGGTCTCCGGCGCACTCTCCCCCGTCCACCGGATGGCGGCCGAGCGGGCGGCGGGACTCCTCGCGGTCGTCCTCATGCAGGCACGCCAGGAGGAGGAGCTGGCCGCGCGCGGCCGGGGCGACTTCCTGACGGACCTCGCGGAGGGCCGCATCACGGCGGAGGACGCCCCGGCGCAGGCGAGGGTCCTCGGCTTCAAACCGGGCGACGGCCCCCTGCTCCCGGTGGTCATGCGCCTGGCCTCGGAACTCTCCCCCTCGGGCAACTGGGCCCTGCTGGCCCGCGCGGTCCTGGAGGAGCTGTCCTCGGTCGGCGTCCCGGCCCTCCTGGGCGTCCGCCCGGTGGAAGGCCGGGTGCCGCTGTTGCTGGGTCTCCGCTCGGAATCGGAACGGACGGCGGTCGCGGACCGGGTCGCGGCGGCGCTGCGCGCGGGCGTGGAGCGGGCCGGTCTGGAACGGGCCGGGGTGCACCCGCCGGTCGTCGTGGTCGGCGTCGCGGGCGGCTGGGCGGCGGCCTCGGCGGGCCTGCGGCACGCGGCGGAGACGGCGACGGCGGCGCAGGGCCTCTCGGAGCTGCCCTGGTACGACGCGCGGCGCCTCGACATCGACCTGCTCCTGTGGCGGCTGCGGGACCATCCGGACCTGGCGGCCTTCGTGGACCGCGCGATCGGTCCGCTGCGGGACCACGACGCCACGTCCCGCCCGCCGCTCCTCCCCACCCTCCAGACGTACCTCGCCCATGCGGGCCGCAAGGCGGAGACGGCCCGCGAGCTCCACCTCAACCGCCAGACCCTCTACAACCGGCTGGCCCGCATCTCCGAACTCCTCGGCACGGACCTGGACGACCCCCAGACGGTCCTGGCCCTCTCCTTGGCCCTCCGCGCCCGTCGCCACACGCCGTGACCCCGGGCAGCACCCCTTGCCCGGATGACCCCGCACCGAAACGGGCGTCGCCCCGCCCGTGTGGGCCCGCACCCGGCGGGGCGGTGCCCCCCGCCCGTGCCCGTGTGGGCAGTCGTCCCGCGGGGCGGGACGGGTGGGCACACGGGACGGCGCCCATAGCGGCGCCTCCGCGTCCCGCGCCTGGACCCGCACCCCGAGCGCCGGTGCACCGGTGGTGGCCGTTCAGGCGCGGGAGCGGGGGTGGGCACCGCTCCTGCGGAACGACCGCCCACGACGGACAGCGGGCCGCGGAGCGGAGGGCCGCGACGGGCGCAGGCCCTGAAAACGTCAGCGTCCCGTCAACTCGTCGTACACCGCCAGCACATGCGCCACCGTCTCGTCCTCCGTGGGCCAGGACCCCGCCTGCACCCGCCCCGCCGCCGCCAGGTCCATCCGCCGGTCCGCGTCCTCCAACAGCCCCCGCACCGCCCCCGCCAGGGCCCCCGCGTCCCCGTACGGCACCAGCTCCGCCGCGTTCCCGACGAGTTCCGGCACACCGCCGACCGCCGTCGCGACGAGCGGCACCCCGAGTCGGAGCGCCTCCTGCGCGAGCAGGGAGCGGGCCTCCCACCGCGACGGCAGGACGGCGACGTCGGCGGCCGCGAGCAGCTCGGCGACGTCGTCCCGGCGCCCGATGAGCCGCACGGACAGCCGCTCCTCGACGATCCGCCGTTGCAGGAAGGCCCGTTCACGCCCCTCCCCCGCGATGACGAGCAGCGGCTCCGGATCGAGCCCCCGCCACAGCCGCGCCGCGTCGAGCAGCGTCCGGTACCCCCGGCCGCGCTCGAGCGCTCCGACGGCCATGAGCAAGGGCCGGTCGACGGCGCCGAGTTCGGCGCGGGCCTTGCCGTCGTGGAGGCAGACGGGCCCGCGCGCGGGGGGAACGGTGACGGGGGCGAGGCGGGCGTCCCGGGCCCCGCGCCGCCGGGCGCGGTCGACGAGTTCGGAGGAGGTCCCGAGGACGACGGTCGCGGCCCGCGCGGTCTTCCGTTCGAGGAGCCGCAGCACCCCGCCCCGCGCCCCGTCCACGTGGTTCCGGCTGTGCCAGGTGGTCACCAGGGGGGTACGGCCGCCGCCCGCCAGCGCGAGCGCGGCCCGTACGGAGGCCTGGAGGCCGTGCGCGTGCACCACGTCCGCGCCGATGCAGGCGTTGCGGAGCGCGGTGACGGTGGCGGGGTCGCCGAGACGGGGCAGGGGGACGAAGTGCGCGCCTGCGCCCAGGTAGTCGTATGCGCGGTCGAGTTCGGCCGGGGCGCACACGGTCACCCGCACGCCCCTCGCCACCAGCCCCGAGGCAAGTGATCGGACGTGCGCGCTGCTGCCCGCGCCGCCGCCGCCCAGCACTTGGACCGTACGGAGCTGTGTCACGCGCCCAAGGATGCCAGTCCGTGCCCTCGACCGTACGCACGTTCCGGCACCGAAATGGCGTCGTTCCGGTGCGCGGGAGGCGTACGGGCCGGGCACGCACTCCACGGCTTCACCCACACGGGTGAGCGCACGAATACCTCGCTCGCTCCCCCCGCGTCAGCTTGGCGCCCCTCAGACACCCTCAGGCGCCCTCAGACACCCTCAGGCGCCCTCAGGCAGAGGAAGCCGCCCGCCGCACCACGTTCGCGCCCCTCAGGCGGAGGAGGCCGCCCGCTCCCCCCACACGGCGGCGGCGACCAGACCGGCCGCGTGCGCGACGAGCCCGAGCCGCCCGTTGGAGGCGGCGACGGCACTGCCGACGGCGGCGCCGAGCGCGTGCGCGCCCATGTCGCCGAGCATGCTCACCTCGCCGAGGTCGTCGGCGAGGAGCGCCGCGGCGGCCCCCATCGGAGCCGCGGCGAGCGTCCCTCGCAGCAGCCCCGGCGCGCCGATCCCGAGCACGAGGAGGCCCGCGCGCCCCGGCCGTACGTCCACGAGGTTCACCAGGTGCGCGGTACCGGCGATGACGACCCCGGCGAGGACCTTGTCGACGGGCTTCTCCCTGAGGAGGGCCCCGGCCACCAGGGAGGCCCCACCGATCCCGAGGAGCTTGACCGCCCCGCTGGTCACCTCGCCGCCCCGCAGCGCCGCCAGGTGCGCCCTGAAGCCGCGCCGGTGGTCACCGCGCAGGTCGTCGTACCGCCCGCACACGGCCGCCGCCGTGACGGCCAGGGCTGCCGCGGGCGCCGAGGGCAGGGCGGCGGCGGCCGAGCCGAAGGCCGCGGCCGGACCGGCCTGCAGGAGGACCGGCCGGCCGGCGTGGTTGGTCCGTTCCCAGCTGCCCGGGTTGCCCGGCGGCCGCCGCCTCAGCCGCCCGTACGCGAGCCGGGTCGCACCGAAGGCGGCCACGAACGTCCCGAGCCGCGTCGCCCCGAAGGCACCGAAGGCACCGAAGGCACCGAAGGAACCGAAGGCACCGAAGGCACCGAAGGCACCGGCGACCGTACCGAGCCGTCCCGGCGCCCGGGTCACACGTCCGCCCGCGCCGTGGCGAGCAGCTCCTCCGCGTGGGCCCTGGCCGTCTCGGAGTCCTCCTGGCCGGCGAGCATCCGGGACAGCTCCCGGACCCGCTCCTCCCCCTCCAGGACGGTGACGCCGGAACGGGTCACGGAGCCGTCGTTCGTCTTCTCGACGAGCAACTGCCGGTCGGCGAAGGCCGCGACCTGCGGGAGGTGGGTGACGACCACGACCTGAGCGGACTTGGCGAGCTTGGCGAGCCGACGGCCGATCTC
Organism: Streptomyces sp. NK15101; assembly: GCF_020400725.1. Classification (GTDB taxonomy): domain Bacteria; phylum Actinomycetota; class Actinomycetes; order Streptomycetales; family Streptomycetaceae; genus Streptomyces. The sequence goes on along the minus strand of NZ_JAINVG010000052.1, from coordinate 8,916 downwards.
GACGGCCGCCTTGCCGCCGACGCCCGCGTCGACCTCGTCGAAGAGGTACGTCGGCACCGGGTCGACCCCGGCGAAGACGACCTCCACGGCGAGCATCACCCGGGACAGCTCACCGCCGGACGCGCCCTTGGCGATGGGCCGGGGCGGGGCGCCGGGGTGCGGGGCGAGCAGCAGCTCGACCTCGTCGGCCCCGGACGGGCCGTAGGCGACTCGCCGGCCGCCGACCTCGACGCCCTCGGGGTCCTCGGTCTGGGCGATGGCGAAGGACACGCGCGCGTGGGGCATGGCCAGCGAGGCGAGTTCGGCGGTGACCGCGTCGGCGAACCGGGCGGCCGTCTCCGTACGCGCGTCGGTGAGCCGCTGCGCGAGCACCGACAGTTCGTCGCGCAGCCGGTCCCGCTCGGCGGTGAGCTCCTCGATCCGGTCGTCGTCGCCCTCGAGCTCGCCGAGCCGCGCCGCGCTCTCCTCCGCCCAGGCGAGGACGGCGCCGATGTCCTCGCCGTACTTCCTCGTCAGCTGGGTGAGCAGCGCCCGCCGCTCCTCGACGGCGGCGAGCCGCAGCGGGTCGGCGTCCAGGTCGTCGGCGTATCCGGCCAGCTCCTGCGCCACGTCCGAGAGCAGGATGGAGATCTCGCCCATCCGGTCGGCGAGTCCCGCGAGCGCCGGGTCGTGCGACCGTACGGCCTCCAGGGCCCGGCCCGCGCCGGCGACCAGGGTGGTCGCGTCGACGGCCTCGGGGTCCTCGGGGTTGCCCGCGAGCGCGGCGTGCGCGAGCGCGGCGGCGGAGGCGAGGGCCTCGGCGTGCCCGAGCCGCTCGGCCTCGGCGGCGAGTTCGGCGTCCTCGCCGGGCAGCGGGGCGACGGCCTCGATCTCGCCGAGCCCGAAGCGCAGCAGATCGGCCTCCTGGGCGCGTTCCCTGGCCCGGGTGGTGATCTCGTCCAGCTCGGCGGTGACGGCGCGCAGCCGCCGGTACGCCTCGCCGTAGGCGGCGAGCGGCACGGAGACGGCCTCGCCCGCGTACCGGTCGAGCGCGCCGCGCTGCCGGGCCGGCTTGAGCAGGCCCTGCTGGTCGGTCTGGCCGTGGACGGCGACGAGCTCGTCGGCGAGCTCGGCGAGCAGCCCGACGGGCACGGAGCGCCCGCCGAGGTGGGCGCGCGAGCGCCCCTCGGCGGAGACGGTACGGCTGACGATGAGCACGCCCTCGTCGAGCTCGGCACCGGCCTCCTCGGCGCGCACGGCGACGGGTGAGTCCGGGGGCAGGCTGATCCGTCCCTCGACGACGGCCGAGGCCGCGCCGATCCGCACCAGGGCCGGGTCGGCACGTCCGCCGAGCAGCAGCCCCAGGCTGGTCACGACCATGGTCTTGCCCGCACCGGTCTCACCGGTCACCGCGGTGAAGCCGGGCGACAGCTCGACCACCGCGTCGTCGATGACCCCGAGCGACCGTATCCGCATCTCCTCCAGCACGCCCCAGACCATACGAGGTTTACCGGGTCCGATGCGACATCACCCCCGGCCGTGACTCTCGGACGCGCCGTTCGTTACGGACCCGCCGGGGGCGTCAGCGCGGTGCGCCCCGCCACCCCGAGACGGGCAGGGCGAACTTGGCGACGAGCCGGTCCGTGAAGGAGGCGTGGTGCAGCCGGGCGAGCCGGACCGGTACGGCACCCCGCCGCACCTCGACGCGGGCCCCCGCCGGGAGTTCCACCGTCCGCCGCCCGTCGCACCACAGAACCCCGTGCGGGGTGTGCGGCTCGACCTCGACGGCGAGCACCGACTGGGGGGTGGTGATCAGCGGCTTGGCGAAGAGGGCGTGGGCCCCGATCGGGACCATGAGCAGCGCCTCGACCTCGGGCCAGACGACCGGCCCGCCCGCCGAGAAGGCGTACGCGGTGGAGCCGGTGGGTGTCGCGCAGATCACCCCGTCGCAGCCGAAGCCGGTCACCGGACGCCCGTCGATCGCGAGCACGACCTCCAGCATCCGCTCCGGCGAGACCTTCTGCACGGCGGCCTCGTTGAGCGCCCAGTCGCGGTACAGGACGTCGCCGTTCTCGTACACGACGACGTCGAGGGTCATCCGCTCCTCGACCTCGTACGCCTTGGTGACGACCCGGTCGACGACCTTGTCGAGGTCGTCGCGCTCGGCCTCGGCGAGGAAGCCGACGCGCCCCAGGTTGACGCCGAGCATGGGCACGCCGGAGGCGCGGGAGAACTCCGCGCCGCGCAGCAGGGTGCCGTCACCGCCGAGGACGACGAGGAGTTCACAGCCGTCGAGGGCGTCGGGACAGCCTTCCGGCACCCTCTCGACGGACGGCGGCAGCGGCAGGTCCGCGGCCTCGGCCTCCAGGACGCGGACGCCGATGCCGCAGCGCAGCAGCCCCAGGACGACCAGTTCGGCGCTGCGCACGGCGGCCGGACGGCCGGTGTGCGCGAGCAGGAAGACGGTGCGTGTTGTTCCCGATGGTGCTGCTGCAGTTGAGCTCAACGAGGTCCCTCCGCCACGGCGCGGTCGACGTCCGCCGGATCCAGCGCGGGCGCGCCTGCCCGCAGCCACAGAAAGTACTCGACGTTGCCGGAGGGGCCGGGCAGTGGGCTGGCCGTGACGCCGAGGACGCCGAGGCCGAGCTCGCCGGCCTGCCGGGCCACGTTCTTCACGGCGTCCGCGCGGAGCTCGGCGGAGCGCACGACTCCGCCCGCGCCGAGCCGCTCCTTGCCCACCTCGAACTGCGGCTTGACCATGAGGACGAGGTCGGCACCGGGCGCCGTGCAGGCCGCGAGGGCGGGCAGGACGAGGCCGAGCGGGATGAAGGACAGGTCGCCGACGACGAGGTCGACCGGGACGCCGTCGATGGCGTCGAGCGTCAACTCGCGTACGTTCGTGCGGTCCTTCACGGTGACGCGCTCGTCGCTCTGCAGCGACCAGGCGAGCTGTCCGTAGCCGACGTCGACGGCGACGACGTGGGCGGCGCCCGCGCGCAGCAGGACGTCGGTGAAGCCGCCGGTGGAGGCTCCGGCGTCCAGGGCGCGTCGTCCCTCGACCACGAGCCCCTGGGGCACGAAGGCGGCGAAGGCCCCGGCGAGCTTGTGGCCGCCGCGCGAGACGTAGTCGGGGTCGGAGTCGTCCTGGACGACGACGATGGCCGCGGCGGTCTCGACCTGGGTGGCGGGCTTGGTGGCGACGGTCTTGCCGACGGTCACCCGGCCCGCGGCGATCAGCTGGCTGGCGTGCTCGCGCGAGCGCGCGAGCTTGCGCCGGACCAGCTCGGCGTCGAGACGGCGGCGTGCCACTCCTGCCACGTTCGGTTCAGCTCCTGTTGTCGTACGGACGGGGGGCGGGGTGCGCGTCGAGCGAGGTCAGCTCGGCGCGCAGTCCACGGTGTACATCCTCGTACACCTCCAGGTGTCCGTCCGCCGGGAGGTGGTCGAGCTCGGCGAGACGTGCGAGGTGGGCGTCGACGGCGGGGTGGCCGGTGGGCTCGAGGGCGACACCGAGCGGCGCGGGTCCTGCGGGCTCGTGCGTCTCGGCCGGGGCCTGCTCCTGCGGGGCTTCGGGGGTGGCGTCGCTCATGCCTCGACGCTACCGCGAAGCCCTGGGGTACCGTCGACGGCGATGGCGACGATCACGGAGTGCCGCGGCGCACTGGACAGACTTTCGGACAATCTCGCGCGGGCGGACGAGGGCGTGCGCGGTGCGGCCGCGCTCGACCGCAGCCTGAGCTGCCACATCACCGACCTCGACACGACGTTCACGGGCCGTCTCTCGGACGGCCGGATCCGGGTCGACGCCACGGTGGCGGGCCCGCCGCCGGCCAAGGCGCAGATCCGGCTCGCGATGACCGGCGACGACCTGGTGGCGATGGTCGACGGCGAGCTGAGCTTCGCGAAGGCCTGGGCCGCGGGCCGGGTCAGACTGGAAGCCGGCTTCCGCGACCTCCTGCGCCTGCGCTCGCTTCTTTAGCCCGGCCGTCTGCGGCCGCCGGGATCACTTCTGCAGCGCGGGTTCCTGGGAGACGGGCCGCTCCTCCCGCGCCGCCGCGGTCGCCCGGACGCGCGCCTTCCGCCCGGCCGGCACGACCAGCGGCGTCCCCGTCTCCGGGTCGTCGATGACCTGGCAGCGCAGCCCGAAGACCCGCTCGACCAGCTCGGCGGTCACCACCTCCGCCGGCGGGCCCTCGGCGACGACCTCGCCGTCGCGGACGGCGATGAGGTGGGTGGCGTACCGGGCGGCGTGGTTGAGGTCGTGGAGGACGGCGACGAGCGTCCGCCCCTGCGTCTCGTGCAGCTCGGCGCACAGGTCGAGGACGTCGATCTGGTGCTGGATGTCGAGGTACGTGGTGGGCTCGTCCAGCAGGAGCAGCGGCGTCTGCTGGGCGAGCGCCATGGCGATCCAGACGCGCTGGCGCTGACCGCCCGAGAGTTCGTCCACGTACCGGTCGGCCAGCTCGGCGACGCCCGTCGCCGCCATGGACTCGCGCGTGACGCGCTCGTCCTCCGGGGACCACTGGCGCAGCAGCCCCTGGTGCGGATAGCGGCCGCGGGCGACGAGGTCGGCGACGGTGATGCCGTCGGGGGCCACGGAGGTCTGGGGCAGCAGCCCGAGGGTCTTGGCGACCTTCTTGGCGGGCATCGTGTGGATCGACTGCCCGTCCAGCAGGACGCGGCCCTCGCTGGGCTTCAGCATCCGCGAGAGGGCGCGCAGGAGGGTGGACTTGCCGCAGGCGTTGGGCCCGACGATGACGGTGAACGAGTTGTCGGGGATCTCGACGGACAGATCGCGGGCGATGACCCGCTGCTCGTACGCCAGGGTGACCGATTCCGCGCTCAGGCGCTGCTGCTGCCGACCGTCCATACCCGCACTCCCGCCGTCTCGTCCGTGGTCGTGCCCGGCGGTGACGACCACGACCCACGCGAAGTTAGGTTAGCCTACCCAACTTCATCCCCCACCTGGGGTGCCGAGGTCTCACACCCCCAGAAGCGCCAGCGCCTTCCCCGCGTCCGGCACACCACCACCCGGCCGGTCCGCTTCCGACCAGGCCGCCCCGCACAGCGCCCGCACAGCGTCCAGCACGTCCGCCCCCTCGCCCGGCGTGCCGTCGAGGACGAGCTCACCGCCGCCCACGGAGGCCCGCCACCCCCCGCACACGAAGCCCCCGCCACCGTCCGCGACCACCTCGGGCTGCCCCACGAGCAGCCCCCGCAGATCGGCCGCCACATACGTGGGCCGGTGCTCGGGCACGGCCGCGAGCAGCTGCGCCACGTCCGTCACCCCGGTCAGCACGAGCAGCGAGTCCACCCCGCCGTTGAACGCGCCCTCGATGTCCGTGTCCAGCCGGTCGCCCACCACCAGCGGCCGCCGCGCCCCCGTCCGCAGCACCGTCTCCCGGTGCATCGGCGGCTGCGGCTTCCCCGCCACCTTCGGCTCGAACCGGCCCCCGGTGGCGATCCGCACGACCTCCACGGCCGCCCCGTTCCCCGGCCCGATCCCCCGCGCCCCGGGAATCGTCAGGTCCGTGTTCGACGCGTACCACGGCACGCCCCTCGCCACCGCGTAGGCCGCCTCCGCGAACCGGCCCCACGGCATCTCCGGCCCGCCGTACCCCTGCACGACCGCCGCCGGATCGTAGTCCGCCGACTCCACCGGTACGAGGCCCCGCTCGCGCAGCGCCACCCGCAGCCCCTCACCGCCGATGACCAGCACCCTGGACCCCGCCGGCACCTCGTCCGCGATCAGCCGGGCCACCGCCTGCGCCGAGGTGACCACGTCCCCGGCCTCCGCCGGCACGCCCAGCTCCGTCAGGTGCTCCGCCACCTCACCGGGCGTCCGCAGCGCGTTGTTGGTGACGTACGCCAGGTGCATCCCCCCGGCCCGGGCCGCCACGAGCGCCTCCACGGCGTGCGGAACGGGCTCCCCGCCGGCGTACACGACACCGTCCAGGTCCAGGAGCGCCGTGTCGTACGCCTCGCTCAGCGCGACCGCGCTGCCCCCCGGATGCTTCCTGCCGTCGTCCCGCCGCCCCTGACCGTTCCGCACCGTCACCGCACACTCCTCGGATCACGCGGGCGATTTCCCCCGCTCCCCCGATCATCGCTCATGGCCTCCGCCCACATACGATGACGGGATGAACACATCAGGTCACGCGGCCGACGACGTCCGCGACGACGCCACAGGTCTGCGCCTGGCCCCGTTCCGCGGACTCCGGTACGTCCCCGAGCGGGTCGGCAGCCTCGCCGCCGTGACGTCCCCTCCCTACGACGTCGTCGTACGACCTGACGGACTGCTCCATCTGGAGTCCGCCGATCCGCACAACATCGTCCGGCTGATCCTCCCGCAGGCCATCACCGCCGGCACCCGCCACCGCAAGGCCGCCGTCATCCTCGACCGCTGGCTCGCGGACGGCGTCCTCGCCCCGGACCCGGTCCCCGCGCTCTACGTGTACGAGCAGCAGGGCGACGGCATCCTCCAGCGCGGCGTCATCGGCGCCCTGGAACTCTCCACCCCCGCGGAGGGCATCGTCCTCCCCCACGAGGACGTCATGCCGCACGTCGTCGAGGACCGCGCCGCCCTGATGCGGACCACGGCCGCCAACCTGGAGCCCCTGCTCCTCACCTACGTCGGGGACGACGACGGCGGCGCCGACGCGGTCATCGAGCGCACCGTCCGGCAGCAGCCCCTGCTCTCCACCACCACGGAGGACGGTTTCCGGCACCGCCTGTGGTCGGTCACGGACCCCGCCGAACTCGCCGCGATCGCCGGCGAACTGGCCCGCCACCAGGCCCTCATCGCCGACGGCCACCACCGCTGGGCGACGTACCTGCGCCTGCGCGAGGAGCACGCGGCACCCGGCCCCTGGAACTACGGCCTGGTCCTCCTCATCGACACCGCCCGCTACCCCCTGCGGGTCCGCGCCATCCACCGCCTCCTCAACCGCCTGCCGGTCTCCGACGCCCTCACGGCCCTCGGAGACGCGTTCCGGGTGCGCAGGATCGACCGGCCGCTTCCCGCGGCCCTGGAGGCCCTGGAGGCCGCCGCGGCCGAGGGCAACGCCTTCCTCCTCGCGGGCGACGGCGGCTTCCACCTCCTCGACCGCCCGGACCCGGCGCTCCTCGACCGCACGATCCGCACGGACCGCCCCCAGGCCTGGCGGACCCTGGACGCGACGGTCCTGCACTCCACCCTCCTGGAGCACGTCTGGCACATCCCGGACGCCCCCGAGGACATCGCCTACATCCACGACACGGAGGCGGCGGTCGCCCAGGCGGAACGCCGCGGCGGCACGGCGGTCCTCATGCACCCGGTACGGGAGGAGGTCGTCCGCGACCTCGCCCGCCAGGGCGTCACGATGCCCCGCAAGTCGACCTCCTTCGGCCCGAAGCCCGCGACGGGCCTGGTCCTGAGAAGCCTGGCGCTGGACTGAGGCACCGAAACGAAGAAGGGCGGCACCCGCCGGGTGCCGCCCTTCTCACTGCTCCGGGGGATCAGCCCTTGTCGCCGTCCCGGTCGTCCTCGTCGTCGAGCTCGACGACGCCGGACTCCCGGGGCTCGTCCACCTCGTCCTCGGACTCGTCGAACGCGTCGACGAACTCGACGCCGTCCATCTCGGCGAGCCGGTCGGAGGCGTCCGTGGCGCCGTCCTTGTCGGCCTCCAGGGCCTTGGCGAACCACTCGCGCGCCTCGCGCTCACGGCCGGCGGCGAGCAGCGCGTCGGCGTACGCGTACCGCAGGCGCGCGGTCCACGGGTGCACGGCGCTGGAGGCGAGCTCGGGGCTCTGCAGCGTCACGATGGCCGCGTCGAGCTGCCCCATGTCCCGGCGGGCACCGGCGGCGACGAGCCGCATCTCGACCTGTCCGGCCTTGTCCAGCTTCTGCACCTCGGGCTCACCGGCCATGGCGAGGGCCCGCTCGGGCCGGCCGAGGCCGCGCTCGCAGTCGGCCATGACGGGCCACAGCTCGACACCGCCGCTCATCCGGCGCGCGGCCCGGAACTCGGCCAGCGCCTCGGAGTACTTCTGCGTGGCGTACGCGGCGAAGCCGGCCGCCTCGCGGACGGCCGCGACACGGGACGCGAGCCGCAGGGCGACCCTGGAGTAGCCGTAGGCCTTCTCCGGGTCCTCGTCGATCAGCTGGGCGACCATGACGAGGTTGCGCGAGACGTCCTCGGCGAGCCCCTTGGGCAGGCTCATCAGCTCCTGGCGCACATCCGGGTCGATCTCCTCACCGGTGACCTCCGGCGGGATCGGCAGACGCTTGATGGGCGCACGGTCACCACGGTCGCCACGGTCGTCGCGACGTCCGTAACCGCCCCGGTCGTCACGTCCGCGGAACCCACCGCGGTCGCCGCCCCGGTCATCGCGACGGAACCCACCACCCCGGCTGTCGTCGCGACGGAAGCCACCGCCACGGCTGTCGTCGCGGCGGAACGAGGAGGGACGGTCGCCGCCCCGGTCGTCGCGACGGAAGCCGCCACGGTTGTCGTCACGGCGGTCGTCACGCTGCCCGTACGAAGGACGGTCGTCCCGACGGAACGAGGAAGGACGCTCATCACGCCGGTCGTCGCGACGGAACGACGGACGGTCGCCACCACGGTCGTCACGACGGAAGCCGCCACGGTTGTCGTCACGGCGGTCGTCACGGCGGTCGTCACGCTGCCCGTACGAAGGACGGTCGTCCCGACGGAAGGACGAAGGACGCTCATCACGCCGGTCGTCGCGACGGAACGACGGACGGTCGCCACCACGGTCGTCACGCTGCCCGTAGGAGGGGCGGTCGTCACGACGGAAGGACGGACGGTCGCCACCACGGTCATCGCGACGGAACCCACCACCGCGGTTGTCACCGCCACGGTCGTCACGACGGAACCCACCACCGCGGTTGTCACCGCCACGGCTGTCGTCGCGACGGAAGCCGCCACCGCGGTT
>NZ_JAINVG010000051.1 GCF_020400725.1 Streptomyces sp. NK15101 | reverse complement strand
GACGGGCCGGCCGCGTAGGGTGGCGCGGCCCGCTTCCGCGTCGACTGTCTCCACGACCGTCCGGGACCGCCGGCCGGGGCCGGCGCCGGCGGCCGGGACCAGGCCCAGGGCGGGGGTCGGCGCCGGGCCGAGACCGGCACCCGCAGCCGGCCCGCCGGCGAGGCAGTGCGGCGTGCAGCCGAGGTGCAGGAGCCATGCGGCTCGCCGGGTGACGACCGCACGGGTTCGCGCTCCTCCGGCCGCGACGCGGACCACTCCGCCCCGGTAGCTGCGAGGGCCGGGGGCCCGATGCCGACCGAGGAGACGTGCGCGTAGGCGTTGTCGTCGGAGTCCGGGTCGCTGATGACGTCGTCCCGGATCTCGTCGACGGTGTCGGCGTCCTGGGCGGCCCGGGCGTCGACGAGGTGGCCCCGGATGCGGCGGACCGCGGTGGACCTCTGCTGGAGGGCAGGACGGGAGCGTTCGGCCGGCACTTGGCTCCGACGGACCTGGTGGACGGGGCGGATCTCCATTCGCCGACCCCAGTAGGCGCTGTCGATTCCGGCATCACCTATGGAACGGCAAGGATCACCGCGCGATCGTGCCTGTCCCGGACCCGGCGATCAACGGACTCGTGGTTATCGGTGAGAACGATCATGGTGCCCCAGGCGGTGATCGCCTCTTCCGGGAAGAGTGGCAAGCCCTGTGGGCCAGTCCTCCGACGAGCTTTGGAAAGGGCCGTCGAGGCGGCCTGGCGGGTGTTGTCGAGTTCCGTGAGGACGCGGGTGACGTGCTTCTCCACCGTGCGGGGAGGGCAGGAAGAGCGTGTCGGCGATCTCCTGGTCGGTGGCGTCTCGGGCGACCGGTCGGCGACCTCCTTGGCAGCCGTCGCGTGCGTTCACGAGGCGACGGCTTCGTCGACGGTTTCCCGGATCTGCAGAACGCCGTCCACGCCGGTGATCGCACAGAGCCGCCGGACCCGCTCCGACGGCGCCACCACGCGCAGCTTTCCCGTCTGGTGGATGAGGATCACCAGATTCAGGAAGGCGGAGTCCGCGAAGGTGACCCCGGAGGCGTCCAGGACCACCTTCGGATGCGTTTCGGTCGCGGTCTTCAACACATCGGCCAAGGGGCCGATGGAGTGCATGTCGTAATCGCCGCGGGCCTCGACGACCTGCGCCCCGCAGCACTCGTACTGGATCACCAGGTCCTGCCGTGACGCGTCCTTGGCGCTCTGCTCCGGCACCAGCTTCCTGCTGGGCGCGGTCAGGAGTGCGGACGCGACGGCGTCATCCTCGCTCCAGGGCACTCTCGGACTCCCTCCGGCAATCCCTCCGCGAAAGGGAAGGCGCGACATCGATTACAGGAAAACTATGTCATGCATTTTGGTTCTGGCAACTGAGGTCCGTAAAATCCGGGGCATGGTTGGATCCCCTGAATCTCACACCGGATGGACGTTCATCACGAACCACGCGCGTGTACTGGCCGCCATCGCGGACAACCCGAACGTTCGCATCCGTGACATCGCCGCCCACTGCCGGCTCACCGAGCGTGCCGTCTCGCGGATCATCGCCGACCTCGAACAGGACGGCTACCTCTCCCACACGCGAGAAGGCCGCACGAACACGTACCGCATAGAGCCGGACAGGGTGCTGCGCCACCCCGCCGAAGCCGGCCTCCCCCTGGCCTCTCTGTTGTCCCTGCTCGTACAGGACGAGTCCGAGCGCACCGGCCAGCAGTCGGTCCCCCACTGACACCCCCGGCCGACTCCGCCGGCGCGAACCGCATCCGGTCACCGAGCCTGGGTTCCGTCCCGACCGTGGCTGAGTGTGGCGGACGGCGGTCTGACCTGAAGCATGTTGCAGAAAGCCGTGTCCGATCAGGTCAGGGCCGGTTTGTGGCTGCTCTTGTCACGCGGTGAGGGCGGGGTGGTGCAGGGGGGCGACGGCCTGGATGACGTGGTGGAGGCCGTCGCCCCTGTCGGCGGTCGCGGAGGACCTCGTAGTGCTTCGTGCGGGCGAAAGCGTGCTCGACGCGGGCCCGGACCTTGCGCTGTCCGGCATTGTCCTCCTCCTCGCCCGGCAGCAGGCCCGTCCCCGGCCATTTGCGGTGCGGGACGACGAGCCCGGTGTTGAGGCAGGCGACGACCGCCGGCACGGTCACGCCCTCAGGCCGTCGTCGGCGAGATCCCGAACAGCGGTGCCGGGCCACGTCTTCAGGAAGATCCGGCGTCTCTGCCCGCTCCCAACACCCGTACGCAGGCTGGTACTTGGGTCGTGAGACCTCGCGAGGATCGTGTCCCGGCTCAGTCCACGCGTAGCACCAGGATCAGAACCACCGCTCCCTCACCGGCAAGTTCCACGCCATTCGGGGTTCCGCCACCGGTGTCCGCCACATCTCGTGTCCACACACATCGCACGTCACAGCTGGATGCTGTCATGACGACTCCGCACCCACCGCCGGCAGTGGAGCCCTCGACCGACCCGCATTCCGTCAGCAGTTCTCACAGCCGGCGACCGGCGGCCGCACCGCTGGGATCGTCGGCCAAGGCGATCGCCGCGGTGATGCGCTTGCCCACGGGCTCACGGTGCACGGCGAAGCTCTGGCCGACCGCCATCACGATCTCCAGCCCGTGCTGCCCCACCCGGGACGGATCGGGCTCAAGGAGGGCCGGCAGGGCGGGATTGCTGTCCCACACCGTCACCTCGACCGAGCCGCCGACGACCTCCAGGGTCAGCAGGCACGGGCCGGGCGCGTACTTGCGGGCATTGGTGACCAGTTCGCTGACCACCAGCTCCACCACGCTCATCGCGCGCTCGGACACCGGCAGACCGTGCACGGCCTGGACGTCGCTGAGGAAGGTGCGGGCCAGTTCACGGGCGACGGCGATGTTCTCGCTGCCCTCGAAGACGCCGGACGCCGACACGATGTCCGCCATCAGCGGCCGGCCGGCCGCAACGCCTGATGTCTGCCCCATCCTTCTTCCCCTTCACCACGCGCCCTTGTGTGCGCGGCCTCGTATACCCCCCGATCGGATCCTCACACCGAGCGGGCGTCGGATTTCCGCAAGGGAGGGGCGGTACCGGTCGGACCGCGTCGTCGAGGGCGATGTCGAGCCCGCGCCGTGTGCCGGCGAGGTCGAGCGGACGGGTGACCTGCCTGGCAGGGAAGCCGAAAAGGACGTGCTGCTCCGGCCGGCTCCGTGTGCCGGTCGGCTCGTGAACGAAGGCGGATTCGCCGAAGCCGACGCCCGCCGGATCCAGCAGGATCCGCTCGGTCCGCGGGGTGCGCACCACGTCGAGGGCTTCGCGCAGGCGTTATGTGTACTGCCGTGACGGGCAGGGCGGCGACGCCGAAGTGCACACGGTCGTCGTCAAGTAGGTGGCGCGCCGGAGAGCACTGGCACGGGCCGTGAGCATGAGGGGGACCCGGCTTGAGGATCTGTCCTCTGCCGCCTCCGCAGTAGGGCGCTCAGGGCGCCGGGAGTGTTCAGGACGTGGGCGTAGACCCTGGAGTCCAGGGAGTGCCTTTCGGACCATCGGATCGTTGGTCCGGTCGTGCGGGACGGCAGACTTCTGACGCCGCTTGGGCGGCGATCGCTCCGTTGCTGTCGTCTGCGGGGCGGGCTCGTGGCCGGTGGCGGGATCACCGACAGGTGCTCGAGGCCGTCGTGTTCACGTTCCGCACCGGCCTGCCCTGGAGGAACCCGCCGGAGCGGCTCGGGCCGTGGCAGACCGTTCACGGGCGGTTCGCCCGCTGGGCCGCGGAACGGCACCTTCGACCGCCTGCTGACAGTGCCCGATCCCGGGCGGAGGTGGACTGGCTGGTCGCGATCGACCCCACCATCGTCCGCGCGCATCAGCACGCGGCCGCCGAAGGGGGCTCGAGGAACGCGGCCTGGGACGCTCCCGCGGCGGGCTGACCAGCAAACTCCACCTCGCCGCCGTCAGCCTCGCCGGCACCCTCATCCGACTCGACACATGATCGACAGGGCGCCCCCAGGCAGCCTCAGACGACGGTGCCCCCGCAGGAGGTGCGGATCTTCAGCTCCGGCATCAGCTGGATGTGGTGGACGGGCAGCGCCGATTCGTCGTCGAGGCGGCGCAGCAGCAGCTTCACCGCCGCGGAACCCACCGCGCGCTTCGGCGGCGCGACCGCCGTGAGCGGTGGTGCGGCGAGCGCGGCGAAGACGTCGTCGTACGAGATCAGCGCCAGGTCGTCGGGCGCCCGCAGACCGCGGGCGCGCAGCAGCGGAATGAGCTGGACCGCCTCCTGGTCGTTGTGCACGAGGACGGCTCGCACGCCTTCGGCGACCGCCTCGGCGATCCGTTCGGCCACGGTCTCCGAGTCGAGGTTGGGCCGCTGGATGTCGACCACCGGCCGCGGGGCGAGCCCCAGCAGCCGGACGCCTTCCTCGTAGCCGGCCCGCGCCCGGTGGGCCGTCCAGGTGTCGTCCCGGGCGGCGAGGAGGACGGACTTGTGGCCGAGTGCGCGCAGGTGGCGGAGGGCGAGCAGCACGCCGTGGCGATGGTCGGAACCGACCGAGTCCAGGTCGGCGGCGGTGCCGTCGGGGGTCGTAGGCCGTTCGACGAGGACGGCGGGCACCGGCAGGCCGCGGACCCACTCCGTTTCGCCGGGGCCGGCGTCCGGGCGCCAGTTGGGGGTCAGCAGCAGACCGTCGAGCCCGGTGTCGAGCAGCTGGTCGACCTGGGCCCGGCGGCCTCGCAGACCTCATGGGCGGCAAGGCCACCACGATCGCCCGCCTGGACCACTTCTTCCACGACGCCGCGGGCAACTGGCTGCTGCGGGGCGGCGGGGCGCGGAAGTACGACCCGACCAACGAACCCGACATCCACGCTCCGTGGCTGTACAACGAGCTCGGCAAGCCCTGGAAGATCCAGGAGACGGTGCGTCAGCTCGTCGACACGGTCTACACCACCGGCCCGTCGGGCCTGCCCGGCAACGACGACCTCGGCACCATGTCGGCCAGGTGCGTGTGCCATCTCGGAAGCTCCGTCCAAGGCCGTCAACGGCAGCCTCTCCGACAAGTTCCGCACGCTGACGTCGTCGAAGTGGCTGCAGGTCGATCTCGGGGCGAGCGAGCCGGTCACCAGAGTCGTGGTCAAGCACGCGGCACTCGGCGGCGAGTCGGCGACCTGCAACACCAAGGCGTTCACCATCAAGACGTCGACGGACGGGACGACCTGGACCACGGTCGCGACCGTCACCGGCAACACCGCGGCGGCGACGACCCATCCAATGAACGTCACCGCCCGGTACGTACGGATCGAGGTGACCACCCCGACCCAGACGACCGACCAGGCCGCACGGCTCTACGAGCTCGAGGTCTACTGAGCCGGCCACAGACGGGCCGCCGCTTTCGCGGCGGCCCGTCCTTCGTGTCCGAGCGCCAGGGGTGCCTGTTGGGGCAACCTCCCTGCCAGGCAACCGACTTCAGCCTCTGGAAGAGCCCAAGTGCCTTGGGGGAGTAGCTGACGAAACGTTCTTGGTCTGCTGGCGGTATCGGCGGTACACCATCATGACCAGCAGGAATGACGTTCCAGCTCGACGGCGGAGCGATGCCGGGCCGTGCGCGGTCCGGATCTTGAGTGCCCGGCTTCGTCGGCGCTTCCCGTCACGTCGGGGTGCTGAACCGACCGTGCGACGCGGAGCCGTCCGAGGTCGGGAGTCGGTTCGCTCCGCGGCAGTTCCGTCGCCGGACGGGCACTGCCACCGACTGCGATGTCCAGCCGTGGTGGGGGTCACCCACAGGCATGTCGCCAGGCGCCGCTTCGGTCGATGGCGGTGTCCGCAGCCGCCTCTGCGACCGCTTCGGGTATCGGCATGGAGACGCTTCCCCGGCACGTGGAGGGACCGGTGCACGGCAGGGCGGTGAAGGGTCGTGCCAGTGGGGAAGGGACGGTACGACCCGCGGTCCAAGCCGCGGGACGGTGAAGGAGGACACGTCCATGACACAGTCTCACCGGCCGATCGGCCCCGACTCCGGCATCCGTTCCCCCGGAACGGCCCCCGCCGCCCAGCGGAACTGGCTCCTCCGGCTGGGCGCGCCGCCCGTCGCGGCGGCCGCGTTGACGGCGACCGTCGCGCTCTACACGGCCCTGGTGGCCTTCGGGAACATCACGGACTTCGGAACCAACCAACAGTTCGTCCAGCACGTCCTGAGCATGGACACCACGTTCAAGGACCCCGACCTGATGTGGCGGGCGGTCACCTCCCCCGCCCTCCAGAACGCCGCTTACGTCGCCGTCATCGTCTGGGAGACACTGGCCGCGGCGGTCCTGCTCGCCGCCACCTGGTTCTGGATCACGGGGCTGCGCCGCGACGCGTACGACCGGGCCCGCGCGGCGAGCACGGTGGGGCTGGTGATGGTGCTGCTGCTCTTCGGACTCGGCTTCCTCGCGATCGGCGGCGAGTGGTTCGCCATGTGGCAGTCGTCCGACTGGAACGGTCTGGACGCGGCAGCCCGCAACGTCACGCTGGCCGCCTTCGCACTCCTCTTGGTGCACCTGCCCGGCGTTCGCCGGCCAGGTGCCGAACGGACCTGACGCGCCCTGCGCCGCACAGGGGCCGCGGTCTGCCCGTCACCGGCGCGCCGCCCGCGGTCTGGATACGGCGAGCGGATGCCGAGGCGCGGGTGCCGGCCGCGCCGCGGGGCTGGGCGTGGGTGTGACGAGGGCGGCGGCGGTGCACGTGAGCTCAGCGAGGCGATCTCCGCCCGCGGACAGGCGGATGGCCCACGCCACGCAGTCGGCTACGCCAGGTCGTATGTTCTTGGACAGGCCTCGGCCGTCGTACCCGGCTTGTGGCCCCGTCTGCCCGGAACCCGGGAGTCCCGCCCGTGCCGGCGAGGTCCGCCGTCTCGGGCCAACGCGCCGCCGGGTGGGGCCGGTGCAGGGATCCGGGCAGCCTGCCCGACGCGGTCAGACCGGCGGTGAGCGGGTCGGGGTCCGCAGCGCGGGCGCCCGAATCGGCCGTGCCCGCCTCCAGGACGAGGACCCGTCGACTGTGCCGGCCGAGCCGGTGTGCGACGAGCGAGCCGGCGACACCGGCACCCACGACGATCACGTCGTAACGCGTCACCGGTCGCTCCCCTCGGCCCAACTCCCGTAACCTCCGGGATCCGCGGCGGGCGCGGTCAGACCGGCCGCCTTCCATACGAGGCCCTCGGCATAGGCACGCGGGGACACCAGCCCTCATGGACGGCCCGGCCAACTGCCGTGTACCAGAGGTGCGTGACCGCCTGGGCCGCTGCCCGTGACTCGCCGCGCAGAGTGGCCGTCGGCTTCTGCGGCTCGTGCAGGGCCTCGTTCAGCAGCCGCTCGTACCGTTCCGCTCCGAGCTCCTGGGCGGCCACAGCCCGGTACGTCTCGACGAGCCCGGTGACCTCCAGCTCCGCTCGGTCGAAGCCGGTCAACCGTGCCGACAGGGAGATGAAGCGCCGTGTCCCATCCGTGATGGGCACACCGGCATCGGTGCCCGCCGCCCGTCGACTCATGCCGCTGTGACCCCGGATGGCCTGATCCTGCCGCCGCTGGCTTGGCCTGCCCGGGCCCGCGGCCATCCGCGTGACGAAGCGTATCCGCTACTTGGAGTGACGGAAGGGGCGCGAGTGGTATCGCCTTTGGTGCTGGTTCCGGTAGGGCGACTTCCATGCCGGCAACCAGACCTGCGGCGTTGTGAAGAGCCCGAGTGCCTTCGGGGAACGGCTGCAAAAAGGTTCTCGGTCTGCTGTCGGAGGTGGTCGCCTTCCCGTCCTCGTTCACCAGTCCCGGCCGGCGGTCAACTCCTCCGCATCCGCTTCCGTGAACCCGTACGCCGAGGCGACGAAGCAGAACTCCTCACAGATCCATTCCCGCGCCACCGTCTCGATTTCGCTCCCGGCCGCCACGAACTCGCTGTCCAGCAGGTTGAACTCCTCCGTCGCAGCCTGGGTGAGCGCATACAAGCTCTCCAGTTCCGACGGCCGCTCGGTCTCAATGCGCTCGCACAGCCGCAGCAGGATCGCCTTACCCCGGTCGACCACGTGATCAGGGAAGTACGGGTCGCCGTACATCTGCCGCAGGAACGCGTGTCCCGCTACCTGCTGGTTTGTGATCGGCATGGCACTTCCCCACCTCTGCGAAAACCTGACGCGCCGATCATGCACAGCACCACTGACAACGGCACCCCAACGGGCGCCAGAGCCTACGCGACCAGGACTTCCACCACAGGCCGTAGCCCTCATGCGTGGCCGGGAGGTCCGGACCGCCGCCAAACGATGGCCACGGAGACGACCAAGGATCCAGGAAGCCTCCGGTCGCTGATGTCCGATCAGTCATGGAAATCCGGTCGGAGCCCCGCGAGTCCTCACGCCGCACGCACCCCGACTCCCCACCCGCTCTCGGCCGGCGGGCGCCGAAGGCGAACGCCTCCCGCCGGGACGACCGCGTTCACTGCGGGAAGTGGTGCGGCAGTTCGGCGGTGAGTGCCGCGGCTGCGGGGGAGAGCCAGCGCCGGCGGTGACGGGCCAGCTGGACGGCGACGTCGGGGAACCGCGGTCCGGGCACCTGCGTCAGACGGCCCGCTGCGAGCGCGTCCGCGACGTTGGCGCGGGCCAGCAGGCTGAGGCCGAGGCCCGCGGCGACACAGGACCGGGCGGCCTCCAGACTGCCGAAGCGCGTGATCCGGGGCTGAGTGCCTCCGGCCTCGGTGAGCAGCCGGTCGACGAAGCGGTCGCTGTACGAGCAGCCCTGTTCGTGCAGGAAGTAGTCCTGGCGGGCCAGCTCCGCCCAGTCGACGGGCGCGTCAGCGGCGTTGCGGGCGACGGGATGCTCGGGGGAGCAGACGAGCACCAGCGGCTCACGGGCCAGCGGCGTGCACGAGATGTCACGGAAAGCCGTCTCGTCCTCCAGGAGAAGTGCCAAGTCCAGCTCACCGGTGCGAAGCGCGGCGACCGCGGTCGCGGTCCCCATCGTGCGCAGGTCCACCTCGATCCCCGGGTGACTGCGCCGCAGCGCGGCGATGACTCCCGGCAGTCGCGCGGACACCAGTGTCTCGCCGGCCGCGACCACCACGTGCCCGGTCACCCGGCCGTCCGCGCCACCTGCCGAGGCGGCGACCGCCCGCAGCCGGGACTCGGCCTCCAGCACCGCTTCGACCTGTGCCAGCGCCTCACGCCCGGCACCGGTGAGTACCACTCCGCGCGGCAGCCTGTCGAACAGGCGCAGGTCGAGCTCCTTCTCCAAGGCCTGCACCTGGGCGGTGACGGTGGACTGGGCCAGGTGCAGCCGCTCCGCGGCGGCGGTCAGGTTCTCGGTCCGGGCAACGGCGGCGAAGGTGCGCAGCAGTCGAGTGTCCATGCTGTCGAACCTAACCCATTCCATCGGGTAAACCGATGGATCGGATCGAAAACCATCGTTTGTAGGGATGTCTGTGCGGTGCCACAGTAGGGGGCATGAACCTGAGGACACGCCCCGAAATCCTGCGCTACGCCGCCTTCACCACCGACCCCGCCGGTGGCAACCCGGCCGGCGTCGTCATGGACGCGGCCGCGCTGGACGAAGCCGCCATGCTCGCCATCTCCGCCGAAGTCGGCTACTCGGAAACCGCGTTCGTCACGGCCGCTGACGACACGGCACGCCGGTTCCGACTGCGCTACTTCAGCCCGCTCGCCGAGGTCGCCTTCTGCGGCCACGCCACCGTCGCCACCGCGGTGGCCCTGGCCGAACGGATAGGCCCCGGCCCGTTCGTCTTCGACACACCGGTGGGTGAGATCGCCCTGGACACCTCCGCCGAGCCCGAAGGGCCCGTGACGGCGACGCTCACCAGCGTCCCCACCCGCTCTCGGCCGGCGAGCGACGAGGAGGTGAACGCCTCCCTCGCGGCTCTGCGCTGGTCCCCGGAAGACCTCGACCCCGCACTGCCGCCGCACGTCGCCTTCGGCGGGAACGAGCACCTGGTCCTGGCCTCGGCCACCCGCGAGCGTCTCGCGGCCCTCGACTACGACTTCGACGCCCTGGCCGAGGTCATGCACCGTCACGGCTGGACCACGCTCCAGCTGGTCTGGCGCGAGACCCGGGAACTCTTCCACGCCCGCGACCCCTTCCCGGTCGGCGGCGTCGTCGAGGATCCGGCCACCGGTGCCGCGGCCGCCGCCCTCGGCGGCTACCTGCGCACTCTCGACGCCCTCCCGCCCACCGGGGTCCTCACCGTCCGCCAGGGGGAGGACCTCGGCCGACCCAGCCTGCTCCGGGTCGAAGCCTCCACCGCTCACCCGCGGGTACGGGTGAGCGGGCAGGCGGTGGCGATCACGGGTGCGAGCACGAGCACCAGCTGAGGAGAACCCCGGACGCACCGAGGACGTCCTCAGGCCGCACACGCCCGAGACGGGCCCCACCAGCCGAACCCGTTCCGAAAGGATCGGTCAGCGGTGGGGCACGGCGATGCCGGCGGCGCGCAGTTCCGTCTCGACCAGAGCGTTCAGCCGGGCTATGGACGGCGCCCGGTCCTCCATGTGGTGGTTGACCATCCCGTAGCGGGCGGCGGTGTCGGGACGCTCTTCGAACCCGGACGGCATCGACAGGAGTTCGCGTCGGGCCAGTAGTTTGCCGGCCAGTTCGCGGGCCAGTTCCTCGATCCGCGGGTCGTCCGGATCCCAGTTCCTCGCCTCCCAGCCGCGCTTGGTCAGCTCGACGGTCTCGGGGTCGGCGAGCGATTGTTCGAGCCAGGTCATGAAGCCGTCGAAGATCTCCGGGACCAGTGCGCGAGTCAGTACGAGGGCTTCTCGCTGACCGGTCACATAGGCGGGGTCGAAACCGAGTCCGGCCAGTGCTTCCAGGATCGCGCAGGCCCGGTCGGGCAGCAGGGCGCGGTCGCCGTGGTCGAGGCGGTGCAGCCTGTCGCGGCGCGCGGTCAGGTCCTCGATCCGGGCGGTGAGCTCGCGGTGGACCTCCTCCAGGGTGGCGGCGAAGGCCTCGGGGCCGGCGTCGAGGAGGTCGCCGATCTCGGCCAGTGGAACCCCGGCCGCGGCCAGGGTGCGGACCTGGACCAGACGGAACAACTCGTCCGAGCGGTAGCGGCGGTAGCCGGAGGCGTCGCGTTCCGGCTCGGCGACCAGGCCGAGTCGGTGGTAGTGCCGCACGGTCTTGATCGTGACGCCCGCGTACGCCGCCGCCTGACCGATCGTGAGCCCGAGCCCGTCCGCCGTCACCCTGACGCTCCTCCGTGTCGCTGGTCGTCGCGGGGCGAGGATAACGCGCCCGGGTCCGCCCTTGACCTTGACCCTGGGTCAAGGACGCAGCCTCTTGCCACGGCCCTTCGAAGGGCCGCGCGGCCACCGGGGAACGGCCGTGGGAAACGCCACCGCGAACAGGAGACACGCCATGGAAACGAACGACAGCGGCTTCACCGAGGCGGGACTGCGCCGGCTGCGCGAGGTGCTGGAAGGGCACGTGGAGTCCGGAAAGATCCCCGGTCTGGTCGCCCTCGTCGGCCGCGGGGGGCGGACGCACGTGGAGGCGATCGGCACGATGCGGCACGACGGCGGCCCGCCGATGTGCCGGGACACCATCTTCCGGATGGCGTCCACGTCCAAGCCGGTCACCATGGCGGCGGCGATGGTCCTGCTCGACGAGTGCCGGCTGCGACTGGACGACCCCGTGGACCCGTGGCTGCCCGAACTCGCCGACCGGCAGGTGCTCAGGCGGCCCGACGGCCCGCTGGACGACACCGTTCCGGCGCGGCGGCCGATCACCGTACGGGACCTGCTGACCTCCACCTTCGGGCTCGGCACCGACTTCGAGTCGATGGCCTCGCCGATCAGGGCCGCGACCTTCGAGCGCCTCGACTACAGCGTGGCCTCCGGTCCGGCGCCCCACCAGGACGAGTGGATGCGCCGCCTGGGCGAACTCCCGCTGCAGTACCAGCCCGGTGTGCGCTGGCAGTACGACCTCAGCAACGAGGTGACCGGCGTGCTCGTCTCCCGGGTCGCCGGACAGCCGCTGGAGGCGTTCTTGCGCGAACGGATCCTCGATCCGCTGGGTATGAATGACACCGGCTTCCACGTGCCCGCCGACCGGATCGACCGGCTGCCGCCCCTGTACGGGCCCGACCCGCAGACGGGCGAGTTCGCCGTCTGGGACCAGGCGGCAGGGGGACTGTTCAGCGCCCCTCCCGTGTTCCAGGGCGCGGGCGGGGGACTGGCCTCCACCGCCGACGACTACCACGCCTACTTCCGCATGCTGCTGAACCACGGAGTGCACGACGGCGAGCGCATCCTGTCCCGGGCCGCCGTCGAGTTGATGACCACCAACCGCCTCTCCCCGGAGCAGATGAAAGCCCGGGGAGCAATGTTCGACGGCGTCGCCCACCTGTCGTCCGGCCAAGGTGCGGCTGGTGGCTGGGGGTTCGGCATGTCGGTGGGCACCAGCCGCGACGACTACGCTCCCGTCGGCCGGTTCGGCTGGTTCGGCGGCACCGGAACCACCGCCTATGCGGACCCGACCCACCGGCTCACCGGCATCCTGCTCACCCAGGTCGGACTGTCCACCCCGGATTCGCCGCGGGCCATGGCCGACTTCTGGACCACGCTCTACCAGGCCCTCGACTGACGAAGTCCACAGCACCGGGGCGGACCGGGCGGGCGGGTCCGCGGAAGACCGGGGCGGACACGCCGGCCGAGGCCTTCACTTGACCGGGTCGCTCGGGCCCGCCGACGAGGAACGGATACCTCGCCCGCCGCCTGCATCCGCGACCGGCGGATCGCCGACCTGCGCGCCTCGCTTCAGCGTGCAGTCCCTCCGTCGGCCTTCGCCGCCGGAGGGGAGGCGGACACCGACCCTGCTTGAGACGCATGCGAACCTCATTACTGAAACGATCAGTAGAGACTGAGCTCTTTCAGAGTGGCCACTGATCGAGTGACCCGGGCCGAGTCAGGATGAGGGCCGCACCGCACAGGGCTCCGTGCCGTTGAGGGAGGTGTTCGACGTCTCAACCCCTCGGCACAGGAGCCCTGTTGGTTCTCCGTCCTGCCGCACTCGACCTGCCTCATGCTCTGGTCGAGTGGGTATCCATGCTCATCGTCACCCGTGAGGGTGACCGCCGCTGCAACAACGGCCACCACCCGCCGTCCACCAGTCGGCCGGCTCGAACCCTGCTGATCTCACTTCGCAGCCGAGCCGGTGGACCGGGGCTCAGTAGGCCGTTCCGTCGGCGTGCCGGCCGGGCGAGCTGGTCAGCGAGCTGATGGTGTTGTGCTTGACCCAGCCGCCGGTCGCCGAGCCGTCGGGGCTTCGGTTGATGGACACGCCGTCGGAGTCGGCCTGGCTTGAGGTGTAGGTCATCGACTGGACCGTCGTTCCGGTCGAGTCCCGCAGGATGACCTGGTCACCGCTGTTGGACAGGTTGAGGCCGCCGGTGCTGGCCGCCACCGCGACGATGCCACCGGGGATCGCGGAGCCCGCGCCGAACACAGTGATCGCCTTGCCGGGCTGCAGCGTCGTACCGGCCGCGAACGTGTGGCGCACTGCCGTCCCGTCCCGGAGGGTCCAGCCGGCGATGCCGATGGCCGTGCCACCGGTGTTCACGATCTCGATGGCCTCGCCGGCGGTGCTGCTGCCCGGTTCGTTGGCCAGTACCTCGTTGATGACGACGCCGGCGGGGCCGCCGCCGGCGGTGACGGTGACGTTCTGGGTCGTGGTGCGGGCGGCTCCGTCGTTGTCCGTCACCGTCAGCGAGACCGCGTAGGTTCCGGCCGATGCGTAGGTCACGGTCGGGTTCGTCGCCGTCGAGGTCTGGCCGTTGCCGAAGTCCCAGCTGTGGCTCACGACGGTGCCGTCGGAGTCGGTGCTGCCGTCGGTGAAAGTGCAGGTGAGAGCGGTGCAGGAGTGCGTGTACGAGGCCGTGGGCGGCTGGTTCGCGCCGCCGCCACCGCCTAGGACGAAGTCGTAGCGAGCCAGCACCGGGTAGTGGTCGCTCGTCGTCGTCGCGTAGTTCGGGACATAAGCCTGGGGCTGGAAGGCTTTCGCCGAGCCTGCGACGTACTTGGCCTGCACCTCGTTGGTGTTGAGCTGGTGGTCGATGAAGTCCGGATAGCCCGTCGTCGACGCCACGCCCGCCAGCGAGAGGGCCCGCGTCGGGAACGTGTAGCGTGCCGCGTCGTTCACGAAGTTGGCGTACGGCGAAGCCTTCCCGGACGTGATGGAGGTGTCGACGTCGTCGTTCCAGTCACCGACGACGAAGACGTTCTGTGTGGGGTAGGTCGTGTCGAGGTAGGACTTCAGGGCCTGCGACGCGGGGTTGCGCAGGTTCCACGCGTCCTGGGTGGAACCTGCCTTCGCGTGCAGGACGATGAAGACGAGGTCACGGGTGACACCGTCGAACGTGCCACGCAACGTGAACTCCACCGGCGGACGGCCGGCGAAGTTGCTGTTCTGGTCGGTCAGGATGACCTTCGCGCTCACCAGGGTGGCCATGCTGGAGCGCCAGACGAGGGCGACCTTCTGCTCGGTGTTGCTGAAGTCCGAGTAGTACTGCGCACCGTTCGTCACGATCGGGTCGTTGGCCACGACCCCGGTGTACCCGGGCATGCCCGCCACGAGGGTGTCGAACGCCGAGGTGCTGACGACCTCGGAGAGGCCCCACACATCCATGTCGGCGCCCGCCATGACGTCGCGGACGTTCTGCTGCTGAAGCGCCTCGTCGGTCGGGCCGAAGTCCGGCGCACCGAACCACTCGACGTTCCAGTTGCCGACGTCGAGCTGTGTCGACGATCCCTGCGACGGAACCGAGGCGGCGGCGTTCGCCGTAGGGGCGGTGGTGAGCGTTGCCAGCGTCACGGCGGCGGCCAGGCAGGCGGTGCCGAGCGCGGCGGTGCGGCGGGGGCGTCTGGCAGGTATGTGACGAGGTGACACGAGGGTGCCTTTCGCGAGCGGTTGCGGACGGTTCGCGGAGCACCGCACCGGGGGCCTGTGGGGGGACACGCCGTGGCGGCAGGGCAGTTCTATGCGGGTCGGGTTGCGCGCGGGGGACCGGAGGGTTTCCTCCGCATGTCACTTCTACGCGCGTTGCACAGTGTGCACCGGGCGCCGGGTGCGGCGCCATATCTCCGACAAGGGCCATCTGTTGGGCGGCGCTCCCCGCGGCTGGCACCGGAACCTGCCCCCGAGGTCTTCGGCGCCCCGAGGCCGCGACCCTACTCAATACCTGCGCCGCCGTCTGCGAGGACTGTGCCGAGCGCGTGCACGGGGAGCCCTTGTCGCGGGTTCCTGAAGACTGGGCATTCTCGGCGTTGACGCTCCAGGGTGAGGACGGCTGCGGCGATGGCCGTCATGCGATTGGGGCTGCAGCGGGCTTTGCGGAAGATGCGCCAGGACTTGAGTCGCGCGACGCTTCGTTCGACCGGCGCTCGCGCCGCCGACAAGGCCCGGTTGATCGTCCGCTGGGTCGTGGTGAACTCCCGGCCGGAAAGCCGTCTGATCGGTGTGGTCACCCAGGGGCCGGCCCCGATGCAGGCACGGTCGGCGAGGACGGGGACGCCCTGGCGTTCGCAGATCCGGATGACGCGGTGGGCGCGGGCCGCGGTCAGGTCGTGCGTGCGGCCGGGCAGGGCGGGTGAGAGCCACAGCAGGTTGCCCGCGGGATCGGCGACGACCTGCACGTTCACGCCGTGACGGCGGTGCTTCTGCGAGAAGTCGGCCCGGCTGTCGCCGACCCGGTCGCACTCGGCGGGCGTCCCGTCGGGCAGGACGTCTTCCGGATCGTCCTCGCGCAGCACGCGGCAGAGGTTGGCGGACACCGGCAAGGACGATCCCCACCGCCAGGTGAGGCTGAGCTTCCTGGGCTGATCGAGACGGTCGAGATCGTCCTGGGGGCCGCCGATTCTCCTCGCGCTCCGGCGAAACGGGAGGAAGAGGCGCGGTACCCCACCATGAACGAAGTCGAGCGGCCGTACGACGGCTGCGGAAGTCGCCTGCTCGGCGTACGCCGGCTGTCGCGGGTCAAAGCTGCCACGACCTCGCCCGAGCGGAAGCGGGAAGACGTGCTGACGTCTGCCGCCGCCGTCGACCGGCTCGGCCGCAACGCGGTCGACTGCCTCAGCACCGGCTGCAAGATGCGCGACGAGGGCAGACCCCTCGTCTCCTACGAGCTGGTGCGTGATTGCGGATGAGGCGTCGTTGCTGGTGGGGGGCATGATCCGGGCTGTGACGATCATGTTCAGTCGGACGGTTCTCGCGCTTCGGTTGTGCACGGGACATCTCCCGGCAGCGTCTCGCTCGCCTGGTCGCGGAGTTGGCCGGCCCGTGGCAGGCCGGTATCGAGGGCCGCCGTCGTGCGGCGCGTGGTGGGGCCGGGAGGCGGGCTGCGGGCGCCGGCGCCAGGCATCGGCTGGTCTTCGTGGACCGGCCGGCCGCCACGCTGATCCCTCCGCGGCACGATCTTCCGCGCTCGGCCATCGCTCTGCTGCTCGATGTCGACCGTTCCGCCGTCACCCGGGCCGTGGGGGAGATGCAGGCGCTTCTGGTCGAGCGGGGATGCGCGGTTCCCGGCCGTCCTGATCTGCGGGTGCGGACCCTGGCCGATGTGTTCGCCTGTGCCCGGGCCGAGGGTGTCGAGCTGCGGCTGGGCGCCACCGGGGTCCAGGTCCGACGACCCTTGGGCGGCCGCGGCGGGCGTTGCGCGATGGACGGAGCGCCAGGACGCTTTGGTGGCTCTGGTATGCGCCCTGCACCGGCGAGGTCAGCGAGCTTGGTCGATGTGGGCGTGCACGGTCTTGCCGTGCTCATCACTGTGTACGGTCAGTTCGCTGGTCAGGCGGGCGACGATGGCCCAGCCCCGGCCGCCTTCACTGGTGGTGTCGGTCGCCCTGGGACGGGGTGGTTCGGGGCTGGGATCGCTGACGTCGATGTCGAGGCCGTCCGGCTCCAGGGACAGGTCCAGGGAACAGGCGCCGCCGGCGTGCCGCACGGCGTTGCTGACCAGCTCGCTCACCACGAGAGCGGCGGCGTCCTCCACCGTCTGCTTCACCAGGCTGCCGGCGAGCAGGGCCTCCCGAACAAGGCGGTGGACCTCCGCTCTGGCCCTGGCCGCGGCGTAGGGACCCTGGACATCGCAGTGCCGCCTGAGGGGGGCCGCCATGATCGCTCCTCCTGCCCGTGCGGTCTCCGAAACGGCCTCTGCCCACCGCCGCCACCAGCCATGCACGCGGCGTAGTCGTCCTTGCTCGGAATGCGGAGCTGTCCTGCCGATGTGCTGCCCCTCCTGCCGGAGGACGCTCCACTCGGAAGCACGACAGGAGGGGTGATGCCGTTACTCGCCCGGCTGTCCGCGTCGGGAAGCGCAGGGAGTCGCCGCAGGGCGCAGACTGGTAGAGAGAAGCCGCCTCGTCCGTTGGTGGAAGCCAGGCGTATGTGCATGATCGCGGTTCGTGGTTTCGCGGAGGACGGGGCCCATCAGGGTCTCCTGGGGGTAGGACCTCACACCTGTAGGTCGCCCGGCGGCGTCGCGACGGTAACGCGCGAGCCCACCGCCTCCGCCGGGACCTGGCTGCTCAGCGCACGGGGCGAATTCGACAGGGACACCCTGCCCTGCCTGCACAGCGCGCTCTGCGCCGCGCGCAGGGCACGGGCCGGACGGATCGTTCTGGACCTGTCGGGGGCCACCTTCGGCGATTCCTCCTTCCTTCAGGAGCTCATCGAAGCTCACCGTCGGCCCGGTCGTCTGCTTCTTGTCGGACCATTGGCCGGCCAGATCAGACGGTTGCTGGAGTTGACCGGGATGGACCGGGTCTTCGACCTCGCCGACGATCGCCACAGTGCCGGCCTCGTGTGACCCGCCCCTCGCACCCTCCAGCGTGACCGTCGCCACCTGGGCCTGCTCACCGACCGTACCTTCGACCTGGAGCGGCTGGTGGAGCGGCGTCGTGTTTCATGGGAGGCGGCGACTCCGACAACACCTTCGTCGTCGTCCAGCCCGACGAGGTGGACCCCGTCTGGTTCGCCTCCGTGGCCGGTCCTGGGGGAAGGAGGCCACGAGATCGCCCGTCGTGACACCGCCCGCAACGAGCACGAGGCGACCACGGCGACCGGCATCGACGCCATCGCCCGCGACCTCAGCATCTGGTCGGCCGCTCGCGACTTCCCCGGACGGCTGACCGGACAGGCCGGCGAGTTCCCCACACGGCCCGGTCGCGGTCGAGGGACGCCAGGCCCTGCGGTGCCGGCGGTGTCGGAGGATCGGAGGCCTCGGCCTGTCGCACCGCCTGCAAGACCGCCCGCCCGGACATGAAGAGCGTGAAGTGCCCGCAGCATGGGAGGCCGGCTTTGCGGCGGTGGGGTGGAGGAGGTTCCGCGGGTGTTACGCGGCCGGTGTGCGGGATACGCGTGTGTTGACGGTCCGCGCCCGAGGGGGTGCGGGCCGGCACGAACCGCAAGTGCACATCAGGAAGGCAGTGTGATGACGACCGCACGCGAGATCATGACCGAGGGCGCCGAGTGCATCGGCGCCGAGGAGACCGTCCTCGAAGCCGCACGGAAGATGACCCGGATGGGTGTGGGTGCCCTGCCGATCTGCGGCACCGACGACAGGCTGAAGGGGATGCTCACCGACCGCGACATCGTCGTGAAGGTGCTCGGCGCGGGCAAGGACCCGGCCCAGGTGAAGGCGGGCGAGCTCGCCCAGGGCGAGGCGGTCACGATCGGGGCGGACGACGACGCGGGGGAGATCCTGCGCACGATGACGTCGCACAAGGTGCGGCGGCTGCCGGTGATCGACGGTCACCGCCTGGTCGGCATGGTCGCTCAGGCCGACGTCGCCCGCGCGCTGCCGGACCCGCAGGTCGGCGACCTCCTCGAGGCCCTGTCCACCGACTGACGGCGAACCTCCGTCCCCGGTGTCCGTCCCGGCGCCGTGTGCCGGGACGGACACCGTGTTCGGCCCGGACCCCGCGGTGTTCGTTCCGGTCCGGCGCGCCGGACCGGAGCGGGGGTCTCGGGTGCTCCGGTGATGCCGCTCAGTGCGGGAACTGGCTCCGGTAGACCGAAGGGCTCACGCCCATCCTTTCCCGGAAGTGGCGGCGGAACCCCGCGACGGTCATGCCCACGCGGTCGGCCACCGCGTCGATCGGCTGGTCCGACGCCTCCAGCAGCGCGGCACCGACCCGGATCCGCTGGTCCGTGATCCAGCGGCCGGGCGGCGAGCCGACCGCGTCGGCGAAGCGACGTTCGAACTGCCGCACCGAGAGATGCGCCATGCCGGCCAGTTCGTCGACGGTGACACGCCGGTGCAGATGGTCCAGCGCGTACCCCACCGCGGCGCCGATCGGATCGTCGGACGGCGCCCTGCCCACCGGATGCTCGGCGAACTGGGCCTGGCCCCCTTCGCGGTGCGCGGCCACGACCATGCGGCGGGCGACGCGAGTGGCGACGTCCGCGCCGTGGTCCTTGCGGACGAGGTGCAGACAGACGTCGATGCCGGCGGCGGTACCGGCGGCGGTGACGACGGACCCGTTGTCCACGTAGAGCACCGACGCGTCGACCGTCACCTTCGGATACCGCTCCTGGAGCAGACCGGCGTACCGCCAATGCGTGGTCGCCTTCTTGCCGTCCAGCAGGCCGGCGGCCGCCAGGGCGAACGCACCGCTGCAGACGGACACCATGCGGGCCCCTCGCGCGAAGGCGTCCCGCAGCGCGTCCAGGACGGTCGGGGAGACGTCGCGGCGCACGTCCGGCACTCCCGGGACGATGATCGTGTCGGCGTGTCGGAGCCGGTCCAGCCCGTGGTGCACGACGAGGTCGAAGCCGCCCACCACCCGGTGGGGACCGGGCCTCTCCGCACACAGTTCGAACCGGTACCACCGGTCCACGTCCAACTCCGGCCGCGGAACCGCGAACACCTCGGTGACCGTGGCCCATTCGAACGGAGCCATCCCGTCGAACACGAGGCAGGCCACCCGGTGATGTCGCATGACGGAATCCTAGCGATGGATGCCGTTTCCGGCACTGCCGGCCGGTGCCCCCGCCATCCGATCCTTGGGTCATGAAGCCTGACACCACCGCTCCATCGACCTTCGGAATGCTTGTCTTCGACGAGGTCGAGGTCCTCGACATGGGAGGCCCCTTCGAGGTCTTCAGCACCGCCGGACGGCTGGCCCGCACCGCCGACGACAGGCCCCTGCTGCGCGTCCTGACCGTCGCGGCGACCGATCGCCCGGTCCGCTGCCGCGGAGGACTGAGGGTCGTACCGGATCACACCCTCGATGACGACCCGCCCTTCGACGTGCTGGTGATCCCCGGGGGCGTCACCACGGCGGCCGAGGCGGACCCGAAGGTCATCGACTGGCTGGCCAGGCGCCGGAAGACCTCCGTGCTGACGTTCAGCATCTGCACCGGAGCCTTCCTCCTGGCCGCCACCGGGGCACTGGACGGCCGCCCGGCCACGACCCACTGGGAGGACCAGGAGGAACTGGCCCGACGCCGGCCGGACATCCGGGTACGCACCGACGTCCGATGGGTCGACGACGGCGACATCATCACCTCCGCCGGGATCAGCGCCGGCATCGACGCCAGCCTGCACATCGTGGGCCGCCTCTTCGGTGAACGACTCGCCCGCCGCACCGCCCGCCAGATGGAATACACATGGACACCTGAACACGCACCCGAAGCCGACCGGGACGACGAAACCGACAGGCGGAACTGAAGCGTTCGAGAACGGAACGTGCGTCGCCCTGGACGCGGCGACGCCGTCCGGACCCGGGGCCAAGCGGTGCAGGTCCCGGGCTCGTTGCCGGTTCGGCCCCGAAGACCGGTGCGCGGAACCCGCGTCCAGGGGCCGGCGGCCTGCTTGCGTGGCCCATCGGATTCCGGCGGGAGACGAAGTCGGGCCTACGGGACCGGGTTCTCGGGGCGTGCGGCTCAGCATCGGCACGGCCCAGCCCGTCCACCCGAGGCGCGGGCTTTGGCCGTGTACCTTCGCCGGGGCTAGGGTATGCCGCCGTACTCGGCGGATCACTCCCCTGAAGAAGGTGGGAATGGGGCTCATGGATGCGGACCACGCGGAGCTGGTCGTCGCGGCGCAGGCCGGTGACGACCGGGCGCGCGAGGAGCTGATCTCCGCGTACCTGCCGCTGGTCTACAACATCGTCGGGCGAGCGCTGAGCGGACATGCCGACGTCGACGACGTCGTCCAGGAGACCCTGCTGCGCGCGGTGCGCGACCTGCCTTCCCTGCGTGCCCCGGAGAGCTTCCGGTCCTGGCTGGTGTCGATCACGCTCCGCCAGATCAACACCCACTGGCACCGGCAACACGTCTTCGCCGACCGGACCACGGTCATCGACGAGGCGTACCGGATACCGGACGCCGGCGCCGAACCCGTGGACGTGACGATCCTGCGGCTGCACGTGTCGGACGAGCGCCGTCGGGTCGTCGAAGCCGGCCGGTGGCTCGACCCGGACCACCGGATGCTGCTGTCGCTGTGGTGGCAGGAGTGCGCCGGCTTGCTGAGCCGTGAGGACATCGCCGCCGCGACGGGGCTCACGGTCGCCCACGTCGGAGTGCGCCTGCAGCGCATGCGCGAGCAGCTGGAGCTGTGCCGGACGATCGTCGCCGCGCTCGAGGCCGACCCGCGCTGTCCGCAGTTGGCCGAGACCGTCGCCGGCTGGGACGGTCACCGCGCGTCGGTGTGGCGCAAGCGGATGGCGCGGCACACCCGTGACTGCCCGGTCTGCACGGCGACGACGACAGAACGGGTTCCGGCCGAACTGCTGCCCCTCAGCCTCACGACGCTGGCCGTCCCGGCCGGACTCGTCGCCGCGCTGGCCGCCAAGGGCCTGCTGTCGGGTACGGCCGCCGGCGCCGCCGGGCTGGCCACGGCACCCGTCGCCGTCGGCACGGCGACGGGGGGAGGCGGTCCGCACGGCGCGCTGACCGGCAAACTCCACGCGGTGACCGCTCATCCGCTGGTGAGCCTCGCCACCGGCGCGGTGCTCATCGCCGGGACCGCCACCTACGCGACCTGGCCCGAACCGGCGCCTCGGGAGCCCGGCGTCGTCGCCGCTCCCACGGTCGGCATTCCCGCGCCGATCCCGTCGCGCACCACCACGTCGGCCGAACCGCCTCCGGTGAGCCCGTCTCCGGTGACTCCGTCCCCGACGGGTCCGTCCGCCGTCGCGGCCACCGTCCCCCTGGGTGCGCAGTCGCTGGAGTCCGTGGACCGACCCGGCCTGTTCGTCACGTACGCCGGCGACTTCGCGACGCTCGGCCGAGTCTCCGCGTCCAGCAGCGCGCAGGGAAGGCAACGGGTCACCCTCACGGTCCTCGGGGGACTGGCCGACCCACGGTGCGTCACCTTCCGTGCGGCGGACGGCCGGTACCTTCGCCATCAGTACCTGCGGCTACGGCTGAGCACCGACGACGGCAGCGAACTGTTCCGTGAGGACGCCACCTTCTGTCCGGGCCCCGGGACGGTCGCCGGGTCGGTGACCCTGCACGCGCACAACTATCCCGGATCGGTCCTCCGCCACCGGGACGGTGGCGTCTGGCTCGACGGCTCCGACGGCACCCGGGCCTTCGCGGGCCAGGCCTCCTTCGTCGTGCGCAGGGCGTGGGCCTGAGCACCCGCTCGTCGGGCGATCCGGCCGAGTGAGCAGTGACAGCCGGTGATCCTCCAGCACGATCCTGCCGTCTCCCGCACCACGCCGTGACCGGCGTTCACCGTTGACGAGTCCGGTCGTGCCCTCTCCGCGGGCGCGGCCGGACCGCGGCGCCCGGCATAACGCTTTCTGCCTGCGAGATGCATCACCGGGCAATCCTGCGGGCGGCGCGACTTTTCTGTTACGAGCCCGCGCGCCCGGAAGCCTCCACTTCAGGGGTGTCCTTCCTGCCGCCCGCCATGACGTACCGGCGCGGCAGGCGGACGTCCCCCACTGACGTGTCCCCTGAAGAAAGTTCCTCCCATGACGCAGCACATCCACCCGCTCCGGGCGACCGGTACGCAGGGCCCCCGAGGAGAGTCATGAAGGGCCTGCACCGGCTCCGCCGGCGTCGCCGGGCACTGGCGACAGGACTGTCGGCCGCGGCAGTGGTGGCGGGTGTCGTGACGCTCCTCCCCAGCTCCGCCGGAGCCGCAGGCCTGGGGACCCAGGCGACCCCCTCGGGCCGGTACTTCGGCACCGCGGTGGCCGCCGGCAGGCTCGGCGACTCGGCGTACACCGCGATCGCCGACCGGGAGTTCAACATGATCACCCCGGAGAACGAGATGAAGTGGGACGCCATCGAGCCGTCCCGCGGCCGTTTCGACTTCGGCCCCGCCGACCGGATCGTCGACCGCGCCCTGGCACGCGGCCAGCGCGTACGGGGCCACACCACGGTCTGGCACTCGCAGCTCCCCTCCTGGGTCGGCTCCATCCGCGACGCGAAGACGCTGCGCAGCGTGGTGAACCACCACATCACCACCGAGATGACCCACTACAAGGGCAAGATCTACGCCTGGGACGTGGTCAACGAGGCGTTCGCCGACGGCGGCAGCGGCCGGCTCCGTGACTCGGTCTTCCAGAAGGTGCTGGGCGACGGCTTCATCGAGGAAGCGTTCCGCACCGCCCGCGCGGCCGACTCCTCGGCCAAGCTCTGCTACAACGACTACAACATCGAGAACTGGTCGGACGCCAAGACCCAGGGCGTCTACCGCATGGTCAAGGACTTCAGGTCCCGCGGCGTGCCCATCGACTGCGTCGGGTTCCAGAGCCACCTCGGGGCGGGCGGCCCGCCGGCGAGTTTCCAGGCCACCCTGGCCGGCTTCGCCGCCCTGGGCGTCGACGTCCAGATCACCGAGCTGGACATCGCCCAGGCGTCACCCACCCACTACGCGAACGCGGTCAGCGCCTGTCTGTCCGTGGCCCGGTGCACCGGCATCACGGTGTGGGGCGTCCGTGACGGCGACTCCTGGCGCAGCGGCGAAAGCCCCCTGCTGTTCGACGACGACGGCAAGCCCAAGCCCGCGTACACCGCCGTCATGAACGCCCTCAAGTCCGGATCCGGCACCACCCCGGCCAAGCCGGCCGGCGGTACCGGGGAGATCAAGGGCGTGGCCTCCGGCCGCTGTATCGACGTCCCCGGCTCCGCCACCGCCAACGGCGCCCAGGCGCAGCTGTGGGACTGCAGCGGACAGGCCGATCAGCGCTGGACCCACACCGCCGCCAAGCAGCTGAAGGTCCACGACGACAAGTGCCTGGACGCCAAGGGCAAGGGCACCGCCAACGGCACCTCGGTGGTCGTCTGGGACTGCAACGGCGGCGCCAACCAGCAGTGGAACATCAACACCGACGGCACGATCACCGGCGTCCAGTCCGGGCTGTGCCTCGACGCCGTCGGCGCCGCCACCGCGAACGGCACCAGGATCCAGCTGTACACCTGCGCCTCCGTCGGCAACCAGAAGTGGACCGCTCCGTCCGGGACGGGCGGCGGCACGTGTGCTCTTCCGCCGACGTACAAGTGGAGCTCGACGGGTGCCCTCGCACGGCCGTCGAACGGGTGGGACGCGGTGAAGGACTTCACCCACGTGGTGCTGGGCGGCAAGCACCTGGTCTACGCGTCGAGCGCGTCGGGAACCTCGTACGGCTCGATGGCGTTCAGCCCCTTCACGAACTGGTCCGGCATGGTGTCGGCCGGCCAGACGAAGATGAGCCGGAACGCGGTGGCGCCCACACTGTTCTACTTCGCGCCCAAGAAGATCTGGGTCCTTGCGTACCAGTGGGGTGCGTCCCCCTTCAGCTACCGCACGTCCAGCGACCCCGCCGACCCCGACAGCTGGTCCGCGCCACGGCCGCTCTTCACCGGCAGCATCCCCCGCACCGAATCCGGCACCGGCCCGATCGACCAGACCCTGATCGCCGACGACCGGAACATGTACCTGTTCTTCGCCGGTGACAACGGCAAGGTCTACCGGGCCAGCATGCCGATCGGGAACTTCCCGGGCAGCTTCGGCTCGTCGTACACGACGGTCATGAGCGACACCGTGAAGAACCTCTTCGAGGCGCCCCAGGTCTACAAGGTCAAGGACCAGAACCAGTACCTGATGATCGTCGAGGCCCGGGGCGCGAACGAGCACCGCTACTTCCGCTCGTTCACCGCCACCAGCCTGAACGGTTCGTGGACGCCCCAGGCCGCCACCGAGAGCAACCCCTTCGCGGGCAAGGCCAACAGCGGCGCCACCTGGACCGACGACATCAGCCACGGCGATCTGGTCCGCGACAACCCCGACCAGACCATGACCGTCGACCCCTGCAACCTGCAGTTCCTCTACCAGGGCAAGTCCCCGGACGCGGGCGGCCCCTACGACCGACTGCCGTACCGGCCGGGCGTCCTCACCCTGCAGCGCTGAGCTGCCCGATCCACGGTCGCACAAGGAGAAACACCCCCCATGAACAACCCCACGAACGGCGGGCGCCGCGGGCGTCACCGCCGTCGCAGGACCGCCACCGCCCTGCTGCTCGGTGTGCCCGTCACCGTCGTGCCGTACTTCCTGTTCGTGCAGGACGACTCGCAGGCCGCGACGATCGACGGCGGTGCCTACTACAAGCTGGTCTCCGCGCGCAGCGGCAAGGCGCTCGACGTCAACGCCTTCTCCACCGCCGACGGCACCCGCATCCAGCAGTGGACCGACCAGAACACCGCCAACCAGCAGTGGAGACTGCGCCCCACCGGGGACGGCTACTACGAGCTGGTGAACCGCAACAGCGGCAAGGTGCTGGGCATAGCGGGCGACTCGACCGCCCGGGCGGCTGTCGCCGAGCAGCAGACCGACAGCTCCTCCGCCTCCCAGGAGTGGCGGATCGACGACGTGAGCGGTTCCGATGCCGTCACCTTCACCTCCCGCAGGAGCGGCCAGGTCCTGGACGTGTCCGGAGGCTCCACGGCCGACGGCGCGGCAGTCGTCCAGTACCCCGGCCATGGCGGCACCAACCAGCAGTGGAAACTGGTGAGAACGGCCGATGCCCCGGCCACCGGGACCGGACCGTACACATGGAAGAACGCCCAGGTGGTCGGCGGCGGCTACGTCACCGGGCTGGTGTTCAACCCACGGGAGAAGGACCTGCTGTACGCGCGCACCGACATGGGCGGCGCCTACCGCTGGGACGGCGCGGCCGAGCAGTGGCTCCCGCTGACCGACTGGCTCGGCGAGAAGGACTGGAACCTGCTGGGCATCGACGCACTGGCCACCGACCCCGTCGACCCCGACCGGCTCTACCTCGCGACGGGCACCTACACCAACGACTGGGCCGGCAACGGCGCGATCCTGCGCTCCACCGACCGGGGCCGCACCTTCCAGCGCACCGATCTGCCGTTCAAGCTGGGCGGCAACGAGGACGGCCGCGGGGCGGGCGAACGGCTCGTGATCGACCCCTCGGACAACCGCACCCTGCTGCTCGGCACCCGTAAGAACGGGCTGTGGCGCAGCACCGACCACGGCGTGACGTGGAGGCAGGTCTCCTCGTTCCCCGTCAAGGACGGGGCGAGCAGCGGCGCGGGCATCTCCT
Organism: Streptomyces sp. NK15101; assembly: GCF_020400725.1. Classification (GTDB taxonomy): domain Bacteria; phylum Actinomycetota; class Actinomycetes; order Streptomycetales; family Streptomycetaceae; genus Streptomyces. The sequence continues at coordinate 25,778 of NZ_JAINVG010000051.1, read as the reverse complement.
TCGTGACGTACGGCCCGGCCGGCAGCAGGACGGTCTACGTCGGCGTCGCCGACAGGTCCACCTCCCTGTACCGCTCCACCGACGGCGGCAGCACCTGGCAGGCCGTCCCCGGGCAGCCCACCGGCCAGATGCCGCAGCACGGCGTCCTCTCCGGAGACGGCTCGCTGTACCTGACGTACACCGACGCGCTCGGACCCAACGGCGTGACGGGGGGCTCGGTGTGGAAGCACACGCCGGCCGGCGGGGCGTGGAAGAACGTCTCGCCGTCACAGGGCGGCTACGGGTTCTCCGGTCTGGCCGTCGACCCGCGCAAGCCCTCCACGGTGATGGTCACCACCCTCGACCGCTGGTGGCCCGAGGACGAGATCTACCGGACCACCGACGGCGGCGCGACGTGGACGGCACTGGCCGGGAAATCGGTACGGAACGCCTCGGCCGCTCCGTACATCGGCACCCACACCGGGCACTGGATGACCGCCTTGGCCATCGACCCCTTCGCCTCCGGGCACGTGCTGTACGGCACCGGCAACGGCATCTGGCGCAGCAAGGACGCCGACGCCACCGACAGCGGTGGCAGCAGCCACTGGACCGTGGGGGCGCGGGGTCTTGAGGAGACCGCGCTGATGGACGCGATCGCCCCGCCCGGCGGTGCCGCCGTCATCACCGCCATGGGCGACCAGGGCGGTTTCCGCCACGACGACCTGACCAAGGTGCCCGCCGGGCGGCTGGGCAACCCGATGATGACCAACAGCACCGACATCGACTTCGCCCAGTCCGACCCCTCGGTGATGGTCCGTGTCGGCCGTGGCGGCGCACAGGACGGTGCCTATTCCACCGACGGCGGCATCAGCTGGAACGGCTTCAGGACGGAGCCGGTGGCCGGTGCTCAGGACGGTCGTGTCGCGCTCGCGGCGGACGGCTCGACCATCGTCTGGACCGAGGCGGGTCAGGTCCCGTACCGCTCGACCGACAAGGGGGCGAGCTGGTCGAAGGTCGGCGGCCTGGGCACCGACGCCGTGGTCGTCGCCGACCGCTCCTCGGCCAGGACGTTCTACTCGCTGACCGGCGGCACGCTCCACGCCAGCACCGATGGCGGAGCGACCTTCACGGCCCGGGCCACCGGCCTTCCCGCCGACGGCCGGCTCAAGGCCGTCCCCGGCGTCGCGGGGGACCTGTGGATCGCCGGCGGTGGCCAGGGGCTGCTGCACTCCACCGACGGCGGCCGCACCTTCACCACGCTCACCACGGTGAAGTCCGCCTCCGCCCTCGGCTTCGGCAAGGCCGCCCCCGGCGCCTCCTACCAGGCCCTGTACCTGATCGGCACCGTCAAGGACGTCACCGGGGTCTTCCGATCCACCGACAAGGGCGCCACCTGGCTCCGCGTCAACGACGACGCCCACCAGTGGGGCGGCATCGGCGGCGTCGGCGTCGTCACCGGCGACCCCGACACCTTCGGCCGCGTGTACGTCGGCACCAACGGGCGCGGCCTCCAGTACGGCGACCCGTCCTGACCCGACGCCTGAGCGGACGCACGTGTGCGCCTGAGCTGACGTGACATCAGCGATGGAAGCCGCCCTTCCCGACCGATGAGACCTTTCGGTGGGAGGGCGGCTTTCCGCTGTGGAGCCGCCGGGATTCGCAGGCGGCGCGTCGTCCTCGATCACGACGAAGCCGCAGGGCCCGGATCCGGCTCCGTCGTCCCCGACACCTCCTTCGCCGGCATCGGCCGCCCGGTCGCACCGCTTGCGGACTGCCCCAGCCACTTGGCGGGGGTGCACCCGACGGTCGCCGGATGGCCGACGGGACGCCCGGGCTTCCAGGCTGGTGGCATGACACACCGTGCACACGAGAAGGAGCCCGGCGCCGTCCTCCGGCCCCCGGCCGGAGCAGTGGGTCGTCGCGACACCGGGAGGCCCAGGAGCGAGTTCTGGGAGTTCCTCGTCATGGGGCGGTGGCGAGCGGCCTCTGCCTGGTCGTCGTACGCCCTGAACTCCGCGATGCCGCCGTCCACATGCTTGCCGTGACGGCCGTCGAACCGGCCCCCTGACCGAGCCCCGAGGCCCCCGTGCGGGCCGATGCCGTACGCCGTCGACGAGGGGCGCGGCCGACCCCGTAGGAGAGGAATCCTGTGAACACCGCATCCGCCCCGGAGCCGACGGGTGCCGAGTCCCCCCGCGTCCGCGAGACGCTCAAGGCGCTGTACGGGTACGTCCGCCCGCACCGGTGGGCCGTCGTACTCGGCCTGCTGCTGGCGTTGGCAGGGGCCGCCGGAGGGCTGCTCCAGCCGCTCGCCACGAAGGCGCTGGTCGACCGGCTCTCGGCCGGCGGCACGATCGGCACCGTCCTGCTGGCCCTGACCGTGCTGGTGCTGCTGAGCACGGTGGCCGAGGCGTTCGGCGCCTATGTGCTGGAGCGGACGGCCGAGTCGGTGGTCCTGGCCGCTCGCCGCAGCCTGATCGGCCGGATGCTGCGGCTGCGGCTCGCGGCGGTGGACCGGATGCAGCCGGGCGATCTGATGTCACGGGTGACCTCCGACACCACGCTGCTGCGGGCGGTCAGCACCCAGGCGGTGGTCAACGCCGCGACCGGGACGGTCACGCTGATCGCGGCGGTCGTGGTGATGGCCTTCCTGGACGCCGTCCTGCTCGGCGTCACGCTCGCCGTGGTCGCGGTCGTCGGCGCGGGTGCCGCCCTGGTCATGCCGAGGATCGGGCAGGCCGCCGAGCGCTCGCAGGAGGCGGTCGGGGAGATGTCCACCGGCCTGGAGCGGGCCTTCGGCGCGTTCCGCACGGTGAAGGCGTCCGGCGCGGAGGAGCGGGAGACCGCCCGCGTCGAGGCGTCGGCCCGGCGGGCGTGGCGCCACGGCGTGCGCGGCGCGAAGTGGGAGGCCCTGCTGGGAACGGCGGACAACCTCGCCGTCGAGCTGGCGTTCCTCGTGGTGCTCGCGGCCGGCGGGGCGCGGGTGGCGTCCGGGGACATCCCCGTCTCCACCCTCATCGCCTTCCTGCTGTACCTGTTCTACCTGATGGAGCCGGTGTACAAGCTGGTCGAGGCCGCCTCCGCGTACCAGGAGGGCGCGGCCGCGATCTCCCGGATCGAGGAGGTGGACCGCCTGCCGGCGGAGCCGCCGGCCACGCGGGAGCCGGTGCGGACCGAGGGGCGTCCGGCGTCGGTCCGCTTCGAGGACGTGTCCTTCCGCTACGGGCCAGGGCTGCCCCGCATCCACCAGCAGGTGGACTTCGAGGTGCCGGGCGCCGGGATGACGGCCTTCGTCGGGCCTTCGGGAGCGGGCAAGTCGACGGTCTTCTCGCTCATCGAGCGGTTCTACGAGACGACCGGCGGCCGCGTCCTGATCGACGGCAAGGACGTACGCCAGTGGCCCCCGTCCGAGTTGCGGTCCGCCATCGGGTACGTCGAGCAGGACGCGCCCGTGCTGGCCGGCACGCTGCGGGAGAACCTGGTCTTCAGCGCCCCCGACGCGACGGACGACGACATCCGCGCCGTCCTCGTCCGGACCGGGCTCGACACCCTCGTCGAGCGTCTCCCGCACGGCCTGGACACCCTGGTCGGGCACCGCGGCTCGAAGCTGTCCGGCGGCGAGCGCCAGCGCGTCGCGATCGCCCGCGCGCTGCTGCGCCGGCCCCGGCTGCTGCTCCTGGACGAGGCGACCTCGCAGCTCGACGCCGTCAACGAGCTGGCTCTGCGGGACGTCATCGCCGAGACGGCACGCGAGACCACCGTCCTGGTGGTGGCGCACCGCCTGTCGACGGTGACGGACGCGGACCGCATCGTCGTCATGGACGCCGGCAGGGTCCGCGCGATCGGCACCCACGAGGAGCTGGTGCACCGGGACGAGCTGTACGCACGGCTCGCCGCGACCCAGCTCCTGCTCCCGGCCGGCTGCCCCGGCGGGTGAGGGACCTGCCCCGCCGCACGGCGGGGTCGGCCCGGCCGTGGTGCGGGGGTGGCGCCGGACAGACGCCGGACACCGAGGCACCCCGGGAAGACGTGATCACCCGCCGGGACCACCGCGGTGGAACTCGTAGACGTACACGCCCCGTGTACCGCCGACGACGACGCCGAGACCGTCGGCGGGCCACGCGCAGCTGCACAGGATCCCGTCGGTGCGCATCATGCTGACAGCTCGTCCCGACCTCGGGTCCCAGACCCGCACCGTCCCGTCCTCACCGGCGGTGGCGAGCCACGTGCCGTCCGGCGCGACGGCCGTGCGGTGCACCGTACCGGTGTGGCCGGTGAGGGTACGCAGGAGAGCAGGGTGCGGCAGGTCGGGCGGCGTCCGGTGGTCACGGAGGGCGGGGTGGGGCCATCGGGCCTCCCGGGCAGCGACCTGATCGCGCCATACGGGGAGCGGGCGGAGCCGGCTGTACAGGATGGCGGTCACCGCGTGGGCCGGCTCGGTCGCTCCGAGCAGGTGCGCGACGCCGGAGAGGTCACGCGCCCGCTGTGCGGCCGTGGGCGTGGGGACCTGGGCGCAGTCCGTCCAGGGTGCGGTCGGGCCCCGGTGGTGCAGGCGGGTTTCGACCCGGCGCAGGTCGCATGCGAGGGCTTCGGCCTCCGTGGTGCGGTGTGCGGCCAGGAGATGGGTGATGGCGTGGTCGAGCAGGTAAGGGTCGGTCAGTTCCCACCACGCGGCAGGGGGCCTGCACGACAGCGGTTCCACCCGCCGCCAGAGCCGTCGTCGCCTCGTCCGACAACGCCGACACCTCCCGTCGCACTTCGTCGCGCAGGTCGTACGCCGCCGGCTGCCGGGGAACTCTGCCCTCAACCTCCCTGTAAACGCGGACGCTTCGGGATGGGAGGCTCCCCGTTCTGGGCACCGGCAGTCGGTCACGGACCCGGTATCAGGGCAGCGCCGGGCCGCCTCGACGGTGAAGTCGGGCCATGCCACCGCGGCACAGTCTCGCCGCGATGGCATGGCCCGGCGTCATCGGATGTACTTCGCCGGCCTGGTGGCTGCGTTGAGGAGAGCCTCCAGCGGTCCACGGCGGAAGAAGCGGGACCAGGCCGCGGCGAACACGATCGCCCCGAGGATGAACGTGAGCACGGGGATCCAGGAGGTCTGGGTGCTTTCGCCGGCCGATGCGCCGAGCATGGACTGGGCGAGGAAGTGGCCGACGTAGGCCGTCAGGGACATGGTGCCCACGGCGACGACCGGCTTCGCCAGGCTGCGCAGGCGCGGCAGGCGATCCATGAGCAGCGTCGCACCGACGATCACGAGGATGGCGACGCCGACGCTGCCGATGATGTCGAAGGTGGTGCCGCTGTGCGGTCCGGCGGACAGCAGTTCCGAGGCCGCCCGCCGGGGGGCCTCGAAGGATCCGCTGCCGAAGGACGACGCCTTCTCGAACCCGGCGGACGACTTACCGTCCTCCGCCATGCTGCGCAGCGCGTCCTTGCCCGCCAGCAGCAGGGACAGCCCGTACGCGCCGGCGGTCAGGGCGGCGCGGAGCGCGGCCAGGCGCCGCTGGACGGCGACGGCCGACAGGTCGAGGCGGGCCAGCGCCATGCCGGCGACCACGAACGACATCCAGGTGATCGTCGGGTAGAAGCCGGTGAGCAGCAGGTCGAGCACGCCGACCTCGCTGAGCTTCTTGAGCGGGTCGTAGGCGTCGACGGTCTGCTGGACGGACGTGCTGAGCAGCGAGTTCAGGAGGAACGCCAGCTGGGGCGTGACGAGCGCGAGCCCGGCCGCGGTGATCGCCAGTGCCTTGGCGGACAGCCGCAGCAGGGGCAGGGCGAGGAGGAAGTAGACGCCGTAGAAGCCGAGGATGATCACGCCCCCGTACTCCATCGCCAGCACGGTGCCCAGCGCGAGCAGGACCACGGCGCGGATCGCGATCCGGGCCTTCGCCTGTCGGCCGGTCAGGCCGGTCTTCGGTTCACGGCGGCCGGCGATCAGCATCAGCGAGAACCCGGCGAGGGTGGCGAACAGGACCGACGAGTGCCCGTCGGCCAGGTACCGGACCCAGGTGCCGACGCCGTCCGTGGCCGACAGCACCGGGCCGATGTGGACGATGTACATGCCGAACACCGCCAGTGCGCGGACCAGATCCACCCCGACCAGGCGTCCCATCGAGGGGCCGCCCGCGACCCTCCCGTCGGACTCGGACGAGGCTGCGGGCCGTGGAAGCGACTTCTCCTACGGAGCCGGTGTCTCCTGCGGCGGCTGTATCTGTGTCATACGGACAATCTCCGGGTGCCGTCAGGAGGCGGACCATCCGACAGGCTTCGGTGACACCCCCGCCGACCGGCCGGGGCCACCCCCGCCGACCGGCGGAACAGCACCCGGGCGCGCGTGCCGTGAGGGGTCCGAGCCTCGCCGCCGGGCCGTCGACGGGCCGGAGCGCACCCCCCGAACGGCTGGAGCCGGCCCGCCAGGCGTCCACGGTCCACGGTGATCGCGCCACCGCGTACCCTGCCGGACGTACTGTCGACGGCAGGCGAACGCCGTACGAGAACGTGAACGCCCCGACGCGGGGTGTACGGGTCGCCGAGAAGCTGGACAGATCAGACAAGTGTGAGGCGGAACGCCGGTGATCCGGGTAGTGGTGGTGGACGACGAGGCCCTGGTGCGCTCCGGCTTCCAGATGATCCTGAACGCGTCCGACGGCATCCAGGTCGTGGCGACCGCGGAAGGGGCGCGGGCGGCCGACGTGATCCGGCGCGAGCGGCCGGACGTCGTGCTCCTCGACATCCGCATGCCGGACGTGGACGGTCTGACCGTCCTGCGGCAGATCCAGACGCTGCCCGAACCGCCGCACGTCGCCATGCTGACCACCTTCGACACCGACGAGTACATCCTGACCGCGCTGCGCTCGGGAGCCGCCGGTTTCCTGCTCAAGGACACCGAGCCCGAACAGCTCGCCCAGCTGGTGCGCACCTTGGCAGCAGGCGGGGTGGTGATGTCGCCGAAGGCCTCCCGCGCGCTGCTGCGCAGCCATCCGGGGGCGGGAGCGCCCCAGGACGCGGACGTGGCGCGCGTGAACCTGCTCAGCGACCGGGAGCGCGACGTCCTCGTCCTGGTCGCGGAAGGACTGTCCAACGCCGACGTCGGCGCCCGCATCCATCTGAGCACGGGCACGGTCAAGGACCACGTCAGCTCCATCCTGACCAAGCTGCGGGTCTCCAGCCGTGTCCAGGCCGCGCTGCTCGCCGAACGGGCCGGACTGCTCAGCGGGAACGGCGACCGCGCGGCACGGGACGACGGACGATGAGCACGGGCCGGACGCTGTGGCGGCGGGTGCCGGCCCGGGTGGTCGACGCGGGCCTCGTCGGGCTCGCCGTGCTCGACGCCTGGATCAACCTCTACGACGAGGGGACCCCCCTCGTCTGGGCCTGCGTCACCCTCGCCTGCGCAGCGCTGTTCCTGCGCAGGCGCTTTCCGCTGTCCGTCTTCCTGCTGACGCTGCCCATGACCCTGTTCATGGACGTGGCGGTCGCGCCGATCGCCGCCCTGTACACACTGGCCGCGTCCACCCGCGACCGCCCGCTGCTGGCGGGCTGCGCCCTGCTGAACGCGGGGGCGGGGACCCTCGCCTGGCCGCTGTCCGACGCTTTCACCGGCGACCGGGCCTGGACGCTCGTCCAGTTCGTCTACACGCTGGCCACGGCCCTCGCCCCCGTGCTGTTCGGCCAACTCGTCCAGGCCAGGCACGACGTGGCCCTCCAGCTCGTCGAGGTCGAAGAGGCCCGGGAACACGAGCGTGCCCTGCACGCCCAGACCGTCCTCGCCCGGGAACGGGCCCAGCTGGCACGCGAGATGCACGACGTCGTCTCCCACCAGGTCAGCCTCATCGCCGTACAGGCCGGAGCCCTGCAGGTGGCCGCCAAGGACCCCGACGCCCGCGAGGCCGCCCGCACCATCCGCACCCTGAGCGTCGACACCCTCGACGAACTGCGCCACATGGTCACCCTGCTCCGCGCCTCCGGCGGCAGGGAGACCGAACTCGCCCCCCAGCCCACCCTCGCCGGCCTCCGGCAACTGGTCGCCAACAGCGGCATCGAGACGACCCTGACCGGCGAGCTTCCGGCCGACATCAGCACAACCGCCCAGCGCACCGTCTACCGCACGATCCAAGAAGCCCTCACCAACGTGCGCAAACACGCCCCAGGAGCCCGCGCCGACGTACGCCTGTGGCACGACGCGCACCACTTCGGCGTCACCGTCACCAACACCGCCCCCACCCGCCCGTCCGTCGCCCTGCCCAGCGCCCGCCACGGCCTCGTCGGCCTGAGAGAACGCGCCGAACTCCTCCACGGCACCCTCACCGCCGCACCCACCCCCCAGGGCGGGTACGAGGTCGAACTCCGCGCCCCCGTCCGGTCCGACTGAACACCACCCGTCCGACGCGGCCGGAGCTCCTTCTCGGAAGGCGACCTCGAGCCCGTCCCTCCGGCCGAGGTGCTGACGACAATCGGCGTGGCGACGATGACGAGGACGTGTTGGATTCCGAAGCGGAGGATCCGGCCCTGGAGGAGAGTCGAATGGATTCGGGCGCCAGTGCGCGAGGGCGCCCGTCCTCGTCAAGGGTGCGCGCACAGAGGTGCCGTGACTGTGGGGCACGCCATCCCTGGGCTGGCGAGGGGCAACGAAATCCGCACTCGATGCGGTCGATGCCCATGGATTCATAAGTTACCGAGGGGTTTTGGTTAAAAAACCATGGCCCGCTGCCTTGCGTGATGCCCTGCCCGTCCGCAAGGATCTGTGCCTGGCCCGGGCCCTTCGCCCCGGCTCCCTCACGCCTCCACGTCTGGACGCCTGGCCGCGCCGGTAACCCCGTGCCGCCAGCCGGTGAACCGCCTGATCCGCGCGGCCGCCCGGACCCCTCCTTCGAGGCTCACCGCGCGACCCGGCGTCGCGCCCCCTCTCATTCACCTACCCTCAAGGCAAGGCAGAGATGGCACCACAGGCCTCGCGCCGACGATCCCTCACCACCCCGCACCCGGTGGACGAGGTACTTCCACTCCCCACCCTCGCGCTCTACGGATTCCAGCACGTCCTGGCCTTCTACGCCGGTGCGGTGCTCGTACCGGTGATCCTCGGCAGCAGCCTCGGCCTTTCCGGGCAGGAGCTCGTCTACCTCATCAACGCCGACCTGGTCACCGCCGGGATCGCCACCATCATCCAGGCGTGGGGTTTCTGGCGGATCGGAGCCCGGCTGCCGCTCGTTCAGGGCGCGACCTTCACCGCGGTCTCGCCCATGATCGCCATCGGACAGGGTGCGGGCGGTGGCACCGCCGGCCTCCTCGTGGTGTACGGCGCCGTGATCACGGGTGGAGTCGCGGCCTTCCTCTTCGCCCCTTTCGCCGGGCGGCTGACCACGTACTTCCCCCCGATCGTCACCGGCACCCTCCTCACGGTCATCGGCATCGTCCTCATCCCGGTGGCGCTCCAGGACGTCGGCGGCGGCTCGGCACTCATGGACGGGCCCCACTACGGGGACCCGGTCAACCTCGCGTACGCGGGCGGAACCCTCTTGTTCATCCTGCTGGTGATGCGGTTCGGCGGTCAGCCCCTGCGCAGCGTCGCGATCCTGCTCGGACTGGTGGGAGGAACCGCCGTCGCCTGGCTGCGCGGCGACGCCGACCTCGGGGCGGTCGACCAGGCGGACTGGCTCGGCGTCAGCGCTCCCTTCCACTACGGTCTGCCGCACTTCTCGGTCTTCCCCATGCTGGCGATGGTCGTCGTCATGCTCATCACCATGGTGGAGACCACGGGAGACGTGTACGCCATGGGCGAGATCACCGGACGGAGGGTCGACGGCGACACGGTCAGCCGCGCGCTGCGCGCCGACGGCGTCGCCACCGTGCTGGGCGGGGTGCTCAACTCCTTCCCGTACGTGGCGTTCGCGGAGAACATCGGTCTGGTGCGCATCTCCCGCGTCACCAGCCGGTTCGTCGTCGTCGCGGCCGGCGTCTTCATGATCCTTCTCGGCCTGGTGCCGAAGGCCGGAGCCTTGGTGGCCTCCGTCCCCCACCCCGTGCTCGGCGCGGCGGCCGTCGCGATGTTCGGCATGGTCGCCACCGTCGGCATTCAGATCCTCGGCAAGGTCGACCTGAGGGAGGAACGCAACGCCATCATCCTGGCCGTCAGTCTCGGCACCGCGATGCTCCCGACGGCCGTCGCGCCCTTCTTCGAGCGCATGCCGACCGAGGTGCGGGCCGTCCTGGGCAGCGGAATCACGCTCGGCACTCTGACGGCTGTCCTGTTGAACCTGTTCTTCCACGCCTTCGAGAGTCGCCGGAAGCGGGAGGACATCGACTGGGACGGCCTCGCCGCGTACGACGACGGGACGGGTACGCAGACCGCTACGGCCCGCTGACCCCCTTCCCGCTCCGCCGAGCCCGGCGTTCCGCGGAGCCGCTCACTGAGGTGATCTGCACATGCCCACCCCTCCGTTCTCTCCCGCCCAGGCCCGGGCCGCCCGTCTCCGTATCGGCCTGACCCGTGAACAGGTCGTCGTCGGCATCGCACAGTTGGGGTTGCGCCGCTCCGTGGAAGCCCTCGTGTCCTGGGAGTCGGGGGCGGTGGCGCCTTCGGAGGCCGAACTCTTCGCGCTGGCCAGCGCGCTGTGGTGCCCTGTGCCGGTGCTCATGGACCTGAAGCCGAGATCTCTTCGCGAACATCGTCTGGCCCGGCAATTCAGCGCCGAGCGGCTGGCCCTGCGCATCGGCATGGACGTGCACGACTACGCCCGCGCCGAGAGCGACCACCGCTGGAGCGGAACCGACCGGCAGGCCCTGCTGCTCGCGGACGCCCTGGGCCTCGAACCGGGCGAACTGCTGAGGGCCATCGGGCGGGCCGGCGACCTCGACGGTCGGCTCCGCCAGGCCGTCGAAGGCCGATGGAAGCAACACGCCGCCCCGCTCGCGCGGCTCGTCGGCGCACCTGAGCGCACGGTGACGCGGGCGCTGCGCATCCTGCACCAGGAGTACGCCCGCTTCAACGAGCGCTACATGGGCCATCTCGTAGCTCGCAGCGACAGCGCACGACTGAAGGAGATCGCCACGGAACGGACCGATTGGCTGCACGCCCTGTCGGACCGTTTCCTCCACCTCGTCGCCCATGACTCCTCGACCTGAGACCACGCTCCGCGCGGGAGCGGAGCCGGCCGCGAGGTCGGCGCGGGCGCCGACGGTCGTGTCCGTAATGTCCTGTGCCTGGTATCGGTGGCCGTGGAGCCTGTATAACCGGCCGCCTTGATGCGCGGCGGTGCGTGCCGCGCTGTTCCGGCGAACCGAGGAATCACTTCGTGCTGCACTCTTCTCGTAGGTACGCGTCCATACTGGCTGCCGTCGGGGCGATGACCCTTGTGTCGGCCTGCGGAGGCCAGAAGGAACCCGCCGACTCCGCGGCTTCCGTCGCGCCCGGCGCCGATCTGGGTGACCACGAGGCCGAGGGCGGCTCCGCGTCGGCGAGCCCGTCCGTCTCCGCCTCCGCTTCCACCTCCCCTTCGGCCTCGGCCTCCGCGTCGCCCTCCGTGTCACCCTCGGCGTCCAAGTCCCCATCTGCCTCTGCCGGGCCGTCCGGGAGCCCGGCCCCGAAGGCGAAGCCCACCGGTGGTACGACCGGCGGCGGGACGGACAGCGGGTCCGGAGGGCAGACGTCCCAGCCCGTCGCGGCGCCGGACTTTCCCGTACCGGTGAACATCGGCAATGCCACGCAGGTCATCACGGTCAAGGCCGCCGGCTCGTACGCCACCGTCACCGCCTGGCAGAAGGACTCCTCCGGCTGGAAGGCGCAGTTCTCCACCAGCGCCGGACGCGTGGGCTCCAACGGTGTCGTGGACGGCGCGACCCGCACCCAGAGCACGTACACCACGCCTTCGGGCACGTACACGATCACCGAGGGCTTCGGCGTCGAGTCCAGCGGGACCGCCATGCCGTACACCAAGGTCGACGACCGCCACTGGTGGGTGCAGGACCCGGAGTCGAAGTTCTACAACCAGATGCACACGGCCGAGGGCGCGGACTTCCCGCTCACCGAGTCCGGCGAGCGCGGCAGCGAGCACCTGGTCAACTACCCGACGCAGTACGCCAAGGCGCTCGTCATCAACTTCAACCGGTGGCCCGCCGTACCCGGCCGTGGCGCCGGGATCTTCCTGCACGTCAACGGCAGCGGTGCGACGGCCGGCTGCGTGTCGGTGCCGCGGGCGACGATGGACCGGTTCATGGGCTGGGTCAAGCCGTCGGCGAACCCGCGGATCGCGATCGGCTGAGCCGTGTCGGGGCGCTCTGAGCCTCACGGCAGCCGACATCGTGCCGCGTGACGCAAGACGGCCGGGACCCTGTGAAAGGGTCCCGGCCGTTGGCGTTCGGAGTGGCCGGCCTGTCCCTTGGTCCACACGCCGACATCGGAGGCGGCGAACGTTACCCATCACCCTCGGGCAGCTCGCCGGTGCAGGTGGCACGCCCGAACCCGCCCATGGCCGTGGCGCGCTGGACGTGCTTGCCGCCGACCGCGAGCGTGCAGGACGCCTGGCCGCCCTTGCCGTCGAGGACGACGGCGATGATCGGAGCCTTGCCGAGGGGCACCTGAACCGACTTCGTCCACGGAAGGGTGACCTTCTCGACCGTGGCCGTACCGGCCTCGCTGCGGGCGAGGTACGAGACCTCGGCGGTCCCCGTTCCCGTGACCTCGTACAGCACCTCGGCCGTCGGCACGGCGCGCGGCTTCGGCCGCTCGTCGGTGTCGAGGATGCCGTAGCCGACGAGCCCGAGGCAGGCGAGCAGGGCGATGCCGCCGATCAGGAACCCCCGCCGGTCCGCGGACCTTCCCGCGCTCTCGTGTTCGTTGTCTTCCCGCACGGCGTTTTCCGCGAGTTCATTGGACGGCATGAGAGAGCCCGGCTTTCGGTCGGCTGACAGATGAACCGGGTGGTTATACACCACGCCGCCGGATGAATGCGAGCGAGTGGAAGAACCGGGCGAACCGCACCCCATTCAGGCCATCAATTGTCCTTAATGTCGTGGGGGTTGACCGGGTCTTTCGGGAGTGGTTAGAAAGCCCGCTGCAATGCCCGTGAACTCGCGGTTCGTGTCTTCTGCGCGATCACTTCACATTGCGCCAAGCTGGCCGGAAACCTCCGCGCCAGCTCGTTCGGCGTGCCCATTTCGCGTCCGGCGATACGGGTACGTCGATGCCGAAAGGTATTGAGGTGAAAGTTCCGTACAGGAGACTTCTCTCCTGTCTCGTCGTGTCCGCGGTAGCGGGCGCGCTATTGCCGCAGGTCGCCTATGCGGCTCCGCAACCACCGGCGAACAACGACGACGACAAGGGCGTCTTCGACACGATCGCGGGCTGGTTCTCGGACGACGACGAGGGGCTGAGCAAGCCCCCGGCCGGCGGGAACCTGGAGATACCCAGCCGGGAGAAGCTGCCGAAGGGCGAGAAGCTCCCGAAGGCCAAGCGGGTCAAGGAGCTGACGGCCAAGCGCACCTCGCAGGCGCGCTACTGGCAGCTCTCCGACGGCCGGATCGAGGCCGAGCTGACGGCGGTGCCGACGTCGTACCGGTCCGGCGCCTCCTGGAAGCCGGTCGACACCACCGTGCGCGCCACCCAGGCCAAGGGCTTCGACTTCGCCAACACGGCCAACACCGGCAAGAGCTGGTTCGGCTCGGACGCCGACAGGTTCATGCGCTTCGAGGCGGAGACCGGCGGGGCGGTCACGTTCGGCCTGTCCGGCGCCGGGGCGCTCAAGCCGGAGGCGAAGGGCGACCGGGTCCTCTACAAGGACGCCGTCGCCGGCGCGGACCTGTCCTACCGGGTGGGCAACGGCCAGGTGAAGGAGGACATCGTCCTGGCCGGACGCCCGGCCGGCCCGGTGTCGTTCACCTTCGCCCTGGACACCGAGGGCGGCCTGACGCCCAAGGCCCGCAAGGACGGCTCGATCGCCTTCTTCGGCGAGGCCCCGGGCACCCCGGTCATGGTGATCCCGGCTCCGTACATGACGGACGCCAAGAAGGACCCGCAGTCGGTCACCGGCGGCACGTACAGCACCAGGGTCAGCCAGAAGCTGGTCCGGGACACGGACGGCAAGGGCTGGAAGCTGACCCTCACGCCGGACGCGAAGTGGCTCGCCGCGAAGGAGCGGCAGTACCCGGTCGTGATCGATCCGACGATCACGATCACGCCGATCGCCTCGGCCTCCGAGGACACCATGGTCCTGTCGGACCAGCCCGGGGCGAACTTCAACAACACCTGGAAGCTGTCGGTCGGCAAGACCGACACCGGCATCGCCCGCTCGCTGATCAAGTTCCCGCTGGACGAGATCCCGGCGGGAGTGAAGGTCGACGCGGCCCGGCTGAGCCTGTACTACGACCAGTCGCACACCACCAACGGCAACACCGTCGCCCTGGAGGCGCACCGGGCCACCGGAGCGTGGAGCGAGGCGGGCGCGACGCCCGCGACCTGGTCCAACACCAGCGCCCTGGTGGGCGAGCTGTCCGGCACCACCGTGCAGCTGGACGACGGCGACGCCGGCACGGCGGCGGTCGGCGAGTGGCCGCGGGCAACCACGACCGGCGGGGCCGCGACCAACGACGACTACGCCTACAACAAGAACGCGCTCACCGGCGAGTCGTACACCTGGCAGCCCAGGGTCCCGGAGACCGACACCTACCGGGTGGACGTGCACTACCCGGCCGCGGCGGACGCGGCCACGGCCGCCCCGTACACGGTCACCCACAACGGCGGCACCAAGAACTACACGGTCAACCAGACCGGCACCGGCGGCGTGTGGAAGACCCTGGACGCGGCGGAGCTGAGCTTCGCCAAGGGCAACGCCGGCAAGATCGTCCTGGGTGACACCGGCTCGTCCACGACCCGGACGCTGGCCGACTCGGTGCGGCTGGTGAACCCGGCCGAGATCACCAAGGCGGCCTGGGACTACAACAAGTGGCACGACTTCCCGGTCGCCGACACCGTCCAGAAGTGGGTCTCCGGCACGGCCGTCAACCACGGCTTCGTGCTCAAGGCCAAGGACGAGTCGGCCACCGCCCCGACCGGAGGCCCGCGCTACGAGGCGGCCGACGGCAACACCTACGGCGGCGAGACCTCCACCTACCCGCGCCTGACGGTGACCTACGGGGCGGTCGGCACCTCGCTGAACTCGCCGACCGTGGTCCACTCCACCGGCCCGGAGCTGTCCTGGCCCGCCTACGCCAACACCAGCGGTGACACCGGTCTGGACATCGTGGAGTACCAGCTGCACCGCTCCACGCAGCAGGCCTTCACGCCGTCCGCCGCCACCCTGATCGCCCCGATCCCGACGGGCACGACCGCGTACACGGACACCACGGCGGTACCGACCCCGGACTCCTCCTCCAGCGAGATCGGCAAGTCGTACTACTACCAGCTCGCGGTCAAGACCAAGAACGGCCAGCTCCTCGGCTCGCCGACCCGCATCGTGGGCATCCCGAAGGCCGGCCGGACGATGAAGATCATCCAGGCGGGCCAGGTCGACACCACGCTCTCCTCGCAGCAGCCGACCGTCAACCACGACGGCCTGGTCTCCGGCAAGGCGCAGACCTGGCTGAGCGTCGGCAACAACTCCGGCACCTACGGCAAGACCCGCGCGGTGCTGAAGTTCCCCACCACATCCATCCCCACCACCGCCACGGTGCTGGAGAACAAGATGTACATGTGGGGCGCGGAGACCACCAGCACCACCAACGGCGCGATCTACGAACTCCACTCCCTGACCCGGGACTTCACCGAGACCCAGGCCACCTGGAACAACGCCAACTCCACCACCCCGTGGACCACCGCCGGCGGCGACTTCTCCGCCACCGTCTCCGACACCGTCCCGCAGATCACCGACGAGGTCGGCCGCCACTGGTGGGACGCCACCGGACTCATGCAGTCCTGGGTCAAGACCCCCGCCAACAACAAGGGCGTCCTGGTCAAGCTGAAGGACGAGACCACCACCGGCCCCCAGGAACGCACCCTGTTCCTGTCCGCCGAGGCCTCCGACCCGCAGCTGCGTCCGTACATGCAGGTCATCTACGTCGACGCGACGACCGAGGACACGTACTACGCGCCCACCACCCCGGCCCGGATGACGCCGAACTCGCAGTACACGGTCGAGTTCACGGTCACCAACACCACCGCCTCGGCGTGGGCGGCCGGCGAGCGGGTGCTGTCCTACACCTGGAAGCTGCCCGACGGCACGGACGTCACCACGGGCGGCAACCAGCTGTCCACCGCGATCCCGGCCCTGCTGCCGGGCAAGTCGGCCACCATCCAGGCGCAGGTCAAGACCCCCATCAACTCCGATGAGGGCAACAAGCGCCTGGACTACGTGCTCGGCTGGGACGTCAAGAAGGTCGCCGACGGCACCTGGCTGTCCGCCGGTACCGGCGGCATCCCGTCGCTGAAGCAGAACGTCACGGTCGAGGACCCCACCTCGAACACGCTGGGCATGGAGAAGTTCTACTCGTACTCGGGCAAGAACACCGGTGCCGGGTCGAGCTTCATGAACAACCTGGCGTCCGGCAACGGCGTGTGGCAGTACAACGCGATCAACAACCCGGGCCGCGGTCTCAACACCTTCGCGCGCCTGGCCTACAACACCCTGGACACCTCGGACACGGTCCTCGGCCACGGCTGGTCCGCGCAGATCTCCGGTCCGACGCGCCTGGGCGCGCCGCTGGACCTCCACCCGAACCCGAACCCGACCGAGGTCCGGCTCCCGGACGGCGACGGCACCACGCACGTCTTCCGCAAGCAGGCCGACGGCACGTGGAAGGCCCCGGCCGGCGTCCACTACAAGGTCACCATGAAGGCCGGCCTGGACTGCAAGCCCACCAAGGACCCGGTCCCCGACGCCTGGACGCTCACGCGTCCCGACGGCACGCGCTTCCTCTTCGGCTGCGACGGCTACATGACGTCGGTCGTCGACAACGACGGCAACACGCAGACCTTCACGTACGAGGAGCGCAGGTCCAACAACAAGCCGACCAAGTTCCTGACCTACATCACGGACCCGGTCGGCCGGCAGTCGCTCACCGTCGAGTACTACAAGAAGGGTGACGCGACCTACTCGTACATCGACGCCACGGGCGCCAAGGCCACGGGTTCGAACCTGACGAACTCGAAGATCTACGACCACGTGAAGTCCATGACGGACGTCTCGGGCCGCAGGATCTCCTTCTACTACACCGACAAGGGTCTGCTCGGGCAGATCGCCGACGGTGAGTCGTCCTCCCAGCCCAAGGTCTTCAAGTTCACCTACGACGCCACGCAGGGGAACAAGAACGTCAAGCTGGTCAAGGCGACCGACCCCCGCGGCAACGCCACGGACCTGGCGTACTACGCGCCGCAGGTCGGTGACGACCCGAAGTACCACTGGTGGACCAAGACGCTCACCGACCGTCTGGGCTTCGCCACCGGTTTCGCGTACAAGGCGAACACGGCGAACACCAAGTTCACCGACACCACGGTGACGGACGCCGAGAACCACGCCACCGCCTATGTGACCGACGACTTCGCCCGTCCGGTCCAGATCACGAACGCCAAGTCCGAGACCAGCAAGATGAGCTGGGACGCGGACAACAACGTCGTGTACATGGAGCAGGCGAACGGCGCCAAGGCGGCGTTCTGCTACGACCCCAAGACCGGTTACCCGCTGCGTCAGTGGGACGCCGAAGTCACCAAGTCGTGGTCGGCGTTCAACCCGACCGACTACTGCAACCCGGCCTCCTACCCGGCCAACGCGACGAAGTTCGAGTACCAGACGCGTCTCGACGGCTACTCCGCCGACCTGTGGCGGAAGACCAGCCCGCTGGGCAACGTCTGGGAGTTCGGCTACGACCAGTTCGGCAACCAGACGTCGGTCACCGACCCGGAGGGCGTCGCCTCGGCGACGGCTGACGACTACAAGTCGACGACCACGTACGACTCCTACGGCCAGCCGCTGGTGGACACGGACGCGAACGGCCACACCACCACCTACGCGGACTACGGCCCGCACGGCTACCCGGCGACGATCAAGGACGCGCTGAACAACAGCACGACCTTCGTCTACGACGAGCGCGGCAACACCAAGGAGGTCGTCAACGCCAAGGGCGTCAAGGTCACGCAGAACTACGACTACTTCGGTCGCCCGCTGGACCAGAAGTCGCCGAAGGACCAGGCGGCCGGCGTCTACATCACCACTCCGGCCCCCGTGTACGACGCCAACAACAACACCCTGAAGGCGTTCGGGCCGAACGGCGCCGAGACCTCCTCGGTCTACGACGCCGCGGACCAGGTCACCGACGCCCTCGCCCCGAAGGACGAGGCGACCGACCCCGAGCGGCGTACGACCACCACGTACGACAAGGTCGGCAACGTCAAGACCGTCACCGAGCCCAAGGGCAACCTGACGACGACGGTCGGCGACTACACCACCACGTACTCGTACGACCCGGTCTACCAGCCGGTGGCGGTGCGGAACGCCAAGGGCGACACGGTCTCCTCGACGTACGACAACGTCGGCAACCTGATCAAGGTCGTCGACCCGAAGAAGAACGCCACGTCCGACCCGGACGACTTCACGACGAAGTACGAGCACGACCTCAACGGTCGGGTCGTGAAGGCGACGGACGCGGCCGGCAAGTTCACCACCCTCCACTACGACCTCGACGGCCGCACCGACAAGGCGACGGACGCCGAGGGCAACACGAGCGAGACCCTCTTCGACCGGCGTGGCCTGACCAAGGAGGTCAAGGTCCCGTACTCGAAGGACGGCTCGGGCGTCATCACGTACCGCACGACGCGGTTCGAGTACGACGAGGTCGGAAACCAGACCAAGACGATCAGTCCGCGCGGTGTCGAAACGACCGACGACGCGACCGACTACACGTCCGAGACGATCTACGACGAGCTGAACCGGGTCAAGGAGCAGCTCACGCCGTTCGACAAGGACGACGCCCGGTACTCGACCCCGGACCGGACGATCTACTCGTACGACTCGGTCGGCCAGCTGTCCGAGGTCTCGGCTCCGCCGTCGCGGGGCCAGTCGGTCCGTAACACGACCACGTTCGAGTACTACGACAACGGCTGGAACAAGTCGGCCAAGGACGCCTTCGACATCACCACCGCGTACGACTACAACGCGCTGGGCCAGCAGACGAAGAACACGCTGACCTCGGCCGGCGGTTCGTCGCAGCGGACGATGACGTGGGACTTCTACCCGTCCGGCAACCAGAAGGCCCGCTCGGACGACGGCATCCCGGTCGGCAAGCAGGTCGTGGTCGTCGACTCGTCGGACGTCCACAACACCGCGACGCAGGGCGCCTGGGACACGTCCCAGGCCGTGTCGCAGTGGGGCTATGACGTCCGAACGAGCGCGGCGGGCACGGGTGCGGACACCTTCACCTGGCAACTGAACATCCCGCAGGACGGGACGTACGAGGTCTTCGCCCGGCACGGCAGTGTGACCGGCGCGGCCACGAACGCCCCGTTCAAGATCACCTACAACGGGGGTGAGACCACCAAGCCGGTCGACCAGTCCACGGGCGCCGGCACCTGGGTCTCGCTGGGCTCGTACTCCTTCACGGAGTCCGGCACCCAGAAGATCACGCTCGGCGACAACGCCAACGGCACGGTCGTCGCCGACGGCGTCAAGCTGGTCCGCTCCAACACGGGCGAGACCGACAACGAGAAGAAGGACTTCACCTACAAGTACGACGCCAACGGACTGCTGACCGAGGTCAAGGACCTCTCGCCCGGCGCCAAGGCCGACTCGTACGCGATGACCTACGACGAGCTCAACGAGCTGACGAAGGTCGAGGAGAAGCTGGGCAGCACGGTCAAGAACACGACCGCGCTGACCTACGACGCCAACGGCAACCCTCTGGAGACCACCCACGACGTGACGTGGTCCAAGGCGGAGTACGACGTCCGCGACATGATCAACAAGATCACCAACGCGGACACGCCGACGGCCGGCAACCAGCAGATCACCAGCTTCACCTACACCGACCGCGGCCAGCCGCTGAAGCAGACGAAGCCGAACGGCAACACCGTCGACTACGCGTACTGGCTCAACGGCGCGGTCAAGTCGCAGGTGGAGAAGAAGTCCGGCGGCACGGTCGTCGCCTCGCACGACCTGGAGTACGACCCGAACGGGTACCGCTCCAAGGACACGGCGAAGCTGATGAACGCCGACAACGCGGCGGACTACCTCGACACCGTCTCGACGTTCGCCTACGACCCGCAGGACCGCATCGCCAAGGTCACCAAGACCGGCCACGGCGCGGGCACCGAGGAGTACGTCTACGACGGCAACTCGAACATCGTCGAGCAGACGACGGCCGGGGTGACGTCCACGTCGACGTTCGACCGCAACCGTCTGCTGAAGACGACGGCGGGCGGTGTCTCGTCCACGTACAACTACGACCCGCTGGGCCGCCTGGACACGGTCTCGTCGAACGGGTCGACGCAGGAGAAGTACTCGTACGACGGTTTCGACCGGATCGCCAAGCACACGGCGGGCACGGGCGCGACCGCGAAGTCGACGACGTACGTGTACGACGCCTTCGACCGCACGGCGCAGGAGACCACGTCCGGGACGGCGGGGAAGACGACGCTCTTCACCTACCTGGGCATGGAGTCGAAGGTGCTGCGGGAGGAGGTCGCCGGCAAGGCGACCAAGTCCTACCAGTACAGCCCGTGGGGCCAGAAGCTCACGCAGATCAAGCACAAGGACACCGGTCCGCACGAGTACTCCCAGTACCTCTACCACCCGAAGGGTGACGTCGAGGCGGTCACGAAGGAGGACGGCAACGCCCGGGCGACGTACGGTTACACGGCGTACGGCTCGGACGACGAGTCGAAGTTCACCGGTGCGGACAAGCCGGACGCGGCGAACCCGGACAAGGAGTCGTACAACGAGTACCGGTTCAACGCGCACCGGTACGACGACGGTTCGGGAACGTACGACATGGGCTTCCGCAACTACAGCCCGGGTCTGAACCGCTTCCTGACCCGTGACATGTACGGCGGCGCCCTGGACGACATGTCCCTAGCCACCGACCCGTACACCGGCAACCGCTACGCCTTCGCCGGCGGCAACCCCATCTCCTTCGTGGAGCTGGACGGCCATCTGTTCGGCATGGACATCTCCCTGTCGGACATCGGCCACGCGGCCCTGGACGTGGCCGGCATGGTCCCGGTCATCGGCGAGGCGGCGGACGTCGCCAACGGCATCTGGTACGCGGCGGAGGGCAACTACGCCGACGCGGCCCTTTCGATGGCGGCCGCGATCCCGGGCATCGGCGCGGCGGCGACGGCGGCCAAGTACGCCAAGAAGGGCGCCAAGGCCGCGGACGCGGTCAAGGCCGCCTCGAAGACGACCAAGGGCTCGAAGGCGACCAAGGCAACCAAGCCGAAGCCCGCGGCGAAGTCCAAGGGTGGCGCCAAGCACGCCGAGCCCAAGGGCAAGAAGTGCGACTGCCAGTGCCCGAAGACGAAGAAGAACAGCTTCGTCCCCGGCACGAAGGTACTGATGGCCGACGGGTCCGAGAAGAACATCGAGGACCTCAAGGTCGGCGAGTACGTCCTGGCCTCCGACCCTGAGACCGGCGACCTCCAGGCCCGTCGGATCACCGACACCCGTGACCACAGCGGCGCCAAGCACCTGTTCACCCTTACCGTCGACCCTGACGGCAAGAACGGCGACGCCAAGCCTGAAACCATCACGGCCACTGACGAGCACCCGTTCTGGGTGCCGGACTTCGGCCAGTGGGTGAATGCCGAGGATCTCGAGCCCGGCATGTGGCTCCAGACTGCGGCCGGCACCTGGGTCCAGGTCACGGCGATCGACGACGCTCACCGCACCCAGCGCGTCCACAACCTCACCGTCGACGGTCAGCACACGTACTTCGTCGTCGTCGGCGAACAGGCGGTGCTCGTTCACAACTGTGGGCAGGTTCCGTACGGCTCGACGCGGTTGAGCCAGGCCGTCCAGAGCGCCCGTAAGGCTCAGGGGAACAAGGACAACAACTATGCGTCAGCATTGTTGGTCGACCCCGATACGGGTGTAGAGGTGGGTGTCATTGTTGCCCGATCGGCCGGCAAGAAGCATGCCGAACAGACGATCATAGAATCGATCAGGAGCGGTAGCCTTCCGGGAGTCGATGAAACCTACATCGCCAAGATATACTCGGAATTCCAACCGTGCTCTTCTCGGTGCTCCAAACTCATGGACAAACTCCCGAATCTCAAGGAGAGGACATGGAGCTGGGACTGGGATAAGTCGGGTACACCCCTTGCCGAGGCATCCCAGGCCGCTAGGAAGGCGGCAGTGGGTCAACTCTTCTAGGTAGCAACTGTTCGGGGTCGGCGGATCAATGAATCCGCCGACCCCGAATACATTTCGATCGGGAGAAATGATGGGCGACACAGTTCGTTGGAGCGAGGGGCGGGCAGATGCTGTGTCCGATTTTCGAGCGAGGAAGTTCCTGGTGGATCACGGACTTCCAGAAGCTTCCCTACTTTTCGAAGCCGATCAAGGGGAACCGGACATTTTTGCGACGGATGCAGGGGAGGAGGTGTTGATGATAGGGTCTTTCGACGAAGACTTCCACTTCTTCGTGAAAACCCGCTCGGGGGAGGTTCTGTTCGGGCTGGAGCAAGACCCTGAACCGTCCTTCGCGAATTCGAGTCTGGCTGCATTTGTGGAATGCCTGCGATGGGTCGACCGCGAATTTCCGTTCTACTCGTTCGAGGACGACTCGGCAGTGAAGGCAGCTGCCGGGGACAGAGTCCTGGAATTCCTCCATTCCGTCGATCCGGAGTGCGTCAGTGCCGCGGACGGGTTCTGGATGTCATTCGTCCAGGACGTGGGAGTCGGCGACTACTACGAAGGGGCGCTGTAACTTCATACAGAAGATCGCCGACGCCGCCCGACTGACTGGTTCCCAATGATGGTTGTCAAGCCGCGGGTCGTAGGCTGCGGCCCATGGAATCGTTGATCGCTGCCGTCCGTGAGCAGGAAGAAGCTGCCCGTTTTCTCGCTTGGCCGGGTGGCTTCGACCTTGACCGAGGCGATCATGAAGAAGGACCGGGCCGATCCCGAGGTCGTCTGTCCGATCGGCGACTACGCGGTCGAATCGATCCCGGCGCGGAGCAAGTCTCAGAAGTTCGACGAATCTCCGGGTGGGGAAAGGGACCAGATCAACGAGATCGGCAGCCGATTCGGGTGCCACACCTGCGGGATCATCTTCTCCTTCGGGTCGAAGAAGGGGTACGTTCCCGACCACCAGCCCATCAGTTCTTGGGTGCCTGACGGATTCCCGCAACGGCTGTATCCGCAGTGCCTCAAGTGCAGTAGGGAACAGGCGGGATGGGCGAGGCAGCTGGCACCTATCATGTGGCCCATCTACGAACGAATAGCCAAGGAACTCGGATACTAGGAGGAGCGTGCTCCGTGGACCTCGCATGGATTGAGTCGGAAGGCGGGCCGGTGATCGTCCTGGAAGAAGCCCTGAGGCACCTCTGGGGTGGTTACACGAATTCGGACTACGACAATGCCTGCGAGGTCGACGGCTACGCAGGCCTGGTGCCGTTCGAAGAGCCGGCGGCACCAGGCCCGGCGTTGGCGATCAATGACATTCCCGCCCCGACCACCTATATGGAAGAGTTCGGTGCCATCGTTCAGTGGATCGCGGCTCCCAGCGATTCTCGAATCGTCGAGGTCGTGCGAGCGGGCATCGATGTGGTGGACGCATGGGAGGACGGCCCGATCGTGCGGGTGAACGGTCGACTGTCCCTCTTCGACGCCGCATTGCCCGGAACGGAAGCCGGCGCGGACGAACTCCTCCTGATGGAGATCGAGCCCGGGGCCTATCGGCTGAAGACCGCCGACATCGAGTCGGCCAGTGGCACCTGTGCACGCGTGCACAAACTCGATCGGTTGATCGAGTGAGTCATCACAGGTGGGCTCCGGTGTCGATCGGGCCCCCACGCTCGTAAGTGAAGGAACGAGAAGCCTCGCCGGCCTTCGGCGGGGCTTCTCGCACGCAGGGACTCGCCCTGTGCGGGCATCCTGCGGCCCTCGCTTCTCCGCTCCCGCAGCGGACGAGACCCGGACCCGGTGCCTCTGATCTGTGCTGGAGGTCGCATGGGCATTCAGGTCGTGGATACGAGTGCATCCTCGCGGCGCCCGACGAGGCCGTTCCTTTCGTCGACGGGACTTCTTTCCTCGGCGCTCCGGGGTTCTGGTCCTCGTACTTCCCGGGGCAGGGTGTCGCGGAGGAGGGGTTGGTCCTCGAGGCGTTGGGGGACGAGGAGGAGGCCGTGGAGGAGACGGACGGGGCGCTGCGGGGCCGCCGCCGGGGGTCCTCGTCCGCTTCGGCGTCCCGGCGGCGCCGGCGTCCGCGGTGGCGGAGCCGCTGGTCGTGTGGGCCGGCGTCCCCGCCCCCGAGCCGATGGTGGTGGGGGTGCTGATGGCCGGACAGGTGGCGGCCGCCTTCTGGGCGGGCGGAGGCCATGCACCGCTCCCGCTCGCCCGGGGCGCCCTGGCCGCGTTCGGCGCGGGCCTGCTCGGCACGGTGGCCTTCGGAATGCCGGCGAGGCTCGTGGGCTGCCTCACCCCGGGCCCGGACCCCTGCGCCCCGCTCCCCGGGGCGCTCCACTTCCACCTCGCCCTCACGGTGGCCGCCGTGGGCACCCTGCCGGCCTGGGGCCTCCACGCGCTCGCCGTCCGGGCCCGCCGGCCCCGGACGTGGGGCCGGTCGTAGAGCGCGGGCTCAGACGCGCCGGCCCGCCGCCAGGGCGTCCTTGACCTGCTGCGCCACGCGGGCCGCGTCGTCGGGGTTGTTCACCACGTCCGTGCGGTTCATGTCGATGACGAGGACGTCGCTGGCGGAGTAGTGCTTGTGCACCCAGTCGTCGTAACCGGACCACAGCGTCCGGTAGTACTCGACGAGGCCCTCGTCCTGTTCGAACTCGCGTCCCCGCAGGCCGATGCGGTGCAGCACCGTCTCGAAGTCCGCCTTGAGGTAGACCATGAGGTCGGGCGCCTTGCGGTACGGCAGGCCGTCGATCTCGCGCATCATCTCCTCGAGCAGCCCCTCGTACACCCGCATCTCGAGGGAGCTGATCCGGCCCAGTTCGTGGTTGACCTTGGCGAAGTACCAGTCCTCGTAGATGGACCGGTCGAGCACGTTGTCGCCCTGCTTGTACGCCTCCTTGATCGCGGCGAACCGCGTCTGCAGGAAGTACAGCTGGAGAAGGAAGGGGTAGCGCTTCGCCTGGATCTCCTCGGGGCTCGCCGAGTAGAAGAGCGGAAGGATCGGATTGTCTTCCACGCTCTCGTAGAAGACGTCGCTGCCCAGCTCCTTGGCGAGCAGTTCGGCCACACTCGTCTTGCCGATTCCGATCATGCCTCCGACGCAGATCACCGGCATACCTCACTTCTCCCTGGAGCTCTTCTTCTCGTGGACGGGGGGCCGGGCCTCCCGCACCACTGAGACGCACGCCGGTGGTCCCGCGATTCCCGGGATTCTCGTGATCAACGTCATGAGGACCGTCAGGCCCGAGACCTCGCTCCGGACCGTATTGGACGGACCGGAGCGCCTCGGCTGGGGGCGGCCGTTCCGCAGCCGCCGCGCACAGCGACAGGCCGCGGCCCCGCGGCCGCCTTGAATCTTAGGTGACGATCCGCCCCGTACCGGCCGGTGTGCCGCGACCGGCGGCTCGGCGGGGCCCCGTGCGGCGCCCCGCCCCCCCCCTCCCCCCCGCCCCGCCGCCCCCCCCGCCAACCCCCGGC
>NZ_JAINVG010000050.1 GCF_020400725.1 Streptomyces sp. NK15101 | reverse complement strand
CCTGCCGTATCTCTCCGTCGCGGCGGGTGTCGCGGGCCATGTTGAGCATGGGTTCGACGGCCAGCTTGCCGCCGCGGACCAGGCCGAGCGCGTACGCCGCCGAGCTGGCCTTCACCACGGAGTCGCTCTCGTCGAGGACGACCGCGGAGGAGCGCAGCACGGACAGCACGGTGTCGACGCCGGGCGGGAGCACGGCGTCGGTGTGCAGTGAGGTACGGGTCGGGCGCGCCTGGTCGCGCTCGCTCCAGCGGAACGCCAGCATGGCGATCACGCCGGTGCACACTCCGGCGATCGCTGCCAATGCGGCGACCGCCGCGTTCACGTCCATGTCTCCAGGTTATGCGGGGCCATGGACACTCTCCCAGCCGTCCGAGCGGCTGCTCGAACAGTCGTCGCCCAGAGTTCACCGAGGAGATGCGGGTGATTCATTTGCCCCGGCGAGCAGGGTGGCGCGTGTCGCCCAGAGTTCACCTGGGGGAAAGTGACGGTTCACATCAGGGGGTGGAACCGGACGCACAGGGGGCCGAACGTGGGAGCGTGGGGGTCCGAAGCCCCACCCGGACCCCGGAGTTTTGCGTAGAGAGGGACACCATGCGGGACGCGTACCACGAGGAACTGGACTCGATCGGCGAGGGCCTGGTCGAGATGGCCCGCCTCGTCGGGTCGGCGATCGGGCGCGCCACGACGGCGATGCTCGACGCGGACCTCAAGCTCGCGGAGAGCGTGATCGCGGCCGACCAGAAGGTCGACGACCTCCAGCACGACCTGGAGGCGCGGGCGATAGCGCTGCTGGCGCGGCAGCAGCCGGTGGCGACGGATCTGCGGATCGTGGTGACCTCGCTGCGGATGAGCGCCGACCTGGAGCGCTCCGGCGACCTGGCGCAGCACGTGGCGAAGCTGGCGCGGCTGCGGTTCCCGGACACCGCGGTGCCGCGGGACCTGCACGCGACCATCCTGGAGATGGGACAGCTGGCGCAGCGCCTGATGGCGAAGGCGGCTGAGGTCATCATCACGAAGGACGTCGACCTGGCGCTCCAGCTGGAGCAGGACGACGACGAGATGGACCTGCTGCACCGCACGCTCTTCCAGCACCTGATGGACGACCGCTGGAAGCACGGCATCGAGACGGCCGTGGACGTGACGCTGCTCGGCCGGTACTACGAGCGGTTCGCGGACCACGCGGTGTCGGTGGCGAAGCGCGTCGTGTACCTGGTGACGGGCGAGCACGCGGACGAGCTGCAGACGTCGGACGCGCCGGTGGAGGGCGCATAGGAGCGCGGGCGCCGATGCGCCGTTGATGCGCCGGTCCGGGTGGGCATGCAATGGGGGGAGGCGAAGCTCGCCTCGAATAGGGAGGGACCCCATGGCCGAATCCCCCATGACGACCGACGCCACGCCGGAGGCACCGCGCGAGGCGGTGTTCCTGCCCGTGCTCGGCGCCTGCGGCTGCGGCTCGGGCTGCGGCTGCGGCTGCCAGTCGGGCTCCCCGTGCCAGTGCGGGGGCTGCTCGGGCTGACCGGTGAGGGGGGCGCGTTCACACGCGCCCCCTTCTCCCTATATGTCGAGCACGCCGACGACCTGACCGCCGCTGACCTCTCCGGTGGTACGGAATCCCAGCTTGTCGTAGAAGCCGCCGGGCCCGTCCTCGCCGGGCTCCCAGGTGACGTAGAGCCGCCGCTCGCCGCGCCGGCGCAGCTCGTCGCGCACGGCCTCGACGGCGAAGCGTCCGTACCCCTTGCCCTGTCCGGCGGCGGCGATGTTGAGGCGCCAGAGACCACTGCGCCGGTCGTCCGGGTCCTTCTCCTCGTTCCAGGGGATGTCGAGGAAGGCCATCAGGAACCCGATGAGCTCGTCGCCGTCGAAGATCAGCCGCGGCCAGGCGTTCTCCCCGAAGGCGTACGCCTCCGCGAGGGAGCGCACGACGGGGGCGACGTTGCGCTCCTGGTGGGGGTGGACGCGCAGTTCGAGTGCGGCGTCGATGGTGGCGGGGGTGACCTGCTCCAGACGGAGTGACGTGCTCATGCGGGGACGGTAGCGAGTCACCGTGGTGTCCGCGCGCGAATTCCCGGCCCGGGACACGCGCGGACACCGACGGCGGCCGGATCCCGCTACCGCTGGAAGAACAACACGGAACGCAGCTTCAACCGATCGGTGGCCGGGCGGCCGTGAGGACGGAGCGTCCAGTGGTCGCCCGAGCAGTCGGTCCCCGTGAAGACCATCGCGTACTCGTCCGTGTCGTTGTGCGGTGCGAAGGCGGGCTCGGAGGCGCCGGGGTCGGCGGCCTCGGGGACCGTGAGGCACTCGCCGCGCGCCGGGTCGTGCAGCGTGCCCCGCTGCGGTTCACCGTCGAGGCCGGCGAACGAGTAGCCGAAGTCGCCGGTGGCGGCGTGGGCGGGAGAAGCCAGGGCGGCGGTGAGGGCGAGTGCGCCGCAGACGGCGGCGACGGAACGGCGGAGACGCACGGGGGTTCTCGTTTCGGTGGAGACGACCAAGGTCGTCCCATTCCTGGCCCCCGCCGCCGTCCCCCAAGCGGCACGCTCCGGCCGGAAGGTTTCGCCCTCACTCGTCCGGCGCAAGGACGGGCCTCAGGGGGTGAAGACCTCTTCGAGACGGTGGATCGCCCCGTCGTCCCCGGTCTCGTACCGGAAGACGAGCCCCGAGTCGGGGTGGGCGTTCACCCAGTCGATCAGCTCCTGCACGCCGATCCGCCGGTTCTCGGTGCTGGTGACGATCGGGTTGGTGACGGTGACGTACGCGGCCTGGTCGAGGGCCCAACGGCTCTCCTCGCCGGTGACGACGAACGGCGCTCCGTCGGAGTCGGGCGATCCGCAACCCCAGGCCCCGTGCTGGACGACGAGGTTCACCTTGCCGGTGCTGCCGTCGAGTTCCTCGATCCGGTAGAGGGCGAACTCGTCGGGGTCGACGTCCTCGGGCGCGGGCGGCGAGTCGACGCAGTCCCCACCGGCCGGAGCGGGCTCGGGCTTCGGCGCGGGCGGGGGCGTCGAGCCGGGCGCGGCGGTCTTCGGGGCGACGGGCTTCTTCACGGCCGGAGCGGCGGTCGGGGCGGCGGAGGGGACATCGGAGGGGGCGGAGGTCGGCCCGGCGCCCCCGGCCGATCCGGTCGGCGCGGGGGCCGCGGTGCTCGCGGCGGGCGCGGCACCGCCGGCGGCGGCACCGCCTTCCTGGCACCCGGTGAGCACGACGGTCAGCGCGAGGGCGGCGAGCGCGAGGGCGGCGGGTCTGGGACGGTCGGCGTTCATCGGGAGGTCCCCCTCTTCCACGGGCGACCACCACCCGGCCGCCGCTGCGGGGAACGTAGCAACGCGCCGACGCCGTGCACAGCGCCCCGCCCCGCGATGTCACACACCTGGTACGCCCCCGGAACCCCCCGCCGACACGGGGTCGCGGTCAGCCCTCGCCGTCACCGGGTGCCGTGAGGTCCACCCAGATCCACGGCGCGTGGTGCCACGTCCGCACTTCGCCGACGACGAGGCCGGAGGAAGAAGCGCTTGCAGCGCGCCTGGGCTGAATCAGGTCCCCGTACAGAGGATCGCCAGGTCCTCGCACCGGCATCCAGGTCCGGAGTGGGCCCAGCGCATGAAAACGCCTCCCATCCGCGCCATATGCGCAGGTGGGAGGCGTGATCGCTTTTCTTACTTCTTCTTGCCCTGGTTCTTGACGGCCTCGATGGCGGCCGCCGCGGCCTCCGGGTCGAGGTAGGTGCCGCCCGGGTTGAGGGGCTTGAAGTCCTCGTCGAGCTCGTAGGAGAGGGGGATGCCCGTCGGGATGTTGAGGCCCGCGATGTCGGCGTCCGAGATGCCGTCCAGGTGCTTCACCAGGGCGCGGAGGCTGTTGCCGTGGGCGGCGACCAGGACCGTGCGGCCGGCGAGGAGGTCCGGGACGATCGAGTCGTACCAGTAGGGGAGCATCCGCTCGACGACGTCCTTGAGGCACTCGGTCTGCGGGCGCAGCTCCGGCGGGATCGTCTGGTAGCGGGCGTCGTGGGCCTGCGAGTACTCGCTGTCGTCGGAGAGGGCCGGCGGCGGGGTGTCGTACGAGCGGCGCCACAGCATGAACTGCTCCTCGCCGAACTCGGCGAGCGTCTGGGCCTTGTCCTTGCCCTGGAGGGCGCCGTAGTGGCGCTCGTTGAGGCGCCACGAGCGGTTGACCGGGATCCAGTGGCGGTCGGCGGCCTCGAGGGCCAGCTGCGCGGTGCGGATGGCGCGCTTCTGGAGGGAGGTGTGCAGCACGTCGGGCAGCAGGCCGGCGTCCTTGAGCAGCTCGCCGCCGCGCGTCGCCTCCTTCTCGCCCTTGGCGGTGAGGTTCACGTCCACCCATCCGGTGAACAGATTCTTCTCGTTCCACTCGCTCTCGCCGTGGCGGAGGAGGATCAGCTTGTACGGTGCGTCGGCCATGCGTACGAGCCTAATCGACCGCTGACGATTGACGCGCGTCGTCAATTCGCTGGCGTCCGACCCCTGAGATGCGTAAGTTACGGGAGGCGGAAGCAGGGCTTACACACAGCAGGGGGGCGCCTCACATGTCCATCGATTCGCTCAGACGATCGGCCCGCGAGACGGTCTCCGGTCTCCCTCCGGGTTTCTGGTGGCTCTGGCTGTCGACCCTGGTCAACCGGACCGGCGCCTTCGTCCTGACCTTCCTCTCCCTCTACCTGACCGTGGAGCTCGGGCACTCCGCCTGGTTCGCCGGACTCGTCGTCGCCCTCCACGGGCTCGGCGGCGTGGCGGGATCCCCGCTGGGCGGCACGCTCACCGACCGCTGGGGCCGCCGCCCCACCATGGTCTCCATGCACCTCGCGGCCGCCGCCTGCGCCGCCGCCCTCGCCGTCGTCACCAGCGCCTGGGCCATCGCCGCCGTCGTCCTCCTCATGGGCGTCGCCATGCAGGCCGTCCGCCCCTCCATCAACGCGACCATCGCCGACATGGTCCCCGCCCACGACGTGCGCCGGGCGTACGCCCTCAACTACTGGGCCCTCAACCTCGGCTTCGCCATCGCCTCCATCGGCGGCGGCGCCGCCGCCTTCCTCGGCTACCGCACCCTCTTCGTCGTCGACGCCGTCGCCACCACCCTCTGCGCCGTCATCGTCTTCCTCCGGCTCCCCGAGACCCGCCCCGAGGCCGCCGTCGGCGAGCAGGGCGAGCCGGTCGCCGAGGCGAAGGTCAGCATGCTCACCGTGCTGCGCGACGCGCCCTTCCGGACGCTCGTCCTCCTCAACCTCCTCGTCTGCCTCGTCTTCACCGCCCCCTGGATCGGCCTGCCGCTCACCATGGCGGACCAGGGCCTCTCCCCTTCTTCGTACGGCGTCGTCATCGCCGTCAACGGCATCGTGATCGTCGGCTTCCAACTGCTCGTCAACAAGCTGACCGACAAGCGCTCGCCGGTCCTCCTGCTGACCCTCTCCGCCCTCCTCTTCGCCCTCGGCACCGGCGCCACCGCCCTCGCCGGCTCCCCCGTGGCCTTCGCCGCGACCGTGGTCGTCTGGACGGTCGGCGAGATGATCCACGTCCCGACGAACGCCGCCGCCACCGCCCGCCTCGCCCCCGAGCACGCCCGGGGCCGCTACCAGGGCGTGATGGGCATGTCCTGGGCCGTCGCCGGCTTCGTCGCCCCGATCGGCGCCGGCGCCATCGTCGGCGGCCCCGGCCCCGACGTCCTGTGGGCCGCGACCACCGCGATCGGCGTCGTCGCCGCCGTCGGGTACCTGACCCGGTTGCGCAGGGCCCTCTCCGACGAGACCGGGGAGGCCCAGGAGAACGTCGTCAGCGCCGCCGAACCGGTCAGGGCCGAGGACGCCCCTCCCTCCTCCGTCAGCGCCTGACCCCGTCGGTGCCGTAGGCCGCCCACGCGGCCACGGCGAACCCCGCCCCCTCCCTGCGCACTTCGGCGGCGCCCGCCCCGCCGAAGTGCGCGGGGACGACCAGTTCCCGCTCGTCCGCGGCCCGTTCGAGGACCCGGCGGCGGCTGGCCGCCGCCCCGGCCGGGTCCAGGCAGAAGCAGCTCGCGCGCGCCGGGTCGAGGATCTGCACGGGGCTGTGGAGGAGATCGCCGACGAAGACCGCGCGGTCGGTCCCGGAGGCCAGCCGCAGCACGGCGGAGCCCGGCGTGTGGCCGGGCGCCGACTCCAGGACGAGGTTCTCGTCGATGCGGTGGGACCCGTCCCACAGCGTGATCAGACCCGCGCGGTGCACGGGCGCCACGCTGTCCTCGTAGACCAGCCGGTCCTCCTCCCGGAGGCCGCCGCCGTACGCGTTCCCGGGGCCGAAGTGGAAGTCGTCGGCGGCCGTGAGGAGGTACTGGGCGTTCGGGAACGTCGGCGTCCAGTCCCCTCCCCCGTCGTACGTGTTCCAGCCGACGTGGTCCGCGTGCAGGTGCGTGTTGACGACGACGTCGACGTCCTCGGGCCGGACGCCCGCCCGTTCCAGCCGGCCGAGGAGACCGTCCCGCCGCCGGTGGAAGTGCGGCGAGTCCGGCCGTTCCCGCCCGTCGCCCACCCCGGTGTCGACCAGGACGGTCCGTCCGCCGCTGCGCAGCACCCAGGTCTGCAGCGCCATCACCGCGCTGTCGCTCTCCGGCGCCCAGTGGTCCGGCGCCAGCCACTCCTCCCCGTCCTTCCACACCTCGGCCCCGGCGTCCGGCACCAGGGTGCGGGCGGGCGCGAACGGCCCCCGCCACTCGACGACCCGGACGATCTCGACGTCCCCCAGGACGATGCTCCGTGCGCTCTCGTTCGTCATGCGACCGACAGTAGGGAGGGGTGAGTGAGACCCTCAATGCCCGTCCTGCTCCTCCGGATGCGCGAGACGCTCACCCCCGGCCCGTACGGGGGTACGCTCCCCGCCATGGTGGACGTGGTCAGCGACGCGATCTCGGCCGTACGCGTCGGGCGGCCGTCCTCCGACCGGGTACGGGTCGGAGGACGCTGGTGCGCGCGGTTCGACCCGTACGACGGGGCCGGCTTCCACGTCGTCCTCAGGGGCGGCTGCTGGCTGCTGCCCGACGGCGGCGAGCCGGTCGTGCTCGGCGCGGGCGACGCGGTGCTGCTCCCGCACGGCACCGGGCACGTCATCGCCGACTCCCCCGCCGACGCGGCGGCGGTCGCACGGGCGGTGTCCTTCGAGCGGTGGGCCCTCCACCCACGACCGCCCCGGCCCGCCCCGGGCGCCCGAGAGGTCGAGATGCTCTGCGGCAAGTACCGCCTCGACCGCACCCGCGCCCACCCGCTGCTCGCGGAACTCCCGCCCCTCGTCCACCTCCCCGCCCGCGCCGGCGCCCACCCCGAACTCCGGGCCGCCATCGGCCTCCTGGAGGGCGAGCTGGACGAGCGGCGGCCCGGCGCCTCGCTCGCCCTGCCCAGCCTGCTCGACCTGCTGTTCGTCTACATGATCCGGTCCTGGACGGCCGAGAGCACGGCCGGAGCCTGGCCGGCGGCCCTGGGCGACCGGGTGGCCGCCGCCGCGCTGCGCGCCCTGCACGCCGACCCGGCCGCCGCCGCGCTGCGCGCCCTGCCCGCCGCCCGGGCCGCGCCCTGGCCCGTCGCCCGCCCCGCGGCCGCGGCGGGCGTCTCCCGCCCCACCCTGGCCCGCCGCTTCACCGCCCTGGTGGGCCGGCCCCCGATGGCGTACCTCGCCTGGTGGCGGCTGACCCGTGCCGCCGCCCTGCTCAGGGACACCGGTGACCCCCTGGCCGCCGTCGCCCGCCGGGTCGGCTACGGCTCGCCGTACGCCCTGTCCCACGCCTTCCGCCGCGAGTTCGGCATGACGCCGGGGCAGTACCGGGCGGGGATCACCACCGGCGGCTGAGCGCCCGCTGCGCCTCGTACAGGTTTCCCGGGCGGACCGTGCCCGGCCCGCCGTACGCCTCCACGCGCGCGTGGAGGTCGCCCGTGAAGTCGGGGACGTCGGTCTGGTCGAACTCGCGGACCTCGCTGATGCCGACCGTGGCGCTGTACGGGGCGACGGTGTCGATCTTCACCAGGCCGGCCCGGCCGTTGGTGACCGTCACGTTCCAGTGGGCGAACCGGGCTCCGTAGAGCGGCCCGGCGGAGGCGTCGCCGCCGTGCCGGCCGTTGTTCTCGACCGTGATCTCGGTGCGGACGTTGGCGAAGGGCATCCCGCGGTGGGTGTCGAAGGTGCCCATCTCCATGACCCCGCGCGACCAGACGTTGTGGCTGGACAGGCCTTCGACGTTGATGCCGTGGAGCTGGGTGCCGGCAGGGGCCGGGACGGTACGGGCGGCGATGCGGAAGTCCTCGACGAGGTTGTCGTGCGCGCCCTCCCGGCAGAAGTACGGGTGGTGGGAGCCGCGCCCCTCCACGCGCGTGCGGCGCAGGGTGCAGGCGGAGGCCGCGACGAGCCCGAAGCCGTTGTCGACGTGGCGGACGACCACGTCCTCGGCCCAGCAGTCGTACGCGCACTGGAAGGTGACGCCGTTGTAGCCCTTGTCGAGGAGGTGGGGGGACTGCGGGGTCTCGACCGCCTCCAGGGTGAGACCGACGACCCCCGAGTCGGTGAGCGGCTCGGCCCCCGAGACGAGTCGGGGGTCCCACTCGGGGCGGAGGTCGAGGGGCAGCGGCCGTTCGAGGGTGACCTCGCGGCCCGCGATCCGGGTGATCCGTACGGGCCGCTCGTAGGGGACGTACGAGGTCAGCTTCGTCTTGTCGTCCCAGGCGTACGCCTCGGGGCCGGGCCCGCCGCCCGCCATGTGCTCCAGGAGGGTGTGCCCGGCGTCGTCGGCGAGCCGGAGGACGACCAGGTCGCCGGACCGGAGTCCCGACGGGTCCTCGGTCGTGACGCTCCGGTCGCCCCGGCGGGCCGGGCGGAGGGCGGTGAGCGTGGTCCACTCGTCGCGCCGGTTGCCGGTCCAGCCCTCGAAGGGCCAGGCCCGGTCCCGTATCGCGGCGGTCAGGGACGCGTGCCGGGCGCGCGGGGAGAGCCAGATGAGGCCGCCCGCCCAGGACCAGGAGGACTTGTCGCCGCCGTAGCGGGAGCCGTACGGGCCGATCAGCTCGGTGAGGCTCCGGGTGGCGAGCAGGGTCGTGCGGCCGGAGCCCGCGCCGCGCAGGACGACTCCGCTGTGGCCGATCCGGAGGTAGTCGTCGATCCGGTACGTGCCGGGCGGCAGGAGGACCGTGCCGCCGCCCCGCTCCCCGGCCTCCGCGAGGGCCCGGTTGATCGCGGGGGCGGAGTCGGTCGAACCGTCGGGGGTCGCCCCGTGGGCGACGGCGTTCGCGACGACCGGCGGGCGGGGCGCGCGGCGGGCGCCGGCATGGGCGCCGGCCCGGCCCACGTAGGGGATCTGCGGGTGGGTGTAGGGGGCGGCCTCGAACTCGCGCCAGAGGCCGGCGGACCGGACCGACGGGACGAACCCCGTCGCGCCCGTGCCCCCCGCCACCGCCACCGCCACCGCGCCGCCGACGAACTGCCTTCTGCTGAGTGCCATGAACCTGAGCCCTTTCACGTACATGAACGGTGTTCAGATCTGCGTCGGGCGTGAGCATGGCAGCAGAAGCCCCCCGCGTGAAGGGGCAGGGGGACAGGTTTCCGCCTCAGCTCGACTCAGGTCAGCTCGCCGGCTTCTGGGTCAGGTTCCTGAACGCGTCCAGGTTGCGGGTCGACTCGCCGCGCGAGACCCGCCACTCGTACTCCCGGCGGATCGCCGACGCGAAGCCCAGCTCCAGGAGCGTGTTGAAGTCGCCGTCCGCCGCCTCCAGGACCGAGCCGAGCAGCCGGTCCAGCTCCTCCGGCGTGACGGCGGAGAGCGGGAGCTTGCCCGCGAGGTAGACGTCACCGAGGCCGTCGACCGCGTAACTCACGCCGTACAGCTTGAGGTTGCGCTCCAGGAGCCAGCGGTGGACGCCCGCCTCGTTCTCGTCCGGGTGCCGGATGACGAAGGCGTTGAGGGAGAGGGAGTGGCGGCCCACCCGGAGCGACAGGGTGGTGAACAGCTTGCGCGTGCCCGGGAGCTTCACGACGTACGAGCCGGGCTCCGGGGCCTCCCAGTCCAGCTCCGCGTCGTTGAAGGTGTCCTCGATGATCCGCCGAACGTCCTCAGCCATGGTGCGAGCGTACGCGACGGCGGTTCTCGCGCAGCCGGTGGTCGTGCACGGCGGCCGTGTACACGTCCGCCGTGCCCGAGGCCGCCGTGTCCCAGCCGAAGGAACTCGCGTGCAGCGCCGCCGCCTGCCCCATCCGGGCCGACAGCGACGGGTCCGCCGCGAACCGGCCGAGCGCCCGGGCGTAGTCCGCCGGGTCGTGCCCCTGCACCAGGAAGCCGGTCACGTCGTCCCGTACGGCCACGGGCAGACCGCCGACCGCCGCCGCGACGACCGGGGTGCCGGCCGCCTGCGCCTCGATCGCGACCAGGCCGAAGGACTCGCTGTACGAGGGCATCACGAGGACGCTCGCCGCGCGGAACCAGTCGGCGAGGCGGTCCTGCCCCACCGGCGGGTGGAAGCGCACGACGTCCGAGATCCCGAGCTTGGCGGCCAGCTTCTGCAGCTGCTCCGGCTTGGCCAGGCCGCTGCCGCTCGGGCCGCCGACCACCGGGACGACCATCCGGGAGCGGAGGGAGGGGTCCTGCTCCAGGAGCCGGGCGGCGGCGCGCAGCAGGATGTCCGGGGCCTTCAGCGGCTGTATCCGGCCGGCGAAGACGGGGATGAACGCGTCCTGCGGCAGGCCGAGCCGGGCACGGGCCGCGGCCCGCCCGTCGGCGGGGCGGAAGTGGTCGAGGTTGACGCCCGGGTGCACGACCGCGATCTTGCCGGGGTCGGCCTCGTAGAACCGGGCGAGCTCGTCGGCCTCCTCGGCCGTGTTCGCGATCAGCCGGTCGGCGGCGGCGACGATCTGCGTCTCGCCGATCACCCGGGCCGCGGGCTCGGGCGTGTCGCCCTCGGCGAGCGCGGCGTTCTTGACCTTCGCCATGGTGTGCATGGCGTGGACGAGCGGGACGCCCCAGCGCTCGGCGGCGAGCCAGCCGACGTGGCCGGAGAGCCAGTAGTGGGAGTGCACCAGGTCGTAGTGGCCGGGACGGTGGCCCGCCCACGCCTGCATCACGCCGTGCGTGAAGGCGCAGAGCTGCGCCGGCAGCTCCTCCTTGGCCAGACCCTCGTACGGGCCGGCGTCCACGTGCCGCACGAGCACGCCCGGGGTCAGCTCCACGACCGGCGGGAGGCCGCCGGTGGTGGCCCGGGTGAAGATCTCCACCTCGATGTCGATGGCCGCGAGCCGCTTGGCCAGCTCGACGATGTACACGTTCATGCCGCCCGCGTCGCCCGTGCCGGGCTGGTGCAGCGGCGAGGTGTGGACGCTGAGCATGGCCACGCGCCGGGGGGCGCGGTGCCGGCCGGGGAGCCGGAGCCTGGCCGGCGCCGGGTGCCGGTGCCGGGTACCGGCGAACCGGGACACGTACTGGCTCACGTCGGCGGTCCTTCCGCTCGGGGGCCGTTCACGGGCCCCGGGGCTGGGCTGAGCTGGTCGGGCATGGCAGGTGGAGGGCGCGGGCGTCCTCCAGCCGCCACAACACCGGAATGGCCCCTTTCATTTCCGACGGAAGGGGTGCTTTGCCAATTCGTTGCCGGGCGGAGGGGCCGAGAGGCCTCCTCTTGGCCGTCGGCGGGGCGGGATCTGGCCGTCCGGGGGGCGGGTCTTGGTCGCCCGGCGGGGCGGGCCCCGGCTGATCTGGCCGGGGCGGGGTCTGGCCGTCCGGCGGGGCGGGTCCCGGCCCCGGCGGGGGCGGGTCCCGGCCCCGGCGGGGGCGGGTCCCGGTCGCCCGGCGGGACGGGTCCTGGCTGATCCGGCCGGGGCGGCTCCCGGCCGGTCCGGCCGGGACGGCTCCCGGTCAGTCCGCCGAGGGCGGCTCCCGGCCGCCCGGCCAGGGTATGGATCCCGGCCCCGGCGGGCCCCCGGCCGGGGGCCCGCCCCCTCCCCCGTACCCCTTACGCTCATGGCATGGCCCCGCGCACCACCCGCCCCGTCGGCACTCCGACCCGCGGGACCACCAACCCGAACCGGCTGCGCCGCATGGACCGCTGGATCGCCGCCGTCCACGGCCCCGCCCTGCGCCGCTCCCCCGAGCCGCCGCTCGCCGTGGACCTCGGATACGGGGCCGCCCCCTGGACCGCCGTGGAGCTCCTGGCCCGGCTGCGCACCGCCGAGCCCCGCACCCGGCTCTACGGCATCGAGATCGAACCGGCCAGGGTCGAGGCCGCGAAGCCGTACGAGCGGGAGGGCCTCTCCTTCCTGCACGGCGGCTTCGAGGTGCCGGTGCCCGGCCGGGTCGCCCTGATCCGGGCGGCGAACGTGCTGCGCCAGTACGACGAGGACCAGGTCGCGGCCGTCTGGGCGAGGCTCCGCGGGCGGCTCGCGCCCGGCGGGCTGCTCGTGGAGGGGACCTGCGACGAGATCGGCCGCCGGCACGTGTGGGTGGCGCTCGACGCGGACGGGCCGCGCACCGTGACCTTCGCGACCCGGCTCGGCTCGCTCGACCGGCCTTCGGACCTCGCGGAACGGCTGCCGAAGGCGCTGATCCACCGGAACGTGCCGGGCGAGCCGGTGCACGCCTTCCTGCGGGACTTCGACCGGGCGTGGGCGGCGGCCGCCCCGTACGCCTCGCTGGGCGCGCGGCAGCGGTGGATCCGCTCCGTCCGCGACCTCGCGGCGGACTGGCCGCTGACGGACGACCCGCGCCGCTGGCGCCAGGGCGAGGTGACGGTGCGCTGGGAGGCGCTGGCGCCACGCGGGTGACGGCACGGGGGGCGGTGGCGGCGCCACGCGGGTGACGGCACGAGGAGGAGCGGCGGCGCCACGCGGGTGACGGCACGAGGAGGAGCGGCGGCGCCACGCGGGTGACGGCGCGTCGGCAGGGATCCGATCGGATCCTTCCCCCGTTTTCCCCAACTCCCGCTGAATTTCCCGTACGCGGGGAACGCCACACGCACATCACTCGTCCCCCGTGAGGGGAACGGGGCCGACAGGCCCCTGTTTCCCCTGTTGCTTTCCGGTTTCGCATGGCACTATCGCCAGGTCACCATCAAGTTACTGACGGTAAATCAGATTTGGGTCACTCGAGGGGGAGCTCGTGAACCGACGCCGCCACGCCACTGCCGCGATCACCGTGATCTGCGCCCTGACCGTGCTGGCCTCTCCCGCGCTGACCCTCCAGGCCGCCGCCGCGCCGCTCC
The DNA here is from genome assembly GCF_020400725.1 of Streptomyces sp. NK15101. GTDB lineage: Bacteria > Actinomycetota > Actinomycetes > Streptomycetales > Streptomycetaceae > Streptomyces. The sequence goes on along the minus strand of NZ_JAINVG010000050.1, from coordinate 39,798 downwards.
CGCCTCCCCCGCCGAAGAAGAGCCTGGAGGAGGTGCGCGCGGAGATCGACGACCTGTACCGGAAGGCCGCCGTCGCCACCGACGCGTACAACCTCGCCGAGGAGAAGACCGAGGAGCAGTCCGCCGAGATCGTCCGGCTCGCCCGGATGATCGTGGACGGCCGCGAGAAGATCGCGGACCTCAAGGCCAAGGCCGGCGCCCAGGCCCGCGCCCAGTACCGCAACGGCGGGCTCCCCGACGGCGCGCAGCTCGTCCTCACGAACGACCCGCAGCTCTTCCTCGACGCCACCGGACGGCTCAAGGCCGGCGCCAAGGCCACCCACGACCTCCTGGGCGAGATGACCCGCGCCCAGGCCGAGTTGGACACGTACGCCCAGGACGCCAGCACCAACTGGACCAGGCTGGAGGCCAACCGCGTCCGGCAGGCGAAGGCGAAGAAGGAGATCAACGACAAGATCGCCGCCGCCAAGAAGCTGGAGTCCGAGCTCGCCGCCGAGGAGCGCGAGCGGCTGCGGCTCCTGGAGGTGCAGGCCCAGAACCGGGCCCAGACGACCTGGCTCGGCACCGGCGTCCTCAAGGACCTGAAGGAGGGCGCGACCGCGGAGGGCAGGAAGGCGGTCGAGTTCGCGACGGGCCAGATCGGCAAGCCGTACGTCTGGGGCGCCGAGGGACCGCGTTCGTACGACTGCTCCGGGCTGACCCAGCGCGCCTGGGGCGCGGCCGGCCGGGACATCCCGCGCACCTCGCAGGAGCAGTGGCGGCTCCTGCCGCACGTGGACATCAAGGAGATGCGGCCCGGCGACCTGATCGTCTACTTCGAGGACGCGAGCCACATCGGGATGTACGTGGGGAACGGGATGATCGTGCACGCGCCGCGCCCGGGGCGGAACGTGACCCTCGCGGGCGCCGGGTCGATGGAGATCCTGGGAGTGGTCCGCCCGACGTGACGCGTCCTCCGTCACCGGGCCGCCCGACGTGACACGAGCCACCTTCGCGGTCCGGCGGGCGTGACGGGAGCCACGTCCGGGGCGTGACGTTTCTCATGGGTCCGGAGCCCCCGTGCGGACCGTACGGGGGCAAGTACCTCCCCTTCCGCGGCATATGCCAAGCACGGCGCGCCCTCTCAGGGGCTGATCACCATTCCGCTGCGCACCGCCCTACCGCTATGGTCCGGGACGGGCGGGACGCCACCCGGCGCCCTGCGCACCCTCGGGGGGAGGGAAGGAAACCCGGACCGATGCCCGTATCCGTACCGCGCCAGAGAAACGTCTCTGCCGCTGCGGGACCCGGCGACACCACCCCAATGGACGCCACTCCCATGACAGGCACAGTCACAGGCACCGATCGCAGCGATCTCACTCTCCTGGTCGTCGAGGACGACCCGGCGGGTGCCCTCGCCGTACCCGAACTGCTCGACGCGGCCGACGCCGCCGGCACTCGGGTCCGCATACGCACCGCCCGGAACCTCACCGAGGCCGAGCGGCTCCTCACCGACGACGTCCACTGCGTCCTCGTCGACCTCTCGCTGCCCGGCCCCCGCGCCGCCGCGGGCGACGACCCGCTCGCCCCGCTGCGGCACATCCTGCGCCTCGCGCCGCGCCACGCGGTCCTCGCGCTCGCGGCCTCCGCCGACGCCGAGCTGGCGGCCGAGGCGGTGCGCGTCGGGGCCCAGGACCACCTCTTCCGCGAGGAGCTCGACGGGCGGCTGCTCAGCCGGGCCATCCGGTACGCCGTCGAACGCAAGCGGGCCGACGCCGTCCAGGTGAAGCTCGCCGAGTCCCGGCTGCGTGCCCAGGAGAACGCCCGGCTGGAGCGCGGCCTGCTGCCGACGCCGCTCCTGGAGGGCTCCGACCTGCGGTTCGCCTCCCGCTACCGGCCCGGCCGCTCCCGCGCCCTGCTCGGCGGCGACTTCTACGACACCGTCCGCACCCCCGACGGCACCGTCCACGCCATGATCGGCGACGTCTGCGGGCACGGCCCCGACGAGGCCGCGCTCGGCGTCGAGCTGCGGATCGCCTGGCGGGCCCTGACCTTCGCGGGCCTCTGCGGGGACGAGCTGCTCTCGACGATGCAGCAGGTCCTGGAGCACGAGCGGGAGAGCGAGGAGATCTTCGCGACCCTCTGCACCGTCGACATCGCGCCCGACGGGCGCCGGGCCGGGCTCTGCCTGGCCGGCCACCCCTCGCCGCTGATCGCCCGGCAGGGGCGGGCCGCCCGCCTCCTCCCGTACGAGGACGGCGGCCCGGCCCTCGGACTGCTGCCGCGCGCCCGCTGGCCGCGCCGGCAGGTCGAGCTGGGCGGGGCGTGGAGCCTGCTCATGTACACGGACGGGCTCATCGAGGGCCGCTCGGCGGGCCCCGGCTCGCCGCGGCTCGGCCAGGACGGGATGGTCGAGATGATCAACCGGCAGCTGGCCTCGGGCCTGCGGGGCGAGGAGCTCCTGGAGGCGGCCGTGACGGAGGTCCGGTCCCTGAACGGCGGCGAGCTGACGGACGACGTCGCCGTCCTGGCCCTGGAAAGGGACAGGACCCGGGGGTGAGTGCCTCCCGGGTCCCGCCTTCGCGCTTTTCGCCTGCCTACCGGCCGCCGTTGTAGGGGCCGTACGGTCCGTCGCTGCTGGAGCCGCCGCCACGGCGGCCGCCACGGCCTCCGCCGGAGACCTGCGCGAGCGCGGGGCGCACGTCCACCATGAAGACGATGGCGGCGATCAGCCCCGCGATCTGCAGGAACAGCATCGGCAGCAGCAGGTTCAGGACGAGGTTGACGCCCAGGATGATCAGCCAGAACTTCTTCGTCTGCTTGTCGGCGGCCCGGTAGGCGTCCTCGCGCGCCATGGCGGCGAAGACGAGCGCGGCGACGGCGAAGCCGGTGAAGACCAGGAACATCACCAGGGAGAGAAGGGAGTCGAATCCCGCGCGCAACATGCTGAGCACCGCCTAGGGGGATGGAGAGAGAGCGCCTCGCGGTCAAGGTACCCGGTACAACGCACCGGGTACCCGAATTGGTGCCCGTCCTACTCCTTCTCGGCGGCGACGGCCGTCTTCCTGGCGGGGGCCTTGCGGGCGGTGGTCTTCCGCGCGGGCGCCTTCCCGGCCTCGTCCGCCCGGGCCTCCGGCTTCTCGTCCGCCTTCGCCTCGGACCCCGCCTTCGCCTCGGACTCCGGCTTCTTCGCCGGCTCCGGCTCGACGACGACGGCGATCTCCGTGATCTCCTCGGCGACCTCGCCGCGCCAGGCCCGGACGGCCTCCTCGCCGTGCGCGGCGACTTCCTCGTACTTCTCGCGCGCCTTGACCGCGTACTCGGCGGCGACGCCGACCCCGCGCAGGGCCAGGTCCTGGGCGGTCTCGCCGAGCTTCTTGAGGTCGGTGTCGAGGCCGCCGACGACCTCGGCGAACTTCGACTGCACGGTGGCCTGGGCCTCCTTGGCCTGCGCGGTCACCTTCTCCTGCACGGCCTTCGGGTCGGTCTTCCGTACGGCGTCGATGCGGGCCGGCGCCTCGGCGGCGAGCTGCTCGATCAGGCCGGGAACCTTCTTGGCCTGCCGCACGGCGAGGTCGGCGGTGCCGGCGGCGAAGTAGAGGGGGGTACGCAGTTCGTCGATGATGGCCATGCTGGTGGTCCTCCCGGATGTGACGTACTGGGACGTACTAGCTCGAAGGCGGCACGGCGTCCTTGTCGGCCGCGGCGGCATCTGCGGCGTTCTCCTTGCGGAAGGAGTCGTAGATCTGGAGCAGCACCTGCTTCTGCCGCTCGTTGATCGAGGGATCGGCCAGGATGACGGCGCGCGTCTCCAGCTCCTCCCGCTCCTTCTCGTCGAGGATCCCGGCCCGTACGTAGAGCGTCTCGGCGGAGATCCGCAGCGCCTTCGCGACCTGCTGCAGGACCTCGGCGCTGGGCTTCCGCAGCCCGCGCTCGATCTGGCTGAGGTACGGATTCGACACCCCGGCGGCGTCGGCGAGCTGCCGCAGGGAGAGCTGCGCGGTCCGCCGCTGCTCGCGGAGGTACTCGCCGAGATTGCCGACGTTGAGCGATGCCATGCCCCCGACCATGCCAGTCGCTGCTAACTATTGCAAGCACCCGCTTGCAAAAGTCGCGTCCGGGGCGGGGCGGGCCGTGCCATGCTGGGGGCGTGGACCTGGACGATCTGAAACGCCTGCGCCGCGCGCGGGACACGATGGACCGCGACTACGCGTCGCCGCTGGACGTCCCGGCCCTGGCCAGGATCGCCCTGATGTCGACCGGGCACTTCGCCCGCAGCTTCCGCACCGCGTTCGGCGAGACGCCGTACAGCTACCTCATGACCCGCCGCGTCGAGCGGGCGAAGGCGCTGCTGCGGCGGGGCGACCTGAGCGTGACCGAGGTCTGCTTCGAGGTCGGCTGCACCTCGCTCGGATCGTTCAGCTCGCGCTTCACCGAACTGGTCGGCGAGACGCCGAGCGCGTACCGCGCGCGGAGCCACGACACGCGGAGCCACGAGGAGGACGCCGCGATCCCCGCGTGCGTCGCCAAGGTGCTCACCCGGCCGGTGAAGAACGGCGGACCCGCGCGCGGCGCCGAACCGGTCAGGAACGGAGAAGCGGCTCCGAGCGCCTCCCCGTAGCGTCGACGGCATGAACGAGATCAAGCTCTCACAGTGCTTCATCACCGTCGACGACGCCGACAAGGCGCTCGGCTTCTACCGCGACGCCCTCGGCCTGGAGGTCCGCAACGACGTCGGCTACGAGGGGATGCGCTGGGTGACCCTGGGCTCGCCCGCGCAGCCGGACGTGGCGGTCGTCCTGGAGACCCCGCTCCCCGACCCCAACGCCTCGGAGGCCGACCGCCGGGCGGTCACGGACCTCCTCGCCAAGGGCCTGCTTCGCGGCGTGATCTTCTCCACCGATGACGTCGACGCCACCTTCGAACGCGTCCGGGCGGCCGGCGGCGAGGTGCTCCAGGAGCCGGTCGACCAGCACTACGGCGTCCGCGACTGCGCCTTCCGCGACCCGGCCGGCAACATGATCCGCTTCGCCCGGCCCAAGGCCTGAACCTCCGCTCCGGGCCCCGCCGTGCCAGCATGTGCGGAGCCCGACGAGGAGGAACGGCATGACAGTTGACGAGCTGGACGACATCACGAACCCCCGGCGGCGAGCGGACGTCCTCGACGAGACGGCCGTCCCGGGGCCTGGGCGCTTCACCGGTCCCGCGACCGGGGACGAACTGCCCATGCTCGCCGGGTTCCTGGCGGACCAGCGGGCCACCCTGGTCCTCAAGTGCGCGGGCCTGGAGGAGGAGCTGGCCCTCAGGGCGGCGGAACCGTCGACCCTGTCCCTGCTCGGCCTGGTCCGGCACTTGGCCGACGTCGAACGCCACTGGTTCCGCGAGATCCTCGCCGGTCAGAAGGACGCGCGCCCCCTCTTCTCCTCCCCGGAGGACCCGGACGGGGACTTCGACGGCGCCACGCCCGACCCGGCGGCCGTCGAAGAGGCCTGGGAGGCCTGGCGGGCGGCGGTGGACTTCTCCGACCGCTTCACGCGCGAGGCGCCGCACCTCGACGTCTCGGGCGAGGACGCGTGGCGCGGGAGGGTCTCGCTGCGGTGGGTACTCGTCCACATGATCGAGGAGTACGCGCGGCACAACGGCCACGCGGACCTCCTCCGGGAGCGCATCGACGGCACGAGGGGGGTGTAGCCCCGGCCCGTCGCGCCCCTCCGCTCCACTGGCGGTGCCCATCCCGCACCCCCGTTGTGGGCAGTCGTTCCGCTGGGGCGGAACGGGTGGGCACAACGGACGGCGCCCTTGCCGGCGCCCGAGGCTCCCGCGCCTGAACCCGCACCCCGTGCACAGCTCCCTGGTGGTGCGGGTCCAGGCGCGGGAGCCGAGGCCCCGCTGAGGGCGCCGTCCCGTTGTGCCCACCCTCCCCCAAGCTCTCGGCTTCGCTGGGGCAGGAGGGACCCCCCTGCCCCAGCGGAACGACTGCCCACACGGGCGGAAGCGCGGCCCGCACGGGCGGGGCGAGGGGCGCCACCCCGTCAGGCGCGGCGCCCGCGCGGCAGGGGTCGCCGCAGAGTCGTCCGCTTCGCGACCATCCGTGACGGATCGATTCTCGTTACGCTGGCGGACATGACTTCCATGGCCCCCACCCGCACCGAACCCGACCTCTCCTACCTCCTCGACCACACCAGTCACGTCCTGCGGACACGCATGGCGGCCGCGCTCGCGGAGATCGGACTCACCGCGCGCATGCACTGCGTGCTGGTGCACGCCCTGGAGGAGGAGCGGACGCAGGCGCAGCTCGCCGAGATCGGGGACATGGACAAGACCACGATGGTGGTGACCGTCGACGCCCTGGAGAAGGCCGGCCTCGCCGAGCGCAGGCCGTCCGCCACCGACCGCCGGGCGCGGATCATCGCGGTGACCGAGGCGGGGGCCGAAGTCGCCCACCAGAGCCAGAAGATCGTCGACGCCGTCCACGAGAGCGCCCTCACCTCCCTCCCCGACGGCGAGCGCGAAGTCCTGCTGCGCGCCCTGGACCGGCTGGCCACCGGCCATCTGGAGACCCCCGTGGAGAGCCCGACGCCCGCCCGCCGGGCCCGCCAGCGCGGATAGGACCGTCAGTCGTTCCGTAAAAAATAGTCTGCAACAAAACCTTCTGCTAACGTCTCTCCTGTCGCCTCCGACGGACAGGAGAGTTCCCCATGCCCGCCACCACGCCTCCCAGCCCCCGCCTCGCCCTCGGCGTCCTCGCCACCGGCATGCTGATGACGGTCCTCGACGGCAGCATCGTCACCGTCGCCATGCCCGCCATCCAGGGCGACCTCGGCTTCACCCCCGCCGGCCTCAGCTGGGTCGTCAACGCCTACCTGATCGCCTTCGGCTCGCTCCTCCTCCTCGCCGGCCGCCTCGGCGACCTCGTCGGCCGCAAGCGGATGTTCCTCGCGGGCACCGGGATCTTCACCGCCGCCTCCCTCCTCGCCGGCGTCGCCGCCTCCCCGGCCGTCCTGATCGCCGCCCGCTTCCTCCAGGGCGTCGGCAGTGCGACGGCCTCCGCCGTCGGCCTCGGCATCCTCGTCACCCTCTTCACCGAACCGCGCGAACGCGCCCGCGCCATCGCCGTGTTCAGCTTCACCGGCGCCGCCGGCGCCTCCCTCGGACAGGTCCTCGGCGGCGTCCTCACCGACGCCCTCGCCTGGAACTGGATCTTCTTCATCAACCTGCCCATCGGCGCCGCCACCCTCCTCGTCGCCCTCCGCGCCCTCCCCGCCGACCGCAGCCTCGGGCTGAAGGCCGGCGCCGACGTCGCCGGCGCGCTGCTGGTGACCGCCGGCCTCATGGCCGGGATCTACGCCGTCGTCAAGATCGAGGAGTACGGGGCCGGTTCGGTGCACACCCTCGGCTTCGGGGCCCTCGCCCTCGTCCTCCTGGCCGGCTTCCTGCTCCGCCAGGCGAAGGCCGCGAACCCCCTGATGCCGCTGCGGATCCTCCGCTCCCGCAACGTCGCCGGCGCGAACGCCGTCCAGATGCTGATGGTCGCCGCGCTCTTCTCCTTCCAGGTCCTCGTCGCCCTCTACCTGCAGAAGGTCCTCGGCTACGGGGCCGCCGGGACCGGCTTCGCGATGCTGCCCGCCGCGCTCGTCATCGGCGCCGTCTCACTCGGCGTCTCGGCGCCCCTCATCGCCCGCTTCGGCGAGCGGAACGTCCTGCTCACCGGCCTCGTCCTGCTCGTCGGCGTCCTCGGCCTGCTGACCCGCGTCCCCGTCCACGCCTCGTACGTCACCGACCTGCTCCCCGTGATGCTGCTCGCCGCCGGCTTCGGCCTCGCGCTCCCCGCCCTCACCGCGCTCGCCATGTCCGGCGCGCGGGAGGAGGACGCCGGCCTGGCCTCCGGCGTCTTCAACACCACCCAGCAGATCGGCATGGCCCTCGGCGTCGCGGTCCTCTCCACCCTGGCCGCCGCCCGCACCGAGTCCCTCACGGCGGCCGGCCGGCCCGGACCCGAGGCGCTGACGGGCGGCTACCACCTCGCCTTCGGCGTCGGCGCCGGTCTCCTCCTCCTCGCCCTGGGCATCGCCCTCACCGTCCTGCGCCCGGCCGCCGAGAAGCACCGGCAGAAGACCGGACAGGAGAACGGGCAGGAGAACGGGCAGATGACAATGGCGGCATGAGAGCCGACCGACTCGTCGCCGCCCTGCTCTTCCTCCAGACCCGGCGGCGGGTCACCGCCGCCGAACCGGGCGTGTCCGAGCGCACGGCCCGCCGGGACCTCGAAGCGCTCGCGAGCGCCGGGACCCCGGTGTACTCGCGGGCGGGACAGGGCGGCGGCTGGTCGCTCGTCGGCGGAGCCCGTACCGACCTGACCGGCCTGACCGCCCCCGAGATCCGCGAGTTGTTCCTGCTGACCGGGCCCGACGCGGATGCGAGCCCGCGGACCAGGACCGCCCTCCGCAAGCTCGTCCGGGCCCTCCCCGCTCCCCTCCGCGAGGGCGCCGAGGCCGCCGCCCGCGCCGGGATCGCCGACGGCACCGACTGGACGGGCGCGGAGACCGAGGAAGCCCAACTGGCCCTGCTCCAGCGGGCCGTGGTCGACGCCAGGGAACTGCGCATCGGGTACGCGCGTCCCGGCCGCGCCCCGCGCGAGCGGACCGTCCAGCCGCTGGGCATCGCAGCGAAGTCCGGGGTCCGCTACCTCCTCGCGGACACGGCCGAGGGCCTGCGGGCCTTCCGCGTCGGCCGGGTCACCTCGGTGGCCGAGACCGGCGCCCCCGCCGCACGTCCCGAGGGCTTCGACCTCGCCACCGCCTGGCGCGCGCTCGCCGCCCGCATGGAGGACCGGATGGTCGCCGCGACGGTCCGGGGCCGGGCCGCGCCGGACACCGAGTCCGTCCTGGAGGGCCTGCTCGGCGGGCGCGTACGGTACGGGGAGAGCGGCCCGGACGGCTGGACGCCCTTCGAGGCCGACGGCCCCTCCCCCGAGGTGATCGCCGCCCGGCTGGCCGGTCTCGGCGCCCGCGTGGAGCCCCTCGACCCGCCCGGGGCACGCACCGCCCTCGCCCGGATCGGCGCCGAACTCACCGCGCTGTACGGGGAGTCGGCGCCAGGAACTCCGGAAGCTCCCGCTCGTGCACCAGCGCGAGGCGCGACACCGCCCGGGTGAGCACCACGTACAGCCGGTTCGCGCCGCGCGCCTCGGCCGCCATGATGGCGGCCGGTTCGACGACCACGACGTGGTCGAACTCCAGGCCCTTGACGACGGTCGCGGGCAGCACGGTCACCCGTTCCCCGTACCCCTTCACCTCCTCGGCCACCGCGTCGACGAGGTGATCGGCCGTGACGACCCCCACCGAGCCCTCCGCCGCGAGCGCGGCCCGCACGGCCTCGCGGGCCCCGGTGGCCAGGTCCGTCGTCCGGTGGACCGTCACCTCGCCGTCCCGGCGCACCGAACGTCCGGCGGGCACGTCGGCGCCGAGCAGCGGCAGGAGCCGGTTGGCGAGGTCGACGATCGCCGCCGGCACCCGGTAGCCGAGGGTCAGCGGCACGACGGGCGTCCCGGGCTTGCCCAGGTGCGCCAGCTGCTCGTGCCAGTCGCGGGCCGCCCACGGGGTGGTGCCCTGGGCGAGGTCCCCGAGGACGGTGAGCGAACCGAACTCGGTGCGACGGGCGATGGCCCGGCACTGCATGGGCGAGAGGTCCTGGGCCTCGTCGACGACGACGTGCCCGTAGCTCTCGGGGCGCTCGATCAGGCCCGCGAGCTCGTCGAGGAGGACGAGGTCGGCGGCGGTCCAGCGCGCCGAGCGGTACGAGCGGGGCGGCCGCGCCCAGCGGATCGCGGCGAGCTCGGCCCCGGTGAATCCGCCCCCCGCGAGCGCCGGACCGGAGGCATCCGTCAGGCCCCCTTCGAGCGCCGGACCGGCCGGATCCGTCAGTACCTCCGTGAGGACCTCCTCCGGTGTCGTCCTCGGCCAGCACCGGTCGAGGAACGCCGTCACCGGCCGCGCCCGCTCGATCCGCCGCGCCCAGGCCGCGCCCATCGGCCCCGAGCGGCGTTCGGCCCGGAGCTGGAGGGCCCGGACGACGCGGGCGCGGACCCGTTCGCGGCCGGTCGCGTAGGGCGGGGCCTCCTCCCGTACCGCCGAGACGATCGCGGCGAGCTCCGCCGCGGGAAGCCGCCAGTGGTACGAGCCGTCGGGGACGGCCAGGTCCTCCGCCGGGGCCGCGTCGACCCTGCCGTACAGCGCGCGGTGCAGCAGCCCGGCCATGCGGGCGTCGTGCTTGACCCGGGCCGCCGCCTCGTCGTCCTCGGCCCGGACCTGATGGCGGGCGATCTCCTCGTCGAGGGTGGCCTGCCGGATCCCGGTCTCGCCGAGCGAGGGCAGCACCTCGGCGATGTACGAGAGGAAGGCCCGGTGGGGGCCGAGGACGAGGAGGCCGGAGCGGCGGATCCGCTGCGGATGCGTGTAGAGGAGGTACGCGGCCCGGTGCAGGCCCACGGCGGTCTTGCCGGTGCCGGGGGCGCCCTGCACGCACAGGGAGGCGGCCGGCTCGGAGCGCACGAGGTCGTCCTGTTCGGGCTGGATGGTGGCGGCGATGTCCCGCATGGGGCCCACGCGGGGGCGCTCGATCTCGCCGGTGACGAGGGCGCTCACCGTCCCGCCCCCGCCGTCCGCGAGGAGTTCGTCCTCCAGGGCGGTCAGGTCCTCGGTCGCGCCGGCGCTGTTCGGGGCCCAGCCGAAGCGGCGGCGGCGCAGGACGCCCTGCGGGTCGTGGGCGCCGGCCTGGTAGTAGGCGCGGGAGACGGGCGCGCGCCAGTCGACGACGAGCGGCGGGGCGGCCGGGTGCTCGGCGATCCGGCGGCGGCCGATGTGGTGGATCTGGCCGTCCTCGCGGTCGAGGCGGCCGAAGAACAGCGGTCCGGGCGGCTGTTCGCCCATCTCCTTGGCGCGGCTGCGCAGGTGGTAGCCGAGCGCTTCGGCGTCGGCGCCGGAGGCGGCGACGTCCTCGCCGGTGACGACCTGCTCGGCCACGTCCTCGGTCATGCGGATCAGGGCGGCGCGGCAGGCGTCGTGGTGGGAGCGTTCGCGGGCGAGCTCATGGTCCGGTGACGTCATTCCGACGAGCCTAGCGGAAAGTGTTACCGGGTTACATTTTTTACTTGGTCGCATCGATGGCCGGAGGACGGCCCCTCCCGGACGATCAGTACGGCAGCCCCTCCCGCAGCGACCGGAACGCCGCCTCCGCCGCCGCCACCGCGTCCCCCGCCACCGCGTCCACGGTCTCGCCGGCCGTCAGCCGCACCACGTTCTCGTTCGCCAGGACCCGCAGCACGGCCACGATCTGCCCGGCCGCGAGCCGCGCCGGCAGCGGATCGCCGCCGAGCGCCCGCGCGAGGGCCTCCTCCGACCGCTGCTGGTAGCCGTGGATCCCGGCGAGCAGGGCCGGCGTCCCGTACAGGAGCCGGTGGTACGCCAGGACCGCCGGCACGTCACAGAGCCCGGTGACCGGATCGCGCCGCTCCAGCCCGTCCACCAGGTGCTCGTACAGCGCGTCGAGCGGCGCCGCACCCCGCGCCCGCCCGGCCTCCACCACGCGCGCGGACTCGTCCTCGTGGTCGGCGAACCGGTGCAGGACCAGGTCCTCCTTGGCGGGGAAGTAGCGGAAGAGGGTCGGCTTCGAGACCTCGGCGGCGGCGGCCACCTCCGCGACGGACACCGCGTCGAAGCCCTTCTCCAGGAAGAGCGCGATGGCCGCGTCCGACAGGGCCCGCCGGGTCCGCGCCTTCTTCCGCTCGCGAAGACCGGCCGGGCCGGTCACACCGTCCTCCGCCACCGGGCGCCTCCTTCGTAGGACGGCCATCCTAGGTCCGGAAGGCCGCGCCGACGGCGCCCGGGCCTCAGAAGACGTCGGGCGAGAAGGGCCGCAGCGGAGTGCGGAACAGCAGATCGGCACGGGCGGCCGCACCGGGCGTCAGCTCCTCCACGCGCCCCAGCCGGGCCAGCCGTACCGCGGACTCGTCACCGAACGCGAGCGTGCCCACCTCCGCGACGTCGAGGGCGAGATCGGCCGGCCCGGCCGTACGGACACAGGACGCGCCCGCCGGGGACGCGTCGAGCCGGAAGCGCCCGCCGGCGAGCCCGTCGGCGTCCCGCACCTCCAGGACGAGGCCGTCCTCCACCGGATACGTCCGGCCCTCCAGGACCCGGACCACGTCCAGGACCCGGACCCACAGCATGTCCGCGTGCGTCAGCACCCTGGCCGCGCGCGGATCGGGCAGCAGCAGCGGCAGCGGGTCGTCCGGCGCCCGGTAGCCCGAGCGGACCGTGGCGATCCAGTCGATCGAGCACATGTAGTGCCACAGGGCACGCTCGGCGGCCGGAGTGACCGCGACGAGGTCCCGCACGGTCGCCGTGTTCACCGGCTGCTTCGCGTCGTCCCACTTGTCGTCGGCGGTGTACGCGACGTATCCCCCGACCTCGCCGGAGGCCGACCGGTACACCGCGTAGTACGGCTCCCGCCACGGATCGCTCTGGTAGCCGAGCCCGGTGCCGCGCTCCCAGTCCCGCTTGTCGCGGTGGGTGACCCCGGCGCGGACGCCGGCCAGCCGGCGGTGCACCCCGGGCCCCACCTCGCGGATCTCGTCGCCGTCCGTCAGGTCGATCCTGCCGCCGTCCTCCGGGCGGCCCGAGCGGCGCGGATCGAGACCCGCCCGGTTCACGTCGACGCTCCACTCGGTGGTCCAGCTCGCCGGACCGAAACCGAACCGACCGTAGATCGGGTACTCGGCGGCGATCAGGGTCGCGATCGCGTCGCCCCGCTCCTTCGCCGCGGCGAGGTCCGCGGACATCATCCGGCTCAGCAGCCCGCGCCTGCGGTGCGTCGGCGAGACCGTGACCTGGGTGATCGCGTCGGCGGTCAGGCTGCCCCCGCCGACCGTGCTGACCTCCTGCCGGAAGGACCGGAAGGTGGCGACGATCCGGCCCCCGTCGAAGGCGCCGAGCGTCCGGGCGAGGTCCGCGTGGGCCAGCCGGTCCGCGACCTCCTCGTCGGAGACCACCGGGGTCCTGAGGAAGCCGGTGCGCAGCGCCCGCTGCCAGTCGTGGAACTCGGACTCCGTCACCGCGCGCACGTCGACAGTCATCTTCCGACCCTACGCACGGCGCGGCCGGCCCCGCACCCGACTTTTCCCGGCCCCGGTCAGGCCAGCAGGTCGTCGACCTGCGCCTCGCCCTCCCGGTAGCGGCGGGCGATCTCCGCGCTGCAGTCGTCGGCGGTCCGCTGGAGGTGCTGCCGGCGCCGCGAGACCTGCTGCTCGTACCCCGCGAGCCTGCCCATAGCCGCGTGCAGCTCGTCGTCCGTCCGGGCCGTCAGGTCCGACAGCTCGACCTCCGACAGCATCTCGTTCGCGAGCCGCCGGTACTCCTCGCCGCGCGGGGTCGACAGCGTCACGTGCCGCGCCGAACTGCGGTGCCGCGAGGGCACGTCGGCCAGGATCTCGGAGAGCCGGTCGAGGACCGGGGCCTCCGGATCGGTCCGCCGCGCCAGCTCGGCCCGCAGGATGTCGATCCGGCCCTGGAGCATCCGGCGCACGTAGCTCAGATCGGCCTCGTCGCTCTGCGCGTCCCGGCGCAGCGCCCGCAGCTCGGGCAGCCGCAGGGCACCGAGGTCGGGCTGCGTCCGGTCCGCCGGCTCGACGGCCCGCTGCGCGGGTGGGCGCGTCACGGGTCCTCCGCCCTGTCCCCCGCCCCGGGCTCCGGAGCGGATCAGCGGTACGGGACCGGACGGCGTCGGCCCGGTGCCAGGTGCACTCATGAGAATCGTCCCCTCGACCGGTGCGGTCGGCCGCACCGCCTCACACGCATGGTGCCACTCCTGCCCGCGCGCGTGCAGGCGCTCTGCACCCGTTCGGCCCCTCGTCCTTCGGCCCGGGGCCCGCTCGGTAGGTTGGTGCGCATGCGAGCAGTGGTGCAGAGGGTCGACGGCGCGAGCGTCGTCGTCGCAGGGGAGACCGTCGGGGAGATCGCCGGCGAAGGGCTGTGCGTCCTGGTCGGGGTGACCCACGACGACACCCCGGAGAAGGCCGCCCAATTGGCCAGAAAGCTCTGGTCCGTCCGGGTACTGGACGACGAGAGGTCGTGCTCCGACGTGAACGCGCCGCTGCTCGTCGTCTCCCAGTTCACCCTCTACGGAGACGCCCGCAAGGGCCGCCGCCCCACCTGGAACGCCGCGGCCCCCGGCCCGGTCGCCGAACCCCTCGTCGACGAGGTCGTCGCCCAGCTCCGCAAACTGGGCGCCCACGTGGAGACGGGCCGCTTCGGAGCGAAGATGAGCGTCTCCCTCACGAACAACGGCCCGTTCACGGTGCTGCTGGAGGTGTGATCAGGGCTCGACGACCGTCTCCTGGGCCGCCGCCGTCGTGCCGGCGATCAGCGGAGCGTCCACCGGGACGTTCCGCTTCACCAGCGCCAGGGCGATCGGCCCCAGTTCGTGGTGGCGGACGGCCGTCGTGACGAAGCCGAGCTGACGGCCCTCCTCGCCGTCGGACGCCAGCCGCAGCGGGGTGCCGTGGGCGGGCAGCAGGACCTCGCTGCCGTCCAGGTGCAGGAAGACCAGGCGGCGCGGCGGCTTCCCCAGGTTCTGCACCCGGGCGACGGTCTCCTGGCCCCGGTAGCAGCCCTTCTGGAGGTGGACGGCGCTGCCGATGAGGCCGACCTCGTGCGGGATGGTCCGGTGGTCGGTCTCGAAGCCGAGCCGCGGCCGGTGCGCCTCGACCCGCAGCGCCTCGTACGCCAGGATCCCGGCGGCCGGCCCGTGCGAGGCCGCGAAGGACTCCAGCTCGGTGCGGGGCAGGAACAGGTCGCGGCCGTGCGGGGTCTCCCGTACGACGGCGCCCTCGGGCACCTCGGCGATGGAGCCGGCGGGCAGGTGGACGACGGCGAAGTCCTCCGTGCGGTCGGCGACCTCGACCCGGTAGAAGAACTTCATCGACTCCAGGTACGCGATGAGCTCGGCCCGCGTCCCCGGCTCGACGTGCGCCCACACCGTCTCGCCGTCGTCGACGAGGTACAGGGCGTGCTCGATGTGCCCGTTCGCGGAGAGGATCAGCGCCTCGGTCGCCTGCCCGGGCGGCAGCTCGGTCATGTGCTGGGTGACGAGCAGGTGCAGCCAGCTCAGCCGGTCGTCGCCGGAGACGGTGACGACCCCCCGGTGCGAGAGGTCGACGAAGCCGTCGCCCTCGGCGAGGGCTCGCTGCTCGCGGAACAGGTCGCCGTAGTGCGCGGCGACGCCTTCGTCGCGGCCTTCGGCGGGGACGGCGCCGGGCAGGGACAACAGAGGGCTCTTCATGTAAGAGAGCCTACGACCCGGCGGCGGCGTCCTTGCCGGAGTCCTCGTCCAGGCCCTTGCCCGAGCAGTCCCGGCACCGGCCGAAGATCGCGAAGTGCTTCATGTCCGTCTCGAACCCGAAGGTCTCGCGGAGCTTCCCGGTGAACTCGGCGGCCACCTCGACGTCCGCCTCGATCACCTCGGAGCAGTCCCGGCAGACCAGGTGCAGATGGTGGTGCCGGTCGGCGAGGTGATAGGTCGGGGCGCCGTGCCCCAGATGCGCGTGACTGACCAGACCCAGCTCCTCCAGGAGCTCCAGGGTCCGGTACACGGTGGAGATGTTCACCCCGGAGGCCGTCCTGCGGACCTCGCCGAGGATGTCGTCCGGGGTCGCGTGCTCCAGCCTGTCCACGGCTTCCAGGACAAGCTGGCGCTGCGGCGTCAGCCGATAGCCGCGCTGCCGCAGGTCGCTCTTCCAGTCGGTGCTCACCACGCCCCCCAGTGTAGGAGGGACGGCCCCGCGCCGGGCCCCCGCAGAGTCACCGGTCCGAAGCCTCCGCGTCGTGCTCCCCGCCCCTCGTCATCGTGTCCGTCAGGGCGTCGCGGAGCTCCCGCGTCGCACGCACCACGGCCTCGTGCGCCCGGATCTTCTCGTCCAGGGCCCTGAGCGTCCGCCCCACCCGCCGCTGTTCCGCCAGACCCGGCAGGCGTACGGGGAGCTCGGCGAGCAGGCGCATCGAGAGGTGCTGAATGGTCGATCCGGCCGCGGCACGGCCGATCCATTCCTGTGAGGCGGACGAGGAGAGAAAGGCCAGAAGGTATTCCGGGTCGACGGACTCGGGCGTGCGCACCCGGAGCCGGATCAGCGACGGGCCGTGCAGCCACCCCTGTTCGTCCGGGGTTGTCAGGGCGACACGTCCGACCGTCCCTGACCGGGTCATGAGGAGGTCGCCGACGGTGACGGCATACCTCCTCAGCCGTTCCGCCTCGTGCACGGGCACGTGGCGGGAGGGCGACGCCGTCAGCCGGTGGTCGACGAGGTCGACGGGATGGATGACGGGCAGCCCCTCGGCCGCGTACTGGTCCGGCTTCAGCGCCGGCATCCCGCTCTGGACGTCGCAGATCTCGCCCAGGGGCACCGTCGGAGCGCTCCGCGAACGGCCCGCTTCTCGCGAAGCGCCCGCTTCCCGCGGATGATTCACGCTCTCCACCAGCCCTCCTTCTGGAGTTCGGACAGGATCTCCCGCACCCGCCCATCCGCCTCACGGGCCTGCTCGTCGCGGCGCGCGAGGTCGTCGGTCAACCGGCCGATCCGCGCCGCCACGTCGGACGTGCTCCCCGGGCCCACGGCAGCGACGTGCAGGACGGGGCTGAGCAGCCAGTCTCTGGCAGCCAGGGTTCCGGGGGACACCGAGGCACTGAACCCGCTCCGCCCGGAGAAGGCCTTTCCTCCGGCCTGGGCCGCCCGCCATCGGAGGCAGACATCCACGACGGAGGCGACATCGGCCGTCGAGAGGACACGCCGGACACGGTCGGCCATGCTGCCGAGCGACGCCCCGTCGACGAACAGGACGTCCCCGGGGGCACCGGTGGGACTGCGCAGCAGCCACAGGGTCACCGGGATGCTCGTGGCCCTGCCGAACAGCTGCGGCGGCAGCGCGATCAACGCCTCCACCGCACCGCTCTCGACCATGGCGGCGCGAATGGCACGCTCGGCCGGGTTGGCCGACTGCGCGGCGATGTTCGGCATCAGGACGGCCGCCCTGCCTCCCGGCGCGAGCGCGGAGACGGCGAGCTGGAGCCAGGCGAAGTTCCCGCTGTGCCGAGGAGGCGTGCCGTACGGGAAGTACCCCTCGTAGCCGTACGGATCTTCGCTGCGCTGGTTGAACGGCGGGTTGCTCACGACCCCCGAGTACCGCTGTCCGGGCTCCGGCCACCAGAAGCCGCGGGCGTCCACCGTGTGGCCGGTGTCGCGGAGGGTCAGCCGCATGCGGGCCAGAGTCGCGTCCTCCGCCTCACCGCTCACCCCACGCAGGGCGAGCGGCGCCCCCGGCGCCCGCTCCCGCTCGACGGCGGCGCAGGTGTCCAGGATCTCCCCCGTGCGGCAGAAGGGGTCGAGAATCGTCCTCTCGGTTCCGTCATCGCTCGCGGGCAGCAGTTCGGCCATCAGGCGGCGCACCGCCTGGGGCGTCACCAGGTCGCTGCCGTGCCGCCCCTCGATGCCGCTGCGCTGCTCGACGAGCCAGTCGAACGCCTCGATCGCCGTGTCGCGGTCCCAGCCCTCGGCGGCGAGCACCTGAGCCGCGAACTCCGCGGAACTTTCATGCCGCCACCGTTCGCCGACGGGCCCTCCCAGGTCCGCCGCTTCGATGCCGTCTTCGGCGAGGGCCCGCCGCACGGCCCACCACACGTCGCCGGACCGGGACAGTTCGTCGGCGGGCCGGACGGCGATGACGTACGTGACCGCGATCAGCAGGTCGAGGACGCGCTCCGTGCTTCTCTCGCCCCGGAGCCTGTCGAGGATGTGCGTGAGAACGGTCTGCGGGCTGGTTCGCGAACCGGCCCCGAGGGAGGCCAGGAACCGATCCCCGTAGGTGGTCCCCTCCAGCTCGCCCGCCTGGAGCCCGCTGACCGGGATCCGCCTGGTCGCGAGCCACGCCGCCACGTCGGAGGCCCGGAACGTGTCCGCCGCTCCCGTGCCGGTCCGTACGGAGTCGACGGCCTGTGGGAAGTCGTCGTGGCGGCGGGCCCAGTTGGTGACGGCAGGGCGGTTCACGCCGGCCAGGCGAGCGATGTCCGACCGGGTGACCAGTCGTTCGGCGAGTGGACGCACAGGAGTCACCTTCTCAGAACCGGGGCGGCCGGCGGCCGCGCAGCGCATCGCGCTTGGCCGCGAGCACCGCCGGGAAGCGGTCCATCGACCGGACCTCCTTGGCGAGATCCTGGTTCACGTACCCCATGATCCGGTAGAGCTTGGCGTGGTCCTCCCGCAGGTCGCGATGGTGGATCGGCTCGTGGTGCATGATGCGGTTCCGCAGCAGCACGAGCGACAGGACCTGGTCGTCGAGCACGTCTCGACGACCCCGGTAGCCGGGAAACGCCTTGTGCACGGCGGGGACCCAGAAGTCCCGGCTGTTCCAGCGCGTCAGCAGCTGCCGCCAGAAGCCGAAGGACAGTTCGGCGACGATTTCGTCCGGCGTACCGGCCTTCCCCCGGTCCTGGCAGGCGCGGCGTGCTTCGTCCACCTTGCGCAGCCCTCCGCTTCTGAGCGGAGCCACGGTCCACCAGTCCGGGCGCCCGTGGAACTCCGTCAGCCGGTCGTGGACCGCATTGCGGAGAGCGACCTCCAGGCAGTGGAACGGCCCGAACAGCGCGGCCGACGCCTCCACGTTCCACCAGTACAGGCGGAGGGCCGCCGTACGGTCCCCACCCGTGAAGTCCGTGTAGGCACGGAGCCTGGCTTCCGAGAAGACCTCGGACATCCATCCGGGCAGCTCTTCCTCCATATTTCCCCCCTCGCTGATGACGAATGCCGATGAACGGCCCGTGGCGGACCACCACGCCAGGCGCTATGCTTCCCGGGAACGCTTCAGGATCGCCTCTGCTTCGGCATGCCACCTGAAGCACGGCTTGCAAAACCCCCGGCCACGCCTCATGCGGCCGGGGGTTTTCCGTTACCGGGCCCCGCATCCATGAAGGTACCCCGCAGCGCCCCTCACCGCAAGAGGATGACAGTCACCTGTCTTTTGTTAACCCTTGGCTCGCGTCGGCCCGGGTTAACAACTCCGGGCCCGCCGACCAGCAGGTCGATGGGCCCGGAGAGGGGAACGTGAGGATCGCCGCTCAGGCGATCGTCGGCCTCAGCGGAAGAAGGCGATGCCGTCGTCCGGCATGTCGGGCAGGTTGCGGGCCATCTCCGCGACCTCCTCCGGCGTGACGACCTTCTTCAGGTGCGCCGACATGTACGGGCGGAGCGGGACCTCGGGGGTCGCCTTCTCACCGACCCACATCAGGTCGCTCTTCACGTAGCCGTAGAGCCGCTTGCCGCCGCTGTAGGCGTCCGAGGCCGCGGTCCGGGCGACGGCGTCCGTCGCCAGGTCGATCTGCGGCTTCTGGTCGGCGAGCTCGCCGTACCAGATCTCGACGATTCCCTGGTCGCGGATCATGACGACCTCGACCTTGCGGTCCTTGTCGATCCGCCAGTAGCCGCTCTCGCTCTCCAGCGGACGGACCTTGTTGCCGTCGTTGTCCAGGACCCACGAGTGCGAGTGGTACTCGAGGAAGTCCCGGCCGTCGTGGCTGAAGGTCACGGACTGGCCGAAGTTGCACTTCTCGGCGCCGGGGAAGTCGGAGACGCCCGCGCCCTCCCACGTACCGAGCAGGAACGCGAGGGGGACGAGGTCCGGGTTGAGGTCGGACGGGATCTCGATCATGAGCAGCTCTGGCGTTCTCTAGAGGTGGTTACCGCTGGCCCTGGTACAGCTTCTTCACGGTCAGACCGGCGAAGGCGATCACGCCGACGGCGACCAGGACCAGGAGAGTTTCGAAGAAAACGATCACGGGGTGCTCCTCGACTGAGCGGTGAAGGCGGAACGGGCCGGACCCCAGCTTAGTGGGCGGGGGTCCGGCCCACCCTGTGAGGTGGGTCTAGCGGAGCGCGGCTAGCCGAGCAGCTGCGCCTGGAGCGCGACCGTCTGCTGGAACGGCACCGTGAGCGTCCCGCCCTTCCGGGTCTGGGTGACCACCGCGAAGGCGTCCCCGGCCTGGATGTAGGCCCAGCGGGTCTGCTCGGGGCCGTACGGCGCCTTCTCCCGGTAGGAGTAGATGGAGAGGTTCGGCACGTCGACGTCCTGGGTGGACGTGTCGATCTCCGCCGACTCGACCCCGGCCGGCAGCCGGCCGTCGCGGAAGACCTCGCGCGTGGCCTCGTCCTTGAGGGCCTCCGCGTACGCCACCGACGAGAACCGCAACAGGTGGATCCGGGTGGTCGTGCCGTCGGGCGTGGTCCAACCGCGGGCGGCGACGTGCCGGAGCGCCGAGTCGGCCAGGTACTCCTTCACCGTGCCCCGGTCCTTCTCCGTGAGCAGCGCGAGGTACGAGTCGACGCCGGTCCAGTCACCCTTCAGCTTCGGGTCGACCGTGGCGCCCGCAGGGGCCGGCAGCAGGAGTTTCCGCAGGTCGGCGTGGTGGATCTCGCCGTCGTTGCCGTCGGTGAACGGCCGCGGGGCGCCCTCGGGCAGCGCCGGAAGGGCGAGCTTCGGGTACTCCCAGCGCCCGTCGGACTCGGTCGCGAGCCCCGGCACGTCGGTGCGGTCCATGGCGGTGATCCCCATGGCCGTACCGGCCCCGACACCACCGCAGACGAGCACGGCGGCGGTCCAGCGGGCGATGCCCCGGAGGAGGGGCTTGCGGGACTTCTTCGGCTTGGCCGGCGCGGCCCCGGCCTGCGGCTCGGCGGCGGGCTCGGCCACCGCCTGCGCGGGAACGAGCGTCTCGGTCTGGATCTGCTCGGTCATACGTACTCCCCCGGGGATGCGATGTGGTCCAGCTGCTGCGTCAGCAGCTTCGCCACTCGCGCCTTGTCGAACGGCTTGGCGCCCGCCGCCGTCATGGTGACGAAGACCTCGGAGTCGTACGCGAGGCAGATCATCTCGTCCAGCGCCGCGGCCCGCTCCTCCTTGTCCAGCGAGTCGTCCACGGGCGCCGTGTAGCAGACGGCGTTCCGGTGGTCCTTCACCTTGGGTCCCTTCGGGAACTCCAGGGCGTCCATGACCCCCTTGCGGATCCGGTAGCTGGTCTTGATCTGCTTCTTGTCCTTCATCCGCGCGAGCTCGAACGTGACGACGACGTCGTTGTCCGGGTCGGCGAAGGAGCGGACCCCGATGCCCTCGATGCCGAGCTTGTCGACGTCCTTCTCGAACGCGCGGCGCTTCTTCCCGGACAGCCCCTCGCCCGCCTGCTTCATCAGCGCGGTGGCCTCCGCGGCGCCGAGCTCGCCGTCGTTGCCGTACAGCTCCTCGTCGGGGCCGAACTCGTACCCCTCCGGCAGGGGCAGCAGGAGCCTGCTCAGCGGCGTGCCGGCCTTGCCGCGCGCCAGGGCGGTGGCCGGGTCCTCGTTCTTCCCGGTCTCCTCCGCCGTGTCCCACAGCCGCGTCGGCGCGGTGCGGTCGGCCGAGGAGACGGTGACGGCGGTGTACGTGACGCCGCCGCCGATCAGGCCGAGGACGAGCACGGAGGGCAGGACGACGCCGAGCAGGATCCGCCGGGCACCCCGCTTCCCCGTCTTCGGCTCGGTCGGCTCCGTGGGAGCCGTCGGCTCCGTGGGCTCGGTCACGGTTTCGGTCACGTCGTTCCGGTCCTCACTCACAGGCGCCCCAGCTGTCGCTCGGCCAGCGAACGGATCTCCTTCTCGGAGATCTTCTTCGTGTCGAACATGAAGATCTCCACCGCGATGTCACCGCGGTGGAAGTAGGCCCGGGCCTCGTAGATGTCCAGGTAGCCGGCCTTCCGACGGACGGGGAAGACGTAGTAGCGGCCGTTGGACGAGCCCTTGAGGGCCGTGCCCTCGCTGCGGGCGTACTTCTCCTCCGGCATGTAGGCCTGCTGGTCCTCGGTGTGCTCCTGCGCGCCGAGGGTGTCGCCGGCGCGGTACTGGACGAGGCGGACCTCGGTCCGCCGGTGCTCGCCCGACGCCCAGGACGTCGCGGCGACCCGCCGGATGCCGAGGTCCAGCTGGTAGGCGAGGGCGGAGCTGGGCCTCTTGAAGTCCGAGGCGTACACGGGCACCGACATCCAGCCGTCGACGTTGTCGGCGAACTCGTCCTTCTTCGCCCCGGCCGGCTTCGCCACCAGCAGCTTCCGCAGGTCGCCCTGCGCCTTCGCCTGGCGGTCCTCCTTCGCCGACAGCGGCGTCGGCTCCTGCCCCTTCGGCAGCGGCTTCGCCGGGTACGCGAGGCCGGGCTGGTTCAGCGGCGGCAGCGCGGTCGGTTCGCGGTCGGCCTGTATGCCGTAGCCGACGGCGGTGCCGCCGACGAGGCCGATGACGGCGGCGACGGCGATCAGCCCGACGGTGCGGAGGACCCGGCGGCGCGGCCGCTGGACCGGAGATGTGGGTTCCGGAGCCGTCTCCGGCTCGGGCGGTGATGTTGTATCCGTATTTGGGATACTTTCTTCGATACTCAAGAGTCCCCCCACGAGACCTGAAGCGCGGATTCCGTCACCCGCGCACACAGCTGACACGCGAGGGACGCATGAGGTTGCAGTGCCGCGCATTACAGTTCGGCATATGGCGAAGAAGCTCGTGATCAAGGTGACCGCAGGGGCCGACGCCCCCGAACGCTGCTCCCAGGCCTTCACGGTGGCCGCCGTCGCCGTCGCCAGCGGCGTCGAGGTCTCGCTCTGGCTGACCGGCGAGTCCTCCTGGTTCGCCCTCCCGGGCCGCGCGGCGGAGTTCGAGCTCCCGCACGCCGCGCCGCTGCCGGACCTGATCGACTCGATCCTGTCGGCCGGCCGCATCACACTCTGCACGCAGTGCGCGGCCCGCCGCGAGATCACGGAGGAGGACGTCCTGGACGGCGTCCGCATCGCGGGCGCGCAGGTCTTCGTCCAGGAGGCGCTGTCCGACGAGACCCAGGCCCTCGTCTACTGATCCACAGGGCCTACGGCTCCCGGCGCTTCTTGCCGTCGAGCTCGTCCCACCACTCGTCCGACTTCGGGTCCCCGGACGGATCGTCCCACCAGCGGTCCTCCGGGCCCCGGCGGTTCGCGATCATCGCGGCGACCGGGGGGATGACCATGGCGACGACGCACATGCCGATGGCGACCGGCATGGAGAACAGGCGCACGACGGCCCAGGCGCCCACGAAGAGGGCCAGACAGGCGCCCATCATCCAGAAGTAGACGTGCCGACGTCGCGCGTACACACCTTCAGCGTACGACCGGGCCCCGAACGCGGACAGACCGGAGGGCCGTGCCTCAAGACCTGGAATGGCGTCCAACCCCCCAGGAGGCACGGCCCTCCGGCCGTTCGGGTGCGGTGCGTCACCGCGCTCGCGGATCAGACCGCGATGGCCACGTCCGTCAGGCTGCCGGCCTCGGTGACGACGACCTTGCGGTCCGCCTGGGCACCGGGGACCAGTGCGCGGAGGGTCCACTCGCCGGTCGCCGCGTAGAAGCGGAACTGGCCGGTGGCCGAGGTCGGGACCTCGGCGGTGAACTCGCCGGAGCCGTCGAGGAGGCGCACGTAACCGGTGACGGGCTCGCCGTCCTTGGTCACCTGGCCCTGGATGGCCGTCTCACCGGGCTTGAGCGTGCTGACGTCGGGGCCGCCGACCTGAGCTCCACACATGTTCGCTGTCCTGTCCTGAAGAAGAAGTGGGGTTACTTGTTGGCGCCGAGCTCGATCGGCACGCCGACGAGGGAGCCGTACTCGGTCCAGGAACCGTCGTAGTTCTTGACGTTCGGGACCTCGAGCAGCTCGTGCAGGACGAACCAGGTGAGCGCGGAGCGCTCGCCGATGCGGCAGTAGGCGATGGTGTCCTTCGCCAGGTCGACCTGCTCGGCCTCGTAGAGGGCCTTGAGCTCCTCGTCCGACTTGAAGGTGCCGTCGTCGTTGGCGTTCTTCGACCACGGGATGTTGCGGGCGCTCGGCACGTGGCCGGGGCGCTGCGACTGCTCCTGCGGGAGGTGCGCCGGGGCGAGCAGCTTGCCGGAGAACTCGTCGGGCGAGCGGACGTCGACCAGGTTCTGGGCGCCGATCGCGGCCACGACGTCGTCGCGGAAGGCGCGGATGGAGGCGTCCTGGGGCTTGGCCTTGTACTCGGTGGCCGGGCGGGTCGGGACCTCGGCGACGAGGTCGCGGGAGTCGAGCTCCCACTTCTTGCGGCCGCCGTCGAGGAGCTTGACGTCCTGGTGGCCGTAGAGCTTGAAGTACCAGTAGGCGTAGGAGGCGAACCAGTTGTTGTTGCCGCCGTAGAGGACGACCGTGGTGTCGTTCGCGATGCCCTTGGCCGAGAGGAGCTTCTCGAAGCCCTCCTGGTCGATGAAGTCGCGGCGGACCGGGTCCTGCAGGTCCTTGGTCCAGTCGATGCGGATGGCGTTGCGGATGTGGTTCTTCTCGTAGGCCGAGGTGTCCTCGTCGACCTCGACGACGGCCACCTGCGGGTTGTCGAGGTTGGCCTCGACCCAGTCCGCGTCGACCAGGACGTCGCTGCGAGCCATGCTGTTCTCCTCCGGGGCAGTGTGCGGGGGTGTGCTGCGGTGGTGCGGGTGTGGTGCGGTACGCGTCGTCGCGTGCGTACGGACAGCGGACGTGCGTACGGCTCTGCACAGGGCGGCCCCGACGTCAGTCGACGGGCCTGAGGGATACGGGAGTTGGCGTCCCGCTCAGACGGAGCGACAGAGCATGGCGGCGACGCGGCACAGGTCTACTGCCCGCCGCTTCGTGAGATCCGCCTGTCGCTTCATGCCCTCGATCGTAGGGACGGACAGGCGGCCGTGTCACCGGTGTGTCGTATTTTGAGACGCGATCGTCCGAAGTGCGAGACGCGATCACCCCGGAAGTCGGCTCCGGACGCCTCCGCGGCGAGGTGTCCGCTTCTCCTTCTGCGGATCGGACGGCCCTGTCTCAGCATGTGGCCCACGGGTACCGTCCGGACCCCCGTCAGCCCGCCAGGACGACGTCCTCGCCGGTCACGGTGACCGCCAGCCCGTCCGGGCGCGGCTCGACCTTCTCCACCTTCATGCCGGCGATCCTGCCGATCGGGCGCTCGAAGTCGGTGCGCGCGCGGACCAGGTCCTCCACGCCCGGGATGCCGGCGCCCGGCACCTCGTCGGCGCGGACCCGGATGGTGTCGCCGTTCACGACGGTCACCGTGGACAGGACCGAACGGGTCAGGGTGCGGCCCAGGACCTCCACGCTGCCGGTCACCTTCACCTTGCCGTTCCCGCCGTAGGCGACGGTGGCCTCGCGGTCGGAGGCGGCGGTGAGGTCCGCGTACGAGATGAGGGCCGTGCCGCTCGCCGAGCCCGCCCTCGCGCCCGCCCAGTCGCCGGTCACGGTCACGTCCCGCAGGGTCACGGTGAGCTCGCCGACCCGGACGTCCTTGTCGCCCGCCTTCGCCCGCACGCCGGTCGCCTTCACGTCGACCTCGTCGAACCGCTTGTCCGCGACCTGGGTGAGGAACGGGAAGCCCTTGATGTCGACCTCGATCGAGTCGCTGGTCGAGGCCGAGAGCTTCACCCGGCTCGACGCCTCCGACTCGGCGTACGACACGGCCAGCCGGTCGATCCCGACGAGGATCCCGCCCAGCACGACGGCCACGATCAACAGAATCCGCAGTGCTCGCATGGGTTGCGCGTCCCCCCGTAGTGGTTCCCGTAAAAGTTCCGGCCCCCCGACACGAAGATCGACGTGCCGGGGGGCCGGTTGGTTCCCGTCCCCGGGACGGGCCGCAGGTCAGACCAGGGCCCGGCCCAGCAGGTGGACGGCGGGCGCGGCGGCGGTGAGCGGCAGCGCGACGCCCGCGGTCATGTGGACGAACCGCGACGGGTAGTCGTAGCTGGCCACCCGCAGGCCGATCAGCGCGCAGACCCCGGCGCCGAGGCCGAGCAGCGCGCCCGAGGTGCCCAGGTCGGTGAGGCCGCCGGCCGCGATCCCGGCGCCCGCCGAGGCGAGCAGGGCGGCCACCAGGGAGACCGGTCCGGGCAGCGGCAGCGCCCGGGCGAGGACGGCGGCGGCGACCGCGGCCCCGCCGACGACCACCGCGTCCGGGGCGGCGCCGAGGTGCCCGGTGGCGACGACGGTCAGGGCGGCTGAGGCGATGGTGGCCATCAGGCCGTACATGCGCTCGTCGGGGTCGGCGTGGCTGCGCAGCTGGAGGACGAGGCAGAGCAGCACCCAGACGCCGAGGGTGCCCAGGATCGCGGCGGCCGCGTGCTCCCGGCCGGCGGCGAGCAGGACGGCGTCGGCGACGAGGCCGCCGAGGAAGGCGAGGGCGATGCCCTGCCGGGCGGGCCACATGCCGTTGAGCCGGAACCAGCCGGCGGCGGTGAGCCCCTGGAGCAGGACGAGCGGGACGAGGAGCCCGTACGAGCCGAGGGAGGCGCCGCCCGCGAGCAGCAGGCCGAGGACGGCGGTGAGGGCGGCGGGCTGCATGCCGGGTTCGATCACGGGCGAGCGGCCCTCGGCGCGGGCGCGCTGGGCGTCGGTCATGCGGGTGTGCCCGGAGGTGGTGGGCGAGGAGTAGGCGGGCCCGGCGTCGGCCACGGAGGCGGACGGGGCCGCGGGGGCGGCCACCGGCGCGGGTGCGGGCTGCGGCTCGGCGAAGGCCGCGGGCGCGGGCCGGGGCTCGGCGGCGGGCTCCGCGTAGTGGGCGGCGGGGTTCCCCTGCGACGGGTACTGCTCGTACGGCTGCTGCTCGTACGGCTGCTGCTGGTACGGCTGCTGCTCGTACGGCTGCTGCTCGTAGGGCTGCTGCTGGTACGGCTCCGGCGTCCCGTGGCCCGCCGGGTCCTGGTGCCGGTGCGGCGGCACGGCCCGCGGCCGGCCCTGGGTCTCGGCGGCCCGGCCCTGGGCCCGGGCGGCCTGGACCTGGTCGTACGAGACGGCCGGCTGGTACGTGGTGTCCCAGGTCTGGCCCTCCCACGTCTGCGTGACGTCGGCGGGGTTCTGCGGCCCGTTCGCGGCGTCGGCGTACGGGTCGTACTGCTGCCCGCCGTAGTACTGGTCGTTGCTCATTGCTCTGGGGTTCACCCTCCTGCGAACGGGGGGAGCACCTCGACCGTGCCGCCCTCGGCAAGCCGTACCGTCTCATGGCTCCGGGTCCCGACGGGGTCGCCGTCGACCAGGAACGAGCACCGCTGGAGGACCTGGACGAGCTCGCCCGGGTGCTGTGCGCGGGCCGCGTCGAGGGCCTCGGCCAGGGTCCCGGCGCTGTACGGCTCCTCGGCGACACCGGCGGCGGCCTTGGCCGCGGCCCAGTAGCGGATGGTTCCCGCTGCCATAGCGGCACTCCCTTCGTTCGTGTGCGCGCCGCCCCCCATGATGAGCCATGCGCGCGTGGACCGGCCCCAGGCCCGGAGCCCGATCCGAAAGACGGGCCCCGGCGCCGGCTACGCGTGCGTGAGCCAGTCCCCCAGCCGGGCGAGCAGCTTCTCGTCGGCGGCGTTCTCCGCGTGGCCCATGCCCCGCTCCAGCCAGAGCTCCGCGTCGCCCGCTGCGGCCAGCATGCGCGGGTGGTCGAGCGGGAAGTACGCGTCGCGGTCGCCGTGCACGATCAGCAGCGGGGTCGGCGCGATCAGCGGGACGGCCTCCACGGGAGACAGGGGAACGGGGTCCCAGGCCCTGCTGTCGATCCGGGTGCCGAAGCCGTACCGCCCGACGAGGCGGCCCGCCGGCCGGGTGACGACCCAGTGGAGGCGGCGCATCGGGGCCGTGCCCCGGTAGTACCAGCGGGCGGGCGCGGACACGGCGGCCACCGCGTCGGCGCGGCCCTCCGTCCCCCGCTCAAGGGCCGCGTGGCGCAGGACCACGGAGCCGCCCATGGAGAAGCCGAGCGTCGTCACGCGCGCGTGGCCGAGGTCACGGGCCCAGCGGACGGCGGCGGCCAGGTCGAGGACCTCCCGGTCGCCGACGGTGGAGCGGCCGCCGGAGCGGCCGTGCCCGCGGAAGGAGAAGGTGACGACGGCCGCGCCGCGCTCCGCGAGGACGCCGGCGGCGCGCCGGACGGCGGGCCGGTCGGCCGCCCCGGTGAAGCCGTGGGCGAGGACGACGGCCGTATCGGTGACACTTGCCCGTGAGGGTTCGTAAACCGCCTCGATCCGGACACCGTCATCGGTACGCAGCATCGTGCGCCGGGGCACCCGGGGATGGACGGAAGTGAGCGAGGAAACATCCACCATGTGAAATCGGCCCTCTGCCTCGGAACTCATGTCGGCTATTCTGCTTCCAGAGGATCCGGGCAACGCAGCCCCCGGGTCCTTTTGTGTTTTCCGACCGTTGTTACGGATGGATGAACAAAAGCTCTCGGGGCGCGAGAGCCGCACGTGAGCACACGTAGACGTCCTCGCAGGGACCGAGGAGGAACCGACGTCATGGACGAGCGAACGACGCACCACGGACCGACGACGAGCCGGGTAGGTGGGGAGCGATGAGTTCTCTGCTGCTCCTGACCAACGCCCTCCAGCCGTCGACCGAGGTGCTCCCCGCCCTCGGTCTGCTGCTGCACAACGTCCGGGTAGCCCCGGCCGAGGGCCCCGCCCTCGTGGACACCCCCGGCGCGGACGTGATCCTCGTCGACGGTCGGCGCGACCTCCCGCAGGTGCGCTCGCTCTGCCAGCTGCTGCGGTCCACCGGGCCCGGCTGTCCGCTGATCCTGGTCGTCACGGAGGGCGGTCTCGCGGCCGTCACCGCCGACTGGGGCATCGACGACGTCCTCCTCGACACGGCGGGCCCCGCCGAGGTCGAGGCGCGCCTCCGGCTCGCGATGGGCCGCCAGCAGATCGTCTCCGACGACTCCCCGATGGAGATCCGCAACGGCGACCTGTCGGTCGACGAGGCGACGTACAGCGCGAAGCTCAAGGGCCGGGTCCTGGACCTGACCTTCAAGGAGTTCGAGCTGCTCAAGTACCTGGCCCAGCATCCGGGCCGGGTCTTCACGCGCGCCCAGCTCCTCCAGGAGGTGTGGGGGTACGACTACTTCGGCGGCACCCGTACGGTCGACGTCCACGTGCGGCGGCTGCGGGCGAAGCTCGGCCCCGAGCACGAGTCGCTCATCGGCACCGTCCGGAACGTCGGCTACCGCTTCGTCACGCCCGAGAAGGTGGAGCGGGCGGCGGAGGAGGCCCGCGCCAAGGAGGGGACCCGCGCGAACGGTCGCGTCAAGGGCGCCACGGAGGACATCACCCTCGCGGAGGACAGGAACGTGGCAGATGCCACAGTGCGACCTGCCGGTAGGTAGGTCCCCCCGCGTAGACTGCCGCGCGTGGCCAAGGTGACGCGGGATGACGTAGCTCGACTGGCAGGTACTTCTACCGCGGTCGTGAGCTACGTCATCAACAACGGACCCCGGCCGGTCGCCCCGGCCACGCGCGAGCGTGTCCTCGCCGCCATCAAGGAGCTGGGCTACCGGCCCGACCGGGTGGCCCAGGCGATGGCCTCGCGGCGCACCGACCTCATAGGCATGATCGTCCCGGACGCGCGGCAGCCGTTCTTCGCCGAGATGGCACACGCGGTCGAGCAGGCCGCCGCCGAGCGCGGGAAGATGGTCCTCGTCGGCAACTCCGACTACCGGACCGAGCGCGAGGTCCACTACCTGCGGGCCTTCCTCGGGATGCGGGTCTCCGGACTGATCCTGGTCAGCCAGGGCATGAGCGAGCAGGCCGCGAGCGAGATCGAGGCCTGGGACGCGCGCGTGGTGCTGCTGCACGAGCGGCCCGAGGCGATCGACGACGTGGCCGTCGTGACCGACGACATCGGCGGCGCCCAGCTCGCCACCCGGCACCTCCTGGAGCACGGCCACCCGTACGTGGCGTGCCTCGGCGGCATCCCGAACACCCCGGCCGTCGGCGACCCGGTCGCCGACCACGTCGAGGGCTGGCGGCGCGCCATGCTGGAGGCGGGCCGCTCGACCGAGGGCCGGCTCTTCGAGGCCCCGTACAACCGGTACGACGCCTACCAGGTCGCCCTGAAGCTGCTCGCCGGCCCCGACAGGCCGCCGGCCATCTTCTGCTCCACCGACGACCAGGCCTTCGGCGTCCTGCGGGCCGCCCGTGAGCTGCGCATCGAGGTGCCGACGGAGCTGGCGGTCGCCGGCTTCGACGACGTGAAGGAGGCGGCGCTCACCGATCCGCCGCTGACCACGATCTCCTCGGACCGTCCCGCGATGGCCCGGGCGGCCGTGGACCTGGTCCTCGACGACTCGGTCCGCGTGTCGGGCTCGCGCCGCGAGCGCGTGAAGCTCTTCCCGTCGGCCCTGGTCGTCCGCCGCTCCTGCGGCTGCCACGAGTAGAAGACCTCCAGGCCCCGTCCTTATACGGGACATACGGGGTTCTGTCGGGCTTCTCAGCCGCTCCTCAGACGGTTCTCATGTACGGCTCCGAGAGTCATAGCCATGACGGACTTCCAGGAGCAGCAGCCGCAGCAGCCGTACTACCCGCCGAGGCCGCCGCACGAGCCGGCGCGACCGGCGCGGGCGCCGTACGAGTCCTCGCGGCCGGCACAGGGGCCGTACGAGCCGACGCGGCCGATCACCACCGAGCCGGGCACGACCGTCTGGCCCTCGGGCGGTCACGTGCCGCCGCCGGTGGAGCCGCCCCTCATCGCCGCCGTCCCCGCTCCGGCCCCCTCGCCCCGCCGCCGCGCCAAGCGCGGGGTCGGGCTCATGGCGGCCGTGGCCATCGCGGCCGCGGCGGTCGGCGGCGGCACGGCGACGCTGGTGCAGCAGCTCACCTCCGACCCCGCGGTGAGCGCGTCGGCCCCCGTCGTCAGCGGCACCAACGTCTCCACCGGCACCAAGGGCACGGTCGCCGGGGTCGCCGAGGCGGTCTCCCCCTCCATCGTGGAGATCTCCGCGACCTCGTCCTCCGGCAAGTCCACCGGCTCGGGCGTGATCATCACCTCCGACGGCGAGATCGTCACCAACAACCACGTGATCTCCGGCGCCTCCTCGATCGGCGTCCAGCTCAGCGACGGCAAGACGTACGAGGCCGAGGTCGTCGGCACGGACCCCGACAAGGACCTCGCCCTGATCAAGCTCAAGGGCGCCTCCGGACTCGAGGCCGCCACGCTCGGCGACTCCTCGAAGGTCAGGGTCGGTGACGAGGTCGTGGCGATCGGCTCCCCCGAGGGCCTGACCGGCACCGTCACCAGCGGCATCGTCTCCGCGCTCGACCGGGACGTGACCGTCGCCAAGGACGACGGCCGGGACCAGCAGCAGGAGCAGCAGCAGTGGGACCCGCGGCAGGGCTGGCCGTTCGAGTTCGGCGGGCAGCAGTTCAACGGCGACACCGGCTCGTCGAAGACCACGTACAAGGCGATCCAGACCGACGCCTCGCTCAATCCGGGGAATTCCGGCGGCGCGTTGATCAATATGAACGGTGAGATCATCGGAATCAATTCGGCCATGTATTCGCCCAGTTCCTCCAGCGGCTCCACCGCCGGAAGCGTCGGCCTCGGATTCGCCATCCCGATCGACACGGTGAAGGCCGACCTGGACGACCTCCGCTCGGGCGGCGACAACTGAACGCATGGGACGCTGCCCCCATGACGGGACAGCAGAACGAAGCCGAGCGCATCCTCATCGTCGACGACGAGCCCGCCGTGCGGGAGGCCCTGCGCCGCAGCCTCGCCTTCGAGGGCTACGCGACGCGGGACGCCGTCGACGGGCTCGACGCGCTCGCCGCGATGGAGTCGTACGCCCCCGACCTCGTCGTCCTCGACGTCCAGATGCCCCGCATGGACGGGCTGACGGCGGCCCGCCGGATCCGGGCCGCCGGCTCGACCGTGCCGATCCTGATGCTCACCGCCCGCGACACGGTCGGCGACCGGGTCACCGGCCTCGACGCCGGCGCCGACGACTACCTGGTGAAGCCCTTCGAGCTGGACGAGCTGTTCGCCCGCATCCGGGCCCTGCTCCGCCGCAGCTCCTACGCCGCGGCGTCCGCCGCCCCCGCCGAGGACGACGTCCTGGCCTTCGAGGACCTGCGGATGAACCTGGCCACGCGCGAGGTGACCCGGGGCGGGCGGACCGTGGAGCTGACGCGCACCGAGTTCACGCTCCTGGAGATGTTCCTCGCGCACCCGCGCCAGGTCCTGACCCGGGAGCAGATCCTGAAGGCCGTGTGGGGCTTCGACTTCGAGCCCAGTTCCAACTCGCTGGACGTGTACGTGATGTATCTGCGGCGCAAGACCGAGGCCGGTGGCGAGCCGCGCCTCGTCCACACCGTACGGGGCGTGGGCTACGCGCTGCGCGGAGGAGGCGGGGAGTGACCGGTCCCCTGAGGACGGCGGCGCCCCGGAGAGCGGTCGCCCCCCTGCGGAACTGGTTCCGCGCGCGGCCGCTGCGCTCGCGGCTCGCGCTGCTCACCGCGGCCGCCGTGGCGCTCGCGGTGGCGGCCGTGTCACTGGCCTGCTGGTTCGTGACGCGGGCGCAGCTGGAGAACGAGCTGGACTCCTCGCTGCGCAGCACCCGCCTGGACCCGGCCGGCGTGCAGGGCCTGCTCGCGTGGTGCCGCCAGGGCACGACGGCACCGCCGGTGGCGGGCTCGTACACGGTGCAGGTCATCCTCGCCGACGGCGGCGTGTGCACCTCGGGGAAGGCCGCGATCCCCGCCGGAACCGGCGACCTCGCGGTGGCGCGCGGGCAGCTGGAGTACGTCCTGCACACCGTGAAGGACGACGCCGGGCGCGAGATGCGGGTCTACACCTACCCGCAGAACAGCCCCGGCGGGCTGCTCGCGGTCTCCCTCGCCCGCCCCCTCTCCGAGATCGACAACTCGATGTCCACGCTCCGCTGGGTGCTGCTCCTGGTCTCCGGGATCGGCGTCGTCGGCGCGGGCGCGGCCGGTCTGTGGGTCGCCCGGACCGGCCTCGAACCGGTGAACCGGCTGACCGGCGCGGTCGAGCACGTCGCCGCGACCGAGGACCTGACCGTCCGCATCCCGGTGGAGGGCGAGGACGAGATCGCCCGCCTGTCCCGCTCGTTCAACGCGATGACGGCGGCGCTCGCGAGCTCCCGGGACCGGCAGGCGCAGCTCATCGCGGACGCGGGTCACGAACTGCGGACGCCCCTGACCTCCCTGCGCACGAACGTCGAGCTCCTCGCCCGCAGCGAGGAGACCGGCCGGGCGATCCCGCCGGACGACCGGCGGGCCCTGATGGCCTCGGTGAAGGCGCAGATGACGGAGCTGGCCGCGCTGATCGGCGACCTCCAGGAGCTGGCCCGCCCGGACGCGGTGCAGCCGGGGCCCCTCGAAGTGGTGCCGCTCCACACGATCCTGCGGACGGCCCTGGACCGGGCGCGGCTGCGCGGCCCGGAGCTGACCTTCGTCACGGACCTCGCGCCCTGGTACGTACGGGCCGAGTCGCCGGCCCTCGAACGGGCCCTCGTGAACGTCCTGGACAACGCGGTGAAGTTCTCGCCGCCCCGGGGCACGGTCGAGGTGACCCTGATGCGGGGCGAGCTGACCGTCCGCGACCACGGACCCGGCATCGCCCCGGACGAGCTCCCGCACGTCTTCGACCGCTTCTGGCGCTCCCCGTCGGCCCGCAGCCTGCCGGGCTCGGGCCTGGGCCTGTCGATCGTGGCGCGCACGGTCCAGCAGGCGGGCGGCACGGTGTCGCTCGAACCGGCGGAGGGCGGCGGCACGGTGGCAAGGCTGCGGCTGCCGGGGGCGCCGACGCCGCCGCCGGAGCTCTGAGAACCGGCTCGACGGCCGGCGGCGCCTCCGCGAGGCTGTCCCCATGGACGACCACGGCCTGAACCCCGACGGAACGATCGCGCGCGAGGGCGCCCTGGAGCGCGTGCCGGCGGCCTTCGCGCCGGTCGTGGCGGCGGCGCGCGCCCGGATCGCGGAGGCCTTCGGCCCGGAGCGGCTGCACAGCGCGTACCTGTACGGAAGCGTGCCCCGCGGCACGGCGGTCGTCGGCGTCTCCGACCTGGACGTGCAGCTCGCCCTGCACGAGGAGCCCACGGAGGCGGACCGCGCCGCCGCCCGGGAGATCGAGGCCGCGCTCGACCGGGACCTGCCGCAGATCGACGGCGCCGGGATCCTGCTGAGCAGCACCGGGACGCTCCTCAGCGACCTCGAACGCCACGACCTGGGCTTCTTCGTGGCCTGTCTGTGCACCCCGCTCCTCGGCCCCGACCTGGCCGAGGAGCTGCCCCCGTACCGCCCCACGTCCCTCCTCGCCCGCGAGACGAACGGCGACCTGGCCCTGCTGCTGCCCGGCTGGCGGGCCCGCGCCGCCGGGGACACGGACCTCCGCGCGCTCGGCCGTGCGGTCGGCCGCCGGCTCGTCCGTACGGGCTTCACCCTGGTCATGCCCCGGTGGGGCGGCTGGACCAGCGACCTGGACCGGTCGGCGGCGATCTTCGGCGTGGCCTACCCGGACCGCGCGGACCAGATACGCCTGGCGGTGCGGGCGGGCCGGTCCCCGGGACCGCGTCCTGCGGTCCTGCGCATGCTCGTCGAGGACCTGGCCCCGTGGCTGGCGGCGGAGTACACGGCGGTGCACGGGACGAAGACGCCGCGCTAGTTGTGCCGGAGCAGCGCCTCCACGAGACCCGCCCGGGTGTTGGGGAAGTCCATGGGCACGATGCCGAGCCCGACCCGCCCGGCCAGTTCGGAACCGTCCAGGAAGCCGTGCACCCACGGGTTCAGCCGGTCGGAGTTCCAGCGGGGCGGGAGGTAGGCGGAGGTGCTGACGAAGTTCACGTAGAGCCGGCCGGGCTGGGAGACGGCGGCGCGGAAGTGGGCCTGGATCTTGGGGTACTTGGCGTCGGGCAGCGCGTTCCAGTCGTCCTGGACGGCGAAGACGGCCGGGTCGGCCCACCTCAGCCCGGGGAGCCCGCCGTTGTCGGCGAGCAGCACGACCCGGCCGCGCGCCTCGCCGAGGAGGGGCAGGGAGTCCCCGATCCGGAAGAGGGAACGCCATCCCCTCCGGTCGAGGTAGTCGTCGAAGACGGCGCGGAAGGTGGCGTCGGACTCCTCGGAGTACTCCTGCTTGACCCGCATGAGGACGGTCTCGGAGGGGTGCGCGGCGAGGAAGTCCCGGCAGGCGACGAGGACGTCGCCGAACATCATGTTCTGGTAGGAGGCGCCGTGGTGGATGGCGAAGGACCCGCCGGTCACCCGGCACCGCACGTCCAGGAACCGGACGCCGCTGTCCAGCTGCTGGGCGATGGTGGTGTTCTGGCACTCGCTCCAGGGCCCGCCGTACCGGGCGCCGGAGTCGTGCGTGCCGGGGATGGTGAGCCGCCGCAGGTCGGTGCCGTCCCCGTGCGGGGCCATCCACGCGCGCACGTCCACGGCGGAGGCGGCGGGGGCACCCACGAGCAGCGCGGCCCCGGCCCCGAGGGCCCCCATGAGTAAGCGTCGTCGCTCCATGACCCGGGACTATGGCAGGTCCACGACAACACCACCAGAGTGCGTCACGTACGGAACGAGGGGAAGGCCGGTTCCCGACGGGGAACCGGCCTTCCTGGTCCTTCGGGTCACCTGGTGACGGTGAACCCGCACCAGGGCGTCCAGGCCGAGGCCTCGTCGCCGCCGACCGTGCGCAGGCGGAACCGGTAGCCGCCCGGCTGCAGTTCGCCCGCGCCGAGCGCGAGGTTGAAGACCATGCCGTTCGGCCAGATCTTCTCCGTCTTGGTGATGAGCGCGGCCTCGCCCGGCCTGGCGACCTCGAAGGTGGCCTTCAGGGCGTGGTAGCTCCTGTTCTTGCCCGCGTCCTTGCCGAACTTCACGGGCGAGGCGGCGAGGGCGCCGCCGTTCGCGCCGGAGATCACCGGGGTCGGGCCGTTCTCGCAGAACTGCGCCTGCTCGTACGGCCCGGCGAAGACCCGGAGGGTTCCCGGCACGGTGGGCTCGACCTGCGATCCCGTCGCGTTCGTCGCGCCGACGACCGCGACGGAGACGAGCGCGGCGACCACACCGGCGGTCGCGCCGAGGCGTCGGAGGTGCTTCCTGTTCACGGGAGGACCGTCCTTTCCGGTACTAGCGCGGGACGTAGTAGGCGTGCGCGGAGCCGTCGTAACCGTTCACACAGCTGTAGGAGTTCCAGATGAGCTGGTAGTAGACGTTGTCCGCCCCGTAGTCGTCGCAGTAGTACCAGTTCTCGTGGGGACCGTCGTACAGGTTCCCGACGCTCGTGGCGCCCATCGGCTTGATCAGCCATCCTGCGCCCACGGTGGAGAGACTCGGGCTGTGGTAACTGGGATTCCTGTCACTGGGGCTCGTCCAGCCGTATCCGTTGTTGAGGATCTGGCTCGCGGCCTTCCGGCCCGTCGCGACGCCGAGGTCGCCGTCCCACTGGAAGTGCACGCCGAGGTAGACCCGGCTCCGGGCGTTCTCGGTGGCCGCCGCGCTGAAGTTGGCGAAGGTGCGGGTGACCCCGACCGCGTGCGGATCCTGGGTGGTGCCGGTGAAGGAGATGTCGTCCCTGCCGAAGAACTGCTTCATCGACTCGGCCCACGCTCCGGCGAAGGTCGCGTGCCCGGAGACGTACGCGGGGAAGGGCGGACTGAAGTGGTTCCCGCCCGCGTCGGCCGAGAGCGGCTGCCAGGAACTGTTCTGCACGGTGTCCGGGTTGCCGTCCGAGTCGGCCAGCTTGATGGCGCTCTCGGGCCGCCACAGGTCGATGGAGGTCTGGTACTTCTGGTCCCAGGCGGAGATCCCCGCGTCCGCCATCGCGCCCGCGACCAGCGCGAAGAGCTGCAGGTTCGCGGTCTGGTCGAGTCCGCGCTGCGCGGAGACCGTCCGGGTGTGGGTGAAGAGCTGGCCCGGCGGCTTGTAGGTGCCGTTCAGGTCGTTGGCCCAGAACCAGGCGATCTGGGTCTGCTCCGGCGTCCGTGTGCTGCTGTTGGCCGCGCCGAGCTCCGCGACCTCCTTGAACTGGGCCGTGTAGGCGGCGCTCTTCAGCAGCTCGGGCATCGTCGCGATCCCACCGGGCGGCTGCGGACGCAGGTCGGCCGCCGTGGTCTTGTAGTACGTCCACGGGTAGTTGCCGTAGTCGACGAACTTCTTGACCTTGCCCCAGTTCGGATCCGCCGCCGCGCCGGAGCCCGTCGGCCGCCACTGGCCGGGTTCGGTGCCGGGGGTGTACGGCGTGGTGTCCGTGGAGCCGTCGCCGGTACGGCGGGCGATCATCGCCGTGGCGGCCTTCTGGCCGACGCTCTGGCCCTCCGCGGTGGCGGAGTTGACCGGCTCGCCCGAGCGGGCCGCCGTGAGGTAGGGCGTGAAGTCGAGGGCGGGGAAGGTGGACTCGAGGACGTTGTAGGCGGCGTGGTCCAGGGCCGCGTTCACGTCGGGAGCGACGCCGGCCTTCACGCTGATGCCGGGGGTGTAGAGCGCCCCGATGCAGTTCTCGGGCTTGAAGCCGCCGCTGCTGTGACAGCGGCTTGCGTTGGCGGCGTCGTACATGGCCAGGTGCATCATGGCCCCGGCCCGTGCCAGGGGCCCCGGGGAGCCGCCCGTGGTCACGTAGGCGTCGAGCAGCGCCTGGTTCCAGTAGAGGACCCGGTCGCCGGTGGTCGAGCTGGCGTGTGCGGGGGCGGATACGCCCACGGATGCCAGGAGCAGCGTCAGGACGACGGTGATGGAGCGTCTGACGGGTCTCACAGTCTTGCCCCTCCAGAGATCACGGAAGTTGATCGCGCACTGACAAGATCACGTCCACCATAGGAGCGCCGTCCCCCCGACGGGCCCGTTCCGGCTGGAAACGCGCGTGACCAATGCCTCTGGCAAAGGACGTTTGAACACCCCCGACGCACGGGACCCCGCCCGGCCTTCACGGCCGGGCGGGGTCCTGGGCTGCTTCACCGACGCCGGTTACGGCTTCGGCGGGTACACCACGTTGATGCGGTCCGCCGCAGGCACCTGCAGCGGGGCGCTCGCCGAGGAGTTGGCCCGGAGGTACGCCTCGAAGGCCGTCAGGTCGTCCGCGCCGACCACCCTGTTCGTCCCCTTCGCCAGTTCGCCGAAGCCGTCGCCGCCGTCCGCGAGGAAGGAGTTGACGGCGACCCGGTAGGTCGCCGCCGGGTCCAGCGGAGCACCGTTCAGCCGCACCGAGTCGGCGACGACACGGTCCGCGCCGGTCCTGGTGAGGTCCAGCGTGTAGCTGAGGCCCGACGAGGGCTGCAGCACCTTCGGCGCCCCTTCGTTCTTGGGGCCGGTGACCTGCTGCTGGAGGACCGTGAGCAGCTGCGCGCCGGTCAGGTCGAGCAGGTTCACCGTGTTGGAGAACGGCTGCACCCCGAACGCCTCGCCGTAGGTGACGACGCCGTCGCCCTCACCGGCGTCGGAGGACGCGTACACCAGGCTCTCCCGCACGCCGCCGGGGTTCATCAGCGCCAGGTCGGCGCTCGGGTCCAGGGTCTTGGCGTGCGCGAGCTGGGCGTCCGCGACCAGGTTGCCGAGCGGAGAGTCGTCCGGTGCCTCGGGCTTGGCGGCGCCGGCGGCGATCCAGCCGATGGGACGGTTGCCGATCGGGGCGGACAGCGCCTTGTAGCGGGCGATCAGGCCGGTCATGTCCGCGGCCGGGTTCTTACGGACGACGACGTGGTTCGCGGACTTCACCGACGTGCGGACGATGTCGCGGGTGCGCCGGTCGTAGGTCAGCGTGGTGTCCGTGTAGAGACGGCCGAAGGACGCGGCGGAGGTCACCGTGCGCGGGTTGCCCTCCGGGTCCGGGATGGTGCACGCGTACGCGGTGTGGGTGTGGCCGGTGACCAGCGCGTCGACCTTGGCGTCGACGCCCTTGGCGATCTCCACGATGGGGCCGGAGATGCCGCTGCCGGGGCCGTTCGCGTCGCAGCCGTAGTTGTACGCGTCGGACGCCGGGTAGCCGCCCTCGTGGATGAGCGCGACGATCGACTTCACGCCGCGCTTCTGCAGCTGGCGCGCGTACTTGTTGATCGTCTCGGTCTCGTCGAGGAACTTCAGGCCCTTGACGCCCGAGGCGGTGACGATGTCCGGGGTGCCCTCCAGGGTCACGCCGATGAAGCCGACCTTGATGCCGTCCTTCTCCCACACGAAGGTGGGGTCGAGCATCGGCTTGCCGGTCTTCTCGTCGACGACGTTCGCGGCCAGGTACGGGAACTGCGCGCCCTCGAAGGTCCGCCCCTCCTCGTAGCAGCCGTCCTTCGGGTGGCAGCCGCCC
Organism: Streptomyces sp. NK15101; assembly: GCF_020400725.1. Classification (GTDB taxonomy): domain Bacteria; phylum Actinomycetota; class Actinomycetes; order Streptomycetales; family Streptomycetaceae; genus Streptomyces. The sequence continues at coordinate 626 of NZ_JAINVG010000050.1, read as the reverse complement.
TCCTGCAGGCGCTTGAGCTCGGCGGCGCCCTCGTCGAACTCGTGGTTGCCGACGCCCGTGACGTCCAGGTCGAGGGCGTTCATCGCCTCGATCGTGGGCTCGTCGTGGAAGAGCGCGGACACGAGGGGGCTGCCGCCGACCAGGTCGCCGGCGGCGGCCGTGATCGAGTACGGGTGGCCCGCACGGGCCGTGCGCAGCGAGCCGGCCAGGTACTCGACGCCGCCGACGCCCTCGATGGTCTTGACGCTGCCGTCGGGCTGGAGCTCCATGAGGCGCCCCGAGGAACTCCTCGGGGGCTCCAGGTTGCCGTGGAAGTCGTTGAAGGACAGCAGCTGGATGTCCTGGTAGCGGCCGGACTGCTTGTCCGGGTGGCCGGCCTCGCCGGCGCTCGCGATGCCCGGCAGCGCTGCCGTGAGCGCGCCCACGGTGGCGAGGCCGGCCGCGGCCGCGAGGAGCCGGTGCGTACGGCGTCTGCGGTGCTGGTGGTGAGGAGTGGTAGGCATGCGCCCCCCTGTGGTGCATGTGAAGGGAAGTCTGGGTCCGGGCGCAGCCTAGGGTCAACGCGCGTAGCGCAACAGGGGGTCAGGGGTTACGAGCTGATTGATTTTGCTCACTCGGCAGGCAGC
>NZ_JAINVG010000005.1 GCF_020400725.1 Streptomyces sp. NK15101 | reverse complement strand
CCCCCCCCCCGCCCCGCCCGCCCCCCCGCCCCCCGCCGTCGCGCGGGGGACGGTCCCCGCCGCGCCGGCCACGGCGCCCGCCGCGCCCGCGCCGAGTGCCGTCCCCGCCGTCGTGCCGAGCGCCAGGTCCGCCCCGAAGGCCGCGGCCGCGGCGATGCCCGTGACCAGGGCGGGACCCCCGATCGCCGGACCGGTGAAACGGTCCGCCGGACGTGTCCGCCCGGCCGCCTCCGCCTCCGCCTCCTCCACCGCCCGCAGGAAGGCCGCGTAAGCGCCCCCGGCGCCCCCCGCTCCCCCGACCATCGCGTCCAGCTCCGCCCGGCCCCGCGCGAGGAGCACCTCCGCGTCGGCCCGGCCGCCGGAGGCCCGCACCTCCTCCGCGACGGCCCGCTCCAACAGCCGCTCGGCCTCGGTCCGGTGACTCTCCCGCATCTGCGTTCCCCCTCCGCGCGTGCCCGACGAATCCGGCCCAGTCTCCTGCGTCGCGCGCGTCGGCGCGAGGGAGCGGGGAAAGGAGGAGACCGCTGCGGCAGGATGGGCCCATGCCGAACCGACTGGCCCATGAGACCTCCCCGTACCTCCCGCAGCACGCCGACAACCCCGTCGACTGGTGGCCGTGGTCGGCCGAGGCCTTCGAGGAGGCCCGCCGCCGCGACGTCCCCGTGCTGCTCAGCGTCGGGTATTCCAGCTGTCACTGGTGCTAGTGAACTTACACAACCACGTAGTCCTGACCTGGGATGTTGCCAGGGGGTAGTCGGGTGAGTACGTACGATGAGGAACTGAACACGAGTATCGACGCATGGGTGGAGGCCGAACTGGCCGCCTCGCCCGAGTGGGGCCCGAGAAGTACGCCACCATCCACCAGCGCTTGGAGGGCGGCGCGCCCGTCGTAGCAGCTGAAGAGTGATGGCGCGGAGTACAGGCTGCGGGCAGCGCGGACAGTGCCGTGGGTGAGGATCGGCCGGTCCTTGCCCCGCACTGTCCGCCGGGGCGACGAGGGATGCCTCCATGAACCTCAGGGTCGAGCATGTGCTCGAAAAGGGGGGCTGGGGTTCCGCGCGGCTGTCACCAAGATCGCTGTGACGTGGTGCGATGGTTGTCACCAGCCGCCTTGGCGGATCTTGATGTGCTCGGCTGCCGCTGCCGGACGCGGCGGCTAGGAGTCGCAGTCGCGGACGCTGCTGAGCTGATAGGTCGCGCCGAGCGTGACCTTGCGGATGGCCTTGAGCAGCCCCAGGTGGTGGGAGTGCAGGAGCTGGGGCCGGCACACCTCAGTCGCGCCGTCGCCGACCATCCCCCCGGCACCTCGCGGCCGTCGTCCTCGGGGCCCCAGTGGCGATCACCACCTCCCGCGAAGACCTCGCTCGTGGAGCATCAGTCCGTGGTGTTCACCCGCCCGTCGTCGAACTCCCGTAGGAGCGGTCATCGGCGGGCGGATCGAAGGGGCACCGCCCATGCCCAACCGGCACTCTCCATAGTGGATACGGTGTTGCTGTTATGGTGCTGGCCGAGGAGGTGGACGTTTCAGTGGCAGCAGCTGGTCCTGCACAGGTGACCTCGGCATCGGGTCGGGGCCCAGGGCGTCCGCCCGTGCCGTTGGAGCGCATCGTCTCCACCGCCCTGCAGATCGTGGACGATGAAGGGGCCGACGCCCTCTCGATGCGGACGCTGGCCCAGCGCCTGGGTTCGGGCACGGCGACGCTGTACCGGCACTTCGACAACCGGACAGCGCTGGTCGCCCATGTCGTGGACCGCATGTTCGGCGCCGTGGAACTGAACGGCGACGAACTCCTCACGATGGGCTGGCAGCAAGCGCTGCGGACGGTCGCGCACACCATGTTCGAGGCCCTGGCCCGCCACCGGAACGCGGCGCGCCTGATGGCCGAAGAGATACCCCTGGGGCCGAACGCCATGGCGCTGCGGGAACACTGTCTCGCGGCGCTGCTCGACAGCGGCTTCCCGCCGCGACTGGCCGCGCACACCTTCGCCACCCTCGCCCGCTACGTCCTCGGATTCGCCATACAGGTCAACGGTCATGGCGGCGGCGGGCAACGCGACGACGCGCACCTGTCCGCCTTCTTTCAGAGCGCCGATCCGGCCTTGTTCCCGGCAACGGTCACCGTCGCCGGGTCGATGCCCGTTCCGATCGAGGACGAGTTCTCCTTCGGCCTCGAACTCCTTCTCAGCGGGCTTGCCCACCTGCGCGACGACGCCTGACCAGCCAGGACGATGCGAATCTGAGGCCGTCGGCCTGTTACATCCTCGGGGCAGCATTGCCTTCAGGGCGAACCTGCCGGAGCTGCCCATCCGTGGAGATGTGGACTCGATCCGCGGCGCTTCAGGCGAACAGGGCCGCGAGGTATGAGGCGACAAGCACGGCGCACACGGCGGCGGGCGCGATCTTGGCAACCGGGGTGGCCCTTGCGCAGGTGTACGACCACAGCTCCGGCGAGCAGCAGGAGAAGGCCGACCCCCGCGAGGCCGCCGAGCGCCGGCACGGCGGGGCCGAGCGCCACGCCCGCGACCCCTGCCAGTTGCAGCACGCCGATGCGGCGGTAGGCGGCGACGGAGAAGCCGGTCTCGGCGGCCAGCTCGCGTGCCTTCGGCAACGCGAGAGTGTTGAGCACTCCGCTTGCCCCGAAGATCAGGACGATGGCGCAGGCGAGGGTGTTGGTGAGGATCATGAGGCATTTCCAGGGTGTCGGCGTCGTGGCGGCGGGGGCGTCAAGGGTGACGACCCGATGGCGCGCAGGTCGTCACGAGACCGTTGTTGGGATGTGCCGGGCGGTGGTCGAGCGGTCGGACGCATCGCTCGGCGACCAGACGGGCGATTCAGGCGATCAGGTCGGGGCTTGTCGACGACCGTCAGTCGGCGAGGACGTCGACATGCTCGGCGTCCGGCCGGTGCGGCGTCATCGTGATGACGTGCGCCCCGCGCAGCAGGATGCGGCTCATTCGGTGGCCCCCGGACCGGGGGAGGTGCGGCCCGGCTAGGACATGGTGCGGGTCCTTGTCTGCGGCGTCATCGCCCGCACGGCGGCCTGTGCGGTGGTGAGGAAGTCCCGGGTGGCAATGTGCCCGATGTAGCCGTCGGGACGGATCAGCAGCAGCGTGTCGCCGGTCAGGCCGTAGGCACTGCGCAGCGTGTTCTTGGGGTCGGAGAAGGCGCGGCCGTCGCCCGCGGCCGGTCCGACGGTCAGCCGCTTCAGCGGGGCGCCCGTCGTCGGCCAGTCGAGGAGGTCGAGGTCCCGGGCGGCGCCGGGGCCGTAGGCGATGGCGGTGAAGTGCGACCCCCGGAAGAGGTCGAACAGGCGGGTCTGGGCGCCGTCGGCGCCGAGCAGGTGGGCGTCCGGGGCGCGGTCACCCACGCGCAGCGTGCTGGTGTCGCCACCGTCGCCGCCGGCGGGGGCGAGCGGGCCGCCGTAGTAGGTGAGGGAGAGCTGCTGCTCGTCCTTGCCGCGCTTCATGCTGGAGGGGTCGAGCTTGGCGATGCCGCCCCACTTCTCCGTGGACAGGCCCAGGACGCCGGCGGCGATCGGCTGCCGCTCGGCCTCGTAGGTGGCAAGGAGGGCGGGGTCGGCTCCGGCGAGGACCTGGCCGAGCTTCCAGCCGAGGTTGTAGCCGTCCTGCATGCCGGTGTTCAGGCCCTGGGCACCGGCCGGGGTGTGGACGTGCGCGGCGTCGCCGACGAGGAAGACCCGTCCGCGGCCGTAGTGCTCCGCAAGACGGATGTTGGGCCGGAACACGGACTTCCAGTGGATCTCGTGCAGCTGGATGTGCCGGTTGCGGGTGTGGGAGTGGATCCGGTCGATGAGGGCGCCGATCTCCTGGGGCGGCTCCTCGTCGGGCGTGAGCCGGATCATCCACTGGAACGTGTCGCTGCCGGGGAGCGGGCAGGCGGCGATGAGCTTGCCGCCGAGGCCGGGCCACATGTGCCACCGGTTGCGGGCCAGGCCGCTGACGGAGGCGTCCACGATCAGCACGCGGTCGGACTCGTCCGTCGTCCCGACGAAACCGATGTCGAGCTGCTTGCGCACCGCGCTGGAGCCGCCGTCGGCCCCCACGGCATAGCGGGCGACGATCTCCTCGGCCCCGTCCGTGCCCACCACCTTGGCGGTCACCGTGTCCTCGTCCTGCGTCAGCTCGGTCAGTGCCTTGTTGAACTCGACCTCGCGGCCGAGCTCACCGAGCCGGGCGTGCAGGGCGCGGTCCGTGCGGAACTGCGGGATCAGCCAGGTGTTCGGGTACGGGACGTCCGGGGTCGCCTCCTTGTGGGGGAACATCTTCCACGGCACGCTGAGGGGCCCGGCGTGGAGCCCGAGCTTGGGGTAGAGGTCGCCGCCGGCCAGCACGTCGTCGAGAGCGCCGAGGTCTTCGAGGACTTCGAGGCTGCGGGGCTGGATGCCCTTGGCGCGCGAGCCGTCGAAGGTGTGGGGGGACCTGTCGATGATCCGGACGTCGAGTCCGCGGCGTACGAGGTCGATCGCCAAGGCGGAGCCCGAGGGGCCGGCACCGATGACCAGGACGTCAATGACCTGCGGGTTGTTCATGAGTCGAGCCTTTCAGTGTGCGGACACGAACGGGACGAGCTGATCGGCGACGTCCCGGGGCCGTTCGAACGGGGCCATGTGCCCGCATTTGGTGATGAGGTGATGCTTGTGAGGCTTCAGCAGGGCGCGTGCCGCGTCGAAGCGCGCCGGCGGCGTGACGGTGTCCTCGTCGCCCCACAGCAGCAGCGTCGGAATGCCCAGCGCCCCCGTCCGCCGGAAGAGGTCGTCACGGCCGCTGAGGGGTAGGTGCTGCAGGGTGTCGAAGACCGCGTACAGCGAGCCCTCGAAGCGCAAGCAGTCGAGGACCATCTCGGTCAGTTCCGCGCCGAGCCCGGGGTCCCGGACGTTGTGCCCGAGGTGCCCCTGGAGCAGCTGGAGGCCGCGACGGCGGGCGACCACCCCGGCCAGCAGATCGCTGCGCAGCAGCCGGTCGGGGGAGGCCAGCCGCGGTTTCGCGAGACCGGCGGGTCCGACGATGGTGAGGGTGGACACCCGCGAGCGGTACCGGGCGGCGTACGTCATGCTGACGAGCGCGCCCATGGAGGTGCCGACCAGGTGCAGGGGTCGCGTCGTCAGGCCGAGCCGGTCCGTCAGCTCGGCCAGTTGCCGGGTGAACAGCGTCTCGTCGTATCGCGCCCGTACCCGGTCGGAGTAGCCGCGGCCGTAGGCGCTGCAGGTCAGCGTGCGCAGCCCGTGGGCGTGCAGCTCGCTGACGAGCCGTCCCAGTAGGACAGCGGGATGGTCAGACCGCCCGCCATCAGGACAACGTCCCCGTCCTGGGGCCCCGTCAGCTCGTAGTGGGTGACGCCGTCGGGCAGCTCGATGAAACTGCCGCGCAGCGCCTTGCGCGTGTCGGCGGTGAGCTTGCGGTCCTCGCCCGGGGCGACGAAGTACTTCATGGAACGGGCCTCCTTGCGCTCAGTTCGCGGGGGTGTCGGCGCCGGAGCCGAGGAACTTGGCGATCGCGTCCGCGACCCACTGCGGTTCCTCCTCCGGCAGCAGATGTCCGCCGTGGGGGTGGACGAGCTCCTGGGCACCGGGGATGTCGCGGGCGAAGTGCTGGCCGTCGAGGCCCGCGCTGCGCAGCACCAGCGTGGGCACCGTGATGCGGGGGATCTGCGCGCTGCGGTCCGGCTGGTCGGTGTTGCAGAAGTCGACGAAGGCCGAGCGGTTACCGGGGCGGCTCATGAGCTGGTAGGCGCGGTCCACCATGGCGTCGTCCACGATCTGCGCGTGCGGCCCGACGGCCTCGCGCAGGTTGCGCTCGATGGCCCCGCGCGGCATCACCCGCCGCAGCACGGGCCGCACCAGCGGGTTGCGGGCCAGGCGCATCCCCGCGGGCACGGTCTTCTCCGGGTAGCCGGTGGCGTTGACCAGCACCAGGCCGGTCAGCCGCTGCGGATGGTCCAGCGCGACGTTCCAGGCGATGTTGCCGCCCAGGGAATTGCCGGCCACCGCGTAGCGCGGCACGCCCAGCGCCTCCAGGAAGCCCGCCACCGTCGCGGCGTACGCCGGGATGCGGTAGTCGCGATCCTTGCGCGGGCCCGTCAGCCCGAACGCCGGCAGGTCGGGACGGATGACGTCGAACGAATCCGACAGCAGATCCGTCGCGCGGTCGAAGTGCTGCAGGGACGAGGCGCTGCCGTGCAGCAGCACGAGTGCCGGGCCGTGCCCAGCGCGCTTGTAGTGGATCCGCAGGCCGTCCACCTCGACGAACCGGGAATCGGGCTGGGGCTCGGACCAGATATCCATAATGGATACACTGTTGCCGATAAGGTGGTCGTGTCAAGTGGAAGCCCTTGTCGCGGGCGCGGCGCCTCGGCCGACTCCTGCCCGAACGGAAGGTGCGCAGTACATGACACTCCGACGCGTTCTCGGCGGACTGGGCACCGCAGCGACCCTCGGCGCCGCTGCGGCGATCAGCACGCGTCGCCGCGCTCTGGCGGCAGTCCCCCGCGAGCTGCGGCACCCCGTGCTCTACCTCCCGCTGAACTTCGGCAACCCGGTCACTCTGGCCATCGCTCGCCGCCTCGTGCCCTTGGCGGGAGCCGCTTCCAGGCCCGGCGTCCGCATCGAGCGGCGCACGCTGCCGGCCACAACCGACGACCTCCCCGTCGAGGTGCTCACCTACCAGGCATCAGGCCAAGCGCCGCGCGCAGCGCTGCTCTGGATCCACGGCGGAGGAACCGTCATGGGTGCCGCTCGGCAGGAGAACACCTGGTGCAGCCGCGTTGCCGACGAACTCGGCGCTCTGGTCGTCAGCGTCGACTACCGCCTCGCACCCGAAAATCCGTACCCCGCGGCTCTGGACGACTGCTTCGGTGCGCTCCGCTGGCTTCACGCCAGTGCCGCCGCCCTCGGCATCGATCCCGCCCGCATCGCCGTCGGCGGCGAAAGCGCCGGAGGCGGACTCGCCGCCGTTGTGGTCCAGCGCGCCCACGATTCAGGAGTGCCGGTCCGGTTCCAACTCCTCGTCTACCCCATGCTCGACGACCGCACGGCCCTACGCGTCGACCCTCCCGACAGCGCCATCCACACCTGGACCCCGGACTCCAACCGCTTCGCCTGGACCTCCTACCTCGGCCGCCCGCCACAGGAGCGCGACGATCGCCCCTACCTTGCGGCGGCAAGGCGGAGGAACCTCGACGGGCTGCCGCCCGCGTGGATCGGCGTGGGCGACCTCGACCTGTTCCACGACGAAGACGTCGACTACGCCCGACGCCTGAACGAGGTCGGCGTCGCCTGCGAGCTGCGGCTCGAACCAGGCATGTACCACGGCGCTGATGCCTTGCTCGACGGCAAAGCACCATCGATGACCGCTTTCCGCGCTGCCGCCCTCGACGCTCTGCGAACTGCCCTGGCAAAGCCCTGACCGCCCGGACATGCCCAGCCGGCCTCGGCGGCCAGGCCGGCTCGCTCAGTCGAGAACAGGAAGGTGGCGCCGGGCGACTTCGCGTGCTTCCTCGCGGGGGAGACCGAGCATGCGCAGGGTGGCGAGGGCGCGCGATTCCTCGTTGCTCACAGGGCTCCGAGGTCGACCGTGACAGGGAATGGCGCGGTGGCCTTCACGGTGCCGGTGAACACCTCGCCGTCCCGGTAGGCCCTGGTGGCTGGGTCGAGGACGTAGGTGTAGACGATCGGAACGCCGGTGGCGGACTGCTCGATGCGCCAGTAGAAGGGGATGCCGGCTTTGGCGTACTGGTCCACCTTCACGATCCGGTCGGTGGTCTCTGACCCCGGGGACACGACCTCGACGACCAGGAGCACGTGCTCGGGGCGGGTGGGCGTGAGGTCGATGGTCTCCGCCCGGTAGACGATGACGTCCGGACGGCGGTTGGTGAGCGGAACGTCCTGCAGGCGGACGTCGAAGTCCGTGTCGGCGTTCCAGTCCGGGCCCGCGGCGGCGTCCAGGGCATTGGCCAGGATCCGCGCCAGCCGGTTGTGCCGCTTGGAGGCGCTCGGGCTCACGACGACCATCCCGTCCACGATCTCGATGCCGGCGCACTGCTCCTCGGACCAGGAGTCGTACTGTTCCGCGCTGATCTGCGTGTGCATCCACGCGGGCGCCACCATCTCGGCGGACATGGAGTACCTCCTTCGAGGATGCGGTGCTGCTCGACTCAGCGTAATGCCCGCTTCCAGTCGGGCACCGGCTTCGGAGCGGGACGGAACCTCCAGTGTCCGCAGGGTGACCTGGGTGCAAAAGGGGCGATCCGCATTCACCACGTGATGGCCCATGAGTGCAAATCGGCCAAGTAGGGCGGGGGCTTGCGGGCCGAACAGGCAGGACCGTGTCGGCGTGAGAGGCTGGGTCGTATGAACCGGTTGGCTGGTACGACCTCGCCTTATCTGCTTCAGCACGCCGACAATCCGGTCGACTGGTGGCCGTGGGGATCCGAGGCGTTCGAAGAAGCGAAACGGCGCGATGTACCCGTTCTGTTGTCGGTCGGATACTCTGCGTGTCATTGGTGCCACGTCATGGCGCACGAGTCCTTCGAGGACGACGCCATCGCCGCCCTGGTCAACGACAACTTCGTCGCCGTCAAGGTCGACCGCGAGGAGCGCCCCGACGTCGACGCCGTCTACATGGAGGCCGTGCAGGCCGCGACCGGCCAGGGCGGCTGGCCGATGACCGTCTTCCTCACCCCGGACGCCGCCCCCTTCTACTTCGGTACGTACTTCCCGCCCGAGCCCCGCCACGGCATGCCGTCCTTCCCGGAGGTCCTCGAAGGCGTCCGGGCCGCCTGGGCCGACCGCCGCGGCGAGGTCGACGAGGTCGCGGACCGCATCGTGAAGGACCTCGCGGGCCGCTCCCTCGCCTACGGCGGCGACGGCGTCCCCGGCGAGGAGGAGCTGGCGGGGGCCCTCCTCGCCCTCACCCGCGAGTACGACGCGACCCGCGGCGGCTTCGGGGGCGCCCCCAAGTTCCCGCCGTCGATGGTCCTGGAGTTCCTGCTCCGCCACCACGCCCGTACGGGCTCCGAGGGCGCCCTCCAGATGGCCGCCGACACCTGCGAGGCGATGGCCCGCGGCGGCATCTACGACCAGCTCGGCGGCGGCTTCGCCCGCTACTCCGTGGACCGCGCCTGGGTCGTCCCGCACTTCGAGAAGATGCTCTACGACAACGCCCTGCTCTGCAGGGTGTACGCACACCTGTGGAAGGCCACCGGCAGCGACCTGGCCCGCCGGGTCGCCCTGGAGACCGCCGACTTCATGGTCCGTGAACTCCGCACCCCCGAGGGCGGCTTCGCCTCCGCGCTGGACGCCGACTCCGACGACGGTACGGGCAGGCACGTCGAGGGCGCCTACTACGTGTGGACGCCGGCGCAGCTGACCGAGGTCCTCGGCGCGGAGGACGCCGCCCTCGCGGCCGCCCACTACGGCGTCACCGAGGACGGCACCTTCGAGCACGGCAGCTCCGTACTCCAGCTCCCGCCGGAGGCGGGCCCGGCCGACGCCGCCCGGATCGCCTCGATCGCGTCCCGGCTCCTCGCCGCCCGCGAGGAGCGCCCGCGGCCAGGCCGTGACGACAAGGTCGTCGCGGCCTGGAACGGCCTCGCGATCGCAGCCCTGGCCGAGACCGGCGCCCTCTTCGACCGCCCCGACCTGGTCGAGCGCGCCACCGAGGCCGCCGACCTCCTCGTCCGCGTCCACATGGACGAGACGGCCCGGCTCACCCGGACGTCCAAGGACGGCCGGGCCGGGACGAACGCGGGGGTCCTGGAGGACTACGCCGACGTCGCCGAGGGGTTCCTCGCCCTCGCCGCCGTCACCGGCGAGGGCGCCTGGCTGGAGTTCGCCGGCTTCCTCCTGGACCTCGTCCTCGACCGCTTCACCGCCGAGGGCGGCGCGCTGTACGACACGGCCCACGACGCCGAGACCCTCATCCGGCGCCCCCAGGACCCCACCGACAACGCCGCCCCGTCGGGCTGGACGGCCGCGGCCGGAGCGCTCCTCTCGTACGCCGCGCACACCGGCTCCGAGGCCCACCGCGCCGCCGCCGTGGGCGCCCTCGGCGTGGTCAGGGCCCTCGGCCCGCGCGCGCCCCGGTTCATCGGCTGGGGCCTGGCCGTCGCCGAGGCCCTCCTCGACGGGCCCCGGGAGATCGCCGTCGTCGGCGACGCCGCCGACCCGGCCTTCCTGGAGCTGCGCCGTACGGCCCTGGCGGCGACCACCCCGGGAGCGGTCCTGGCCACCGGGGCCCCCGACGGCGAGGAGTTCCCGCTCCTGAGGGACCGGCCGCTGGTGGCCGGGGCGCCCGCCGCGTACGTGTGCCGTCACTTCACCTGCGACGCCCCGGTCACCGACCCGGCCGAGCTGCGCCGGAAGCTCTGACCCCGACGGCCCCGGCCCGGAACGGGAACGGCCCCGCGCCCCTCCGAGGAGGGGCCGCGGGGCCGCACCGTGTCCCGGTGCCGCGGCTCAGCCGTTGCCGGCGCCGTTGCCGGACAGGACCGGGATGTCGCTGAGGATGTGCGACAGCGGCTCGTCGCCCTTGGCCTGGGTGGAGTTCTCGGTGCACTGCTGGTTCTGCGGGTTGGACAGGACGTTGATGTCCTGGACCGAGATCGGGATGGCGCCGATGATCGAACCGGCGTTGACCTTGGCAGGCAGGCCGATGCAGGGCTTGTTCAGGGAGCCCTGGACGAGCGCCATCTGCGGGCTCATGTTGCCGTAGGTCTCGGAGTTGCCGAACTCCTGGTGCGCGCCGTTGCCCGACAGCGACGTGGTGCCGCCGTCGTCGGCGATCGCGAGCGCCTGCCCGGCGCCCGCCGCCGTCGCGCCGAGGACGGACGCGGCCACAGCAGCCGTCGCCAAGAGCTTCTTCATTGTTCAGGCCTTTCGGATACGGGCCCGCTGAGTGCCGAGCCGCGCTGATCAACTGGTCAGCAGCCCGGAGGTTCCGGGAAGTCCACCGGACGGACTACGGGCAGATGAGCGACGAGCCCTTCGCGGGCCGGTACGTGCCCACCGGGATCTCGCTCGGCGCGACGGCCCCGGCGGCGGGCAGCGGCCGGTCCTCGGCCAGCCGCCCGAAGACCTCCGCGGCCCCCTCCTCGTCCCAGGCGAGCGTGGACCCGACGCCCTCGATGTCCGGGTTGAAGCCCCGGACGGGCACGATCGCGAACTCCATGCGCTCCGGGGGCAGGTCCCGCAGGCGCGCGGCGAGCGTCAGCAGCTCCGTCGTGGAGATCCCCCGCTCGGCCGCCGCCGTCCCGCGCAGGGTGGCCGCGAAGGCCCGCAGCGCGGCCGGGTCGTCGAGGATGCCGTCGTGGAGCCGGTGCAGGGTGTTCACCACGAACTTCTGCTGCTTCTGGATGCGGCCGAAGTCCATCTGCCCGTCGGCCTTCCGGGACCGCACGTACTGGAGCGCCTCGCCGCCCGCGACCCGCTTGGTCCCGGGCTGGAGGTCGAGGCCGGTGGACGGGTCCTTGAGCGGCTGCTCCGTACAGACCGGGACGCCCTCGTCGACGCGGTCCACGGTGTCCATGAAGCGCCGGAAGTCGATCTCCAGGTAGCGGTGGACGGGCAGCCCGGTCATCGACTCGACGGTCTCCACGGTGAACGGGGAGCCGCCCTCCGCCCAGGCACTGTTGATCTTCGCCTGGTGGGCGGCGTGCGTCCTCCCGGTGCGCCGGTCGACGTGTCCCGCCGGGAAGGAGGTGAGGGAGTCGCGCGGCAGTCCCACGACGTCGACCCGGTCGTTCGCCGCCGAGACGTGCACGAGCATCATCACGTCCGTGCAGTCGCACCCCTTTCCGCCGAGGTGGAAGCGTTCCTTCTCCTCCTCGGTGACGCCCTTGCGGCTGTCGATGCCGACGACGAGCAGGTTCAGCCCCTTCTCGGGGGCGGGGAGGCCGGCGGGGGCGAGGGCGAGGGCGCCGGGAGCGAGGGCGGCGAGGGTGGCGAGAGCAGCCGCGGCGAGCAACGGACGCCGGGACAGCCGTGGACGCGGGAATTTCATGTCCGCACCGTATTTCGACCCGCTCGCACACAGGTACGCGACGCGACTTGAACAGGACGAATCACTCTCCTGCGGTGCCTGTGTAATGATGCGGGAATCGCAGCGGAAGGAGCGAAAATGGCGCCGGGTCCCGGAAAATGGGAACGGATGGCCTTCATTCCGAAGAGCCGATATGTGAGCGACCCGCCTCCGGCGGACAGCAACCCGTTCCCCGTCTATTCCGAGCTGGTCGCGCAGTGGGTGCAGGCGGGGCGGGCGGTGCCGGGGATGCCCGACCGGGAGTGGGAGCGCCTGATGGCGACGCCGGTCTGGCCGGCCTGGTAGACGAAAGGGGCCGCCCCGGAGGGCGGCCCCTGACGTGTGGACGTCGTCCCGTTCAGGCGGTGCGTCAGCGGTTGCCGACGCCGTTGCCCGAGAGGACCGGGATGTCGTCCAGGATGTGCGACAGGGCCTCGTCACCCTTGGCCTGGGTGGAGTTCTCGGTGCACTGCTGGTTCTGCGGGGACGACAGAACGTTGATGTCCTGGACGGTGATCGGGATGAGGCCGATCAGCGAACCGGCGTTGACCTTGGCAGGCAGGCCGATGCAGGGCTTGTTCAGGGAGCCCTGGACGAGCGCCATCTGCGGGCTCATGTTGCCGTAGGTCTTGGAGTTGCCGAACTCCTGGTGCGCACCGTTGCCCGAGAGCGACGTGGTGCCGCCGTCGTTGGCGATGGCGAGGGCGGGGGTGGCCACGGCGGCGCTGGCGCCGACGATGGAGACGGCTGCGGCCGCGGTGGCCATAACCTTCTTGATCACGGGAGTTCCCTTCTAGAACCGGCTCCGTGCAGGGAGCGACCTGATCAACAGGCGTTCGGACGCGGGGGTTCCGCTGTGTCACCCCCTTGGCGGAGCGCGCGCGGCAGCGCGAAACGCGGACACAGTCGAACGAGTGAAGCGCCGGAACCAAAGCCCGTGACCGCAGTTGATCCCGTCGCATCAATCAGGTCGATTGGTGGGAACAGGAACGGAATCACCGTGATCAAGAAGATTATGGCGGCCGCCGCTGTGACGGCCTCTGTTGTCGGCGCTTCCGCTGCGGCGGCCTCCCCGGCGCTCGCCATCGCCGATGACGGCGGTACGACCTCGCTCAGCGGCAACGGCGCGCACGAGTCGTTCGGCAACGCCGAGACCCACGGCAACATGAGCCCGCAGCTCCAGGCCGTCCAGGGCTCGCTGAACAAGCTCTGCGTCGGTCTGCCGGCCAAGGCCAACCTCGGTTCGCTCGTCGGCATCCTCGTCCCGATCACCGCTCAGGACATCAACGTCCTGTCCAACCCGCAGAACCAGCAGTGCGCGGAGAACTCCACCCAGGCCAAGGGCGACGAGCCGCTGTCGCACCTCGTCGAGGACATCCCGGTCCTCTCCGGGAACGGCGCCTACAACGGCTGATCCGTTTCGCGCACGACAGGGCCGGAGGGAACGAACGCGTTCCCTCCGGCCCTGTCGTGCGGGCAATGGAGTGAAAGAGAAGATGCCGGTGTTATTCCGGTTTCCTTTGTGCGGCATGTTCGTTGTGTCGTGTGCAGCGGAAATTCATTCCGCCGAGGAAAGGATCCAGACGAAATGAACTGCAAGAAGGTCGCGGCCGTCGTCGCCGGAATCGTCATGGCCATGGGCGTGGCGTCGCCCGCCTTCGCCGACGCGGACGCGCTCGGTCTCGCCGCCGGTTCGCCGGGCGTCCTCTCCGGGAACGTCGTCCAGGTCCCGATCCACGTCCCGATCAACATCTGCGGCAACAGCGTGAACGTCATCGGCGCGCTGAACCCGGCCGCCGGCAACACCTGCATCAACGTCTGAGTCCCGGCGCCCGCAGGCACGGAGGGCCGGTCCCGGAGGGCATCCGCTCCCGGGGCCGGCCCTCCGTCACGCCGAGACCGGCGCCTCACCGCCCGCACGCGGCCGGCCCGGGACGCCGGTGGCCGCCCGCAACCGCCGCCGGACCCCCTTCACCAGCCGCCCCGCCGTGTACTCGGCGCCGAAGACGAACCGCATCGACGGCCCGTACGAGGGGGCCGTGAGCAGACCGGCGAGGAAGAGGCCCGGCCAGGAGGACTCGAAGAGGCCGCCGACCTCCGGGGCGCCGCCCGCGCCGACCCTGCGCAGCGCCCCGCGCAGCGCGGGGGAGAGGACCCCGGCCCGGTCGAGGCTCGGGGTGAAGCCGGTGGCCGCGATCACGTGGTCCGTCTCCAGGACGGCCGTCCCGTCCGGCCCCGCCACGTCGAGCCGGAGCCGCTCGCCCCCGGTCGCCCTCGCCGAGGTGATCCGGTGCCCGAGGCGGACGTCGCCGACCGCCGCGAACCGCTCGCGGAGCCACCAGGCCCCCGCCGGGCCGAGCGCCTGGTCGAAGATCCGCTCGCGGGTGGCGGCCGGCAGCCGCCGGAAGATCCCGGGGGTGTCCGCGTACAGCTTGTTCCGCCAGCCGCAGCCGAGACCCGTGTGCGGGGCGCGCAGCGAGGGCCACAGACCGCGGTCGAGGGCCGGCGGCAGGGTGTTCCAGTTCAGCCGGCCGGCCCGGGCGACGATCCGTACGGCGGCGGCGCCCCGCTCGGTGAGGAGCGCGGCGGTCTCCAGCGCCGCCTGGCCGGCGCCGACGACGGTGACGTCCCGGCCGGCGAAGCCGTCGAGCTCGCCGTGGTGGCTGGAGTGGGTGACGTACCGCCGGGGCAGTCCCCGCAGGGGCTCGGGGATCTCCAAGAACGGCAGGACGCCCACGGCCAGGGCCACCGTCCGGGCGCGCAGCGGCTCGCCGTCCTCGGTGCGCAGCTCGAAGCCCCCGGTGGCGGGCGCGACCGAGCCGATGAGCCGCTCGTCGAGGACGGGCACGGCCTGCCGGGCGAACCAGTCGCCGTACGCGGCGAAGAAGTCCACCGGGAGGGGCACGCCGTGCCGGGCGCGGACGCCCCTGGCCGCCGCGTAGGCGTCGAGGCCGTAGGCCCCCTCGGGGTCGGAGAGGTGGGAGGCCCAGGGCTCCGACTTCAGGAACATCCCGGAGGGCATGGCGTGCCAGGACTCCATCGAGCGGCCGAAGGTCCTCAGGCGCAGTCCGTGGACGGCGGCGTGGGCGGCCACGGACAGGCCGTAGGGCCCGGCCCCGACCACCACCAGGTCGTACATCGACTTCGACATCGTGCCTTCCGCGTTCATCGTGGGGTGAGCCGGTCGGGGGAGGTGCGGGGCGAGGGCGGCGCGGGGGCGACCGCCGGGTCCGTACGGAGGGACACGAGCGTCCGGCGGAGCGCGCCGAGGGCCTTGCGCAGGAGGTGCGCGAGCCAGGCACGGCCCATCGCCAGCGCGGGCGCGGGATCGTCGGCCGCGAACCAGGCGCACTCGGTCCGGCCCCGGGCCGCGCCGGGCTCGGGGGCGTACCGGCGGCGCGGGGAGGCGAGCAGCGAGAGCGCCGCGTAGTTCTCGACCAGGAACCGGCGGCCGTACGCGGGGGAGTGCGGCGGTACGGGCCGGCCGGTGAGGTCCAGGTGCAGCGCCCGGACCACGTCCAGGCCGTCCGGATCGGTGAAGAGCCGGAACTGGGCGCCGGGCCGGGGGTTGAAGTCGAGCAGGTGGTACGCGCCGGTCGCCCTGTTCAGCCGGAAGTCCAGGTCGCACACGCCCCGGTAGCCCAGCGCGTCGAGGAGGTCGCGGGCCGTCCGGTCGACGGTCGGGTTCACCGTCCAGCGGCCGGAGGCGGTGAGCCCGGCCCCGTCCGGCCAGGAGCGCTCCTTGCGCCCGGTTCCCCCCGTCGAGCAGCGGCCCGTGGAGTCCACGTAACCGTGGAAGAACCAGTCGAGGTCCCGGCCCGCCGGCAGCAGCTCCTGGAGCAGCAGCCGGCTGCCGGCCTCCGGGGTGCGGGCGTACAGCTCCCGCACCTCGGCGGGCGAACGCACGATCGAGGTGCTCCGCAGCCCGCCGCCGGCCGGCAGCAGCCACGGACGGCTCCACTTGGCGACCACGGGAAGGCCGAGCGACCAGGCCATGGCGGCGGCCTCGTCGGCGCCGTCGGGGAGTTCGGTACGGGGGTGGGGCAGGCCCAGGCCCGCGCAGGTCTCGGCGAGCTCCGCCTTGTCCGCGACCCTCAGCAGCTGCTCCTCGGTCTGCTCGGGCAGCAGGAAGCGCGGGACGAGCGCGGAGCGGCGGCGGGCCAGGGCGAGGGCGCTGACGTCGTCCAGCGGCACGGCGAGGAGGGGATGTGACGGGTCGTCGTCGATCTCGTCCGCGACACGGGTCAGGAGCTCGGCGAGCCCGGTGGCGGAGTCGGTCCCGGGGCGCACGCGGACCGAGCGGAGATGGCGGGAGCGGGCGACCGGACTGGTGCTCGATTCGATGACGGCGTGGACCGGAATTCCCGCCCGCCCCAGTGAACGCGCGGCGCCGAGGGTGCCGTGATGAAAGGGATTCCGGTCGAGCCGTACGAGGACGGCGGGGACGCTGGTGTCGAAATGCTGACGGCTCGGCACGGCATGCCCTTCATCTCGGGTGCCCCAACTGGGCGATGAAATCCTCTAATGGACTACTGATCCAGGGGAGCCGAGCTCACGATCGGCCCATTAGGAATACTTTCTGAACATCGGATTGACGGTTCATCAAATGGCGTACGACGTGAAGGAGTGGCCATGGCAGCTGCACACCGCGGAAGATCGAGAGTGTGGCTGGGGGTGTTCACCGCCGGTCTCCTCGCCTCGGGGTCAGTCGTGCTCCCGTCCCCCGCCCGCGCCGCCGAATCCGTGACGACGACGGACCCCGGACCGCCCCCCGCCGGCGCCATGGGCGCCTTCCTCGACTCGGGCAGGGCCGGCGTCAGCCGCATCAGGCAGCTCGAACGGTGGCTCGGCGGCCACGAGCTCCGCGTCGGCCACACCTACCTCCCGGGCGACCTCTGGTCGAACATCGAGGGACCCCCCGGCTTCCTGGAGGCCTGGGCCGACTGGCGCAACGAGCGGCTCCACCGCATGTTCGTCCTCAACGTGCCCATGCTGGAGCGCAACGAGGCCCGCCTCTCCGACCGCGAGGTCCGCCGCCAGCTCCAGCTCGGCGCCGCCGGGTACTACGACCACCACTTCAGGACCCTCGCCGAACGCCTCGTCGAAGAGGGAGCCAGGGACACCGTCGTCGTCCTCGGCTGGGAGATGAACGGCACCACCTACAGCCACCGGTGCGCTCCCGACCCCACGGCGTGGAAGAAGTACTGGAACCGGATCGTCACCGCGATGCGTTCCGTACCGGGCCAGAAGTTCCGCTTCGACTTCAACCCCAGCCGGGGCCTCGACGCGATTCCGTGGACCGAGTGCTACCCCGGCGACGACGTCGTCGACATCATCGGCATGGATTCGTACGACCAGCCGGCCGGAAGCAGTTTCGACCGGCACGTCAGCGAACCGTACGGGCTCCAGAAGCAGGTCGATTTCGCCGCCGAGCACGGGAAGCAGATCTCCTATCCCGAATGGGGGCTCTTCCGGAACGGCGACAACCCGGAATACATGCGGCGCATGCTGGCGTGGATGAAGCAGCACAAGCCGCTGTACCACACGATCACCGACTACTGCCCGCACGGCGTCTGGCAGTGCGACGACAATCCGCAGTCGTCGCTGGTGTTCCGCCAGATGCTGTACGGCACGGAACCGCAACTCCCGACGGACCCGACGGACCCGACGGACCCGACGGACCCGACGGACCCGACCGACCCGACGATTCCGGAACCGAAGCCGGAGCCCAAGCCCGAGCCCAAGCCGGAGCCCAAGCCGGAGCCCAAGCCCGAGCCCAAGCCCGAGCCGGAGCCGAAGCCCGAGCCGGAACCCGAGCCCGAGCTCGACTGCTGGCCCGTGGACCTCGGTCCGTGGGTGGAGAACTGGCTCGGTGGGTCCGTCTGCGTCCCGGAGGAGCACTGGAAGGACGAGGTCGACCTCGACTGGAAGGACGCCCTGAAGGAGGTCTGGCCCTTCTGACGTCCCTCACGGCGGCGGTGGCGGAGCTCATCCGCCGCCACCGCGGCCGAGCAGCCGCCCGACCCAGGCCCGCTCCCGCGCCTGCCGGGCCGCCCAGCGGCGGGCGCCGGCCGCGCCCGCGCGCAGCCACAGGAGCGGGGCCGTACCGCGGCCGGCGAGGAGCAGACGGCGGTTGCGCACCGGTTCGGGCCGCCAGTGCTGCTTGTACGACTCGCTGCCGCGCAGCATGCTGAGCGTGGCCCGCCCGCCCGCGCTGGTCTCGCGCGCCCCGTGCCGGAGCAGCATCGTCGCCACGTCGACCTTGCGGGCGCGCAGCGCCGGATCGGCACCGTACAGATAGCCGCCCGCGAGCCGCGGGGACATCAGGGTCAGGTCGGCGGCGACCACGTCCCCGGCGAGCCGGAACTCGGTGACCATCGCGTCGCCGCGCTCGACCATGGGCCGCACGGCGCGGGTGAGGTGCTGGGCGAACCGCTCGCTGGTGTGCTCGGCGGTCACGCCCCGGCCCTGCCACTGCAGCCGATGGAGCTTCAGGAGCCGGTCGAGGGCGGCGGGAACCTCCTCGCCGGTCACCACGCGCGCGTCGATGCCGAGCGCGTCCAGCTTCCGCAGCTTGGCGCGGACCCGCTGGGCCTTCCCGGACGGGATCCGTTCGAGGAGCCCCTCCATGGGGACGGCGGGCAGCTCCAGGCAGAGCGAGTCGGGCATCCGGCGGCGCGGGCCGCGCCAGTGGGCGAAGACGCGTTCGCTGGCCGCCCCGGGCCGGACCTCCCGCAGGTCGAGGACGGCCCCCCGGGCGGCCCGCGCGAGGGCCCCGGCGAGGGCGGGCGCCGCCTCCGGGCAGGCGTCGTCGAGGAGGACGTCCGTGAAGTCGGTGATGCTGCCGCCGAGCTGGGTGAGGACGGGCAGCGGCCCGCGGGCCCGCATCAGGGGCGCGGCGGCGACGAGTTCCCCGCCGTCCCGTCGTACGAGCACCACCCGCAGCGCACCGGGCCGGCCGTACGAGAGCCACCAGGAGTGCAGCCAGGAGTGGGACTGGAAGGGGGTGGCGGAGGAGCAGCGTCCGTACAGTGCCGTCCACTCGGCCGAAAGCCGCCCGAACTCCTCCTCGTCACGGCAGATCTCGCTCCGCAGGGCCCGCCGGTCGAGCCGGGCGGTCCGCGTTCTCGCGCTCACACCGCCTCCGGCCGGTGCGTGGCGACCGCCGGCGCGGGCACCGCGGTGGCCGGGACGGTCGCCTGCCGGGAGTGCCGGGCCTCGCCGCGCGGGGCGGAGCGCTTCGGGCGGACCAGGAGGACCAGGCCGCCGAGGAGACCGCCCGCACAGCCGCCGACGAGCGCGGAGAGCGGCGCGGAGGGCGAGACGGGCGCGACGGGCTCGGTCGCACGGGAGAACTGGACGACCTTCACGCCCGTGCTGCCCGCCACGTGCGAGCTGTCGAGGACGAGCGCGCGGGCCACCCCGTCGGCCATCGAGACCGCCTGGGCGGGCTTCGCCGACCGCGCGGTGATCGAGATCATCGGCGCGTCCGGGGAGGTCTCGGCCTGCACGCTCTTCCGCAGGGTGTCGGCGGTGACCCCCGCCCACACCTGGGCGTCGCCGGTCACCGCGATGTCGGTGGCGACCCGCCCGTACGCCTGGGCGAAGCCGACCGCCGCCGCCGGGTCGGCCTTCTCGGCCGGTACGACGATGACGTAGCTGGTCGCCGCGTACTCCGGCGCCCTCAAGGCTCCGTAGCCGCCGCCGAGGACCGCCCCGGCGAGGACGGCGGCGGGCAGCACCGCCCAGCGGCCGGGGGACCGCAGGCCGGCGGGGAGGAGGGCGCGGGGTGGGGTGGTGTTCATGGGGCGGGTTCTCTCACTTCGCGGGGGAGGGGGTGCCGTGGACGGCCTGGTCGTAGAGGGACATCAACTGCCCTGCGCTGTGCGCGATGTCGTAGCGGCGGGCGGCCGCCGGCAGCGGGAGCCGGGCGGGACGGGCGTCCCGGACGCCGTGCAGCGCGGAGATCAGCCCGGGGACGGACTCGCCGATCCGGCGCGCGCCCGGTGCCGCGTCCGGGGGCAGGTCGTCGATCGCCGGGCAGGCCACGTACAGCACGGGAAGGCCCGCCGCGAGCGCCTCGACGATCGCGAGCCCGAAGGCCTCGTCCGGAGAGGTGGACACGAAGACGTCCATGGCGGAGAGGAGCTCGGGCAGCGAGGGCCCGAGGGCGCCGGCGGCCGGCGGGTCCTCGCAGGCCCCGGCGAGGAGGATCCGGTCGGCGGCCCCGCACTCCCGGGCGACCCGCAGCAGCTCCTCGCGGTGCTCGCCCTCGCCGACGAGGAGCAGCCGGGCCTCCGGCACCGAGGCCACCGCCCGCACCAGCCGGTCGAACCGCTTCCCTGGCGCGAGCCGTCCGACGCCGCCGACGACGTACGCGTCCTCGGGGATGCCGAGCACGCCCCGGGTGAGGCGCCGGGCGCGCGCGTCGAAGGCGAACCGGCCGGACTCGATGCCGTTCGGCACCACCCGGATGCGGTCCGGCGGCACGCCCCAGTCCGCGAGCCGGCGGGCGACGCTGGGCGAGACGGCGACCGTGGACGTGCCGAGCCGCTCGGACGCCAGATAGAGCGCGCGGGTGCCCGCCGAGAGCGGCCGGCCCTCGATCTGGTTCTCGCCGAGCGAGTGCTCGGTGGCGATCACCCGGCGGACCCCGGCGAGCCGGGCCGCCACCCTGCCGTACACGCACGCCCGGTAGAGGTGCGTGTGGACGAGGTCGTAGCGGCCCTGCCGGACGATCCGGGCGAGCCGGGGCAGCGCGCCGAGGTCGCGGTTCCCGGCCATGCCGAGGTGGGTGACGGGCGTGCCGTCGGCCTCGATGCCCGCGGCGACCGCGCCCGGGTTGGTGAGGGTGACCACCCCGCCGGCCACCGGCAGGTGACGGAGCAGCAGCCGGAGCTGCTGCTCGGCTCCGCCGATGCCGAGCCCGGTGATGACGTGCAGGACCTTCACGGCGCACCGACCGGGGACGGGCCGTACGCGGCGGGGAACAGGTCGGCGGGGTGACGGCGGCGCAGCGGGTGCAGGACGCGCTTGGCGGTGAGCCGCCAGGGGGTGTCGTTCTCGCCGATGTGGACGCGGGGCAGGGCGTACGTGCTGGTGTGCGGGCCCGGGTCGATCGCGCAGCCGTAGCGGTAGCCGGCCTTGCGCACGGCGTGGATCGCGCGCGGGTCGACCTGCCCGTACGGATAGCAGAAGCCGTCCACCGGCCGGCCGGTCATCTCCTCCAGGAGCTCACGGCTGTGCCGGGTCTCGGCCGCGAGCGTCGTGTCGTCGGCCTCGGTCAGCGGGACGTGCCGCAGGCCGTGCGAGCCGATCTCCATGCCGGCCTCGGCGATCCGCCGGATCCCGTCCTCGTCGAGCAGCGGTTTGCGCGGCCCGTCCGCGTCCCAGCCGTTCTCGCCGCCGAGGCGGCCCGGCAGGACGTACACCGTCGCCGTGAAACCGTGCCGGCGCAGCAGCGGCAGCGCCGAGTCGAGGAAGTCCGCGTACCCGTCGTCGAAGGTCAGGCCCACGAGCCCCCTGGCGCGCCCCTCGGCGGTGGCGGCGAGCAGCTCCCGCACCGAGACCCCGCGCAGCCCCCGGTCGCCGAGCCAGTGCAGCTGCCGGGCGAAGCGCACGGGGGAGACGGTCACCCGGTACGGATCGTCAGCGGTGTCCGTGATCGAGTGGTACATCGCCACCCACAGGGGCGGCTTCCACAGAGGCGGCTTCGGCAGTGGACGGCGCAGCGCGGTGGCGGCGGGCATGGGGGGTCCTCCGGAAGGCGGAGCGGGGCAGGGGCGGGATCTCGGGCGCCTGGGCGGCGCAGGCGATGAAGAGCAGGAAGACGCCGGCGACGACCAGGCCGGCGACGACGACGGCGAGGAGGGCTGAGTCGATCGCCAGCTGGCAGAGCCAGCCGACGCCGGTGGCCCACGCGCCCGCGGTGGCGAGCCGGAGCAGCCCCTCGCCGAGCCGGTCGACGCGGACCGGGACGGCCTGGCGGTGCGCGCCCCGCAGCAGCAGGACGGCGCTGAGGGTGATGCCGAGGGCGTTGGCGGCGGCGATGCCGACCGCGCCCCAGTAGTGGGCGCCGGGGACGCCGGCGGCGGCGGTCGTGGCGAGGCCGGCGGCCATGGCGGCGGCCGGGTACCAGAGCGGGCGGGCGGCGGAGAAGTAGCAGCGGACGAGGGCGCCGACCATCGTCTGGCCCAGCAGACCGAGCGCGTACACCCGCATGACGGCGGCGGTGGCGACGGTGTCGGCCCTGGTGAACTCGCCGCGCTCGAAGAGAAGTTCCACGATCCGGGGGGCGACGGCGATGACCGCCGAGGAGCCGACGAGCACGACGACCGCGGCGAGCAGCAGATCCCGCTCGACCCGGCGGCGGGCCGCCTCCGGATCGCCGGCGGCGAGCGCGCGGGCGACCACCGGGAAGCTGACCGTGCACAGCATCAGGGAGAGGATCATCGGCATCTGCGCGACCTTCTGCGCGTAGTTCAGGTGCGAGATGGCGCCGGCGGGCAGCGGCGAGGCGAGGAACCGCTCGATCAGGGTCTGGGACTGGCGGCACAGCGAGAACGCGACGACGGGCGCGATCAGACCGATGACCAGGAAGCGGCCCTCTCCGGCGAAGGCGGCCGCCGCCGGCTCCCGCGGGGGAGTGCGCGGGGGCGTGCGCAGCGCGCGCAGGAGCGAGGGGGCCTGGACGAGGACCATCAGGACCCCGCCGACGGCGACCCCCGCGGCGGCGGACCGCACCCCCCACGGCTCGCGCAGCACCAGGATCGTGCCGATGATCCCCGTGTTGTACGCCACGTAGATCGCCGCCGGCGGCAGGAACCGGCCGTGCGCCCGCAGCGCCGCCGAGCAGTACCCCACCAGGGCGAAGGACAGCACGCAGGTCCCGGTGAGCCGCGTGCAGTCCACGGCGAGCCCCGGGTCGGGCAGCCCCGGCGCGAGCGCGGCCACGAGCAGCGGCGCCGCGACGATCAGGACGACGGCGGCGAGACCGAGGGCGAGGACGATCCGGGGGAGCGTCCCGCGCACCAGCTCGCGCACCGGGTCACCGGGCAGGCCGGCCGAACGACGGGCCAGGGCCCGGGAGAAGGCGGGCACCAGGATCAGCGCCATCGCGTCCTCGATGAGCAGCGTCGAGGCGAACTCGGGCACCGTCCACGCCACCAGGAACGCGTCGGTCCCGGCCCCGGCCCCGAAGTACCCGGCCATGATCTGGTCCCGCACGAGCCCGAGGACCGCCCCGGCCGCGGTCAGCCCCGCCGTCACGGCCGCCGCCTTCGCGAGGAACCCGCCGCCCCCGGACGCACCGGCGCGAGGCCCCCGCGCGCGGGCGTGCGCCCGGCGCCCGGCGGGTGCGGCCGCGGTCCGCTGCTTCGTCCGCGGGGCCGACGGGGACGCGGCCGACGGGGGCGCGCCCGTCCGGGGGCCGCCGGGGTGGCGCGCCACCCGCCGGGCCCCGGCGAGCAGCCCGGTGGAGACGGCCGCGCCCGCGGCACCCGCCCCCGGCAGCACGACGGCCTCCGGGGTCCACGGGGAGTCCGTGGGGCCCGGAGGCGAGGCCGGCCAGGGGTCGGTCAGCGGGGTGCCGCAGGGCGGCCGGGGCGAGGGGCGCGGCCCGTCGGCCCACGGCGCGTCCGTGGGCTCCGGTTCCCCGGCCCACGGGTCACGCACGCCTCACCTCCGCCAGCGACCACCAGGCCGCCAGACCGAACACGACCGACATCAGGACCGTCGAGGGGCCGCCGATGTCCGCGTAGAAGAAGTCGACGAGCTGCCAGGTCAGCAGGCCCGTCGCGACGAGCGCGCAGTCCGCGCCGAACCGCTGCCGCCGCAGCGCGCCGACGAGCAGCGCCACCCAGCTCCCGGCCAGGGCGAGGAGACCCACCAGACCCTGCTCGCTCAGCACCAGGAGGTACATGTTGTGCGGGGAGAGCAGCGGCTGACGCGCGAAGCCGGCGCCCGCGCCGGCCGTGTCGCTGCCCGAGGAGAGCGCGAGCGAGGCGTTCGAATCGCGGTACCGGGGGAAGCCCTTGAGGCCGACGCCCGTGACCGGCTCCGCGCGCCACATCCGCCCCGCCGCCGCCCACATCGTGTACCGGTCCGTCACCGACTGGTCCGGGGTGGCCGTCACCCGCGTGATGCTGGTGACCCGCTCCTCCACCATCTCCGAACCGATCCCGAGGCCACCGACCAGGACCACCCCGAGCGCGGCCGCCGCGAGCGCCACCCGCACCGCCCGCCGGACCCCCGCCAGCAGCAGCTGGACCGCGCAGGTCAGCACGGTCGCGATCCACGCGCCCCGGCTGAACGACAGCACCAGCGGGACGAGGAGGAGCCCCGCGCAGACCGTCGCGGCCGTGCGGACGCGGCCGGGACCGCTGCCGAGCGCGATCCCGGTGGCGACGACGAGTCCGTACGCCACGACCGTCGCCATGCCCATCACGTCGGTGGCCCCGAAGGTGCCGACGGCCCGGATGTCCTCGCCCTGGTACGAGGCGCCCGTGCCCGTCAGGTACTGGACGACGCCGACCGCGCCCTGGAGCAGCGCGAACGCGACCAGGCCCCAGGCGATCACGGCGAAGTCCCGCCGGTCGCGGACCGTCAGGAGCACGGCCGCCGGGACGAGGACGAAGACCTGCAGGTAACGGGCGACGCCCGGCAGGCTCGCCGCCGGGTCGTTCGAGGTGATCGCGGCCAGGCAGATCCCGAGCACCGGCAGGCCGAGGACGACGGCCGCCGCCCGGGTCAGCGGCCGGGCCCCGCCGCGCAGCACCCGCACCAGACAGATCAGGACGAGGAGCCCGGAGGCCGCGTCCGCGACCGTCCCCGTGCCTCCGGTGCCGCCCTGCGCGCCGCCGCCGCCCGGGACGAGCAGCAGCGCGATCACGGCGAGGACCGGGGACAGCGCCCCGGCCCGGCGGACCAGGTCCCGTACGCCCGCGGCCTCCGGCGCGGCCGGGGCCGCCGGCGCCGTCGTCACGGCCGTGGCCATTCTCAGCTCCCCGTGGGTCGGACGAGCCCGGCCGCCGTGCGCAGCAGGATGCAGACGTCCTGCCAGAGCGACCAGTGGTCGATGTAGTGGTTGTCGAAGCGGCAGCGGTCCTCGATCGAGGTGTCGCCGCGCAGTCCGTGCACCTGCGCCAGACCCGTGAGCCCCACCGGCATCCGGTGCCGGGCCGCGTATCCCGTGTGGATCTTGCTGAACTGGGCGACGAAGTAGGGGCGTTCGGGCCGCGGCCCGACCAGGCTCATGTCCCCGCGCAGCACGTTCCACAGCTGCGGCAGCTCGTCCAGCGAGGTCTTCCGCAGGAAGCTCCCGGCCGCGCTCATCCGCCGGTCGCCCGCCACGTTCCAGCGGGTCGCCGACTCGTTGTCGTCGGAGGGGCGCAGCGTACGGAACTTGAGCAGCGTGAAGTGGCGCCCGTGCTGGCCCACCCGCTCCTGCCGGAAGAGCACTCCGGGACCGTCCGAGAGCCGCACGGCCAGCGCGCACAGCAGCAGCACCGGCAGCGCGACGGCGAGCGCGGGGGCGGCGAGCACGATGTCGAGGGCCCGCTTCGCGGCCCGCCCGCGGCGCTCGCGCAGCGGGACGATCCGCTGCCAGGCGTACCCCCACATGTGCGCGCCCATCGGCCCGTCCTGGTACCGGCCGCCGACCCGCCAGGTGGCGCAGCCGTACTGCTGGAAGAGCGTCACGAGACCCGGGTCGTCGTCGAGGAACAGGGCGTCGCGCACGGTGTTCTGGATGACCGCCCGGTGGATCTCCTCGGTCGTGGTGAGCACCGGGAGTCCGGGCTCCCCGGTCGCGCGGGAAACGCCGCCCTGCTCCGGCACGCCCACGATCCCGACCGGCCGCACCCCGTACTCGGGGTGCTGGGCGGCCGCCGCGGCGAACCGGCGCGCGGCCCCCGCCCCGCCGACGACGAGCGCCGACCGCGGACGCTCCCGGGCGATCCGGCGCCGCCGCCCGAGCAGCACGGCGCGGACCAGGCACACCAGGGCGACGTGCGTGCCGTAGGCGGCGCAGAGCCGCAGCGGCCCGATCGCCAGGGCGGGGGAGTACGCGGCGACCGCGGCCGCCGCCAGGCACCAGGCGAATCCGGCGCGGGAGCCCAGCGCGGGCAGCTCGTCCAGGGCCCGGGCGTGCGCGGCCGGCCGGTAGAGCCCCGCGTGCCCGTCGAGGACGAGGACGACCGCCAGGACCGGCAGCACGAGCCGGACGTCGTGGTGCGCCGCGCTCAGCACCGCCGCGGCGGCCAGGACGGCCAGGGCGTCGACCGCCACGAGCGCCGCCGCACCGGACCGGGGCCGCTCGCGCCGGTGGCGCGGCAGCGCGAGCCGGCCGGGCGTCCCGCGGCGCGGCGCGAGGGAGGCGAGACCGAAGGTCTGACCCCCCGTGGGCCAGGGGCCCGGCGAAGAGGGAACGCTGGTACTTTCCGTGGTCACTGCGCAATCGGCTCTCTGTGCTCGGCCCCCCGCACTCCGGCCAGCTCGCGGTAGACGTCCGCGACGGCCGCGCCGGTGCGCCGGACATCGAATCTGCTGAGTACGTGCTCGTGGGCCTCGCGGCCCAGGCGGTGCCGCAGCTCCGGCCTGCCGAGGAGGCGGCTCAGGGCGGCGGCGAGCGCGGCCGGGTCCTCGGGCGGGACCAGGCACTGGGGTTCGTGGGCGGGCGGCAGGCTCTCGCGCGCGCCGTCCACGTCGCTGACGACGACCGGCCGGCCGGCGGCCATGGCCTCCAGGGGCGCGAGGGCCATGCCCTCCCAGCGGGACGGCAGGACGACCACGTCGGCGTCCCGGTACCACGGCACGGGGTCCTCGACGGCCCCCGTGAACCGCACCGACGGGCCGGCCGCGGCCCGCAGCGCCTCCTCGTCCGGGCCGTCGCCGACCAGGACGAGCCGGGCCGCGGGCACCTCCGCGAGGACGGCGGGCCAGGCGGCGAGCAGGACGTCCTGCCCCTTCTGCCGGCAGAGCCGGCCCACGCAGACGACCGTGGGCGCCGGATTGCGGGGCGGTCCGTCGGTGGCGAACCGTGCCGTGTCCACGCCGTTGTGGACGACCGACCAGCGCGCCGCGACCCCGGCCGCCTCGCCGGTGCGCCGCTCGGCCTCGCTCACGCAGAGGACGCGGTCCGTCCACCGGGCGCCGAACCGCTCCCAGCGCCGGGCGACCGCGGCGGTCCTCCCCTCGACCGCCTCGAAGGACCAGGCGTGCGGCTGATACACCGTCGGGATCCGCCCCCGCACGGCGAGTCGGGCGCACAGCCCGGCCTTGGCGCTGTGCGCGTGGACGAGCCCGGGCCGGACCGCGCGGACCAGCCGGGCCAGCTCCCGCGTCTCGCGCAGGACGGCGGGCCCGGGGTCGCGGCCGGCCCGCCAGTCGTGGGTCTCGGCGCCCTCGGCGCGGACGGCGGCGGAGAGCCGGGTGCCGGGCGGGCAGGCGACGGCGACCCGCAGGCCGGCGGCGCGCTGGGCGCGGACCAGGTCGACGACGACACGGGCGACCCCGCCGTCGCCGGGCTGGACCGCGTGCAGGACGGTGACGGACCCGGGGTCCGTGTCGAGTGGTGACAGCACGTCAGCGCCGGACGTCCGCCTGGAGGAAGACCGCGCCGAGCCAGACGGTGTCCTTCCGGCTCCCGACCCGGACGTGGACCCGGTCGCCCCCGAAGCGCAGCGCTCCCCGCAGGTCGAACACGTCGGAGTCGTATCCGAGGGTGTTCGTACGATCCGGTCGGCGTACGGTACGACCGGCGCCGAATTCGGTGACGGTGGAGTTCAGCACGTCGTCCGCGGAATTGGCGGAATCGGAGAGACGGATGCTCTTCGAGCGGCTGGTTTCCACGGTCAGGTAATCCCCGGAAGTCCCGCGGTCACCGTCATAGGCGATCAGCCCGAGACGCCCGGAGACACCCTTGGGGAAACGGTTTCCGTCGACCGGGACGCGCAGCTCGCCGGCGCGCGGACCGACCGTTTCGAAACCGTCCCAGACGCTGATCCTGCGCAGCGGTTCCGAGGCCTTCTCGTACGCGGCGACGAGCGTCCAGCCGCCCCAGCCGCCCACCGCGGAACGGCCCATCGCCACATTCACCTGCGCGACGGTCCACTGCCCGGGACGCGAGCGGCGGACCAGCTCCGTGACGTCGGCGGAGGCCTGGAAGGCGTCGGCGCCGTCGGTCGTGCGGTGACCGATCACGGAGTCGGCGAGCAGCGCCTTGTACCGTCCCCCGGGCTCGGCGATCAGGACGCGGCCGTTGTCCTTCGGCGGCTTCTGCTCGCCCACCCGCAGGTTCCCGCCCCAGTAGAGCCGGGCCCAGGTGACCCGGGCGCCCGCCGGCACCGCGAGCCCGGCACGGCTGGAGTTGTACGTGTTGGGGTCGCTGTCCACGTCGACGTACCTGATCGAGGCGCCGTCGTTGACCGACTCGGTGCCCCTCGCACCCTTCGCCGAGGTGCTGGCGGCGCGCACGATCCCACCGTGCTGTACGGCCTGGTGGCGGGCGGTGAACGGGACGCGGGCCGCCTCCCGTGGGCGGGGCGCGGCTGCGGAAGCGCCGGGCAGCGCGGCGGTCAGGGCCGCACACGACAAGGCGCACAAGACGCTGCGACGCACAGCAAGAACCGCTGAATTCCGCATACAGGTTCTCCGCTTTGATGAGAGAAGGGAGGGAAGACCCGAGTAGGCCGGGAGAGAGGAAGGTGTCGTCCGCACGAAATGGGTGAACGCGCGGGGGGCCCGGAAGCAACGTTCGGGAACGTTATAACCCCGATGCGGGGCGATAGTAAGCATTAGATGCCCGGAAACGCTAACTCCCGTATCCCGGAGCCCGGTTCCTCGTTGTGCGTGTTGCGCCATTCCACGCCCAGTCCCCCCAATGGCCCTCCTATGGCCCAAAGATCGGTTGAACGTCACCCGTTCGGGAGAGCAACCGATGAAAAGCCGGGGCGTTGTTGAGGGAGCCGGGCCGAACAGTCCGCGCAGTCCGAGTTGGATGAATTCGATCGAGGAGCGCCTCTCCATGTCCCGTATCGCCAAGGTCGTTGTCCTGACCGTGGGTGCCGCCGCCACCGTCGCCGGTGCCGCCGGTGTCGCCGCCGCCGACGCCGGCGCCGAGGCCGCGGCCGTGAAGTCCCCCGGTGTCATCTCCGGCAACGTCGTCCAGGTCCCGGTCCACGTGCCGATCAACCTCTGCGGCAACACCGTCAGCGTCATCGGTGCGCTGAACCCGACCTTCGGCAACACCTGCATCAACGCCTGATCTCGCACGCCTGATCGGTCCTTCCGAAGCCGGTGCGCCCCCTCCTGGGTGGGCGCACCGGCTTTTTCCTTGCCGCCACTGGTCCGGTACTCGTTCGGACGCACCCTCGTGCGCCGTCCGGTGCAACGGCGTACGCCCCTCCGGGGGCAGGGCCCGGAGGCGGATTCACCCGAACGGGGACGTGGCGCTCCGTAGTTCAGCGGTTGCGGAGGGCTATAACCGCAGGCACCGTGAGAGGGCAGTTGTCCGACGCATAAGGAAAAGGAACACATATGCGTCCCCTGGCCACACGCCACCTCACCGCCCTGGCGATATCCGCCGCCCTCACCCTCGGCACGGCGGGACCCGCCTTCGCCGGCGAACACCACCCGTCCTCCACGGCCGACCGGGTCGCGCACGCGCCCCTCCCGGACGTCACCGACCTGCCGGCCCAGGCCGAAGCGCTCGGCGGGCTCGGCTCGGTGGCGACCCCCGTGACCGAACTCGTCACGGCCGCGCTCGAGGCCGACTCCGGCCGGCTGTCCGCGGCCGACGCCGAGGCCTTCAAGGCCGAGATCGCCACGGCGGTCGACCAGGCGAAGGCCACCGCCCCGGCTTTCCTCCCGGACGCTCCCGCGGCCCCCGAGCTCCCGACGGCCCCGGTGGACGTCGTGTCCGACACCCTCGGGAGCGTCGAGAAGGCGGTCGCCGCCCTGCTCTCCACGCTCACCTCCGGTGTCGGCGGAGTCGTCCCGCAGGTCACCTCCACGCTGTCCTCGCTGCTCAACCTGGTCCTCGGCCCCGTGCTCGGGGGGCTGCCCGCGCCGGACGCCGCCACCGCGCCCACGCTCCCGGCCACCGCGCCCGAGCTGCCCGTCAAGCCGCCGGCCACGGTGCCCGAGCTGCCGGTCAAGCCCCCGCTGCCCGTCCGGTAGCGCCCCCGCACCCCGTACCGGCCCGGCCCCCACCGGGCCGGTACGGGCGTGTGCGATCGGCAAATAGCACCGGTCCGCATCGATCGGGTGCAGTACCGAGAAATCCTTCCTCCCGGAGTTTCCGGCGCGCTCACTCCTCGTTACAGAAGCAGAACGATGTACAGGATTCGGCCAAGAGCCCTGTGCAGAAAGTGACTTGAAAGCACAGAGGAAGGATTCACTCCATGAAGCCCACCAAGGTCGCCGCGGTCGTCGCCGGTTCGCTGATGGCTCTGGGTGCCGCCGCGCCCGCCATGGCCACGGAGGCGCTGACCCCCACCAGCCTGAACGGCGGCCTCGAAGCGATCGCCGCCAACGGGCTCAAGAGCGACATGCTGAGCAGCACCACGGACGGCTCCCCGGTCCAGACCGTCACGAAGGCGGCGGACCAGCTGAACAGCGCCACCAAGGGCGCCTCGCTGCTGGGTGGCCTCCCGGTCGCCGGCGGACTGGGCGGCTGACGTCACCTCAGTGACACCTGCCCCACGGGCATTTACGGCGGACTCGGTGCCGCTGTTCCTCACGGTCGGCTGATCGAATGATTTTCTGATCAGCTGCCGTGTGGCCCCGGCTGTGCGCCGGGCGCCGACTCATACCCTCTGGCCGATCCCACGTGAACGTCGGTGCGGATCAGGCCGGTCGGAGCGAGGGGGGATCCTCGCCGGTCTCTCCCTTTCTCCAGAGGAAGAGCGGTATGCGGTCCATCATCAGCAGGAAAGTACTCACCGCGGCGGCAGCGACCGGCATCCTGTCGCTGAGCGGGGGCTTCGCCCTGGCCGCGAACTCCCACTCCGACACGGGCGACGGGCCCGGCTCCGGCAAGGCCGGCCATGTCCGGGCCACCCTGCCGGCGGATGTCTGCGGCAAGTCCATGGAACTCGGCGGGATCGCCGCGGCAGCCGTCGGAGACCTCTGCGACCAGGCGGAGGAACCCGACGGCTACGGCGAGGACCCGGGCGGGTACGGCGAAGGCCCCGGCGGCTACGGCGAGGAGCCGGGCCCGACGGGCCATCCCACTGGTCACCCGACCGGTCATCCCACGGGCCACCCGACGGGTCATCCGACGGGTCACCCGACCGGTCATCCGACGGGCCACCCGACGGGCCATCCGACCGGTCACCCCACGGGTCACCCGACGGGCCACCCGACCGGTCACCCGACGGGTCATCCCACGGGCCACCCGACTGGTCATCCCACGGGTCACCCGACCGGTCACCCCACGGGTCACCCGACCGGCCACCCGACGGGTCATCCCACGGGCCACCCGACTGGTCATCCCACGGGTCACCCGACCGGTCACCCCACGGGTCACCCGACCGGTCATCCCACGGGTCACCCGACCGGTCACCCCACGGGTCACCCGACCGGTCATCCCACGGGCCACCCGACTGGTCATCCCACGGGTCACCCGACCGGCCACCCGACCGGCCACCCGACGGGTCATCCGACCGGTCACCCCACGGGCCACCCGACGGGTCACCCGACCGGTCATCCCACGGGCCACCCGACGGGTCATCCGACCGGTCATCCCACGGGCCACCCGACGGGTCACCCCACGGGCCACCCGACCGGCCACCCCACCGGCCACCCCACATGTGAGCAGCCCGCGCCCGGAGAAGGGCCGCACCACGGGTGTGGGGAGCTGCCCGGCACCGGTATGGACCCCGCGCTCATGGGTGCGACCGCGATCAGTGCCGCACTGATCATCGGCGGTGGCGTCGTCTACCTCCGCGGCGGACGGCTCGCCCGCCGGCACTGACCCCGTACCCCGGCACCGCGTCAACCAGGGCCCTCGCCTTCACCGGTGAGGGCCCTCCGCGTTGCTGCACACGGGTTAGTCCCGCGACGTTTCGGCCAAGGGGCTCGTTCTCCTCACATGACTCTGCGTTCTCACGCGGGCATGGGACTCCTCATGACCGCACTCGCCTCCGCCGCCCTGGCCTCTCCCGCCGCCGCCGTCGAGGCTCCGGTGTTCGTCCCGCTCCAGGGCCTGGAGCCGGTCCTGCCGATGGACGCGCCGACCGTGGCGACCGGCGTTCCCGTCCCGATGCCCGGTGCGCCCACCGGTTTCCAGAAGGGCGTCGGCGCGCTCCCGGACGTCGCCCTGCCCAGCGTTCCGCTGGCCGGTACCCTGCCGGAGACCGTCGTCGACGCGCCGCTTCCCGAGCTCCTCAAGGGCAGCGAGCCCGGTCGCGCCCTGCTCAGCAGCCCGCACTCGGAGATGAAGGCGTCCACCCCGGGCGCCGTCGTCGGCAACCCGGTGGAGGCCCCGCGCGGCAACGGGCTCTCCGGACTGCCGAAGCTGACGGAACCTCAGGTCGGGCTCCTCACCCCGGTGCTCAGCGGCGCCCTCGACCCCCAGCTGGGACTGGCGCCGGACGCGGGCTGAGGCATCCGCGTCCCCGTTCATTCGTACGATCGGTGACCGGGCGAGTGAAGACACGATTCTTCCCCGCCACTCCAAGGGCCGTCGGTCGTTGCAAGAGAAGGCTTGTCGCATGGCCACGGCCCGCGGGCCGAAGGCGTCCCGTCGTATCCGACGGCGGACGGCATTCGGGTCGCGGGCCATTTTTCGATCTTCCTTCTTCCCTTTCGGACCAATGGCCGTGACCCGTGGCGGTGATCGGCGTTGGACGGAAGTGACGGCCGTGATTCCTGCGGTCGCTTTCCAGCCCAAGGAGTTCTTGATGTCTCGCATCGCGAAGGCTGCCGCCGTTCTCGCCGGCACGGGTGCCGTTGCCCTCAGCGGAGCCGGCCTGGCCGTCGCCGACGCCGGCGCCGGGGCCGTCGCCGCCCACTCGCCCGGTGTCGCCTCCGGCAACGCCGTCCAGGTCCCGGTCCACGTGCCGATCAACCTCTGCGGCAACACCGTCAACGTCATCGGTCTGCTGAACCCGGCGTTCGGCAACACCTGCATCAACGCCGACGGCAACGGCGGCCACGGTGACGGCGGCTACGGCGGCTGATCCCCCGCTTCACACGGATGTCCCCCCGGCCGCCGCGGCCGGGGGGACATCCGTGTGCGGGCTCAGGCGTACCGGTAGATCCGACTGTGGTCGAACATCGACGCCGGGGTCACGCCCCAGGGCGCCATCGGCTCGTGCCGGGCGGCGACCTTGCGGTGCTGCGCGTCGCCCAGGGGCGGCGGCTCCGCCGGCAGGTAGGCGGCGCCGGGGTTCCGCTGCTGCCAGCGCGACCAGATCAGGTCGACGAAGGAGTGGTGCAGCCAGAAGACCGGGTCGTTCACGGAGCCGCCGCCGAGCATCAGGCCGCCCACCCAGCGGTGCACCCGGTTGTGGATCCGGAACCGTTCGTTGCCCCGGCCGGGCGCCCAGCCCTCCAGGGCGTTGCGGAAGCCGGTGGCGCTCGTCGAGTTCCAGGGCGCGGCGTCGTACACCCGCTCGCGCATGACCTCGTCGAGCTGGGCGGCGGTGGGCAGCGTGATCGGGTCGCGGGGGCGTCCGAAGTCCCTGGTCAGGTAACGGATGTCGGTCATCGACTGGGTGATCGGCCACCGCCCGGCGGAGTGCGCGAAGGGGCCCGTCATCACCTGGAGGTCGGCCCGGCGTCCGTTGCCGCCCATGAAGTCCTCGCGCCAGATCGAGGAGGCGGGGGAGTTGTCCCGGGTCCAGTCCCAGTACGGTACGGAGACCGTCGGGTCGATCCGGCGCAGGGCCGTCTCGAACTCCAGCAGGAACTTGCGGTGCCAGGGCAGGAAACTCGGCGTCATGTGGGCGATCCGGAGCCGGCCGCCCCCGTCCGCCGTGTAGTGGTCGATGTGGGTGCGGACGAAGCGGTCGTACGCACCGGTGCGCTTGAGCTCCAGGACGGCGGCGACGAACTTGCGGCGCTCGGCGCCGGTCAGATCGCGCTGGTTCTTACGCGTGTACACCACGCGGGCTCCCTCCCGTCGGGTCGGTGACGCCGTGGGCGCCCGCGAGGGGGGAGAGCCGGGCGGTGCCCAGTTCGTCCACGGCCGCGCGGGTGGCCGCCAGGGGCGTCGGGCAGGACTCGTAGTGGTCGATCGGGGTGACGTAGCCGCCGTCGGCGCAGCGCATCAGATGCAGCGGCCGGCCGTCGACGAGGACCGTCGGCTCGCCCCCGGGGCCGGAGAAGCCCAGGATGTGACGGCCCCGGTACATCTCGTCGAAGGCGTGCGGATCGCGCGTTCCCCCCGGTTCCGGTCGGGTCGCGATGCGGCCGAGCGCACCGCCCGTGAAGGCGGTGACGGCAAGGGCGAACAGGGACCGCAGTGCGACGCGGCGCGGGACGATCATCAGTGATCTCCTGGTGGTCGGCTTATGCCCTCAGGGCACAACGATGAAAACCCGGGTTCGTTGCGGCGGAAATGCCAGCGGTGTGAATGTCGGCCGTTCGGGTGAAAACGGCGGGGGGAAAGGGCGGTTGGAGCATTAGCATCCGGTTTCATGACCACTTCCCACGTCGTTTCCTCGGCGCGCAGCGCCTCTCCGCTGGGAACTCTCACGGTGATTCCGTGGGCCAGCGAGCCTTCCGCCGACTCGGCGGGAACGCCGTTCCTGATGGCGTATTCGCTCGGTGACGGCCGGGACGGCCCGGAGGCCGGTCAGCAGGCGATGCGCGCGGCCCTGGAATCGATGAACCTCTCGGTCGGCGACCGGCTCTTCGATCTGGAGAAGGACGCCGGGATCAACGCCACGCTGCTCGTCGAGGGCGGTTCCGCCGTGCTCACCCTGCCCTTCCTGAAGGTCCAGTGCCCGGTGCCGGAGGAGTGGGAGCAGGCCGCCCGCGCCCAGGGCAAGGTCTACTTCCTCTGCTCCGTACGGCCCTGGTCCGAGGGCGTGCCCGGACAGCCCGTCGACGAGGCGCGGCTGCGGGCCTTCGTCTCGGACGAGGAGATGCTCGCCGACTGCGCCCACGTCCTGCTGCCGGTCCGCCGCATCCAGGGCTGAGCGGAAGGAGCCGCGTCATGGCGACGGTGGACGTACGGGGCGGGGCGCCGGGCCAGCGGCGGGACGAGACCGCGCGGGAGGCCGGCGGCGCGATCGGCGCGGGCCGGGCCCTGGCCTGGCTGCTGCTGGTCACCGGGGCCGCGGGCGTGCTCGCCGGCTGGGTGATCACGATCGACAAGTTCCTGCTCCTGGAGGACCCCGGCTTCCAGCCCGGGTGCAGCCTGAACCCGGTCGTGTCCTGCGGCAACATCATGAAGAGCGAGCAGGCGGCGGTGTTCGGCTTCCCGAACCCGATGCTCGGGCTCGTCACGTACGCCGTCGTCGCCGCCGTCGGTGCCGGGCTGCTCGCCGGGGCCCGCTACCGGGGCTGGTTCTGGCTCGGCCTCAACGCCGGGATGCTCTTCGGGGTCGGCTTCTGCACCTGGCTGATGTACCAGTCGCTGTACGAGATCAACTCGCTCTGCCTGTGGTGCTGTCTGGCCTGGGTCGCCACCATCACCATGTTCTGGTACGTCACCGCGCACAACGTCCGGGAGCGTCTGCTGCCCGCCCCGGCGGGGCTGCGGGCCTTCCTCGGCGAGTTCGCCTTCGCCCTGCCCGTCCTGCACACCGGGATCATCGGGATGCTGATCCTGACCCGCTGGTGGGACTTCTGGACGAGCTGACGTGAACCGTCCTCCCGCCTGGTTCACCTGGCCGCGGGCCGCACTGACCGTGCTGCTCGCGGCCGTTGTCGTACTCCTGCTGCTGCCCGACCGGCTCCTGCCGGGCGGCCGGCACGCCGGGACGGGGACCGTGCCCGGGCAACAGCCGCTGCCGGGCGTCCCCTCGGGGTTCTTCACCGGCTCCGACGAGGCCGGGGTGCGCCGGATCGCGCAGGTGCAGGCCTGGCTCGGCGGCGACTCCCTGACCGTCGGCCACACCTATCTGCCGGGCGACCGCTGGTCCAACATCGAGGGGCATCCGGCGCTCTTCGGGCCCTGGGCGCGCTGGAAGGCCGAGCGGCCGGGGCGCCTCTTCGTGCTGAACGTGCCGATGCTCGACCGCAACGAGGCAGGGCTGCCGGACGCCGAGGTGCGGGCCGGCCTGCGGCGGGGCGTGGACGGGGCGTACGACGGGCACTTCCGGACCCTGGGGGAGCGGCTCGTGGAGCACGGGCTCGGCGACGCGGTCCTGGTGCTCGGCTGGGAGATGAACGGCACCACGTACGGCCATCGCTGCGGACCGGACCCGACGGCCTGGAAGGCTTACTGGCGGCGGGTGGTGGGGGTGCTGCGGGGGGTGCCGGGGCAGCGGTTCCGCTTCGACTTCACGCCGAGCCGGGGGCTCGACGCGATCCCCTGGCCGCACTGCTACCCGGGCGACGACGTCGTCGACATCATCGGGATGGACGCCTACGACCAGCCGGCCGGGCTCTCCTTCGAGGAGCAGGTGGACGAGGAGTACGGGCTCGCGCACCACGTGCGCTTCGCGGCGGCCCACGGCAAGCCCGTCTCGTACCCGGAGTGGGGACTCTTCAGGAACGGGGACAACCCGGCGTACGTGCGGGGGATGCTGGACTGGTTCGCGGCGCACCGGCCCGTGTACCAGACCGTCACCGACTACTGCCCGCACGGAGTGTGGGAGTGCGCCGACAATCCGGAGTCGGCGCGGATCGTGCGGGCCGCGCTAGGGGACCGGTCGTGAGGACGTCAGACCGCTCCTGACCGTGCCGACCGCCCGGTCGACGAGGGCGAGGAGGTCGTCGGTGCTGCCGTGCTCGGCCCAGTACAGGGTCGCCTCGCGCAGGGCGCCGAGGGCCGCCGCCGTGAAGACCCGAACCTCCAGGTCGTCGGCGTCCCGGCCGGTGCGGTCGGCGATCGCGCGGGCGAGGCGGCGGCCGGTGACCGCGGTGGTCTCGGTGAGCCGGGCGCGGACGGCGGGGGTCTCCGCCATGAGCCGGGCGCGCAGCCGGGTCTCCTCGGGCTCCTCGTCGAGGGCGGTGCGGACGGCTTCGAGGACGACCGCCCGGAGCGAGGCGAGGGGTTCCTCGCCGGCGGGGCGGGCGCGCAGCCGGGCCTCCAGTTCCTCGTCGTTCTCGGCGGTGAGGAGGATGTCCTCCCGGACCGGGAAGTAGCGCACGACGGTGGAGGGGGAGACCTCGGCGGCCGCGGCGATGCGTTCGGTGGTGGCGGCGTCCCAGCCCTCTTCGGCGGCGAGCCGGTAGGTGGCCTTCCGGATCGCCGCGCGGGTCTTCGCCTTCTTGCGTTCGCGCAGGCTCATGGCCCTCGTGGTCCCCGCTCAGGCGTGCTGGTAGGCGACCAGCGAGATGCCGACGTAGTGGACGGTGAAGGCCGCCAGGGTCAGCGAGTGGAAGACCTCGTGGAAGCCGAACCAGCGCGGCGAGGGGTTCGGGCGCTTGATGCCGTAGACGACGCCGCCCGCGCTGTAGAGCAGTCCGCCGACGACGACGAGGACGAGGACGGCGATGCCGCCGGCGCGCGTGAAGTCGGGCAGGAAGAAGACGGCGGCCCAGCCCATCGCGATGTAGCAGGGCGTGTACAGCCAGCGAGGGGCGCCGACCCAGAAGACGCGGAAGGCGATGCCGGCGGCGGCCGCGGCCCAGACCGCCCACATGAGCGGCTTCGCCGTGGAGTCGGGGAGCAGCAGCAGGGTGAGCGGGGTGTAGGTGCCCGCGATGATCAGGAAGATGTTGGCGTGGTCGAGGCGCCGGAGCACGGCCTCGCCGCGCGGGCCCCAGTTGCCGCGGTGGTACAGCGCGCTGATGCCGAAGAGCAGGCAGGCGGTGAGGGCGTAGATCCCGCAGGCGATGCGGGCGCGGGGCGAGTCGGAGAGAGCGACGAGGGCGAGGCCCGCGACGATCACGGCGGGGAACATGCCCGCGTGCAGCCATCCCCTGAGCCGGGGCTTCGTCGGGAGCGGCACGGTGCGCTCGGTCGGGGTCACTTCCGGCGTTGCTGCAGTCATGAAAAGGGATCCTAGCTACGCACCCGTAGGTAACGGAGATGAGTGGCGATGCTCACGTGTGCACCCCCCTGGACATATGGGCGTATCCATCGGATGATCAAATGAGTGCGGTCGGCACCGGATGAGCAGCTACGAAGCATCCGGGTCGCGGCCCCCACGGGGCATACATCTGAAAACCCCTCTTCAAGGAGCAATCGTGGCGCGCGACAACGCGGCTCCCACCGACGTCCCCACCCAGCACCAGGAGCTCGTCTCCTGGGTGAACGAGATCGCCGAGATCACCCAGCCGGACAACATCGTCTGGTGCGACGGCTCCGAGGCCGAGTACGAGCGCCTGTGCGAGGAGCTCGTCGCCAAGGGGACCTTCAAGAAGCTCGACCCGGTCAAGCGCCCGAACTCCTACTACGCCGCCTCCGACCCCTCCGACGTCGCGCGCGTCGAGGACCGGACCTTCATCTGCTCCGAGAAGGAGGAGGACGCGGGCCCGACCAACCACTGGAAGGCCCCCGCGGAGATGAAGGACGTCTTCGCCGGTGAGAAGGGCATCTTCCGCGGCTCCATGCGCGGCCGCACCATGTACGTCGTGCCCTTCTGCATGGGCCCCGTCGGCTCCCCGCTCTCCGCCATCGGCGTCGAGATCACCGACTCCGCGTACGTCGCCGTCTCCATGCGCACCATGACCCGCATGGGACAGGCCGTCCTCGACGAGCTCGGCACCGACGGCTTCTTCGTCAAGGCCGTCCACACCCTCGGCGCCCCCCTGGAGGAGGGCCAGGAGGACGTGCCGTGGCCCTGCAACACCACCAAGTACATCTCGCACTTCCCCGAGACCCGCGAGATCTGGTCGTACGGCTCGGGCTACGGCGGCAACGCCCTGCTCGGCAAGAAGTGCTACGCGCTCCGCATCGCCTCCGTCATGGCGCGTGACGAGGGCTGGCTCGCCGAGCACATGCTCATCCTCAAGCTGACCCCGCCGCAGGGCGAGGCCAAGTACGTCGCCGCCGCCTTCCCGTCGGCCTGTGGCAAGACCAACCTCGCCATGCTGGAGCCCACGATCCCCGGCTGGACGGTCGAGACCATCGGCGACGACATCGCCTGGATGCGCTTCGGCGAGGACGGCCGCCTCTACGCGATCAACCCCGAGGCCGGCTTCTTCGGCGTCGCGCCCGGCACCGGCGAGCACACCAACGCCAACGCCATGAAGACCCTGTGGGGCAACTCCGTCTTCACGAACGTCGCGCTCACCGACGACGGCGACGTGTGGTGGGAGGGGATGACCGAGACGGCCCCCGCGCACCTCACGGACTGGAAGGGCAACGACTGGACGCCGGAGTCCGAGACCCCGGCCGCCCACCCCAACGCCCGCTTCACCGTCCCGGCCGGCCAGTGCCCGACGATCGCCCCCGAGTGGGAGGACCCCAAGGGCGTCCCGATCTCCGCGATCCTCTTCGGCGGCCGCCGCGCCTCCGCGGTCCCGCTGGTCACCGAGTCCTTCGACTGGAACCACGGCGTCTTCCTCGGTGCGAACGTCGCCTCCGAGAAGACCGCCGCCGCCGAGGGCAAGGTCGGCGAGCTGCGCCGCGACCCCTTCGCCATGCTGCCCTTCTGCGGCTACAACATGGGCGACTACATGGCCCACTGGGTCAAGGTCGGCGCCGGCGCGGACCAGGCGAAGCTGCCGAAGATCTACTACGTGAACTGGTTCCGCAAGAACGACGAGGGCAAGTTCGTCTGGCCCGGCTTCGGCGAGAACAGCCGCGTCCTGAAGTGGATCGTCGAGCGCCTCGACGGCAAGGCCGAGGGCGTCGAGACCCCGATCGGCATCCTGCCGACCGCCGAGTCCCTCGACACCGAGGGCCTGGACCTGCCGGCCGAGGACCTGGAGTTCCTCCTCAAGGTCGACCGTGACGTGTGGCGCGAAGAGGCCGCCCTCGTCCCCGACCACCTGAACACCTTCGGCGACCACACGCCGAAGGAGCTGTGGGACCAGTACCGCGCCCTCGTGGAGCGCCTCGGCTAGTCCCTCCGAGACTCGTGGTGGGTTGCCCCGAAACACCGCCCTGACCAGTGGGGTCACGACGGCCCACCACGACGCAACCGGCCCCCGGAGCCCCCTCAGGCTCCGGGGGCCGGCGCACGTCCGCTAGAGGATGGTCTGGCCGGCCTCGACGGTGGCGATGGCCCGGCGGCAGGCGTCACGGAACCCGAGGAAGCGCGGGTTGTTCCAGTTCGCGATGCGGCCGCTTCTCGTGTTGTAGTTCGTGAGGTCGGTGCCGAAGAGGGACCGCCGCATGTCCTCGGTGATCTCCAGCTGGGCGCCCTTGCCGAGGATCGTCCGGTTGCAGATGTTGTCCGGGGCCGCGCCCGCGTAGTCGGCCAGCTGGACCTTGTAGTTGTCGGAAAGGGCATCCACCGCACGGAACCCCGCGGTGTTCAGCTCGTACATCAGGGCGTCCCGGAAGGCCTTGTTGAGACCACCCACGACGACCAGTCGCCGGTCGGCCGTCGAGGGCCAGACCGCCGTCTCGTCGATGTTCAGCTGGTCGTACGAGCAGCCGTGCAGGCTCAGCACGTTGAAGTGGCTCGTGGCGAGCACGCGCGCGACGTGGTCGTTGCAGTTCACCGAGGTGACGTGCAGGTCGCGGTTGTTCTCCGTGCGCATCCCCTCGAACATCCAGTAGTCGTGGACCGTGGGCAGCAGCGGCGGCTTGGTCGGGTCCGTCACGTCCGCGGGGTCGTAACCCGCGATCGCCAGACAGAGTTCGGAGGTGGCCCGCTCGATCTGGCCGCCGTGGATCGCCATGATCGCGGTTTTGGCCGTGTAGCCGGTCGGCTTGGACAGGTAGCCGTCGGCCTGGTCGTGGCGCCGGTAGCGGCGGCCGTAGTCGACGCCTTCCTTCACGGGGTTGTCCGTGCTCGTGTAGAGGTCGATGTTGTCGTCGTAGATGTCGTTGTCACCCGTGGCGAACGCTGGGGTCGGCGTGGCGAGTTGGGTGAGCAGGGGGGCGCCCACCGTGGCCGCCGCCGCGAAGGCGGTGAGGACGGTGCGACGGGACGCGGTGCGCTTTTCGAATGTCATGCGCGGAACATACTTCCTGGCTCAACTCCGCAGGTCACGTGCCCCGTTCCTCCACGTAGCGCGTGTGCGTCTCCTGACGGATCGCCTCCGCGTCCCGCAGGGCGGCGGCGATGGCCGTCGTCTCCTCGTGGAGTGCGGCCAGCTGGCGCTCGAGGTGGGTCTCCGGGGGCTCGGCGCCCGGCGTGAACCGCGACCACCACCGCGTCCGCACGAAGGTGTCGACGGCCTCCGGGACGTCCTGCCGCACCGTGCGGGCCAGGACGTGCAGGTGCTCCGGGTCGCTCACCCAGCCCGGTTCGAGCAGGGCCTCGACCAGGGCGTCGAGCGCGGTGAGCCGCTCGCGCACGGACGACGGCAGCTCCACCTCGGCCAGGTACGCGCGCAGGGCCGTGAAATCGTCCCGCAGGGCGTCGAGTTGCTCGTCCGCGTCCGGGAAGCGCGGGGTGTCGGGGCGCTCGGGCGGGGCGATCAGCGCCCCCGCCGCGTACAGCCCGGCGATCACCAGCGGCCAGAGTCCGCCCGCCGCGCCGGTGAGGGCGATCCCGACGCCGGCCAGTCCGCAGGCGCTGCCGGTGAGGTTCTTGCGGGACTCGACGTACCCGAGCAGACGGTCACTGGTACCCACGGATCTCCTCGAAGGCGCCGTCGAGCGAACCCCGGGTGGCGTCGAAGAGCTTGCCGCCGGTCAGGCTCGCGATGTGGTCGAGCTCGCCCCGGTCGGAGTCCCCGAAGAGGATCGGGAAGACCGGGGTGCGCCGCTGCTCGGCCGGGAGGGAGCGGTAGAAGGTGTCGAAGGCCGACGCCGGGTCGCCGTCGGTGTTCTCGCCGTCCGTCATCAGGACGACCGAGGTGAAGCTGTCGGACGGTGCCCTGCCCAGGAAGCGGTAGGCCTCCTGGAGGCTGGAGTAGACGGCCGTGCCGCCGGAGGCCGAGAGCCGCTGGGAGTCGGCGCGGATCGCGTCGAGCGCGGCCTTCGGCGAGGCCGGGTCGACCGTGTGCGTACGGACCTCGTCCTGCTTCACCGAGGACCCGAAGGGCATCAGGGTCACCTCCTCCCGGTCCCGGAAGTCGCCGGTCAGCTCGGTGAGCGCGGACTTCAGCCGGTCGAGCCGCTCGCCTCCCATGGAGCCCGAGGTGTCGAGCACGTAGACCGTGCGGGAGGGCCGGCGCAGGGTGTTGTCGTACGCGTCGAGCAGTCCGTCGGCGACCGCCCGGCTGCCCGGGAACGGCAGCTCGCGGCGCTGGTCCCGGGCGAGCGCCGAGGCCGGGCGGACCCCGGCGACCACCGGGCGGCGCAGGGTCGTCTCGGTGATCCGCCGCTGGGCGTCCGGGGTGCGCAGGTAGGTGGTGAGCCGGCCCGCCGCCTCCTTCGCCTCGGGACGGGCCGAGGTGAGCAGGGTGAACGGGTAGTCGGCGGTCACGACGCCGTCGGACGGCCGGATCACGGTCAGCTTCTCGGGCGCGGACAGCAGCACGGACTCGTAGTTCACCAGCGCGTCGACGTCGGTGCGGCGGGCGTAGGCCGTGGCGAGCCAGCCGGAGGAGCCCGAGGTCAGCTTCTGGCCCGTGAAGAACTCCTTCAGGCGCGGGGTGGCCCGGGTGACGTCCTGCCCGGTCAGCGCGGACTGGGCGCCGGAGAGCCCGGAGGCGACCGAGACGAGCGCGGAGAAACCGGAGTTGGAGCGCTTCGGGTCCGTCATGCCGTACGTCAGCTTCCCGTCGGCGACCGCCCGGTGCAGCTGCGACCAGGTCACCTTCGCCGGGTCCCAGCCGAGCCGGGTGACGGTGGCGGGCCGCACCCCGAGCGCCACCGGCGAGGTCATGACCGGGGTCTCGTCGATGATCCTCTTCGCCGTGTCCGGGCGCAGCCGGAGGTAGTCGTTGGAGGAGAGCCACACCGCGTCGTAGCCCTTGTCCGCCTCGCCGGACGCGATGCGCTCGACGGCGTCCAGGGTGCCGGCGTAAGTGGGACGCACGGTGACCCCGGTCGCCTTGGCGGCCTCGGCGAGGACCGGCGCCATGTCGGCCAGTTCGGAGGAGGCGAGGACCCGGAGGGTGCCGGCCTTGTACTCCGTGCCGTGCTCGTCGGGGCGGTCTCCGTCGCCGCCGCCGGAGCAGGCGGTGGCGAGGAGCGCGAGCGCGAGGACGGCGGTCGCGGTGCGGGCGGCGCGCGCGGCGGTCGTGCCGCGGGAGCGGCCCCGGCCGCCCGCGAGGCGGGCGACGGTGCCGGCGGCCGTGCGGCGCAGCCGGGCGGTGACGCGGCGGGCCGTCCTCGGGGAGGTCCGGGGCGCGGCCGGTCCGGTGGCGCCGTGGGCGGTGTTCGGGCTGGTGCCGTGGTTCATCCGAGACCGCCTTCGAGGGCGCCGGTACGGCGGCTGCGGTCCAGGTGGGCGCTCGCCTCGCGGAGTTCGGCCGTCAGCGACTCGACCGTCGCCGCCATCGACTCCGTCGCCCGCACCTTGTACGTGTCGATGGCGTCGAGCGTCCGGTAGATCTGCTGGAAGGCCGTGCGGAGCGTCTCGGCCCCCACCGCCGGGTCCGCCGCGATCCGCTGGATCTCGCCGGCCTGCGTCGCCAGCATCTCGGCGTTGCCCCGGACCAGGTCCTCGGTCGTCGAGCGCAGCACGTTCACCTGCTCGGTGACCTTCCGCTGGTTCTCGAGCGCGGAGGCGAGCATCACCGCGATCCGCAGCGCCGACAGGGTCGTCGTCGCCGCCCGGTCCACGCCCTTGATCAGCTCGTCGTTGTTCCGGCGGACCACGTCCATCGCCAGGTACCCCTGGGCGCAGACGGCGAGTTGGGTCAGGAGGTCCTGGTGCTTCTGCCGGACCGGGAAGAGGACGTCGGCGCGCAGCGCGTCCGCCTGGGTCGGGTCCGGGGTGAGCGCGATGCGCTCCTCCACGGCCGCGTCGAGCGCGTCGGTGAGCACCGCGTACTCCTGGAGCTTGCCCATGGTCTCCCACAGCCGGGCCCGCTCGGTCTGCAAAGCGGCGTTGTCGCGGCGCAGTTCGTCCTGGCC
The DNA here is from genome assembly GCF_020400725.1 of Streptomyces sp. NK15101. Lineage (GTDB taxonomy): Bacteria > Actinomycetota > Actinomycetes > Streptomycetales > Streptomycetaceae > Streptomyces. Next base: position 140,679 of record NZ_JAINVG010000005.1, on the reverse strand, counting down.
GCCGCGCAGCGAGCCGACGATCCGGTTCAGCGTGGCCTGCGAGGAGGCGTACTTGGCGACGTGGTCGCGCAGTCTGTTGCCGCCCGGGAGCTTCGAGAGCAGCCCCTTGAGACCCTTGCCGGGGGTGTCGCGGGGGTCCAGGTCCTCGACCGTGCGCCGCAGTTCGACGAGGGAGGAGCCGACCCGGGTCTGTGCGTCGCCGCCGCCCGGGCCCTCGCCGAGCGAGCGGATCGTGCGGTCCAGCATCCGGTTCGACTGCTGTGCGGCGGAGCGCATCTCGCCCGCGCCGAGCGCCGCGATCTCGCCGATCCGGCCGGCGAACTCGGGGGAGCGCGGGTCGAGTCCGGACAGCGAGCCGACGTACTCCTCGGCCCGGCGGGCCATCTCCGTGCGGACCGACTCGTCCAGCGGCACCAGACCGGAGGCCTGCTCGGCGCGGACGGCGGGCACGGGCTCGGGCGGGGTGAGGACGAGCGGGGCGTCGTGCTCGGGCGGGGTCAGGGCCATCGTTCTTCTCGGGTCGTCGGGCGTGGTCATGCGGTGTCCCCCTGGTCGCGGGCCCGCAGCGCCATCTCGTGCAGCACCTCGCTGGTGGGCACGGGCGCCTGGCGGACGCCGGTCAACGTCTGGTTGAGGTATGCGGTGTGGTCGTCGGTGGCGGCGGTGAACTCGTCGGCCGCGCCCTGCGGGCGGAAGCCGTGACGGACCGCGAGCTTGCGCAACTCGGTGTCGGTTGCGAGGAGTTCGCCGAGCTTCCGGCCGTTCTCGGTGAGCGGTACGAGGGTGTGGTCGCTGTTGACCGTGGTGTCCGGGTAGAGGACGACGAGGTCGCCCATGGACCGCCCGGCGAGCAGCTGGGAGGCGACCTGCGACTCGTACACCAGGACGAGCGGGTTGCCGACGCCGCTGACGAAGTCCCGGAAGGGCGCGTCCGAGCCGGACTGCTGGGCGCCCTGCACCTGGACGAGCTTGCGCATGAGCGGGGCCGTGCGGGTGACGGCGGCCTTGTCGCCCGCGACCCGCCCGCCGTCGGCGACGTAGCTCGCGGCGGCGAGGTAGAGGGCGCCGGAGTTGGAGGCGACCGGGTCGGTGGAGGTGATGAAGAGGGTGCCGCTCAGCTCGGCGTGTCCGGCGGAGCCCTTGAGCTGCTGCCAGGTCCGGTCGGCGCGGGCCGCCGCGAGGTAGGCGTCCATCTTCAGGGTGCCGCTCGTCCCGCGCGGGCCGAGGGTCGCCAGGCCGTTGTCGGCGAGGACCCGGGCGGCGGTGCTGTGCGCGACGACGACGAGGGGCGAGTAGAAGGGCCGCAGCGGGGCGCCCGCCGCCTTGTCCTTCGCCTTCTGCCGGGCCTTCGCGCGCAGTTCGTCGGCCGGTCCCTTGGAGGACGGGAAGGCGAAGTCGTATCCGTCGAGGGGCAGTTCCTCCATGTCCCAGGACCCGGAGGTCTCGGTGCCCACGGTGAAGCCCTTGGCGGCCAGGGCCTTCACCACCTGCGGATCGGCGAAGAACTCGGCCTTCTCCGATCCGATGACTCCTCGCACGGTCTTCGTTGCCGTGCCCGTGTCCTTGTCGCCGCCCGTCACGAGGACGGCGGCCACGCCGCCGAGGAGCAGGACGGCCAGGACGATTCCCAGGATGCGTCTCACGCGGGCAGCGTGCTCGCGGAAACCCACATTCCAGGGGGAGTCGGGTGTACGGGGGGTGAAGGAGCGATCCCGGTACCGAACCGGAGCGGGGGGTGCCGGATCCGTGGGTCGCGGAGGTGTTGGGTGGCGCCCGGTCCGCGTGGTTCGTGCCACGCGGACCGGGGCCGTCAGGGGGCGGCGACCAGGGTGTCCCCGGCCAGCGCCGCGGTGTGCGCGTCCATGCGCTCGGCGGCGAGGATCGCGGCGGCCGTGTCGGCCCGGGAGGCGGCGACGACCAGTGCGCGGCCCGCGAGGGCGTGCGCCCTGCGGTGCAGGTCCTGCGCGGACGAACCGCTCAGTCCGGCGTGCCGCGCGGGCGGTGCGCCGCGCAGCCGCGCCACCTGCCGGGCGATCAGCTCGCCGGCCTCCGTGTCGCCCAGCTCGTCGGTGACGGCGAGCAGGGCGGCGAGGTGTCCGGCGAGCTGGATGTCCAGCTCCTCCTCGCGGGAGCGGTGCGGGTACGCGTCCTGGGCGTCGTCGGCCATCCGGTGGACCGACTTGGTGCGGATCGGTTCGTACATGGGATGGCCTCCTGAGGTGTTCTGAAGGCCATCCTAGCTTGGATTCGATCTAAAGTTGAGAGCCGTCCGGAGTGCGGGACGGGGCCGGCGGCGCTCCGTCCCCGGCCGGGGGTCAGGGCTGGCTGTACCCGTCCAGGAACCGGCCGATCCGGGTCACCGCGTCCGCCAGGTCCGAGGCCGCCGGCAGCGTGACGATCCGGAAGTGGTCGGGCTCGTGCCAGTTGAAGCCCGTCCCGTGCACCACCATGATCTTCTCGGCCCGCAGCAGGTCCAGGACCATCTGCCGGTCGTCCTTGATCTTGTAGACGTTCGGGTCGAGACGCGGGAAGAGGTACAGCGCGCCCTTCGGCTTCACGCACGTCACGCCCGGGATCTGCGTCAGCAGCTCGTACGCCGTGTCCCGCTGCTCGAGGAGACGCCCGCCCGGCAGCACCAGATCCTCGATGGACTGGCGGCCCTGGAGCGCGGCGGCCACCGCGTGCTGCGCCGGCATGTTCGCGCAGAGGCGCATGTTGGCGAGGATCGTGAGGCCCTCGATGTACGAGGACGCGTGGTGCTTCGGACCGCAGACCGCGAGCCAGCCGGAGCGGAAACCGGCCACCCGGTAGTTCTTGCTCATCCCGTTGAAGGTGAGGACGAGGAGGTCGGGGGCGATCGCGGCGGTCGGGGTGTGCGTGGTGCCGTCGTAGAGGATCTTGTCGTAGATCTCGTCCGAGCAGACGACCAGGTTGTGCCGCCGGGCGATCTCCGTCAGCGAGCGGAGCATCTCGTCGTCGTAGACGGCGCCCGTCGGATTGTTCGGGTTGATGATCACGATCGCCTTGGTGCGGTCGGTGATCTTCCGCTCGATGTCCGCGAGGTCCGGCATCCAGTCCGCCTGCTCGTCGCAGCGGTAGTGCACCGCCGTACCGCCCGCGAGCGAGACCGACGCGGTCCACAGCGGGTAGTCCGGGGCCGGTACGAGGACCTCGTCGCCGTCGTCGAGCAGCGCCTGCATCGACATCTGGATCAGCTCCGAGACGCCGTTCCCGAGGTAGATGTCCTCGACGGAGAGCGGGATGCCCTTGGTCTCGTAGTGGCTCATCACCGCCCGGCGGGCCGCGAGCAGCCCCTTCGCGTCACCGTAGCCGTGCGCCTCGGAGAGGTTGCGGAGCACGTCCTCCAGGATCGCGGGCGGACACTCGAAGCCGAAGGCGGCCGGATTGCCCGTGTTCAGCTTGAGGATGCGATGACCCGCAGCCTCAAGCCGCATCGCCTCTTCGAGCACCGGACCCCGGATTTCGTAACAGACGTTGGCGAGCTTCGTGGACTGGATCACCTGCATGACGAGAGCTTACGGCGGGCTCGGCCGGGACGCCGAGTGTTTTGGGACACGTCGGACGTTCTGTGCCTCGTGGAGAAAGCCTGTCCGGAATGTGTGTGGACTCGCACGACAGTGTCGTGCTCCCTACAATGCGCGCACATGAGCCACCAGGACAACAGCGTCTTCGTCGACGCCTCGGGCCGGCGGGGCCGCAAGGTGCGGTGGGCCGCCGCCGGGGTGGGCGTGGCATGCCTCGGCTTCCTCGGGATCGTCGTCGCCGGTTCCTTCGGCGCCGGACCGGCCGGAGGGCCGCTGCCCTGGTCGGGTGACGAGCAGGACGCGCCCGCGCTCATCCAGCCCGATCCGGTCCAGACCGGGGCCCCGGGCGACACGTCCGAGCACACGGCCACCCCGCGCGGCACCACCGAGTCCCCCGGCGCCTCGGCCACCCCCACGGCGAAGGCCACGACCGAGGGCCCGTCGTCCACCCCGACGACCGCCACCACCGCCCCGCCCGTGACGGCCCCCGCGCCGACGTCGACCACCGGAGACGGCAATCCGGGCAAGTCCGACCAGGCGCCGGGCGCCACGAAGCGCCCGAAGTGAGCGTCGGGCACGGGTACGGGTACGACCCGAACGATCCATACGGGCAGGGAGCCGGGAACGCGTACGGCCACACGGGGGCCGAGGCACAGGGGTACGGGCAGGGGCAGGAGTACGGAGCCCCGGGACGGTACGCGTACGAGCCGTACGCCGGTCCCGTCCCCGGGGCGTACGACGGGTCCGCGCCCGAGCCGTACGCCGGGGGCGGTCCGTACGGGGAGCCGGAGCCGCACGCCGCCGGTGCCGGGCCCTCCGCGGAGCCCGAGCCGCACGCCGAGTACGCCCCGCACGCCGAGTACGCCCCGCACCCTCCGTACGACGCGCCGGCCGCGTCCTTCGCGTCCGCGCCCACGGTCCCGCCCGCCCCGCCCGGCGGTCCCCGGACGCGGCACGCGCTGCGCCGGGACCCCCGTGCGCACTGGGCCATGCTCTGCCTGATCCTCCTCGTCGCCACCACCGCCCTCGTCTTCGCCGGCTACGGCCGCCACGAGATAGCCGCCACCGGCGCGCCGCAGGCCCAGTGCCCCACCGCCCCCGAGACCCGGGGCGAGGGCCCCGTCGTCCAGGTGGACCAGAACGGCATCGTCCGCAGCGCCACCCCGCCCGACGGCACCGTCGCCCTCACCTACGACGGCGGCCCCAGCCCCGACTGGACCCCGCGGCTGCTCGACGTCCTCGCCGCCCGCCACGCGAAGGCGACCTTCTTCCTCACCGGCTCCGAGGCCGCCGCCCACCCCGAGCTCGTCCGCCGCATCGTCGCCGACGGCCACGAGCTCGGCTCGCACACGTACACCGACGTCGACCTCGCCCAGGTCTCGGAGACCCGCGCCGCCCTGGAGCTCTCCTTCACCCAGAACGCGCTCGGCGCGAGCACCGGCCTCGGCACCCGCCTGCTGCGGCTGCCGCACACCACGACCCTGACGACGCTCTGCGCAGGGCAGTGGGAGGCCGGCCGCCGGGCCGCCGAGGCCGGCTACGTCCTGGTCGCCGCCGACGGGAAGTCCGTCCTCCAGCTCACCGGCTCCCCGCGGGCCGTCGACGAGACCGAGAAGCTCCTCGCGCACCCCGGCGGCACCACCCGCCACACCACCGTCGGCCAGGCCCTCGGCCTCACCGGCACCACGTACCACGTCTCGGTGCTCGCCGAATGGAAGGGCGCCGCGTTCGTCCAGGCCCAGAACGCGTCCCGGGGCTTCGCCGACGCCATGACCTGGCTCCTCGTCGTGGCCGGCGTCATCACCGCCGTCCGGCTCGCCCTCCTCATCGGCGTCGCCCGGATCCACGTCCGCCGCACCCGGTCCAGGCGCCGCCGCGGCGCGCCCCGGCTGCCTCCCGTCACCGGGCCGGTCTCGATCCTCGTCCCCGCGTACAACGAGGAGGCCGGGATCGAGGCGACCGTCCGCTCCCTGCTGGCCTCCACGTACGAGGAGATCCAGGTCGTCGTCATCGACGACGGCTCCTCCGACCGGACCTTCGAGATCGCCGAGTCCATCGACGACCCGCGCGTGATGGTGGTGCGCCAGCCGAACGCCGGCAAGGCCGCCGCCCTCAACACCGGTCTCGCCTGGGCCCACCACGACATCATCGTGATGATCGACGGCGACACCGTCTTCGAGCCGGACGCCGTCCGCCGCCTGGTCCAGCCGCTCGCCGACCCCCGCGTCGGCGCGGTCAGCGGCAACACCAAGGTCGGCAACCGGCAGGGCGTCCTCGGCCGGTGGCAGCACCTGGAGTACGTGATCGGCTTCAACCTCGACCGGCGCATGTACGACGTCCTGGAGTGCATGCCCACCGTCCCCGGCGCCATCGGCGCCTTCCGCAGGGACGCGCTCGCCGGTGTCGGCGGCGTCAGCGAGGACACCCTCGCCGAGGACACCGACCTCACGATGGCGCTGTGCCGGGCCGGCTGGCGCGTCGTCTACGAGGAGTCCGCCATCGCCTGGACGGAGGCCCCGTCCACCGTCCGGCAGCTCTGGAAGCAGCGCTACCGGTGGTGCTACGGCACCCTCCAGGCCATGTGGAAGCACCGCAGGGCCGTCGTCGAGGGCGGCCAGTCCGGCAAGCTCGGCCGCCGCGGCCTCCTCTACCTGCTGCTCTTCCAGACCGTGCTGCCCCTGATCGCCCCGCTGGTCGACGTCTTCGCCGTCTACGGCCTCTTCTTCCAGGACCCCGGACAGGCCCTGGGCGTGTGGCTCGGCTTCACGGCGGTGCAGGTCGGCACTGCGGTGTACGCGCTCCGCCTCGACCGCGAGCGGTTCGAGCCGATCTGGACCCTGCCCCTGCAGATCTTCGTCTACCGCCAGCTGATGTACCTCGTCGTCGTCCAGTCCGTGGTCACCGCCCTCCTCGGCAGCCGGCTGCGCTGGCACCGGATACAGCGCACGGGCACCGCCACCGAGACCCTGGAGCGGACGGCCGTCGTGAGCCGCTGAGCGGACCGCCGGTAGGTTGTCCGCTCATGTGGGTCTTCAGTGCCTCCGGATGTCGGTGGCTGGGTGCGGGCGGGTCGCTCGCCGTCGCCGTGGGCGGATACGCGGCCGGCACCCTTCCGGTCCTCGGCGGCGGGCCGCTGTGGCAGCCGCGCGGCTCCGCGCTCACCGTCGCCGGCGCCGTCCTCGCGTACCTCGGCCTGGTCCTGCTCGTCGCCGCCTGGTGGCGCTACGGCGTCCTCCTCGCGCGTGGCCTGCGGGACGGCGTCCTCGCCACCCTCGGCTGCTGGACCGCGCCGCTGCTCCTCGCCCCGCCGCTGCACAGCGCCGACGTCTACAGCTACATCGCCCAGGGCGGGATGGTCCTGTCGGGACACGACGTGTACGGGGCCGGTCCCTCCGTCCTCGGCCCCGGCGACCCCGGCGCCGACGCGGCCGCGAGCGTCGGCGGGAACTGGACCGACACTCCCGCGCCGTACGGGCCGGCCTTCCTGCTCCTCGCCGCGGCCGTCGTGAAGGCGACCGGCGGGGCGGTCGTGCCCGCCGTCCTCGGGATGCGGCTCATCGCCCTCGGCGCGCTCGCCCTGGTCGTGTGGGCGGTGCGGGGGTTCGGGGGCGGCGGGGGCGCCCTCTGGCTCGCCGTGCTCAATCCGCTGTTCCTGATCCACGTCGTCGGCGGCACGCACAACGACGGGCTGATGATCGGCCTCATGCTCGGCGGCGTCCTGCTCGCCTCGCGCGGACGGTGGGTGCTCGGCTCCGTCCTCGTCGGCTTCGCCATGATGGTGAAGTCGCCGGCGGCCGTGGCCCTGCTCTTCATCGGAGTGATGATCGCGCGCGGGGGCGGTCTGCGGGGGCTGCTGAAGGGGCTCGCCCTGCCCGGGGCCGTGGCGGGGGCGGTGGCGGCGGGGGCGTCGGTCCTCGCCGGGACCGGGTTCGGGTGGGTGCGGACGCAGAGCGTGGCCGGGGCCATCCACACGCCGCTGTCTCTGACGAGTGACCTGGGTCTCGGGGTCGGGGTGCTCCTCACCGGGGAGCCGGACCCGGTCAGGGGCGTCCTCCAGAAGCTGGGGCTGCTTCTCGCCCTGGCCGTCATCGCCGCCCTCGCGTGGCGTGCGTATCGGGGCCTTCTCGATCCCGTCCTCGGGCTCGGACTGTCGTTGGCGGCGCTCGTCGTGCTCTCGCCGATGGTTCAGCCCTGGTATCTGCTGTGGGGGACGGTCGTCGTCGCGGCGGTTGCCTGGCGGGGGAGGGCGGGACAGGTGTTGGCCGTCGTCTCGGCGGCGCTCGTCCATGAGACGCAGCCGTCCGGGCACACGCCCTGGTACGGGTTCGTGCTTGCGGGTGTGGTGCTGGGACTCGGGCTTCTGTGGGTGCGGCGGGAACCGTGGGGTTCCCGCGTGAGCGGCACCTTGGAGGGTGCCGCTCCTGTGGGCGTCAGGCGGTAGGGGCCGGGCACAACGGGGGCGGCGGGAGATCGCCCTCCTCAGGGAGTGCGGCGGATCGATCTTCCCGCCAGCACGTCCGTCCTCTTGCCGTCCTCCATGACGAACCTGCCGTCGATCAGGACGTGCGGGATGCCCACCGGGAGGGTTCGGGGGTTCTCGTACGTCGCGCCCGACGCGACCGTCGCCGGGTCGAAGAGGACCAGGTCCGCCACGTGGCCCTCCTTCACCAGGCCCCGGTCCGGGAGGCGGAGGCGGGCGGCCGGGCGGGAGGTGAGGTGGGCGACGCACTCCTCCAGGGAGAGGACGCCGAGCTCGCGCACGTACCGCCCCAGGTACTCCGGGAACGTGCCGTACGCGCGCGGGTGCGGCTTGAGGCCCTGGAGGATGCCGTCCGAGCCGCCCGTGTGCACCCGGTGGCGCATGATCGCCCGCACGTTCTCCTCGTGGCCCACGTGCTGGAGGATCGTCGTGCCCAGGCGGTCGGCGATCAGGAGCCGGCGGGCCGTTCGCCAGTCGCCCACGCGGGTGCCCACCAGGTCCGCCAGGGCCGGGTCCGAGACGCCCGCGACCTCGATCGTGGCCCAGTCGACGGGCACCCCGTGGCAGCCGTCCGAGCCGAGCTCCTCCAGGTGGTGCCGGATCCGTTCCGCCGTGGCGGCGTCGCGGAGGCGCTCCAGGGTCGCGTCGGGGCCGCCTTCGCCCGCCCAGCTCGGGAGCAGCGCGAGCAGGGTCGTGCTGCCGGGGGTGTACGGGTACGTGTCGAGGCTGATGTCGGCGCCGGCGTCGAGGGCCTGGTCGAGGAGGGCCAGGAGCTCCGGGGCGCGGCCCTCGTTCACGTCGAAGTTCAGGGTGGCGTGGGCCAGGTGGAGGGCGCAGCCGGCCTCGCGGGCGAGCGTCACCATCTCCTCGTACGCGCGCAGTGCCCCCGCCCCGTACGAGCGGTGGTGCGGGCAGTAGTAGCCGCCGTACCGCGCCACGACCCGGCACAGCTCGGTGAGCTCGGAGTCCGGTGCGTACATCCCGGGGGTGTAGGTGAGGCCGGAGGACATGCCGACCGCGCCCTGTTCGAGGCCCTCGGCCACCAGCCGCCGCATGCGGTTCAGCTCGGCCTCGGTCGCCGGGCGGTCCTCCCAGCCCATCGCGTACATCCGGACCGTGCCCTGGGGGACGAGGTACGCGGCGTTCACGGCGATTCCGGCGTCCAGCCGGTCCAGGTACTCGCCGACCGTGCGCCAGTCGAGGTCGACGTCGGAGCCGTCGCCGTTCCAGCCGGTGATCGCCCGGCGGACCTCCGCGAGCGTGCGGTCGTCGACGGGGGCGTACGACAGTCCGTCCTGGCCCAGGACTTCGAGGGTCACGCCCTGCGCGGCCTTCGCGCCGTGGTCCGGGTCGCGGAGCAGCGCGAGGTCGCTGTGGGCGTGCATGTCGATGAAACCGGGCGCCAGGACGAGGCCCTCGGCGTCCAGGACGCGGCGGGCGGTCGGGCGCTGGCAGCCGGCCGCCGCGGCCTCCTTGACGATCGAGACGATCCGGCCGTCCTCGATCCCCACGTCGGCCCGGTAGGAGTCGCCGCCGCTGCCGTCGACGACCTCCGCGTCGCGGAAGACGAGATCCATCACCCCGGCGCTCCCTCGCTCCTAGAAGAACGTGCGGATGTGGTCGACCACCGTGCCGTCCGCCTCGACGAGCGGGATCAGCTGCCACTTGTCGAAGATCGTGCAGGGGTGCGACAGGCCCATCCCCACCCAGTCGCCGACCTCCAGGTCCGCGCCCGGTTCGGTGCGGAGCCAGGCGTGCTGGTCGGAGAGGCCCGTCACGGTGATGCCCTCCGCGGCGCGGATCTCACCCGTGCGGGCGTCGCGGACCGCCTGCGCCTCGGGGAGGTGCAGGTCGTGGGCGGCGTCCCGCTTGCCCGCGTTGGTGAAGGCCTGCTCGGCGGTGGGGCGGGAGACCACCTGGGACCAGAGGCGGAACGCGGGCCGCAGCGCGCCCTCCTCGGGGATCCGGTTGAAGGGGGTGCGGTCGCGGTACTGGCCGTCGTCGTGCGAGACGTACGCGCCGGAGCGCAGCAGCTTCAGGACGGGGAGGGAGAGGCCGGGGATCTCCGCGAAGACCTCGGCGACCGTGTCGAACCACTCGCTGCCGCCCGCGCTCACCACGATCTCGCCGATGGCGGGGTCGAAGCGGCCGGCCTTGTCGAAGTCGGCCGCGAGCCCGACGAGCCGGTGCAGCCACTCGCGCACCGAGTCGGCGTCGGCGCCGGGCATCGTGCCCTCGTACCCGGCGACGCCGACGAGCCGCAGGGTGGGGGCGGCCGCGACCGCGTCGGCGACGACCGCGCACTCCCGCTCCGTCCGGACGCCCGTGCGCCCGGTCGAACCGGCGGCCAGCTCGACGACCACGTCCACGGGGCGGGCCGCGCCGGCCGCGCGCAGGGCCTCGTCCATCAGCTCGACGCCGCGCACGGAGTCGACGTAGCAGACGAAGCGGAAGTCCGGGTCGGCGTCGAGCTCGGCGGCGAGCCAGCGCAGGGCGACGGGGTCCACGAGCTCGTTGCCCAGGAAGATCCGGGAGATGCCGTGGGCGCGGTAGACGCGGGCCTGGTGGGGGACGGCGGCGGTGATGCCCCAGGCGCCGTGCTCCAGCTGCCGGTCGAAGAGCTGGGGGGCCATGGAGGTCTTGCCGTGCGGGGCGAAGGCGAGGCCGTGGCGCTCGGCGTAGGTCTCCAGGAGGCGCAGGTTGTGCTCGACGGACTCGGCGGAGAGGGCGAGGACGGGGGTCGTGTAGCCGCCGGTGAAGAGGTTGCGCCGCTGGGCGGAGAGCTCGCCGACCGTCAGGCCCTCGGCGTCCGGGGGCAGGGCCTTGAAGCGGTGGTCGACGCGCTCGTTCGCCAGGTCGGGCATGGGGCCTCCTCGTTGGGGCGTTGCAGGATGTGCAACGCTCATTGCGCACAGTGCTCAACGCTGTCTAACATCCGGGCCGAGGCCGGGTCAATGGACCCGTACGAGTCGAGTCACAGGGAGCCGACCATGAGCGGACCCGCGCCCGTGGACGGGGCCCCGGGGGTCGGCTGCCGGGGTGTCGGCTGCCGGGACGTCGGTTGCCGGAGGGCTGTCAGCCCGGAGGCTGCCCACCCTGAGGCTGTCAGCCCGGAGGCTGCCCACCCTGAGGCTGTCAGCCCGGAGGCTGCCCGCCCTGAGGCTGTCAGCCCGGAGGCTGCCCGCCCTGAGGCTGTCAGCTTGGAGGCTGCCCGCCCTGAGGCTGCCCGCCCTGAGGCTGTCCGCCTGGAGGCTGTCCATCCCGAGGCTGTCAGCCCGGAGACTGTCCGCCCCGAGGCTCCCCGCCCCGAGGCTGCCCACCCCGAGGCCGTCCGCCCGGACGCCGTCTGCCTCGGCGAGTCCATGGTCACCTTCCTGCCCACCCGGCCCGGCCGCCTCGCCGACGTCCCCTCCTTCACCCGCGCGATCGGCGGCGCCGAGTCCAACGTCGCCTGCGCCCTCGCCGCCGCCGGACACCGCGTCCGCTGGGTCGGCCGCGTCGGCCGCGACGGCTTCGGCGACCACCTCGTCGACGCGATCGCGGCGCACGGGGTCGACGTCGGCGCCGTCGGCCGCGACCCGCACCGGCCGACCGGCGTCTACTTCCGCACCGACGCGGACCGGGCGACGGACGCCCACGAGGTCGTCTATTACCGGGCCGGGTCCGCGGCCTCGGCGATGTCGCCGGCCACCGTCCCGTACGACTCCGTGGCCGGAGCCCGGATCCTCCACCTGACCGGCATCACCGCGGCGCTGTCCGCGGACTGCCTGGCCTTGATGCGGGAGCTCACCGCCCCGCGCGCCGGGCGGCCGCTCGTCTCGTTCGACGTGAACCACCGGGCGGGGCTGTGGCGGGACGGCGGCGCCTCCGCCGTACTGCTGGACCTCGCCCGCCGGGCGGACATCGTCTTCGTGGGCGCGGACGAGGCGGAGCGGTTGTGGGGCGTGGCGGAGCCGGATGCGATCCGGGCGGTGCTGGCGGAGCCGGCGGTGCTCGTGGTGAAGCGGGGCGGGGAAGGGGCGGTGGCGTTCGAGCGCCGCGCGGCTTCCTTCCCCACCCCGCCCCTTCCCGAACCGGGGGCAAGCCCCCAGGCCCCCGTACGGCCTGCGGCCGTGCCCCCGGACGCCGGGCGGGCTGATGTCCAGCCCCGCCGGCGCTTGAGGCGGGGGGCCCGGGGCGGAGGCCCGGTTCGGGAAGGGGCGGGGTGGGGAAAGGCCCCGCGCAGCGGCCCCGCACCCGCGCTCGGCGGTCCCGCTCCGGACGGCCCCGCACCTGCCGCACCCGAGGCCCCCGACGGCTCCGCATCCCCCGCACCCGTCCCCGACGGCTCCGCATCTCCCGCCCACCGCGGGCGCGACACCGTCACCCCCGCTCCCGCCCTCCGCGGGCGCGACACCGTCACCCCCGTCCCCGCCCCCCGCGTCACCGTCGTCTCCCCCGTCGGAGCCGGAGACGCCTTCGCCGCCGGTTTCCTCTCCGGGACCCTCCGCGGGCTCGACATGAGGACCCGGCTCCGGCACGGGCACCTCGCGGCCGCCGCGGTCCTCACCACGGCCGGGGACCTGGCGCGGCCTCCCCGCCGGGCCCGCGCCGACCGGCTGGCCGCGCTCGACGACACCGCCTGGGGCACACTTCACCTCGGCCCCGGCTGGACGGGGGACGACCAGGAGGTACGCACGCCATGAGCCAGACCGTCGACCGGGCGCTCAGCATCCTGCCGCTGCTCGCCCAGGGCCCCGCCGATCTCGGGCAGGTCGCCGAGCGGCTCGGCGTCCACAAGTCCACGGCCCTGCGGCTGCTGCGCACCCTCCACGAGCACGGCCTCGTCCACCGGCAGCAGGACCAGCGCTACCGTCTCGGCGCCCGTCTCTTCGCGCTCGCCCAGGAGGCCGTCGAGAACCTCGACGTCCGCGAGATCGCCCACCCCTACCTCGTCGCCCTCAACGAGCGGATCGGGCACACGGTCCACCTCGCGGTGTACGAGGAGGGCGAGGTCGTCTACATCGACAAGGTCGAGAGCCGCTACCCGGTCCGCATGTACTCGCGCATCGGCAAGCCCGTCGCGATCACCGTCGCCGCCGTCGCCAAGCTGCTCCTCGCCGACCTGCCCGAGCCGGAGCGGCGCGCCGTCGCCGCGAAGCTCGACTACCCCCCGTACACGCCCCGTTCGACGCCGAACGCCGCCGCCTTCCTCAAGGAGCTGGCGACCGTGCGCGAACAGGGGTGGGCCACCGACCTCGGCGGCCACGAGGAGTCCATCAACTGTGTCGGCGCGCCCGTCCGGGGCGCCGACGGGCGGGTCGTCGCCGCCATGTCGGTCTCGGCGCCCAACGTGGTCGTCACCGCCGAGGAACTCCTCACCCTCCTCCCGGAGGTGCGCGGCACCGCGGACGCGATCAGCCGCGAGTACTCCGGTCGGCCTGCTACGAAGGACATCGCATGAGCGAGAAGACCGCGATCACCCCCGCCACCCACACCGCCCCGCCCGCGAAGTTCTCGCACGGCGTGCGGAAGGGCAACATCCTCCAGGTCGCCGGCCAGGTCGGCTTCCTGCCCGCCGCCGGGGGCGGGGCCCCCACGGTCGCGGGCCCGACCCTGCGCGAGCAGACCCTGCAGACCCTCGCCAACGTCAAGGCGATCCTGGAGGAGGGCGGCGCGGGCTGGGACGACGTGATGATGATGCGGGTCTATCTCACCGACGTGGACCACTTCGCCGAGATGAACGAGATCTACGACGAGTACTTCGAGGAGCAGGACCTCAAGGCCCCCGCCGCCGCCCGCACCACGGTCTACGTCGGCCTCCCGCCGGGCCTCCTCGTCGAGATCGACGCCCTCGCCGTCCTCGGCTGAGGCGGGTCCCCCGGTCCGAGCACGACCGAGCGGGCCGCACCTTCCGGGGCGTGACCCGCTCGTCAGGTCGAAGCGGGCTCGGTGCGGTCCGACGGGGAGTCGTGAACGTGCACGAACTCCACGCCCACGACTTCCCCGTCCACGAATTCCGCGTCTGCCGCTCGATGCGTCGGTTTCGTCAGCTCCAAGCCGGCGAGATGCTTCTTCAGTCTCTTCGCCATGGGGCGGTAGGTCGCGAAAGTGAGTCCGCCGGAAACAACGGCACCGACGACGGGGATGGCCTTCGAGACGGTCTTCGCGAAGGTCTGCTTCGTCATCTGAACGCCGAGGTATCCGGCGACCTTCTTGACGATCGGATAGACGACGCCCTGGGTGAGTGCCTTCTGGGGCAGCTTCTTGGCGACCTCCTTCGACATCATCCCCGCGATCTGCCCCACAGCGGCGTTCGCCGACTGGGTGCCGAACATCACGCCGAAGAAGAGCGTGAGGACGCCCTTGGTCGCGTCGTCGATGCCGTCGCTGTCGCCGGAGAACAGATCGGGCCAGCTGTAGAGGTAGGCGAGCTTCTGCGCGATCCGCAGCATGTGACCGAAGTACTGGGCCATATCGGCGGGCACGGTGGCCGGAAGGGCGATGAAGCCGGGTATCCCGGCAGCCGCGGAGAGAGCGCTGGCCTTGGCGGTCTCGTAGCCGATGGAGTCGTCGGCCGCTCTGTCCAGAACCTCGAGGGGGATACCCGCCGCCGCGGGGGTCTCCTCGATCGCTCTGCGGATGTCGTCCTCGGAGCAATAGCGAGCCAATGCCTTTCGGAGGTACGCCTCCCTCTGGATACGCACACCCGGAAGGCTTGCCGCGCTCGCCAGCACCGCGGAGAACCGCGACTCCGGGTTCTCCGTCACCTCACCTTTGGCCATGGCCAGAACCTACAACACCCCGACGGACGCCGATTCGGTTTCAACAGCACTGCCGAGGCGGGCTATTGGTGTCAAGGGGCGTACGGCTGGTCTGTCCGAAGCCGGGGCCGACGGGAGTCCCCGCCGGCCCCGGTTCGTTCATCCGCTCAGGCCGCGCAGTACTGCGCCTGCTTGCCGATCGAGCGGTACATGCAATCTGCGTTCTCCAGGAGCTGGAGGACGGCGTCGCGGTTGCGGCTCGTCTCGCGCTCGATGACCTCGTCGGGCGGGTAGAAGCCGCCGCCCCAGGAGGAGGTCGGGTACATCTCGAAGGTGTACGCGAAGATCCTGTGCGCACCCCACAGGTAGTCGTCGATCGAGCCGTCCGTGATGTACAGGTCGCTGGACTGCTCGGGCGTGTAGCCGTTGCTCGCGGCCATCTTGCCGCCGACGGCCGCGAAGGCGTCGCGGTCGTCCTGGGTCATGCCGGTCGTGGTGTCGGCCGTGGTCCAGCCGAAGGGCCAGAGGACCAGTTCGCTGTACGTGTGGAAGTCGATGGCCGCCGTGATCTGCTGCTTGCCGCCGACCACCCGGGAGCGGACGAAGTCGGAGACCACCTTCACCTCGGGGGCGGACTCGGGGGCCGTGCCGCGGTAGGTCTCGGAGCTCTTCGTCCCGGAGGAGCCGCCGCAGCAGCCCCACTTGTAGTCCCAGTTCCGGTTGAGGTCGGTGCCGATGTAGGAGGAGTTGGCGTTGGGCTGACGGTTCTTGCGCCAGCTGCGGTAGGAGCCGGAGGCGATGTCGTACTCGCCGCCGTCCGGGTTGAGGTCCGGGACGATCCAGATCTCGCGGCCGTTCACGGCGTTGGTGATCCGGGGGTCGGTGCCGTAGCCCGCGCCGAGTTCGCGCAGCAGGTAGAGCGCCATCTCGACGGTGAGGTGCTCGCGGGCGTGCTGGTGGTGGGTGAAGAGGACCTCGGGCTCGTTCTCGTCGGTGGCGACGTTGTCGCTGACCTTGATGGCGACGATGTCCCGGCCCTGGTACGTCTTGCCGATGACCCGCTTGCTCATGATGGACGGATGGGCGGCGAGGCGCTGGTCGATCTCCGCGTTCATCTCCGCGTGGTTGTGGTACTTCGCGTCGGCGGAGGGGAAGTCGAGCGGGCCGGCCGTCTTGTCGCCCTCGGCGGCGCGGTTCGGCGGGCCAGGCAGGGCGACCGGCTCGTAGCCGAGGGCCTTGAGCCGCGCGAGCTGTTGGGTGTTGGCGCTGACGACGACCGAGCGGGCGTCGACCTCGTCGATCGAGACGCCGGTGGCGGTCAGCGCGGTGCGGGCGGCGACGGTGGAAGGTCCGGCGATCTCGTACTGCCGGATCACCTCCTCGGCGCCGGCGGCGATACGGGCGGCGGTCGGCGCCGGGTCGGCCCCGGCGGGCGTGGTGAGCGCGGAGAGGGGCGCCGCGAGGGCGAACGCCACGAGGGCCGCGAGGGTGGCGGACCTTCTGCCGCGAAGGGGACGTCGCATGCTGTCTCCTGGGTGGGGAGTGTGGGGGAGTGCGACCGGGTCGTGCGGGTGTCCGGACGGATGACGGTCCGGACGGATGACGGTCCGGACGCGTGAGTGTCCGGCCACATGGTCCGGCTATGTCATGAACGGGTCAAGGTGGGAAGTTCGGCCATACTGTCCCGCGTGGGGACCCTCATCGGTAGATACGTCATCGAGCACAAGCTAGGCGAAGGCGGCATGGGCACCGTCTATCTGGCCCGATCGCGTGGCGGGCGCGCCGTCGCCGTCAAGGTCGCGCGGCCGGAACTCGCCGCCGATCCGTCCTTCCGCGCCCGCTTCCGCGCCGAGGTCGCCGCGGCCCGGCAGGTCGGCGGATTCCACACCGCGCAGGTCGTCGACGCCGACCCCGAGGCGGAGTCCCCCTGGCTCGCCACCGCCTACATCCCGGGGCCCACCCTCTCCGGGCTCCTCACCGCCGAAGGCCCCATGGACGAGGGCCGGCTGCGCTCCCTCGGCGCCGCGCTCGCCGAGGCCCTGGAGGCGATCCACGCCTGCGGGCTCGTCCACCGCGACCTCAAGCCCGGCAACATCGTCATGGCCGCCGACGGGCCGCGCGTCCTCGACTTCGGGATCGCCCGCGCCCTGGAGTCCACCCGGCTCACCGCCACCGGCTCCGCCTTCGGCACCCCCGGCTACCTCGCCCCCGAGCAGGCACTCGGCGAGGAGGTGACCGGCGCCGCCGACGTCTTCGCGCTCGGTGCCGTCCTCGTGGCCGCGGCCGGCGGGCGGCCCTTCGGCGAGGGGACGCCGATGGGGCTCATGTACCGGTCGGTGCACGAGGCCCCCGACCTCGGCGCCGTACCGGAGGCGCTGCGGTCGCTGGTGGGGCGCTGCCTCGCCAAGGACCCCGCCGAACGGCCCGCTCCGGACGCCATCATGGACGAGCTGATGGAGGGTCGGCCCGGGGCCGGGGCCGGGGCCGGGGCCGGGGCCGGGGCCGGGGCCGTGGCTGGGACTGGGGCCGGGGCTGGATCCGGGGCCGGGGTGGGAGCGTTCGGGCCGCCCGTGGCGCCCTCGGTGCCGTTCGTGGTGCCGGACCCCCGGGTGGCTGCCGCGACGCCCGCCGTCGCGGTGCCGCTGCCCGCGCCCCAGGTCCCGCCCGCCGACGCCGTGCCCGCGCCCTTCGGTGCCGTACCGCAGCCCGGCCACGCGCTGCCGCCGATGCCGAGCGCCGGAGTCCAGGACGCCGTTCCCGGCGCCGTACCGCACCCCGCCCCCCACCACCTGCCGCCGCCGCCCCTCGTGCCGCCGCGGCCCGCGCCGGACTTCGCCGCCGCCGACCGGAACTCCGGTGTCGCCGTCGACGGGAGCGGGGTGTCCCTGCACTCCTTCGGCGAGGAGGCCGACTTCCTCTGGAGCGAGATCGGCGCCGTACGGTACGAGCCCGTCCGGCGCGGCCGGGTGCTGCGCGTCGCCGTCACGCTCTACGACGGCTCGGTCTACGACTGCGAGGTCGACGGCCGCCGCGCCGCCCGGGTCGGCGAGTGGATCCGGCTGCTCGACCCGGTGCTGCGCCACTACCTGCCCGTCTGAGAAAGAGGCGCGGCGCCACCGGGGGAGCGGTGGCGCCGCGCCGTCACTTCGGGGCGGTTACGGCAGGTTGTGCACGTGCGGGCCCACCGCGTTCGACCAGGCGTTGCCGGCCGTCGCGTCCCAGTTGGTCGACCAGGTCATGGCGCCGCGCAGCGCCGGCCAGGTCTGGGCGGGCTTGAAGGTGCCGCATCCGGTGCCCCTGGTCAGGCAGTCGAGCGCGTTCTTCACGACCTGCGGGTCGACGTAGCCGCTGCCCGCGCCCCGCGTGGAGGCGGGGACGCCCAGGCCGACCTGGGACGGCGCCAGCCCGCCCTGGAGCTGGATGCAGGCGAGGGCGGTGAGGAAGTCCACCGAGCCCTGGCTGTAGACCTTGCCGTCGCAGCCCAGCATCGAACCGCTGTTGTAGTACTGGGTGTTGACCACCGTGAGGATGTCCTTCACGGCGAGCGCGGTCTTGAAGTACTCGGAGCCCGTGTTCTGCATGTCGATGGTCTGCGGGGCCATCGTCAGGACCATCGAGGAGCCCGCCTTGGCGGAGAGCTGCCGCAGCGCCTTGGTGAGGTACGTGGAGTTGACGCCGTGCTCCAGGTCGATGTCGATCCCGTTGAAGCCGTACTCCTGCATCAGGGCGTACGCGCTGTCGGCGAAGGCGGTCGCGGTGGCGTCACTGTTGATGGTGACGTTGCCCTTCTCGCCGCCGACGGAGAGGATCACGGACTTGCCGGCCGCCTTCTTGGCCGCGATGTCGGCCTTGAAGTCGGCGACCGAGGCGTAGCCGACGGCCGGGTCGAGGTTGAAGGTGATCTGGCCGGGCGTGGCGGTGGAGTCCGCGAAGGAGACGGCGATGATGTCGTACGCCGCCTGGACGTCCCGCAGCTTCTGCTTCGCGGCGCCGTTGTCGAAGTTCTGCCAGTAGCCGGTGACGGCGTGCCTGGGCACGGCCGGGCCGGGGCCCGGGTCGGTGGGCTTCGCGGTGCGGGCCGTCACGGCGGCGGACTTCGCGGACTCGCCGGCGGCGTTCGTCGCGGAGACCTGGAACTGGTACGCGGTGTCGGCGGTGAGCCCCGTGACGGTGGCCGACGTGCCGGTCACCGTCTGCGGGTTGCCGCCGTCCCGGTACACCTTGTAGCCCGTGGCGCCGGAGACCGCGCCCCAGCTCAGGGCGACGGAGCTGGTGGTGACGGTGCCGGCGGCGAGACCGGCCGGGGTGGACGGGACGGTCGGGTCGGGGTCCTGGCCGCCGCCCCCGTCGGGTCCGAAGACGCTCACGTCGTCGACGGAGTAGGGGGAGGTGCCGTACCAGCCGTGGGTGTAGATCTGTACGGAGGTGGTGGAGGCGCCGGTGGTGAAGGTGGTCGTGAGCTGCTTCCAGGAGGCGCTGTCGGGCGTCCAGGTGGAGACGTCGGTGGTGCCGGTGCCGGTGGCGCCGAGGTAGGCGTAGCCGCCCTGGACCCAGGCGCTCAGCGTGTACGTCGAGTTGGGCTTCACGGTCACGGTCTGCACGCACTTGGCGTTGTCGAGACCGGCCGGGGTGGCGCGGAGGGCGCCGGCGCCGGTGCGGACGGGGGAGGAGACGGTGGCGCCGCTCCCGGCGGAACAGGACCAGTAGGCGAGGCCGTTCTCGAACCCGGCGTTCCTGGCGACGTTGACGTCCGCCGCCTGTGCGGTGCCGGCTCCGCCGACGAGGACGAGCCCGGAGCCGACGGCGAGCGCGAGCGCTCCGCCGAGCAGACGGCGTCCGTGCGGACGGGTGGGGGTGCGGTCCACGTGCATCCTCCGGTGGGGGAGTCGGTGAGGTGGAGGTGCCGTACGTCGTCGTACGGAGGGGAGGTGCGGGTACGGGGGTACCGGCGGCGGCCACCGCTGTCGCAACAAGTTGGTCCAGACCAATCGCGTTGTCAATACCCCGCGCCGGCAACGGCGTTCGGTCGGAAGCGAGGTGCCGAGGTCAGGGCCCGGTCCCGGGGTTCGAGGTCAGGGCGCAAATTAGTGGGGGCAGCTTGGCGGATTGTGTGTTCACCACCCCGGGGGACGCGGATAAGGTGCAGAGACGGCGGCACCCTGCGGTGACGCCGCGAACGCGGTAAGTGATCCGCGGCCCCCGGGGCACCGGAGGCCGGAGGGGACGGGGGATCCGACGTGCCGACAGCGATCGCCGTCACCAGCACCGACCTGGTGTTGCCGCCGGCCGACCCCAACACCCCGCAGGCCGCCGTGCTCCCGCCCCCCGAGACCCGACCGCTCGACGCCTCCGTCGCCGACATGCAGCAACTCCTCGCGCGGTACGGGCACGTGGTCGTCGTCTGCCCCACCGCCGCGCCCACCGCCGTCGAACACCGCCTGCACGCCGTCCGCGCCCTCCTGGAGAGCGACCGGATCGCGCTGGTCAAGACCGATCTGCCGCCCCTCGGCGCGGCCGTCCTCGTCCGTCAGCTGCGGCAGCTCTCCGGCTGCGACTTCAGCCCCGGAGTCCTCGCCTCCGCCGCCCGGC
This sequence comes from Streptomyces sp. NK15101, assembly GCF_020400725.1. Classification (GTDB taxonomy): domain Bacteria; phylum Actinomycetota; class Actinomycetes; order Streptomycetales; family Streptomycetaceae; genus Streptomyces. The sequence goes on along the minus strand of NZ_JAINVG010000005.1, from coordinate 120,322 downwards.
TGCTCGCCCACTACATCTACGCCGGCGCCGTCCTCGGCTCCGTCTCCCGGCTCGACCGCGTCCCCGTGAGCCTCGGCTCCCACCTCAAGGGCTGGCTCCCCGGCGCCCACTTCGCCGTCCTCGCCGGACCGACCCCGCAGATCGTCCGGCTCGGCTCGCGCTCCGGTTCCGGTTCCGGAGCCGGCGGGGAGGCCCTCGCCGGGCCGGAGTTCGCCACCGAACTCCTCCTCGCCCGCGGCCAGCTCCAGACCGACTGGCCCACCACCACCCTCGTACCCCGATGGCGGATCCCGGGACCCGTGCACGAGGCGCCGCTCCCCGCCTCCTCGCCCGGCTGGTGGGGCACCGGCAAGCTCGTCGAGTTCGCCGCGTACCTGCCCGACCTGTCCGTCCTCTACCAACTCGTCTCCTCCGTACGCCGCGAGACCTGCCACTGGTGCGGGATGGAACTCATCGGCGACCGCTGCGGCTTCTGCTCCGCCCCGCTGCCCCCGGCCGGCCCGCCACCACCCGACCCGGGAGGCCGCGCCCCGGGGCCTGGACCACAGCACGGGGGACGGACGCTCGGACCGGGACCGCAGGCCGACGCGCGGACCCGCGCCCTCGGGCCCGGTGCCCGTTCCGCCCGCGCCGCGCTGCCGTGACCGGACCCGCGCACCGCCACCTGCCGCCGGACACCCGCGCCCACCCGCCCGGACCCACGCCCCCGACCGCTCCGACGACCGCTCCGATCACTCCGACGACCGCTCCGACCGCTTCGACCGCTCCGACCGCTTCGACCGAGGAAGTACGGCCATGAACTCCCGCCAGCGCCGCGGCGTGATCCTGCTGCTGCTCTCCGTCCTGTGCGCCCTCGGCGCCTTCGCCGGCGTCCTCGCCGTCATCAGCGACGTGAACTCCAAGGTCGGCCCGGAGACCACGGCGTACCGGCTCACCAGGAACGTGGAGCCCTACAAGCCCCTGAGCGCCAACCAGTTCGAGAAGATCTCCATGCCCAAGCGCTGGCTCTCCGCCACCGCCGTCACCGACCTCCGCCAGATCGAGGGCAAGATCGCCGTCACCGAACTCAAGGCCGGCTCCCTCCTCCAGACCGACATGATCGTCGAGCGCCCCGAGCTCCGGCCGGGAGAGCAGGAGATCGCGATCATGGTCGACGCCGCCGCCGGCGTCGCGGGCAAGATCACCGCCGGTTCCACCGTCAACATCTACGCGACCTTCGCCGGCGAGAAGAAGGGCGACCCCGACCAGTCCCGGCTGATCGTCACCGGCGCCCGCGTCCTCGACGTCGGCACCCTCACCCCCGTCTCGCAGCGCAACGACCGGACGGACCGGGCCACCTCCGCCGTCCCCATCACCTTCGCGCTCTCCACCCTCGACACCCAGCGCGTCGCGTACGCCGAGTCCTTCGCCGAGCACGTACGCCTCGCCCTCGTCGCCCCGTCCACGGACGGCTCCCCGGGCGGCTCTCCGGCCGACAAGGGCGACCGCACCTACACGCTCGACAAGGACAAGTGAGGCCGGTATGACCACCAGGATCCTGCCGGCCGTCGGCGACCCCGACGCGGCCCGGTCCGTCAGCACGCTGCTCAGCCAGCTCCCCGACACCGAACCCGCCCAGCCGGTCACCGACTCCACCCAGCTCGTCGACACCCTCGCGCGCCTCGCCGCCGCCTCCCTCGACGAACTCCCCGAGGTCGTCCTCGTCCACGAGCGGATCGGCCCCGTCCCCGCGCTCGAACTCGTCCGCGAGGTCGCCCTCCGCTTCCCCGCCGTCGGCGTCGTCCTCATCACCGCCGACGCCAGCCCCGTCCTCTTCTCCGCCGCCATGGACTCCGGCGCCCGAGGCCTCGTCACCCTCCCCCTCGGCTACGAGGAACTCGCCAGCCGCGTCCAGGCCGCCGCCCAGTGGTCCCTCGGCGTCCGCCGCCACCTCGGCGCCGGCGCCGAGCCGATCGCCGGCCCCGGCGGCACCGTCGTCACCGTCAGCGGCGCCAAGGGCGGCGTCGGCACCACCCTCACCGCCGTCCACCTCGCCCTCGCCGCCCGCGCCGCCGGGCGCAGCGTCGCCCTCGTCGACATGGACCTCCAGAGCGGAGACATCGCCTCCTACCTCGACGTCCAGTTCCGGCGCTCCGTCGCCGACCTCGCGGCCATCGCCGACATCTCGCCCCGCGTCCTCCAGGACGCCGTCTACGTCCACGAGACCGGCCTCTCCCTGCTCCTCGCCCCCGGGGAGGGCGAGCGCGGCGAGGAGGTCACCGACCGCGCCGCCCGCCAGGTCGTCAGCGCCCTGCGCGGCCGCCACGAGGTCGTCGTCCTCGACTGCGGCTCCCGGCTCGACAGCGCCAACGCCGCCGCGATCGAGATGGCCGACACCGCGCTCCTCGTCACCACCCCGGACGTGGTCGCGGTCCGGGCCGCCAAGCGGACCGTACGGATGTGGGAACGGCTCCAGGTCCGCAAAGCCGAGGAGACCCTCACCCTCGTCAACCGCCACCACCGCTCCACCGAGATCCAGCCGCCCCTCGTCCAGAAGATCACCGGCACCCGGATCGCGGGCGTCGCCGTCCCGGCCAACTTCAAGGAACTCTCCGCCGTCGTCGACGCCGGCCGCCTCCACGAGCTCGACGCCAAGTCGACCGTCAAGCAGGCGCTGTGGACCCTCGCGGGCGAGCTGGGCCTGGTCGGCGCGCCGGCGGCCGACGCCCCCGGCAAGCAGCTCGCCCGCGCGGGCGACCGCGGCTCGCTGGGCCTCCGGCGCCGCACCGGAGGACGCTGAACGATGCGGACGTACCGGGACGACGACAGGGGGCAGGTGGCGGTGGAGTTCCTCGGAATGGTGCCGCTGATCCTGCTCACGCTCGCCCTGCTGTGGCAGGTCGTCCTGGTGGGTTACACGTACACGCTGGCGGGGAACGCGGCGGACGAGGCGGCACGGGCGTGTGCGGTGGGCGACGACCACCACGAGGCCGCGCTACGGCACCTGGACGGGGCGTGGAGGGCCGGTGCCCAGGTGAGCGGCTGCCCATCGGGCGGCGGGGTGGCGACTGTGGTGGTCAGCGTCCAGGTCCCTGCCCTGGTCCCGGGCGTGGGAGGCCTCTTCCGGGTCGAGGGCAAGGCGGGTGCCGTGGACGAGAGGAGTTCCACGCCATGAGGAGCGGTCTGCGAAAGGAACGCCGCGACCGGGGCCAGGCCGCCATCGAATACCTGGGCTTCCTCCCCCTCCTGCTCATCGTCGGCATGGCGGGTCTCCAGCTCGGCGTCGCCGCGTACGCGGCACAGCAGGCGGGCACGGCGGCCCGGGCGGCCGCCCGGGCCATGACCACCGACGACGAGCCCCGGCTCGATGCCCAGACGGCGGCCACCGAGGCGACGAGCAGCTGGGTCAAGCCGGAGGCCGTCCCCCTCGTGGGCGACGGCGAGGTCACCGTGACCGTCACCGTCACCGTCCCCTCCGTCGTGCCCTTCTGGGACGACTTCGGAAACGTCGAGAAGACCGCCACCATGCCACTGCCCGACGAGGAGGACCTGCCATGAGCCTGCGCGCCCGGATCAGCGCCCCCGAGGAGAAGGCCACGGGCGGGGGCCGGGAGGACGGCCATCTCGTCGCCGCCTTCCGGGCCAAGCTCCTGGAGGAGATCGACCTCACCGAGATGTCCGCGCTCGCGGCGGCCGAGCGGCGGGCCCGCCTGGAGCGCGTCCTCGGCCACATCATCAGCCGCGAGGGCCCGGTCCTCTCCACCGCCGAGCGGGCGCAGCTGATCCGCCGGGTCGTCGACGAGGCCCTCGGGCTCGGCGTGCTCGAACCGCTCCTCGAAGACGCCTCCATCACGGAGATCATGGTCAACGGCCCCGACCAGATCTTCATCGAGCGTGGCGGCCGCGTCGAACTCCTGCCGCTCCGCTTCGCCTCCCACGAACAGCTCATGCAGACCATCGAGCGGATCGTCTCCACCGTCAACCGGCGCGTCGACGAGTCGAACCCCATGGTCGACGCCCGGCTCCCCTCCGGCGAGCGCGTCAACGTGATCATCCCGCCGCTCTCCCTGACCGGGGCCACGCTCACGATCCGCCGCTTCCCCCGGGCGTACACCCTCCACGAGATGATCGGCCTCGGCTCCCTCGACGAGCAGATGCTGCTCCTGCTCTCGGGGCTCGTGCAGGCCAAGTTCAACCTGATCGTCTCCGGAGCCACCGGCACCGGCAAGACGACCCTCCTCAACGCGCTCTCCGGCCTCGTCCCGGACGGCGAGCGGATCATCACCATCGAGGACTCGGCCGAACTCCAGCTCCAGCAGTCCCACGTCATCCGCCTGGAGGCCCGCCCGCCGAACATCGAGGGCCGCGGGGCCATCTCCATCCGGGACCTCGTCCGCAACTCCCTGCGCATGCGCCCCGACCGCATCATCGTCGGAGAGGTCCGCGGCGGGGAGACCCTCGACATGCTCCAGGCGATGTCCACCGGCCACGACGGCTCGCTCGCCACCGTCCACGCCAACTCGGCCGAGGACGCCCTGATGCGGCTCCAGACCCTCGCGTCGATGTCCGAGGTCAAGGTGCCGTTCGAGGCGCTCCGCGACCAGATCAACAGCGCGGTCGACGTGATCGTCCAGCTCACCCGGCACCCGGACGGCACGCGCCGCATCACCGAGATCTCCGTCCTCGCCTCGCACGGCCGGGAACGCTTCCTGCTGGCCACGATCTGCCGCTTCCAGGCGCAGCCGGTCGCGGCCGACGGACGGGTGCACGGGAGGTTCACGTACCACCCGCTGCCCCGGCGCGTCGCCGAACGGCTCTACCTGGCGGGTCAGCCGATCCCGCAGGCGTTCGGAGTGGCGGCGACGGACGCCCACCTGGCCACCCGAGAGGCGGAGTGATGACCCGAGCCCACATGCCCACCGGAGGCGCAGTGACGATGACGACCGATCCGACCCGGCTGCCGGGGGAGCGGTGGACGGGGACGGACCCGACGTGGCGACCGGCGGACCGGTGGACGACGGACCCGACGTGGCGACCGGGGGAAGAGTGATGACGACGGACCCGACCTGGCGGCCGGCGGACCGGTGGACGACGGCGGATCCGACCTGGCGACGCGAGGCACGGCCATGACGACCGACCCCTTCTGGCTGACCGTGGGCGTGGCGCTGCTCGCCTGCGTCCTGGGCGTCGTCGGCGTCCAGTTGTACGCGAGCGGGGCCCGCCGGCACGCCGCTCTCGTCGCCCGGCTCGACGAGAGCGGCGAACCGGAGGCCGTGACCGGCCGCCGCAGGCGCCGCTTCCGGGGCGTCGACCGGCGCGTACGGAAGACCGCCCTCGGCCGGAAACTGGAACTGCGGATCGCGGCGACCGGCCTCGACATCACGCCCGGCGAGTTCACGGTGGCCCTCGCGGCGACCGTGGCGGCCCTCTGGTTCGTGGGACAGGCGGCGCTGTCCCCGTTCTTCGGCCCGATCTGCGGGCTCCTCGGCATCTGGGTCGCGGTGGGCTACCTCAACTGGCAACGCCAGAAGAGCATCGAGCGGTTCATCAACCAACTCCCCGAACTATCCCGCATCCTGGCGAACGCCACACAGGCCGGACTCGCCCTCCGGATGGCCCTGAGCCTGGCCGCCGACGAACTGGAGGCGCCGGCGGGGGACGAACTGGAGAAGGTGGCGCAGCAGTTGTCCGTCGGCACGTCCCTCGACGACGCGCTGGGGGAGCTCGCCGAGCGTCTCCCCTCCCGCGAACTCGTCGTCCTCGTCACCACCCTCGTCCTCGCCAACCGGGCCGGCGGCACCGTCGTCTCCTCCCTGCGGAACCTCACCGAGACCCTGGAGGAGCGCAAGGAGACCCGGCGCGAGGTCCGCACCCAGCTCTCCCAGGTGAGCATGACCGCGTACTCGGTCCCGGTCATCGGCGTCGGCTCCCTCCTGCTGATCGACAACATGCAGCCGGGCGCCCTCGACCGGATGACCGGCTCGGGCATCGGACAGTTCGCCGTGATCGCCGCGTTCGCCCTGTACGTGGTCGGCTTCGCCGTCATCCGCCGCTTCTCGAAGATCGACGTGTAAGGGGCCCGCGTGATGGACCTCCTCCTCGCCCTCCTCGCGGGCCTCGCCGTCGCCGGCTTCGCGTACGGCCTGCGCCTCTACCGGGCCGACGCGAAGCTTCCCGACGACCTCAGGCTCGCCCTGGAGGTCGGCGCCACCCGCACGGGGGCCGTCGACTCCGCCGTCGACCGCCTGGGCATGCGCTGGTCGCCGGCGGTGCTCCGGCTGATGGGTCCGAAGCGGGTCAACGCCGTCCGCCGCCGCATCGACCTGGCGGGCAACCCGGGCGGCCTGACCATCGACCGGTACGGGGCGAGGCGGGCGGTCTACGGCTTCCTGGGCGGCCTCGGCGGCCTGGTGATGCTGAGCAAGGGCTCGTACGTGACGGCCCTGCTGCTGCTCGCGTTCGGCGCGTTCTGGACGGAGGTCGGGATCTGGTCGGCGGTCCGGATCCGCAAGGACCAGATCGAACGCACGCTGCCGGACTTCCTGGACGTCCTGGCCGTGGTGGTCTCGGCGGGGCTCGGCTTCCGTCAGGCGCTGGAACGGGTCGCGGAGAAGTACGAGGGGCCGTGGGCCGACGAACTCCGCATCACGCTCCGCCAGATGGACATGGGCGTCAGCCGCCGCCAGGCCTTCGACGAACTGCGGCGCCGCAACGACTCCGAGCAGGTGGCCCAGTTCGTCACGGCGCTGCAGCAGGGCGAGGAGCTGGGCGCGCCGATCGTCGACACCCTGATCCAGATCGCCAACGACATGCGGCGCACTGACGCGCAGAACGCCCGCCGCAAGGCGGCGAAGGCGGTCCCGAAGGCGACGATGGTGATCACGACCCTGATGGTCCCGGCGACCATGATCCTGCTCGGGGCGGGCCTGTTCCTGGGCACGGGGACGGACTTCGGGTCGGTGACCGGCGAATGAACGCGCTGACATATTCGAGGCAAACGACTTCGCGGGCGCAACCCGATGTGCCAGAGTGCGGACTGAGTGTGAGGGAGGGGGAGTGATGGACCGGATCGCCGGGACCTGCTTCATCAGTCCCACCCGATGAACGGGCCCTGTCCGCCGACCCGCCCGTCGGCGTACGGTGCCCAAGCGCAGGCGTTCGAAGGCGGAGGGGACCACGATGAACGACGCGATGCTGAAGGCCCTGACCAAGGGCCGTGTCTGGCTGTCCGACCGGACCACCCGCCGATCGGAGGACCGGGGCCAGACGGCGGTGGAATATCTGGGGATCATTGTGGTGGTGGTGGCGATCGTGGTGGCGATCACCGGTACGGACATCGGTACGTCAATCATGAACGCGATTCGCCAGAAGATCTCCGAGCTTACCGGCGGCTAGTAAGGCGCGCCGGGCTTTGCCGCGATGAGGGGCAGGCGTTTCCCGTCTATATTGCGGTCATCGCAGGTCTTTTGTTTCTGGGATTCGCCTACTTCCTGGTGGGGCAGGCGGCCTTGACGAGAAACAGTGCCCAGACTGCAGCGGACGCAGCAGCCCTAGCGGCGGCTCAGGATGCCCGCGAGCAGCTGCGGACTGGTTGGGGTGAAGTGATCCTCGCTCCTGGGCAGTGGGGCGAGTTTCTTCGGGGTGTTGCGTATTTCGATTCGCCAGCCTGTCAACAAGCAGGTGAGTTCGCGGCTCGAAACGGGGCGGTACTCGCGGGCAGCGGATGTGTGCCACTCGCTACAGGTGAGCATGGCTTCAAGGTAACCGTAACCACAACAGGGCAAGAGTCGCATCACGCAACAGCGTCAGCTGAAGCAGTAATTGAGCCGCGCTGTATCTTCGACGCGCCGGAATCCACTCCGGATCCGCCCGAATCCACTCCGGGTCCGACGCCTACGAGCCCCGATGAGGGTGACGAAGAGCCCGATGACCAGGAGCCCATAGTCGGCCTCGTCTGCGATGGCGAACCGTGGGTGATCGAACCTGACAGGCCGACCCTCCCCGACGCCGCTGATCTCTTCAGAGTCCGACTGTCGGACTGACACGCGACGAGCAAAGGAAGCACGCTTCATGAACGCGCGCTACGCAAGGACGATCCGCAGAGGGGTGGTCGCCGCCGCGATCACGTCCGTGGCACTCTTCGTGTCCGGGTGTGGTGCCGAGGAGAAGCCCAATGAGAACAAGGCCGCCTCAACCAGTGCCGCACCCCAGCGGGAAGCATCAGCCACCCAGGGGTCGCAAGGGGTCGCAGAGCCCACGGAAACGTTGGCGCTTCTCAAGGGGCAAAAGGGCGTGGAACTCGTCATCAATTCTGCCGAGCGTGACTCGGGCGGCTTCCTCACGATCAAGGGGCAGCTGAAGAATCCATCCGGTTCCTCCGTCCTTCTTCCCGTGGAAATCAGAGGGGATGAGACGGAAGTCATCAAGCATGGCTTGACATTGGGCGGCGCTACGCTCGTCGACTCTGTGGGAAAGAAGCGGTACTACGTCCTGCGTGACACAGATGGGCGACCTCTGACCACCACAGGACTCGACAGCATCGGCCCCGGAAAGTCGACCGACGTTTTCATGCAGTTCCCCGCACCCCCCACCTCCACCACCGAAGTAAGTTTCCAGCTCCCCACCTTCGAACCCGCCACCCTCAAGCTCTCCTGAGGCGACGCCATGACGACGACGAGAAACCGCCGCCTCGCCTCCCTCCTGTTCGTGTGCGTGGCCCTGGGGCCGCTCGCCGGGCCCCCCGCGTACGCCGATGACGGGCCCGGGCCCGCCGGTACCTCCTCGCCTCCGCCCGTCATCGACCCCGAGTCCCCGGGGCTGATGCTTCCCGACGGGGCCACCCTCGCCCCCGCCAAGGTGCTCGACATCAAGCAGATCGTCGAGGAGGAGGGCGGGCAGGAGCGCCGGCAGGACACCAACGTGGACGTGACGTTCGCGCTGCAGGCCGAGGTGCTGTTCCCGAAGAACAGCGCCAGGCTCTCGCCCGCCGCCAACGCCCGTATCGCCGCCATCGCCGCCGAGATCGGCAAGATGGGGTCCGGGCGGGTCCGGGTCTTCGGGTTCACCGACAACCTGGGGACGTACGAGCACGGGCTCAAGCTGTCGAAGGAGCGGGCCGTGGCCGTGCAGCAGGTGCTCGCGCGGGCCCTGGACCCGGGGACCACCTTCGACATCCGCGGGTACAGCGAGGACTACCCGATCGCCGACAACCGCACCGAGGAGGGCCGGAAGAAAAACCGGCGCGTCGAGATCTCCTTCCCCCGGACCACACCCCCCGCTCCCTAGAGGGCCAGCGCCGCCCGGATCGTCGCCGTCATGCGGTCCGGACGGCGGAAGACCTCCCCGGCGGTGAAGCGCAGTACGCGGCGGATCTCCGGGCAGGACTGGAGCGCGTTGAAGCGGGCGACGTCCCGTTCGTGGGCGCGCCGGGTGCCGTGGAAGGCGTGGCCCTCGATCTCCACCGCCAGGCCCGCCTCCCGGAAGAGGAAGTCCGGGCGGAGGGGCTTCCCGATCGCCGTGAGCAGGGTCGGCTGGGATTCGGGGGTCAGGGCCGCGTCCCGCATCCGGAGTCGGGCGACCGTCTCCGCCGGGGAGCCCGACGCCGGTTCGGCCAGCCGGAGCCAGGTCCGGGCGCGGGCCGCTCCCCGCCGGGGCGCCGCGAGTTCGGCGGTGAGGTCCTCGTAGCGGACGAGTGCCTCGCGCCGCACCCCTTCGACCGCCCGCCGGGCGAGCGCCGAGTCCGCGACGACCACCGCCTCCTCGCGGGTGCCGGAGGCCCGTATCAGGTCGCCGACCGTACGGGCCGGGGTCGTCGTCCGCAGCCCCCGTCGGGTCGACCAGTCGCGGGACGTGAGGAACCTCGTGCCGTGGACCCGTATGTCCTCGCCGCGCGCCGACCGGGCCGGCGTCGTGAACTCCAGTGGGCCGCCCGCCGTTCCCAGCCGCTCGATGCGGTGCAGCCGCGCCGCCGTCCCGTGACTGCACACCAGTTCCGGGCGCAGGAGCTGGAGGGCCGTCGCCCTCAACCGCCAGTCCACCTCCCTCCCCGGGGCCGCCCAGGCGCCCCGGCAGATCCGCTGCCAGCCGTCCCTGCGCAGCCGTCCGGCCAGCCGCCCCGGCGGCCAGCCCGCCGCGACCGCCCAGACCGTCAGGAGGACCCCGCCCCTGGCGAGGATCGCCAACTCGTACATACGCCCAACGATCCACGGAAGAGGGACACTTCGCACCCCCTGTGGAAAACCCGGCGAAAGACGTCGCCAGGAAAGCGTAAATACGGCGGGACATCCCTCTTCGGCGGGAGCATTCTGGACAGATGACGGCGACCCCGAGCGCGAACCCCGGTGCGAACCCGAACGCGGCCCCGAGCATGGCCCCCAGCGTGCAGTTGGTCAGTGATCTCGTCACCCGGATCCCCGAGTTCCGGGGCGCGTACGAGACCCATGTCCTCCATCAGGGCGGTGTCCTGCCGCACGTGTTCTTCTGGGACGTGGTCCAGGGCACCGTCCGGTCCTTCCTCGGCGAGGACCCCGGCGCCGCCGACTGGCGTCGGACGCTCGACTTCCTCGAGGAGCAGAGCGCGCGCGGCGTCCTCGGCATCGACGAGGTCATCGTCACGTCCTTCCTCGGCGACCTGCCCTCGCCGCAGGAGCCCGGACACGCCATCGTCGAGCAGCTCGGCCCCGTCATGGCCGCCAAGTTCGTCCGCATAAGGCCCCTCGGGTGACCTGACCGCGGGCCCCGGATAATCGGGCGCATGTTCCGGACCCGGCCCAGCGACCCCGCCGCCCTCGCGGCACTCGGCGGCTACGCCGCCACCCGCCTAGTCGGCCTCGTCGTCCTCGCCGTCGCCGCCGCCGTGACCGGTGAGGACGGGCTGCACCGGCTCAAGGGCCGCTGGGACTCCGTCTGGTACGTCCGCATCGCCGAGCACGGGTACGGGTACCAGGTCACCCTGCCGAACGGCGACGTCCACTCCGACCTCGCCTTCTTCCCGCTCCTCCCGGCCCTGGAGCGCGGCCTCTCCGCCGTGCTCCCCGTCGACGCGGCCACCGCGGGGCTCCTCGTCTCCTGGACGGCGGGGCTCGCCGCCGCCTGGGGCATCGCGAAGTGCGGCGCCCACGTCGCGGGGCCCCGCGCCGGCGTCCTCCTCGCGGTCCTCTGGGGCGTGTGCCCCACCGCGTTCGTCCAGTCCATGGCGTACACGGAGACCCTGTTCACCGCCCTCGCCGCCTGGTCGCTGTACGCCGTGCTGCGCGGGCGCTGGATCCTCGCCGGTGTCCTGTGCGCGGCCGCCGGGCTCACCCGGCCGACGGCCGTCGCGCTGATCGCGGCCCTCGGCGTCACCGCCCTCGTCTCCCTCGTACGGGAACGGCGGCTGCCCGCGCGGACCGTGGCCGGGGTGCTGATCGCCCCGCTGGGCTGGCTGGCGTACGTCGCCCACGTCGGGGTCCGTCAGGGCAGTCCCACCGCCTACTTCGACGTGCAGGCCGCCTGGGGCAACTCCATCGACGGCGGTGTCGCCCTCGCCCTGTTCATCGCGGGCCTGCCGTGGCCCGCCGCCCTCGGCCTGTGTGCGGCGCTCGTCCTGCTCGGCGGGCTGCTGGCGCTCTGCGTGCGGCAGCGGCAGCCGCTGCCGCTGCTCGTCCACACGATCGGCGTCGTGTTCGTCTCCCTCGTCGGCGCCGCCTACTTCGGCTCCCGGCCGCGCCTGATGATGCCCGCCTTCGGGCTGCTGCTCCCGCCCGCCGTGGCCCTCGCGCGCGTGCGGACCCGTACCGCCGTGCCCGTCCTCGCCGGGCTCGCGCTCGCCTCCGGCGCGTACGGGGCGTTCACCCTGCTCGGTTCGGGCCCGCCGTGACCTGTCCGCAGGACACGCGCACGCGTACTCCCGGTTCCAGGCCCCACGCCGCCATCGCGCCCGCCTCCGCCTCCAGGACGTGCCGGCCGCGCGGCCGGATCATGCCGAGCCGCCCCGGCCGCATCGTGACCACGGACCGGACCGTGAAGGAGCCGTCCAGGTAGGCCACGTCGATCGGGAACCGCATGCCGAAGGTGTGCACGCTGTTCGTCCGGACGATGAGCAGCGCCCCCGCGATCCCGTCCCGGCCGAGCAGCCCCCGCCGCCGCGCCCGGTAGGAGGCCGCCACCTCCAGCGGGAGGTCCAGAGCGGCCACCCCCAACGTCCCCGTCCCGTCCACCCATTTCCCCATGCGGCAGACCGTAGCGGCACGGCGCCCTAGGGTCTCGTCCGTGTACGTCACGCTGATCGCCGTCGCCGCCCTGTGGGGGGCCGCCGTCGGGCTGCTCGTGCCCCGGGCCGCGTACCGGCTCTCCGTGGAGCCGGAGGAGCGGTGGCGGGACCGCTGCCCCGCCGGGCACGTCCTGGCCGGTCCCGGGCGCGGCTGGCTCGGGGGTCCCGGGCGGCAGGAGTGCGCGACCACCGCGAGCCCGCTCGTCGCCCCGCTGCTCACCGCCCTGGTCTGTGCCGCGCTCGCCGCCGCCACCGGCGGGCCCCGGCCCGAGCTCGCGGTCTGGCTGCTCGGCGCGCCCTTCGCCGTCCTCCTGGCCTGCGTGGACGCGCGCGTGCACCGGCTCCCGGACGGTCTCACCCTGCCGCTCGCCGTCGCCGTCCCGCTGCTCCTCGGCGGGGCGGAGCTCCTCCCATACGACGCGGGGTCCTGGCCGCGGGCGCTGCTCGGGGGGCTCGCCCTCGGCGGGGCCTATCTGGTGCTGTTCCTGATCAACCCGGGCGGGCTCGGCTTCGGCGACGTGAAGCTGGCGGTCCCGCTGGGCGCGGCCCTCGGCTGGTACGGCTGGGGCGTGCTCTTCGCCGGGGCCTTCGCGGGCTTCCTCCTCGGCGCGGTGTACGGCCTCGGCGCCGTCCTGCTGCGGCGGGCCGACCGTTCCTCGGCGATCCCGTTCGGCCCCTTCATGCTCGGGGGCGGGCTGCTCGGTCTCCTCCTGGGGGCGTTCACCGCCATGCCCTGAGGGCGTCGCCGCGCACGGGCCGTCACCCGTACGCAGGGTCACCGAGTCGTCGCCCGGCGGTACCGGACCGCGTCGCCGCCTCGGCTAAGCGGGGCTGACCTGCCGGAAAGCCCTCCGGGTGCTCCGCCGCGTCAACGCCGTGCCCGTGCCGGCCGGTCCCTCTTGGGAGGGACGGAACCCCGCCGCCACGCCGGGGCGCAAACCCGCCACAGGGCCTCGGAGCCCTTGTGCCGCTTGGGTTCCGGCGAATCCGACGCGGTTCGTTCGGCGTACGTGGCGCGCAAGAGGACTATCGAAGGGTTATGGTGGAAACCCCCCCTCGGGCCGGTCCGTATCCCCCCCACGGACCGGCCCGTTTTTCTTGCCCCGGGGCCCGTCGGGACCGGGGCGGGGTGCCGGCGGGGCCGTCAGCCGCGGCCGGCCCAGATGTTCGTGCCGGCGGTGTCCACCGCGAACGAGTCGATCTCCTCGAGCTCCTCGTCCGTCAGCGGCGCGCCCGCGAGCGCCGCCACGTTCTCCTCCAGCTGGGCGACGCTGGACGCGCCGATCAGCGCCGAGGTCATCCGCTCGTCCCGCAGCACCCACGACAGCGCCAGCTGGGCGAGGGACTGCCCGCGCCGCTCGGCGATGCCGGCGAGGCCGTGCAGGCGCCGCAGCACCTCGTCGGAGAGCAGGTTCGGGTCGAGGGACTTGCCCTGGGTGGCCCGCGAGCCCTCCGGGATGCCCTTCAGGTACTTGTTGGTGAGCAGGCCCTGCGCGAGCGGGACGAAGGAGATGCAGCCCATGCCGGCCGCCTCCAGGGTGTCGAGGAGGCCGTCCTCCTCGGTCCACCGGTTGATCATGGAGTACGAGGGCTGGTGGATGAGCGCCGGGACGCCCATCTCCTTGAGGATCCGCGCGGCCTCGGCGGTCTGCTCGCTGTTGTACGAGGAGACGCCGACGTACAGCGCCTTGCCCTGCTGGACGGCGGAGGCGAGGGCCCCCATCGTCTCCTCCAGCGGGGTGTGCGGGTCGAAGCGGTGCGAGTAGAAGATGTCGACGTAGTCGAGGCCCATCCGGTTCAGGGAGGCGTCGAGCGAGGACAGCAGGTACTTGCGGGAGCCCCACTCGCCGTACGGGCCGGGGTGCATCAGGTACCCGGCCTTGGTCGAGACGATCAGCTCGTCCCGGTAGGGCGCGAAGTCCTGGGCGAAGATCTTGCCGAAGTTCAGCTCGGCGGAGCCGGGGGGCGGCCCGTAGTTGTTGGCCAGGTCGAAGTGGGTGACGCCGAGGTCGAAGGCGCGGCGCAGGATCGCCCGCTGCGAGTCGAGCGTGCGGTCGTCGCCGAAGTTGTGCCAGAGGCCGAGCGAGACGGCGGGGAGCTTCAGTCCGCTGCGCCCGGTGCGCCGGTACTCCATGGAGTCGTAGCGCTCGTCGGCGGCGCGGTACAAGGGGGAATCAGTCACGTATCTCTGCTTATCACGGACTTGTGACAGTCCCGGGCTGGGAGCCCGTCGCCCGTCCGCAGTAGTGTGGCGGCTTCGGGGGCCGACACTGCATGGAGGGGTAAAGAACAGTGAACCTGCGCGACCTGGTGTACGGGCTCTACGCACGCCGGGTGGAAGGCCGCCTCGACCACACCCAGGTGCCCAAGCACATCGGCGTCATCCTCGACGGGAACCGTCGCTGGGCCAAGGCGTCCGGCGGGACCCCCGAGCAGGGACACAAGGCCGGCGCGGACAAGATCCAGGAGCTGCTCGGCTGGTGTGCCGAGACGGACGTCGAGGTCGTCACGCTCTGGATGCTCTCCACGGACAACCTGAACCGCCCCGAGGAACAGCTCGTCCCGCTGCTCGGCATCATCGAGAACGCCGTGCGCGCGCTGGCCGCCGACGGCCGCTGGCGGGTCCACCACGTCGGCACGATGGACCTGCTGCCCGCCCGCACCCAGACGGTGCTGAAGGAGGCCGAGGAGGCCACCCACGACAACACGGGGATACTCGTGAACGTCGCGGTGGGCTACGGCGGGCGCCAGGAGATCGCGGACGCGGTCCGCTCGCTGCTCCTGGAGCACGCGGAGCGGGGGACGAGCTTCGAGGAGCTCGCCGAGATCGTCGACGTCGAGCACATCTCGGAGCACCTGTACACGCGCGGTCAGCCCGATCCGGACCTGGTGATCCGGACCAGCGGCGAGCAGCGGCTGTCCGGTTTCATGCTGTGGCAGAGCGCCCACTCCGAGTACTACTTCTGCGAGGTCCACTGGCCGGCCTTCCGGAAGGTCGACTTCCTGCGCGCGCTGCGGGACTACGCGGCCCGGCACCGGCGCTACGGCACCTGAGCCCCTGCCGATCACCCCCGGTCGGAACCGATCACCTGGTGTTCATGAATACGTCGTCATATGCCATGGCATGGCAGTGGTCGTTCGAGGGCATATCCCTGGTGAAGTGAGCGGCACGGAGACCGCCACCCGGGAGGCCCCTTGCACCAGGACGACCGTGCGGGACAAGCACGGGAGAAGCGGAGGGCCGTGGTTCGGCCCGCGCATGGCGGCCTGAGCCCGGTCCCATTCCGCAGCGACACCGGTTCCGTCGCACCCCGACCTCACAGGGGTCTTCAGAGGGGGTCTGTCCTTCCGTGGTGACCAGCACGAAGCGCCGCCTTTCCGACCGGCGCACCTATGTTCTCGACACCAGCGTCCTGCTGGCCGACCCCAACGCCGTCTCGCGCTTCGAGGAGCACGAGGTGGTGCTCCCGATCGTCGTGGTGACGGAGCTGGAGGCCAAGCGGCACCACCCCGAACTCGGCTACTTCGCCCGGCAGGCGCTGCGCCTGCTCGACGACTTCCGGGTCCGGTTCGGACGCCTCGACGCCCCGCTCCCCATCGGGGACCTGGGCGGCACCCTGCGTGTCGAACTCAACCACTCCGACACCGGCGTCCTGCCCGCCGGCTACAGGTCGGGGGACAACGACTCACGGATCCTCGCGGTCGCGCGCAACCTCCAGGCGGAGGGGTACGACGTCACGGTCGTCTCCAAGGACCTGCCGCTGCGCATCAAGGCCTCCTCGGTCGGGCTCCTCGCCGAGGAGTACCGCGCCGAACTCGCCATCACGGACGCCAACGGCTGGACCGGGATGTCCGAGCTGGCCCTCTCCGGGGAGCAGGTGGACCTGCTCTACGACCAGGACTCGCTGTACGTGCCGGAGGCCACCGAGCTTCCGGTCCACACGGGCCTGGTGCTCCAGTCCGAGCGCGGCAAGGCGCTCGGCCGGGTGACCGCCGAGGGGAACGTGCGGCTCGTCCGCGGCGACCGGGAGGCCTTCGGGCTCCGCGGCCGCAGCGCCGAGCAGCGGATCGCGCTCGACCTGCTGCTCGACCCGGACGTCGGCATCATCTCCATGGGCGGCCGGGCCGGCACCGGCAAGTCCGCGCTCGCGCTCTGCGCGGGCCTGGAGGCCGTCCTGGAGCGCCGTCAGCACCAGAAGGTGATGGTCTTCCGTCCGCTGTACGCGGTCGGCGGCCAGGAGCTCGGGTACCTGCCGGGCAGCGAGGCCGAGAAGATGAGCCCGTGGGCGCAGGCCGTCTTCGACACGCTGTCCTCGGTCGCGGGCCGGGAGGTCATCGAGGAGGTGCTCGGCCGCGGGATGCTGGAGGTCCTGCCGCTCACCCACATCCGGGGCCGCTCCCTCCACGACGCCTTCGTCATCGTGGACGAGGCCCAGTCCCTGGAGCGGAACGTCCTGTTGACCGTTCTGTCCCGTATCGGGGCGAATTCGCGGGTCGTGCTGACCCATGACGTCGCCCAGCGCGACAACCTCCGGGTCGGCCGGTACGACGGAGTCGTCGCCGTGATCGAGAAACTGAAGGGGCATCCGCTCTTCGCCCACGTCACCCTCACCCGCTCCGAGCGCTCCCCGATCGCCGCGCTCGTGACCGAGATGCTGGAGGACGTTCAGATCTGACCGATTCGCACCCGTTCATACGGGTAAGGCAGTTGGCGCCGCCCGGCAGAGCGCAGGAGCTTAGCCGGGCGGCGCCGTGCTGTCGCCCGTATCCGCCAAATCCCGTGCGTCCACCCAGGTGTGAGCTTTCACACGCAACACGGAATTGCCTTGCGGTGTCGTCGTCCGGCAGAGTCTTGCTTCCGTCAGGCCCCGCATACGGCACACGTGCACCCTCGGGGGTGCGCACCGCACCACACAACTCCACAGCCGTCGCCGTATGCCGCCCACAGCACCACGGGCCCGTGTCTTCTGTGACCCCGTACGTCGGAGACCAGTGCCAGGGGCAAGATTTCGCCCGCGTGGTCACCTGTGCGGGCGTGCTGGAAGGAAACCGTGTGAGCCGGATCTCGGTCCGGGGATTCGCGGTGGCTTCGGCCACTGCGGTCACCACTGTCGGCGCCATCGCCGGTGTCGCCTCGGGCAACGCCGCTCAGCCCTCGGACGACAACTTCGAGGCCACCGCGGCCGACACCACGCTGCTCGCGGACATCCCCGCGGGCGAGCAGGCCCAGGTACAGGTCTCGTCCCTCTCGGAGCAGGCCGACGTCCAGGCCGCCGCCGCCGACGCCGCCGCGAAGAAGTCCGCGGAGGAGTCGGCACGCATCCGCGCCGCCAAGGACGCCGAGGCGAAGAAGGAGGCCGCCGACAAGGCCGCCGCCGAGGCCAAGGCCGAGCAGGAGCGCAAGGAGGCCGAGGAGCGCGCCAGCCGGTCCTCCATCCGCAGCGCCTCGTCCTTCGCCGCGCAGGGCTCCTACAGCATCGCCGAGGTCCAGGCGATGGCCCGGCAGATGATGTCGGCCGACCAGTTCTCGTGCTTCAGCAACATCGTGGACCACGAGTCCGGCTGGAACTACCGCGCGGTGAACCCGTCTTCGGGTGCCTACGGTCTCGTGCAGGCCCTGCCGGGCTACAAGATGGCCTCGGCCGGCGCCGACTGGCAGACCAACCCCGCCACCCAGATCAAGTGGGGCCTCAACTATATGGACAGCCGCTACGGCAGCCCGTGTGGCGCCTGGTCGTTCTGGCAGGCCAACCACTGGTACTAGGCCGCGCCGCGTCGGGGACGGTCCCCGGACCCGATGCCGGCCCGCTCAACCTCCGGAAGCCCCTCACCGTCCTAAGGTGAGGGGCTTCTTGCGTGTAGGTTCGAAGGCCCCACGGGCTCCCGGAGGAGCGAGCGGGGAAGAATCGGCGGGGGGAGAGGGAAGAGATGTCCAGAGTGCCAGGATGGCTGAGCCGGCTGGGCGAGAGCCTGAGTCGCGTGGGTGAACGCCTCGACGAGCGCCGGGCCGAGGCGGAACGGGACGATCCGCTCGGACCGCCGTACGGCACCCCTCGCGACGCCCGCCCCGAGACCCCCGGCCCGGCCGTCCCCACGCCGCCGGACGTCGACCCGGACACCGCCGCGCCCCTCCCGGACCCGGAGGCCGCCACCGAGCCGGAGCGCTCCGTCCCCGCGCCTCCCTCGTACGCGCCGGCCGTCGCCGCGCGCCCCGACCCCGTCGCCGCCATCCCCTGGGGCATGCGCGTGGCCGCCGAGGCGGGCTGGCGGCTGCTCGTCCTCGCCGGCACCGTCTGGGTGCTGATGAAGGTGATCAGCTCCGTGCAGCTGGTCGTCCTCGCCTTCGTCGCCGCGCTCCTCGTCACCGCCCTGCTCCAGCCCACCGTCGCCATGCTGCGCCGCAAGGGCCTGCCCCGCGGCCTCGCCACCGCCGTCACCGCCGTGTCCGGCTTCGTCGTCATGGGGCTGGTCGGCTGGTTCGTGGTCTGGCAGGTGATGGACAACGTCGACAACCTGTCCGACCGCATCAAGGACGGCATCGAGGAACTCAAGCACTGGCTGCTCGACAGCCCGTTCCACGTCACCGAGCAGCAGATCAACGACATCGCCAAGAACCTCAGCGAGGCCATCGGCGCCAACGCCGAGCAGATCACCTCCGCCGGACTCCAGGGCGTCACCGTCATCGTGGAGGCCATGACCGGCATCCTGCTGGCCATGTTCTGCACCCTCTTCCTGCTCTACGACGGGAAGAAGGTCTGGGAGTGGACGCTCAAGCTGGTGCCCGCCCAGGCCCGGCCCGGCGTCGCCGGCGCGGGACCGCGCGCCTGGCGCACCCTCACCGCCTACGTCCGCGGCACCGTCCTCGTCGCCCTCATCGACGCCGTCTTCATCGGCCTCGGACTCTGGTTCCTGGAAGTCCCGATGGCCGTCCCGCTCGCCGTCTTCATCTTCCTCTTCGCCTTCATCCCGCTGGTCGGCGCGGTCATCTCCGGAGCCCTCGCCTGCGTCGTCGCCCTCGTCACCAACGGCGTGTTCACCGCCCTCATGGTGCTCGTCGTCGTGCTCGCCGTGCAGCAGATCGAGGGTCACGTCCTCCAGCCGTTCATCCTCGGCAGGGCCGTCCGCGTCCACCCCCTCGCCGTCGTCCTCGCCGTCGCCGCCGGCGGCCTCACCGCCGGGATCGGCGGCGCCGTCGTCGCCGTGCCGCTGGTCGCCGTCCTCAACACGGTCGTCGGCTACCTGCGCGCGTACACCACCGAACAGGCCCTGCGCAGCACCCCCGAGCCCCGCGGCGCGACGGCCTTCGCGGTCGCACCGGTCCCGGCGCCGGGCGCCGGTGAGGGGGAGGGCAAGTGATATCGGAGCCGGAGCTCGTGGGCGGCGGGGAGTTCGGCGCCCCGGAAACGCTCACCGAGACCCCGCCGCCGCGCCCGCCCCGGGCCCGCCGCCCCTGGCCGTGGGCGCTCGGCGGCGCGGTGCTCGCCTCGGCGGTGTGGGGCGGCGGACTCTACGCGTACCAGCAGCGGCAGGACCCGGGGCCCGACCTCGGCGGGTACCGGGACACCGCGGACTTCTGCCGCACGCTCGAACTGAAGGCGCTCGAAGGCGTCCTCGGAGAGGTCGGGCAGGACGGTTCGGGCCCCTCCATCGAGGACCCGGCCCTCTTCCAGGCCGGATGCTCGCTCACCCTCGGTCCGCCGGACAAGGGGTACAGCGCCTCGATCACGTACACCCTGCACAAGAAGTCGGACCCCGGCCCCGAGTTCGTGCCGAGGGTCATGCACGGGGGATCCCCGCAGCCCGTCGACGGCCTGGGTGAGAAGGCCTTCTTCGACCAGTCGGGGAACGAGGGGGCGCTGCTGCTCGTCCTCGACGGGCAGGCGGAGTTCGAGCTCAGCGTCTGGTCGCAGTACGACTACGACTCCACCGAGGGGGAGGCGACCAGGAACACCCAGGAGATCGACCTCTCCGGGATCGACGTCCCCATGACCCAGGACCTGCTGGCCGTCATGGAGGCGCTCAAGAAGTGACGGAAGGGCCCCGGGGCGCGAAGCCCCGGGGCCCTTCTCGTACGGCGGCGCCCTACTCGGCGAGCACGGCCTCCGCGTCCAGCGTGACGCCGACCGCCTGGATCACCGCGGCGATCTTCACGGCCTCCTGGATCGTGGCGCGGTCGACACCGGCCTGGCGCAGGACCTGCTCGTGCGAGTCAAGGCACTGGCCGCAGCCGTTGATCGCGGAGACGGCCAGCGACCACAGCTCGAAGTCGACCTTCTCGACGCCCGGGTTGCCGATGACGTTCATCCGCAGGCCGGCGCGCATCGTCCCGTACTCGGGGTCCGACAGCAGGTGCCGGGTCCGGTAGAAGACGTTGTTCATCGCCATGATCGCGGCGGCGGACTTGGCGGCCTGGTACGCCTCGGGCTTCAGGTTGGCCTGGGCCTCGGGCTCCAGCTCCTTGAGCACCTTCGGCGAGCGCGAGGCGATCGCGCAGGCGAGGACGGTGCCCCACAGCTGCTGCTGCGGGAGGTCGCTGTTGCCGATGACCGAACCGAGGTTCAGCTTCAGGTCCTTGGCGAAGTCCGGTATGGCGGACTTCAGTTCGTCGAGGGCCATGTCGGATCCGTCCTTACTCGCCCGCGAGGAGGGCGGCGGCGTCGAGGGTGCTCTCGCCCTTGTTCCAGTTGCACGGGCACAGCTCGTCGGTCTGCAGCGCGTCGAGGACCCGCAGGACCTCCTTGGGGTTACGGCCGACGGAGCCGGCGGTCACCATGACGAACTGGATCTCGTTGTTCGGGTCCACGATGAAGACGGCGCGCTGGGCGAAGCCGTCCTCGCCGCGGACGCCGCAGTCGCTCATGAGCTCGTGCTTCGAGTCGGCCAGCATCGGGAAGGGCAGGTCGCGCAGGTCGGCGTGGTCCTTGCGCCAGGCGTGGTGCACGAACTCCGAGTCGCCGGAGACACCGAGGATCTGGGCGTCACGGTCGGCGAACTCGTCGTTCAGCTTGCCGAACGCGGCGATCTCGGTCGGGCAGACGAAGGTGAAGTCCTTCGGCCAGAAGAACACCACGCGCCACTTGCCCTCGTAGGCCTTGTGGTCGATCTGCTCGAACTCCTTGCCGCTCTCCAGCGACACGCAGGCGGTCAGGTCGTAGGCGGGGAACTTGTCACCGACAGTGAGCACGCGCTCTCCTTGCAGGCAGGAAGGGTCCCTTTTGGGGCCTTCCGTGGGGGTTGGACGTCTCACATACTGGCACGGGGTGCATTGATCAGTGAAATAGCTAGTGTGGGTCGTGTTGATCGAAGGTGGTTATCAGTGGCATCCCCGTACAGCCCCCCGCGCGGCCCGCACCGAGGCAAGCAGCCGAGCCTCTCCCAGCTCAGGGCCTTCGCGGCGGTCGCCGAGCATCTGCACTTCCGCGACGCGGCGGCGGCCATCGGCATGAGCCAGCCCGCCCTCTCGGGCGCGGTTTCGGCTCTCGAAGAGGCACTCGGTGTCCAGCTCCTCGAGCGTACGACGCGGAAGGTGCTGCTCTCGCCCGCGGGGGAGCGGCTCGCGGTCCGCGCCCGGACCGTCCTCGACGCGGTGGCGGAGCTGATGGAGGAGGCGGAGGCCGCCCGGGCCCCCTTCACCGGCGTCCTGCGGCTCGGCGTGATCCCGACCGTCGCCCCCTACCTGCTGCCCACCGTCCTGCGGCTCGTCCACCGCCGCTGGCCCGAGCTCGACCTCCAGGTACACGAGGAACAGACCTCCTCGCTCCTGGAGGGGCTCGCGGCCGGCCGGCTCGACCTGCTGCTGCTCGCCGTGCCGCTCGGCGTGCCCGGCATCACCGAACTCCCCCTCTTCGACGAGGACTTCGTCCTGGTCGCCCCCGAGGGGCACCCGCTGGCCGGGCGGGACGACATCCCCCGCGAGGCCCTCAGGGAGCTCCGGCTGCTGCTCCTCGACGAGGGACACTGCCTGCGCGACCAGGCCCTCGACATCTGCCGGGAGGCCGGGCGCACGGAGGGCGCCGAGGTCACCACCACCGCCGCCGGACTCGCCACACTGGTCCAGCTCGTCGCCGGCGGCCTCGGGGTGACCCTGCTGCCGCGCACCGCCGTGACCGTCGAGACCGCCCGCAACACCGCCCTGTGGACCGGGGGGTTCGCCGAACCGGCGCCCTCGCGGCGGATCGCCCTCGCGATGCGGACGGGCGCGGCCCGGCACGCCGAGTTCGAGGAGCTGGCCCAGGCCCTGCGCGGGGCGATGGAGGAGCTTCCGGTACGGGTGGTGGGCGGCGGCTCCTGACACCCCCCGGTGTCAGGAACCCGCGCCCCGCCCCCGTACCGCCCCGTACTCCTCGGACATCCGGTCGACGGGTTACTCCGTCCGCAGCCCGTCCGCCCGCATCAGCCGCCACAGCACCGGCATGCTCAGCAGCGTCACGGCCGCGATCAGTCCGAGGCCGATCCCGACGACGGGCAGGAAACCCCACCAGTCCTGGACCTGTTGACCGCCCGTCTTCAGGAGGACGACCCCGAGACCGAGACCGCCCGCCACGGCGAGGACCAGGCCGAGGAGGATCGGCACCGCCGTCTGCCACAGCACCGACCAGCCCAGGGTCGAGCGCCGGGTGCCGAAGGCGACCAGCGAGGAGAGCAGCCGCTTGCGGTCCCGCAGCTGCTCCAGGGTCGCGACCAGGAGCGAGGCCGCCACGAGCAGCATCGTCAGGGTGGAGCCGACGAGGATGCCGGTCCGGACGCTGGAGAACGCCGCGTCCCGCTCGGTGTCCTTCAGGGTGCGCACCCAGGACGTCGGATCGATGGCCTCCGCCGTGTTCCGCACGTACTCGGCGGCGTCCGGCACCGCCGGGTCGAGCCGGACCATGGTCTGCGCGTCTGGCTCGTCGAGCAGGGCGGTGTCGATCGCCGACGGGGTGGCGAGGACGCCGTACTCGTACATGCCCGTCGGGTCCGGGCGGGAGTCCACGACCCGGGCCGTCGTGGGGATCCGCCACTGCGGCAGCGGCGCGCCCTCCGGGCGCTTCGGCGCGCTCGGGTGCGGATGCGGGTCGCGCAGGGCGACCGTGGCGCCGGGCCGGGCGACGCCGGTGACGCGGTCGTCGGGCGGATTGCCCTGGACGCCGTGGGCGAGGAAGACGAAGACGTCCCCGTCGGTGCAGGAGGGGAGCGTGGCGAACTCCCGGAGAGAGGCGCAGTCGCCGACCCGGATCGAGGTCGTCGGGGAGAACTCCTCGCCCTCCTTCAGGCGGCCGGGCCGCCACACGTGGGACTCGACGGTGCCGATCACGCCGGTGACGCCCTCGGTCCGCCGGAAGCGGTCGATCACCCCGCGCGCCTCGTCGGCGTTCCTCGCGTCGTTGCCGATCGCGAGCTGGGCGCGGGAGGTGTCCTCGCCGCTGAGCCGGGTGAAGTCGTTCTCCATCGCCTGGAAGAGCATCTGGAGCGCGATCGCCCCGGTCGCCGCGACGACGATGCCGCTGACCGCGCGGGCCGCCGTGCCGCTGCTCAACTGGAGCCTGCGGACCGCGAGCTGCCAGGCCACCGGGCCGGCGTGCAGCCGCTTGACGCCCGCTTCGACGAGCCACGGCAGGAGCGTGGTGAGGCCGATCAGGACGAGGGTCGTGCCGGCCACGACGCCCACGGTGTCGATGCTGGTCTCGGTCACCCGCACCTCGCCGATGAGCGGGGCGAGGAAGGCCGCGCCGGCCGCGAGGAGCAGCAGCCGCCACCACAGCCGGCGGCGCCGCGGGGTGGAGGTCCGTACGACGCCCAGCGGCTCGATCGCCACCCCGCGCAGGGCGAAGAGGGTGACCACGACCGAGGCGACCGGGACGACGGCGAGGACGAGCGCGGCGAGGGCCGGCATCGGCACGACGTCGCCGGGGTAGGCGTTGACGTCCCAGATGGTGAAGGTGCCCGCGAACTGCCGGGCCACCGCGAAGAGTCCGAGGCCCACGAGGAGACCGAGCAGCGCGCCCGCGAGGGACTCGCCGGCCGCGATCCGCCGGGTCATGGCGGTGTCCGCGCCGATCAGCCGGAGCGCCGCGAGCCGCCGGTCGCGCTGCTCGCCGCCGAAGCGGACGGCGGTCGCGACGAAGACGAGCACCGGCAGGAGCAGGACGACGCAGGCGACGACGACGAGGAGGACCAGGAACGCGTTCATCGGTTCCTCGGGCACCGACCAGCCGTAGCGCGTGCCGCGCCCGTCGAGGTTCTCCGGGTTCAGGAAGTCGACGTGGGCGACGTACCGCAGCTCGGCCGGGCCGATCAGTCCGGCCGGTCCGATCGTCCCGACGACCTCGTAGGGGATCCGCTCCCTGAGCAGCGCGCCCTCGGGGGAGTCGAGCAGTTCCCCGAGCGCGGGGGAGACCAGCATCTGGCCGGTCCCGGGGAACCGGTCCGCGCCCGGCGGGACCGGGGGCGCGTCGCCCTCGGGGCGGAGCAGCAGGCCGCTGACGACGTCGTCGCGGTAGACGGTGCTCCGGTCGAGGTGGAGGAAGGAGTCGGGGCGGGGCGAGGTGACCTGCTCGCTGCCGTCGACGGCGCGGACCGACTCCCGTACCTCCCGCTGGAAGAGCATGTTCGGGAAGGAGGCGGCGAGCAGCAGCAGGGCCACGCCGAAGCCGACGCCGGTCGCGGTCAGCAGGGTGCGGAGCCGGCCGGAACGGCCGCCGGTGACCGCGAACCGGGCGCCGAGCGTCAGGTCGCGGGCCCAGGTGCCGGGGCTCACGCGGCCCACTCCGCGTCCCGCACCGAACCGTCCCGTACGACGACCTCGCGGTCGGACCAGGCGGCGACCCGGGCCTCGTGGGTGACGAGGACGACGGCGGCGCCGGTGTCCCGGGAGGCGTCGGTGAGGAGCCGCATGACCAGCTCGCCGTTGAGGGAGTCGAGTGCGCCGGTCGGTTCGTCGGCGAAGATCACGCGCGGGGCGGTGACGAGGGCGCGGGCGACGGCGACGCGCTGGCCCTGGCCGCCGGATATCTCGCCGGGACGCTGGCCCGCGACGGAGCCGACCTCCAGGCGGGCGAGCCACTCGGCGGCCCTGGCCTCGGCCGTCTTCCGCTTCTCGCCGTTCAGGCGGAGGGGGAGCGCGACGTTCTCGACGCAGGTCAGTTCGGGGACGAGCTGGCCGAACTGGAAGACGAAGCCGAAGTCGGTGCGGCGCAGGGAGCTGCGCGCGCCGTCGGAGAGCGCGGTGAGTTCGCGTCCGTCGTAGGTGACCGTGCCGGCGTCGGGGCGCACGATGCCGGCCAGGCAGTGGAGGAGCGTGGACTTGCCGGAGCCGGAGGGGCCCATGACGGCGACGACCTCGCCGGCCCGCAGGGCGAAGTCGGCGCCGGCGAGCGCCGGGGTCGGGCCGTAGGCCTTGTCCAGGCCGGTGGCGCGGAGGAGCGGGGCGGAGCTCATCGGCGGATCTCCTCGGCGAGTGCGTCGAGGCGGGCGGCGGTCAGTTCCAGCCAGCGCAGGTCCGCTTCGAGGTGGAAGAGCGCGTGGTCGCAGATGAGCTGGTCGGCGAGGTCGCCGTCGCGCTTGCGCCGGGTGAGCTCGCGCATCAGGCGCAGGTGCTCGGCGCGCTGGGTGTCGAGGAGTTCGGCGGCCCCGCGGCCGGTGAGCAGGGCCAGGACGACCTTGGTGTAGAGCGTGGACTGGAGGTACGGCTCCGGCTTCTCGGGAGTGGCGAGCCACTGGGCGACATCGGTGATGCCGGCCTCGGTGATCGCGTACCGCTTCCGCTCCGGGCCGCCGCCGGCCTCGATGCCGTCGACGACGACCAGGCCGTTCTTCAGGAGCCGGGACATGGTCGAGTAGACCTGGCCGTAGTGGAGCGGCCGGTCCTGGCCGAACTTCTCGTCGAAGGCGCGCTTGAGGTCGTAGCCGTGGCGCGGTCCGGACTCCAGGAGCCCGAGGAGGGTGTGACCGATGGACATGCCGCCTACTGTACACCCCGTGTATACGCACGATGTATAGCTCCACGAGCGTCTAGGCGCGCCGCGGGGTCACCGGCCGGCACGTCGCGAAGTCACCGAACGGCGAAGTCACCGAACGGCGAAGTCACCGAACGGCGAAGTCACCGAACGGCGAAGTCACCAAACGGAACCGATCCCTCACGCAACCATCCGGTCCGCTCGAGCGTCGGTTCCTCTGGGCGTGGGTGCTGATTCTCACGTCCGGAAAAGACGTGATCGGTTGTCCTTTGTCCGCCTCGTCGGTGTTAGCTTGCTGAGCTGATCCGACGCGGGCGGGCTCAGCACCGAGGGCGCCGGACACAAGACGAGTGGAGCGACTGGACACATGGGCCGACCGGACGAGGGCAAGGCGAGGAAGCGCGGCATACGCCGCCTCTTCACCTGGAAGAAGCTCCTGGGCACCTTCATCGTGTTCTGCCTGCTCGGCATGGGTGCCCTCTACGTCGTCTACCTGCTGGTCCCGGTGCCGACGGCGAACGCCGAGGCGACGATGCAGAGCAACATCTACAAGTACTCCAACGGCAAGATCCTCGGCCGCACCGGCAAGATCAACCGTGAGATCGTCGGCCTCGACAAGATCCCCCTGCCGGTCCAGAAGGCCTTCGTCGCCGCCGAGAACAAGACCTTCTACAAGGACAACGGCGTCGACATCAAGGGCACCACCCGCGCTGCCTGGAACACCGTCACCGGCAAGGGCAAGCAGGGCGGCTCGACCATCACCCAGCAGTACGTCAAGAACTACTTCCTGAGCCAGGACCAGACGGCCACGCGCAAGCTCAAGGAAATGGTCATCGCCATCAAGGTCGACCAGAAGATGAGCAAGAGCGACATCCTCGCCGGGTACATGAACACGAGCTACTACGGCCGCTCCGCCTACGGCATCCAGGCCGCCGCCCGCTCGTACTACGGCGTCGACGCCACCAGGCTCACCACCGCCCAGGGCGCCTACCTCGCCTCGCTGCTCCAGGCGCCCAACCAGTACGACTGGACCTCCGCGAGCACCACCGGCCGCAAGCTCGTCGAGGAGCGCTGGAACTACGTCCTCGACAACATGGTCGGCGAGGGCTGGCTCAGCGCCTCCGAGCGCGCCGGCATGAAGTTCCCCGTCCCGCAGAAGCCCAAGCCCGCCCCGGGCATGGAGGGCCAGACCGGCTACATCATCGAGGCCGCCAACCAGGAGCTGATGCGCCAGGGCGTCAGCGAGGAGGACATCAAGGCCGGCGGCTGGACGATCACCCTCAACATCGACGAGAAGAAGCAGAAGGACCTCGTCAAGGCGGTCGACAAGCAGCTGGAGGAGAAGCTCGACCGCAAGGGCGACGAGAAGCAGGCGACCGTCCAGGCCGGCGCCACCTCCGTCGACCCGAAGACCGGCGCGGTCGTCGCCCTGTACGGCGGCGTCGGCGCCACCGAGCACTGGATGTCCAACGCGACCCGCCGCGACTACCAGCCCGCCTCCACCTTCAAGCCGATCGTCCTCGCCTCCGCCGTCGACAACCGCGCGGTCACCCAGGACGGGCGCCGGATCGGCCTCGGCACCGTCTACGACGGCACCAGCCAGAGGCCGGTCGTCGGCAGCCCCATCGAGTTCGCGCCGGAGAACGAGGACGACAGGAGCTACGGCCCCGTCACCGTCCAGAAGGCCACCAACAGCTCGATCAACTCGGTCTACGCCCAGATGATCGTCGACGTCACCCCGGCCAAGGCCAAGAAGACCGCCCTCGCCCTCGGCATGAAGGACGGCGCGGGCTTCCCCGAGACCCCCGCCATCTCGCTCGGCACCATGGGCGCCTCGACGATGGACATGGCCGGCGTCTACGCCACGCTCGACAACCACGGCAAGAAGGTCACCCCCACCCTGGTGAAGACCGCCGAGCACAAGGACCGCACGGTCAAGGGCGCCGAGGCGATCGGCGAGCAGGTCATCAGCCGCGAGGCCGCCGACACCGCCACCCAGGCCATGACGGGCGTCGTGCAGAACGGCTCCGGCTTCCGCGCCGCCGGAAACTACGAGGCCGCCGGCAAGACCGGCACCTCCGAGAACAACCGGTCCGCCTGGTTCGTCGGCTACACCCCCGAACTCGTCACCGCCGTCGGCCTCTTCGGCGAGGACGCCAAGGGCAACCAGGTCACCCTCACCGACACCATCAACCCCGGCCGCGCCAACGGCGGCCGCACGCCCGCCCAGATCTGGGGCGACTACACCGAGCGCGCGCTGAACGGCGGCTCGGACGCCTCCTTCGACCTGGAGACCGACGGCGCCGCCCCGGACGACACGCTGCCGGAGCCCACCTCGACCACCGAGGCGCCGGAGGAAGAGGAGCCGACCGAGGAGCCGACCACGGCCTCCCCGGGCTCGACCGCCCCGCCGACCTCGACGGCCACCACGCCGCCGCAGCCGACGCGCGACCCCGTCACCACGCCGCCGGAGCCCACACAGGAGCCGACGGTGACCGTGGAGCCGACGGCCCCGCAGACCTCGATCCAGCCGCCGGACGCCGGCGAGCCGGGCGTGACCACCACCACCCGACCGCCGCGCTGACCGCACGACCGAAGGCCGGACCCCGCACGGGGGTCCGGCCTTCGGTCGTACGGCGGTCGTACGGGGCGCGGGCGGACGGGCTCAGGTACGGGTCGCCAGCTCGAACCAGACCACCTTGCCGCCCGACAGCCGGGTCGCCCCCCACCGCCGGGCCAGCCGGTTCACCAGGAACAGTCCGCGCCCGCCCTCGTCCGTGTCGCGTGCCCGCCGCTGCCGGGGCAGCTGCGGGGAGTCGTCGCCGACCTCGCAGCGCAGCACGTCCGTCCGCAGCAGCCGCAGGGTCACCGGCCGCTCCGCGTACCGCACGGCGTTCGTCACGACCTCGCTGACCAGCAGCTCGACCGAGTCCGTCAGGTCCTCCAGGTCCCAGCGGGCGAGCGCCCGCCGGGCGAGCCGCCGGGCCCGCCCCGGGGCCGCGTCCTCCGGCTCCAGGAACCAGTACGCCACGTCGCTCGGCGCGATCCCGTCGAAGCGGGCCGCGAGCAGCGCGATGTCGTCGTCCCGGTCGCCCGGGCCCAGCATGTCGAGGACGTCGTCGCAGAGCGCCTCCAGGGGAGGCGAGTGGTCCGGGCCCGTCAGCTGCGCGGTCGCCGCGAGGCGCTCCCGCAGCTGCTCGATCCCGGTCCACACGTCCCGCAGCCGGGACTCGACGAGACCGTCCGTGTAGAGCAGCAGCGTGGCGCCCGCCGGGGCGTCCAGCTCGACCGCCTCGAAGTCCACCCCGCCGACCCCGATCGGGGCGCCGGGCGGCACCCGCAGCACCTCGGCGCGCCCGCCCAGGTGGAGCAGTATCGGCGGCGGATGGCCCGCGTTGGCCACGGTGATCCGGTGCGAGACCGGGTCGTACACCGCGTACATGCAGGTCGCCATGCGGTCCTGGCCGAGCCGCTGCGCCTGCTCGTCCAGGTGGTGCAGGACCTCCTGCGGGGGCAGGTCGAGGCCGGCCAGGGTCTGCGCGGTCGTGCGCAGCTGGCCCATGATCGCCGCCGAGGTCATGGAGTGGCCCATGACGTCGCCGACGACGAGGGCGACCCTGCTGCCCGGCAGCGGGATCGCGTCGTACCAGTCGCCGCCGACCCGGGCCGTCTCGGCCGCCGGCAGGTAGCGCGAGGCCAGCTTGACGCCGGTCGGCTGCGGCAGCGAGTCCGGCAGCATCGTCCGCTGCAGCTCGTCCGCGATGTACGCCTCGCGGCCGTACAGCACGGCCTTGTCGATGCCGAGCGCGGTGTGCGTGGCCAGCTGGGCCGCGACCAGCAGGTCGTTCGGCTCGAAGCCGGCCCGCTCGGGGCGGCGCAGGAACACGGCGGCGCCGATCACCCGCCGCCGGCCGCGCAGCGGCGCGAGGACCGCGCGCAGCCCGCCGGGCAGCGGGTGCTCGGGGCCGAGCAGCTCGGCCAGCGCCGTCCGGGCGGCCGTGGAGTCGCCGAAGACCGGCCGCACCCCGCGCAGCACCTCGGCCAGCGCCCCGCCGGACCGCACCTCGCAGAGTTCGGCCGCGGGGGTCGGATCCGGATCGGGTACGAGGACGAGGTCCTCGCCCTCCAGATCGCTTAACCGCAGCCGGTCGGTGCGCCGCAGCCGCAGCACGAAGGGCGCCACCGGGCGCTCGTCGCCCACCGGCAGCGGGTCGCGCAGGTAGACCAGGATCTCGTCGGAGAAGGTCGGCACGGTGGCCCGGCACAGGCCGAGGACGATCTCGTCCAGGTCGATGCCGCGCGCGATGCGCCGGGTCGCGGCGCCGACGAACCGCAGCCGGTCGCCCTCCCGTCGGGTGGAGGTGTCCCCGCCGCCGGGATGCTGCGGGGAGACCGCGAGGGCCACGGCACCGGGGGTGCCGGGACGGCCCGTACCGCCGGGGTGACTCGTCACGGCGTGGCCCGTGCCGTCGGCCGTGACCGGATGGTCGGTGCCGCCCGTGAGGCCGGGGTGGCCCGTGCCTCCGGCGACGGGCTGCGGGGGCGCGTCCGGGCCCGGGGTCGCGGCGGCCGCCGGGCCGCCCGCCTGGCCGGGCACGTCGGAGGGCAGGGCGGCCGCCTCCTGGCGAGGGCGAGCGCGTTCCTGCGGCCGGGCAGCCAGGGGCTGCCGGCCTTCGTGGGAGGTGGGATGCTCCGTCACGCGTGGGATTCCGTCCGTCCGGGCCGGTGGTGCGATGCACTCGCTCTTCTCGCCGATGCCGCGCCTTCGGCGGGGGTAAACCCCTCGTATGCAGCGGATCTGGACGTTCCGCGAGCTGCGGCAACGGCAGGGGTCGGAACACCCGGGCGCACGTCCGGCACTGCTCTCCCCCTCGTGGGTGACTTCTGGTCAGGTCCTGTGCTGCGGTGAGTCTTTGACGTGGTGTTCGGTCGGTCTGACGTGGTGTTCGGTCCGTCTCTGCCGTGCGGAGGACGATCCTACGTTTGAACCCCGGGGGCGCATCAAGGGTCTCACGGTGCCGTGTGCGCCGGAGTGCGGTCCCAGTCCGCCGGCAGCTCCGGAATCCGCCATGCCGGGTCGGGCCGCCAGTCCTCCCAGCCGTCCGCGAACGGCGTCCCCCACGCCTTGATCCGCTCCACCGCCCGCTCCCCGGCCGCCCGCACCCGGGCGGCCTGCGCCGGGCTCATGAGGCCGGACCGCTGGGCCTGCGCGAACTCGTCCTCGTCCCGCCACAGCCAGCTGCGGTCGGGGTAGACGGAGATGTCGAGGAAGTGGTCCTCGGAGTCGAAGCCGCCGGACCAACGGGCGAGCGGCTCCTCCAGGTTCACGTACCAGCTGCGGAAGCGCCAGCCGCGCTCCCAGAACAGCCACACCGACCACGGCTCGCCGGGCCGCGCCAGCTTCAGCACGCCGCTGCCGAACCAGCGCGCGCGCTCGGTGGTGCGCGGGGCGGTGTAGCGGGTGGCGAGCGGCTCGTCGTGGACGGACGTGCCGTCGGTGAGGACGGGCCGGACGCACTCGGTGCCGGGCGCCATCCAGACCGCGAGCAGCTCGGGCGTGTCCTGGACGACCGTCACCGGTCGGCAGATGTGCACCTCGTCGGTGCCGTTGCCGCGGTAGCGCCAGAGGATGTGCTCCCCCGGCGCCCAGTGCTGAGAGCCGCCCGATCCTGTCATGCGCAGATCTTAGGGGCGCGCTCCCACGACCGCTGCGGTACAGATCACCAAGGAGTCGGCCACCGGTCACGGACGAAACCGCTACCGGCCGGTCGCCACCGGCCGTCTCCGCTACGGCCGCGTCATCCGCAGCACGTCCAGCGCCTCGTCCAGCTGCTCGACCGTGAGGTCGCCCCGCTCGACGTAGCCGGACTCCAGCACCACCTCGCGGATGGTCTTCCGCTCGGCGAGGGACCTCTTGGCGACCTTCGCGGCCTCCTCGTAGCCGATGTACTTGTTCAGCGGGGTGACCACGGACGGGGACGACTCGGCGTACTCGCGGGCGCGTTCGGCGTTGGCGGTCACGCCGTCGACCGTGCGGTCGGCGAGGAGCCGGGAGGCGTTGGCCAGAAGCCGTACGGATTCCAGCAGGTTCTTGGCCATCACCGGGAGCATCACGTTGAGCTCGAAGTTCCCGGCCGCGCCCGCGACCGCGACCGTGGTGTCGTTTCCGGTCACCTGTGCGGCGACCATCAGGACCGCCTCGGGGATCACCGGGTTCACCTTGCCCGGCATGATGGAGGAGCCGGGCTGGAGGTCGGGGAGGTTGATCTCGGCGAGGCCGGTGCGCGGACCGCTGGCCATCCAGCGCAGATCGTTGGCGATCTTGGTGAGGGAGACGGCGATGGTCCGGAGCTGCCCGGACGTCTCCACCAGGCCGTCGCGGGCGCCCTGGGCCTCGAAGTGGTCGCGGGCCTCCGTCAGCGGCAGTCCGGTCGTGCGGGCGACCTCCGCGATGACGGCCGCGGAGAAGCCGGCCGGGGTGTTGATGCCGGTGCCCACCGCCGTACCGCCGAGGGGGAGTTCGGCGAGCCGGGGGAGCGAGGCGCGCAACCGCTCGACGCCGTACCTGACCTGGGCCGCGTAGCCGCCGAACTCCTGGCCCAGGGTGACCGGGGTGGCGTCCATCAGATGCGTACGGCCGGACTTCACCACCGACGCGAATTCGGCCGATTTTCGCTCCAGGGAGGCGGCCAGGTGGTCGAGGGCGGGGATCAGGTCGCGGGTGACGGCGGCGGTGGCCGCGATGTGGATGGAGGAGGGGAAGACGTCGTTCGAGGACTGCGAGGCGTTGACGTGGTCGTTGGGGTGCACCTCGCGGCCCTCGGGGAGCCGCTCGGTGGCGAGGGTGGCGATCACCTCGTTGGTGTTCATGTTGGACGAGGTGCCCGAGCCGGTCTGGAAGACGTCCACGGGGAAGTGCTCGTCCCAGCGGCCCTCGGCGACCTCCTCCGCGGCCGAGACGATCGCCTCCGCGCGGTCCTTCCCGATCACCCCGAGCTCGGCGTTGACCTTGGCGGCGGCGGCCTTGATCCGGGCCAGGGCCTCGATGTGGGCGCGCTCCAGGCGCTGGCCGGAGACCGGGAAGTTCTCCACCGCCCGCTGTGTCTGGGCCCGCCACTTGGCGTGCGCGGGGACCCGCACCTCGCCCATGGAGTCGTGCTCGATGCGGTACCCGTCCGTGTCGTTCATGTTTCTCAACCTCCAATAAAAGATGAGCACTTGTCTTGTTCGACGTATTCCCAAGGCGCGTACCGGCCAGTAAAAACCGTGGGTAACCCCACTTCCAGGAGGCGCAGTGAAGCGCACCAGGTCCAGACTCCGCTGGTCCGTCGCGGCCGTCGCCGCCGCCGCGGCGGCCCTCGGCAGCATGACCGCAGCCGCCCCCGCCGGCGCGGCCGACACGAGCACCGCGGCCGGAATCACCTCCGTACCGCTCTCTCCCGAGCTGGAGGCGATCCGGGCGGCCGAGGCCACCAGGATCTACGGCAGCCCCGAGGAGCGGCCGCTCGCCCAGCGCAAGACCGGCCTGATCTCGCTCGGGGACAGCGAGATCTCCGGCGAGGGCGTCGGCACGTACGAGTCCCCCACCAACGGGCCCACCAACTGGTGCCACCGCTCCCCGGACGCCGCCATCCACCGCACCGGGATCCCCGCGGACCTCACCTTCAACGTGTCCTGCTCCGGCGCGTACACCGGGAACATCCGGATCGGCGGCTCCAAGCAGTACGCCGACGAGCTCGTCCAGAGCGACAACCTCGCCATCAAGGCCCGCAACACCCGGATCAAGATGGTCCTGCTCGTCGCCGGCGCCAACGACGACCTGCAGTTCGGTCCCGTCATGACCGACTGCGTCCAGCGCTACGTGCTCAGCCAGGGCGCCTGCGAGCCCAAGTACGCCCCCGGCTGGCAGGCCCGCGTCGACGGCCTCGTCCCCAAGGTCGAGCAGACCGTCCGCGACCTGAAGACGGTCATGCGCGACGCCGGATACGCCGACGGCGACTACAAGCTCGTCGTCATGGGCTACCCGAGCCCGATCGGCCCCGACTTCCACGACAACCCGAACTTCTCCGGGAAGCTCGCCTGCGGCGGCATGGGCTACGACTCCGACACCAAGTGGGGCCGCAACGCCGCCGTCCCGGCCTTCGAGCGCGGCATGCGCACGGTCGCCGCCGACACGGGGGCGGTCTACCTCGACAACTCGCGGCTCTTCCACGGCCACGAGGTCTGCATGGAGGACACCTGGGCCCGGGGCCTCTACATCGACCTCTCCAAGCCCGGCGGGATCGACGAGAACTCCGTACGCCAGTCCTTCCACCCCAACAAGAGCGGCCACGGCGCCTTCGCCTCCTGTCTGACCCAGCTCTACGACTCCGGTCTGCGCGAGGCGAGCTGCGCCGACGTCAACTCCTCCGGCACCCCGACGCTCTTCCCGCTCGCCTGGGACGACGCGTACAAGCCGCTGAGGAACCAGGCGACCGGCAACTGCCTCGACGTGAACGCCTCCGAGTCGGCCAACGGGACCGCCGTCCTCGGCTGGGACTGCCACGGCGGCCGCAACCAGGGCTGGTGGTACGACTCCGCCCGCGGGACCGTCCACACCCAGCTCACCCAGGACCGCTGCCTGGACGTGCCGGGCGCCGCCTACCAGACCGGCAAGGCGCTCATCGTCTGGAACTGCGGCGGCGCCGCCAACCAGCGGTTCGTCCGCGACGGCGCCACCGTCCGCCCCGCCGCCGCCACCGGCCTCTGCCTCACCCAGGGCGCGGCGAAGGAGCCGATCCGGCTCCAGAACTGCGACGGCTCCGCGAACCAGAAGTTCGCGTAAGGGCCCCGCGCACGCCGTGGCCCCTCGTCCGGTGCGGGACGGGGGGCCACGGTCGCGTCCGGAGCGGCCCGGCGGCCGTGCTCACGCTCAGAGCGCCTTCGCCGTGCTCTTCGCCAGCTCGTAGGCGGGGAGCATCGCGCGGTGCTCGTCGGTGTCGAGACCGCCCAGATGGACGATGACGACCGCGCCCTTCGGGGTGGTGACGGCGAAGGCCCGCTGCTCCTTGGTCTCGTCCGTGAGCTCGCTGTACGTCGTGTACGTGACCTCGGTGGCGGCCAGCGCGCCCGCCCGCGTCTCCCGGTAGGTGACGGCGGAGGGCTCGTCCGCCGCCTTCACGAAGCCTTCGAGGGCGGCCCGGGCCGGGCCCTTCGCCGCCGTCCACACCCGCAGGTGGCCGATGTTCCCGGCGGGCTTGGCGTCGATCTCGCAGCGCATGACGGCCGGCCCCTGCCGGACGAGCTCCGCGAACTCCGGGTCCTCGGGCTCCTCGACCGCCGCGGGCTTCCAGTCCGCCGCCAGCCCGAAGGAGACGGGCAGCACGCAGGCCGTCCCGGGGCCGCCGAGCGTGGCGGCGGCCTCGACGGTGGGGGCGGCGGTCTTCTCCGGGGCGGCCGTGGCGGTGGTCCTCTTCGGGGCGGCCGGGGCGTCGGGCCTCGCGGTCGTCCCGCAGCCGGCGAGCAGCAGGGCGGCCACCAGGGCGACGGCGGCGGTCGTACGGACCGGGAGTGCTCTGTGGGTGGGCATGCCGCCATGATCCCCGACCCGGCGCCCCGGGATTGCGCCGGACGGGCGAATCCCGGGTGGGCACCGGACAATGTGAAGCATGCCGAGGGGGACCCCCATCCCACGGGAGGCGGAACATGACCCGCAGCTTCAGGAGGACCGGCGCGCTCTGCGCCTGTACGGTCGCGGCGGTCGCCTTCGCCGCCGCCGCCCCCGTCTCCGCCGACAACGGGGACGGCTTCGAGTTCACGCTCTACGCCAAGGAGGTCCCGAGCGGGGGAGCCGGTGAGAGCGCGTCACCGCCCAAGATCGGGGACGTCTTCACCGTCGCCGACGACCTGTACAAGACCAAGGGCGGCGACAAGGTCGGCCGTGACGGCGTGACCTGCGCCGTGGTGCGCGTCTCCGGGAACCAGGCCGACGTGAACTGCATCGGCACCTTCGTCCTGAACGGCGGGCCGGGCGGACAGCTCACCGCCCAGGCCCTCGTCACCTTCGACATCACGAACCAGACGCCGGCGGCCTACGACGTGGCCGTCACCGGAGGCACCGGCGACTTCAAGAACGCGCGCGGATACGTCCGCACGACCCCCGACGGGGACTACGAGCGGATGGAGTTCCACATCGACACGCGCTGACCCCCAGGGGCCGTCACGACAACTTGCCGCCGTAGTCCGGGAGCTTGAAGGCGCGCTCGGCGTGGCCGCCGACGAGGTCGGTCGTGTTGTTGCCGATGTTCGCGATGATCGTGTAGCCCTTGGCCTCGATCTCGGCGCGCTTCGCCGTCTTGTACGCGCTGACCTCGCCGAACAGGTCGGGCAGCGAGCGCACGTACAGCCCGTCGACCGGGTACCCCGCCTTCTTCAGGTTCCAGTCCGTCAGGGAGTAGATGATTCCGGGCCGGGCGGTGACGAAGAAGACGGCCACCCCGCGCGCGTGGGCGTCGCGGACGAGTGCGCGCACGTCCGCGATGGCCGGGGTCGGCAGCTCCCAGAACGGGTGGAAGTCCGTCTCCAGGGAGCTGTTGTCGATGTCGAGGACGATGGCCTGCTTCTCGCGGCCGGCGTTCTCGGAACGCGCCTCGACGTACGGGCGCGCCTCGGCGACGACGGCCGCCACGTCGCGGCGCCAGGTCGCGTAGTCGACGTCCGCGAGGGCCGCGGCCGAGGTGACGTGGGTGTCCGGGTCGG
This sequence comes from Streptomyces sp. NK15101, assembly GCF_020400725.1. Lineage (GTDB taxonomy): Bacteria > Actinomycetota > Actinomycetes > Streptomycetales > Streptomycetaceae > Streptomyces. Next base: position 83,422 of record NZ_JAINVG010000005.1, on the reverse strand, counting down.
CGGCGGAGGCGGCGGGCGCCGGGCCGACGACGAGGAGGGCCGTCAGGCCGAGGGCGGTGGTGGCCGTGGCGGTGGCTTTGACGGAGGGCATGGGGGGCTCCCGAGGGGTCGACCGGCTCAGTGGTTGACATGCTCGCGCCCCATACTGACCAGTAGGCGACGAGAGGGCTACCGGTCGGTAGCGTCTTTCTGAGCGGAGATCGACACCGGCGGACGACGGAGCCCCCCGGTCCGGGGACGGACCGGGGGGCTCCGGAAGCCGTGACGGTCAGCCGAGACCGGGACCGCGCACCGGGATGTGCGTGAAGGTCGGCTCGGGCGCCGGGTTCTGGAAGAAGTCGTTGCCCTTGTCGTCGACGACGATGAAGGCCGGGAAGTCCTCGACCTCGATCTTCCAGACCGCCTCCATGCCGAGCTCCTCGTACTCGACGACCTCGACCTTCTTGATGCAGTCCTGCGCGAGACGGGCCGCCGGGCCGCCGATCGAGCCCAGGTAGAAGCCGCCGTGGCTGCCGCAGGCGTCGGTGACCTGCTTCGAGCGGTTGCCCTTGGCCAGCATGACCTTCGAGCCGCCCGCCGCCTGGAACTGCTCCACGTACGAGTCCATGCGGCCGGCCGTCGTCGGGCCGAAGGAACCGGAGGCGTAGCCCTCGGGGGTCTTGGCGGGACCCGCGTAGTAGACCGGGTGGTCCTTCAGGTACTGCGGCATCTCCTCGCCCGCGTCCAGGCGCTCCTTGATCTTGGCGTGCGCGATGTCGCGCGCCACGACCAGCGGGCCGCTGAGGGACAGCCGGGTCTTGACCGGGTACTTGGTCAGCTCGGCGAGGATCTCGTCCATCGGCTGGTTGAGGTCGATCTTGACGACGTCCTCGTCGGCGGAGAGGTGCTCCTCGGTCGTCTCCGGCAGGAAGCGCGCCGGGTCGGTCTCCAGCTGCTCCAGGAAGACGCCCTCGGCGGTGATCTTCGCGACGGCCTGGCGGTCGGCCGAGCAGGAGACGGCGATCGCGACGGGCAGCGAGGCGCCGTGACGGGGCAGACGGACCACGCGGACGTCGTGGCAGAAGTACTTGCCGCCGAACTGCGCGCCGATGCCGATCTTCTGCGTCAGCTCGAAGACCTTCTCCTCCAGCTCCTTGTCCCGGAAGCCGTGGCCGGTCTCGGCCGAGCCCTCGGTGGGCAGCTCGTCCAGGTAGTGCGCGGAGGCGTACTTCGCGGTCTTGAGCGCGAACTCGGCGCTCGTGCCGCCGACGACGATCGCCAGGTGGTACGGCGGGCAGGCGGCCGTGCCGAGCGAGCGGATCTTCTCCTCCAGGAACTTCATCATGGAGGCCTCGTTCAGGACCGCCTTGGTCTCCTGGTAGAGGAAGGACTTGTTGGCCGAGCCGCCGCCCTTGGCCATGAAGAGGAACTTGTACGCGCCGCCGTCGGTCGCGTACAGCTCGATCTGCGCGGGCAGGTTCGAGCCGGTGTTCTTCTCCTCCCACATGGTGACCGGGGCCATCTGCGAGTAGCGCAGGTTCAGCTTGGTGTAGGCGTCGTAGATGCCCTTCGACAGGGCCTCCTCGTCGCGGCCGGAGGTCAGCACGTTCTGGCCGCGCTTGCCCATGACGATCGCGGTGCCGGTGTCCTGGCACATGGGCAGCACGCCCGCGGCGGCGATGTTCGCGTTCTTCAGGAGGTCGAGCGCGACGAACTTGTCGTTGCTCGACGCCTCCGGGTCGTCGATGATCCGGCGCAGCTGGGCCAGGTGGGCCGGGCGCAGGAAGTGCTGGATGTCGTGGATGGCCTCGGCGGCCAGCTTGTGCAGCGCCTCGGGCTCGACCTTGAGGAACGTACGCCCGTCGGCCTCGAAGGTGGAGACACCTTCGGAGGTCACCAGGCGGTAGGGCGTGGTGTCCTCTCCCAGGGGGAGCAGATCGGAGTACGCAAACTCAGGCATGACGGCGGCCATTCCTCACTCGGCAGACAGCGGCGCGCCGCCTCCGTTGGCGGGCGCGCCCTCCAGCCTAAGACGCGGACGCGGCCCCGATCCTGTGAGGTAAGGCTCACCAGGGACCGGGACCGCGCCGATGTGGAGTGTTCCGCTACGAGACGGTGGCCGTCAGCGCGTACGGGTTCGCCCACAGGGGGGACGTACGGCGGGCCTCCACGACCAGCTCCCACACGCCCGCGGCGGGCTGGGCGTACGTCCGGCTCTTCGGGTCGCAGCCGTAGCCGTCGAGATAGCCGTTGTAGCAGTAGATCGTGCCGGCCGCGGACTTCTCACCGGAGACGCCGGTCGGCCGGAAGGCCCACCAGCGGGTCTGGCTGCCCTCGTCGAGGCCGTCCATCGAGACGGTCAGCGCCTGCGCCCCGGCGGGCACGGCCACCGTGTAGTGGACGGTGCCGTTGCGGTACGTGACGCCGGTGACGGTCAGCGGGGTGCCGCCGACGGCCAGGGGGACGGCGGCCTCGACCGCGAGCATCGCGTGCTGCTCGACGGCCCGGGTGGCCGGGTCGTCCAGGGTGAGGACCGCGGAGTGGACGCCCTGCGAGCCCGGCTTCGCCGTGACCTCCAGCGTGGTCGGCACGCCCTTGGCGAGCACCACGGAAGCCGGTACGGAGAAGGTGCCGTCGCCGCCCTTCAGCCCGGTCCCGTACGTGACGGGGCCCTCGGCGCCGGTGGTGCGGGTCACCGTCAGCCGGTACGTCCGCTCCTCGCCGACCGCCTGGCCGCCCGCGCCGGGGGCACAGCTGTTGAATAGGCCGCTGCCGCGGTGCGGGGTGACGAGCTTTCCGGAGAGCGGGGTGCAGACGGGCGCGGAGACGGTGACCGCGTCGGCCGTGCCGGCCTGCCCCTTGCCGAGCACGGACCAGGCCTTCGGCACGTCGAACTGGCCTCGGCCCTGCGCGACGGCCTCGGCCTTGCCGTTCCAGCCGGCGGTCGAGTAGATGGCGGCGCGCAGCTCGGCGGGCGTGGCGGACGCGCCGGTCTGCTTCGCGGCCGAGAGCAGCAGCGCGCCGGCGCCGGCGGCCTGCGGGGACGACATCGAGGTGCCGTTCATCATCGAGTAGCCGGGCGGCAGCCGGTAGCCGGTCTCCGGGACCGAGGCGGGCGCGATCCAGTCCGGCGTGGTGGAGACGGCCGCACCGGGCGCGGTGATGTCCGGTTTGAAACCGCCGTCCTCGCGCGGGCCGCGCGAGGAGAACGGGAACATGGCGCGCGCGTCCTTCGTCGGCGAGCCGTAGTTCGCCCACCACGTGTCGGAGGAGACGGCCGCGCCGACGCTGACCACCCTGTCGGCCCCGGTCGGGTCGCCGACCGTGTTCGTGCCGGCGCCGGAGTTGCCCGCCGAGATGAAGAGCTGGACGCCGGTGGCGTCGACCAGCCGGTTGTAGACGAGCGCGCGGGCGCTCTGGCCGTCGTTGAGCTCGGGGCTGGAGCCGATCGACATGTTGATCACGTCGACGCCGTACTTCGTGGCGAGGTCGATCATGCCGTCGGTGAGCGCGGCCGAGGAGCAGCCGAAGGAGTGGCACGCCTTCATCGAGACCAGCTTGGCGCCGGGTGCCTGGCCGTCCATGGCGCCGCCGTACATGCCGTTCGCCGCGGTGATGCCGGCGACGTGGGTGCCGTGCGCCTCGGTGATCACGTTGACGTTCACGCCCATGGTGGTGGCGTTGATCTTCTTCCACTGCACGGTGAAGGGGACGCGCTCGTTCAGCGGCGTCGCCGGGTCGTCGGTGCCGAGGTACCCGATCTGACGGCCCTCGCCGAACCGGCGCATCGCCTCCTCGTCGGTGAAGTCGAAGTCGCCGTCCGTGTCGACCCAGATCGCGCCGTCCGAGTCGCGGAAGAGGACGCCGATCTTCTTCTGCTCGCCCCCCGGCATCACCAGCGCGCGGTTCTGCACCCGCAGGTCGGAGTCGAGCGGCGCGGTCCAGGCCTGGCCGTCGGGGGTGAGGACGGTCGGACCGGCCTGGTGCTTGCCCAGCAGGAACCAGCTGGAGTCGAAGAGCAGGTCGATGAAGTTGTTCGGATCGGTGCCGGTGACCGTCTCGACCAGCTTGTCCTCGCCGGTCGTGGTCTTCGCGAGCGCCGGGTGGGTCGGGTCGACGCCCGTGTCCATGACGCCGATGGTGACCCCGCGCCCGTCGAAGGCCGGGTGCTCCGCCTTGAAGGCGGTCGAGCCGGTCTCGCGGGTCGGCATGTACGGGTTGTCGTCCGGGGTGGTGGCCGAGGGGGCCTGGGGGAGGACCGCGCCCGGCTTCGGCTCGGCGGCGAGCCCGCCGTCGGCGCGGGTGTCCTCGACCTCCAGCAGCTCGTCGAGGTCGACGGCGACGACGGATTCGAGGGCCGCGACCCGCTCGACGAGGTCGAAGGGGACGTTGGCCTTGAGGTAGCCGACGGACGCCTCGGTACGGCTCGTCCCGACGCCCAGCTCGGCGAGGGCCCGTTCCGCCTCGGCGGTACGGCCGTCGGCGACGGCGATCAGGAGGGTGGCGAAGTCGGGTGTGGCGACGCCCGTGGCGAGGCGCCGGGCGGAGTCGTGCTGCCGCTCGTACCGGTCGAGCAGGGCACGGTCGTGGGCGCCCAGCTTGTCGACCGGGGTGGGGTCGGCCTCGGCCGCGGCGGGGCGCGCGGTGAGGGCGAGGGAGGCGGCGGCGAGCGCGAGGGCGGTGGGTATCGCGAGGGATCTGCGACGGGACATGGTGTCCTTCCGGCGTCCTGGGGTGCGAACGCCGGACACGTTGCCATGGCCTCCGGGCCCCAACAGGGCCTGTGCAATGGCGGTTTGACGACGTGTCGTAAAGGCGACACGACGGCCCCGGGCCCTGCTTCCGGACGTTTCAGAGCCAGTGGTGGCGGGCGGCGTGCCAGCCGAGCTGGAGCCGGCTGCGCGCGCCGGCGAGGGCGAGCAGCCGCCGCACCCGGCGCTGCACGGTCCGCTCGGACACGCCGAGCTGGGATCCGATCGCCTGGTCCGTGTAGCCGTTGAGGAGGAGGGTGAGGAGCCGGCGGTCGTGGGCCGTCAGGGGGCCGTCCACGGCGGCGGCGAGCGCGGCCGGGACCGGCAGGGCGCTGTCCCAGACGCGGTCGAAGATCCAGCCGAGGGCGTCGAGGAGCGGCCGGGACCTCAGCACGGTCGCGGTGGGAACGGCGCCCTCCCCGTCGCCTTCCGGGTTTCGCGGCTCACCCGGGCCGTCTTCCGGGCCGTCTTCCGGGCCGGCGGCCGCGAGGGGGACGACGAGGGCCGTGGCACGGTCGACGAGCACCAGCTTCAGGGGCAACCCGAACGCGACCCGCATCTCCTCGCCGAGCGAGGCCCAGTGCTCCAGGAGCGGCGGCGTGTCGGAGTCGGTGAGGGCGAGCGCGTCCCGCTCGTACACCACGCGGTAGCGCACCCCCGCCCGCATCGCCTCCCGCTGGCCGGAGTTGGCGGCGGCGGGCACGGCGACCACCGGCCCGGCGGCCAGGGCGAGGATCTCCCGGCGGGCGGTGCGCTGGAGCCCCCTGTACCGCGCGGCGATGGCCCGGGCGCCGGTGACCAGCTCGACGTCGGGGGCGTCCGGGGCGGCGGCCGGGTGAGCCGTACGGGTGGGGTCGGCGAGCGCGGCGCGCTGCGCCTCGCGGATCTCGTCGAGGCGACGCAGGACGAGGCCCTGGAAGGCGGCGAGTTCGACCGGGGCCGTTCCAGGCTCGCAGAGCCGGCCTGATCCGCCCGGCTCGTCGGGCCCGGCGGAACCGGCGGGGCGGGCAAGCCGGCCTGATCCGCCCGGCTCGTCGGGCCCGCCTGCTCGGCCAGGCTCGTCGGGCCGGCCTGATCCACCCGATTCGCCGGGCCCGCCTGATCCGCCGGGCTCGTGAGGCCTCTCCGTTCCCGACCCGTCGGGCCGGCCTGATCCACCCGGCTTGCCCGCCCCGCCGGTTCCGCCAGGCCGGCGGGGCCCGTCCGACATGCCCGGTGTGCCAGTCGATTCCGCCACGCCCGTCACGTCAACCCCTCCCGCCGGCCCCAGCCGTGCTCACGCACGGTGTCCACACCCTGACAGAAGTGGTGGCGGGCCGGGACGTGCGGAAAGCGGCGGTTTTCCGCCGTGGCTTCAATCCGCCACTCGGCCCTTCCGGTTCACCTCCCGGGAGCCCTGGCGTCCCTCAGGGATCCCCTAGGGGGTCCGCCCGGGGCGTTCCCTCTGGTCGCGATCTATCGCGTGTCGCTACGCTGGTTCCGTGGACCTCGAAAAGCAGCCCGAACCCGAGAAGCAGCCGCGGCCGCAGCGGCCGGCCGCCCCCGCCGAGCCCGCTCTCGCCGGGCCTGCCTTCGCCGATCCGCAGGGCTCGCTGCGGGCCTCGGACGCGGACCGGGACCGGATCGCCGACATCCTCCGGGACGCCCTGGCCGAGGGCCGGCTGGACGCCGAGGAGCACTCGGACCGGATCGACGCGGTCTACCGGGCCAAGACCGTCGGCGAGTTGGAGCCGATCGTCCGCGACCTGCCGGGCGCCCGCACCGGCCGGGACGCCGAGCCGGCCTTCGCCCACGGCCCCGACGGCTCCGAGGGCCCCGCGGACAACCTCGTCGCGATCTTCTCCAGCACGACCCGCAAGGGCCGCTGGCGGGTGAGCCGCCGGACGAACGCCTTCGCGCTCTTCGGGAGCGTCGAGGTGGACCTGACCGAGGCGATCTTCGCCCAGCGGCTGACCACCATCAACGCCACCTCCATCTTCGGGAACGTCGAGGTCCGGGTCCCGGAGAACATCAGCCTGCGCGGCAGCGGCAGCGGCGTCTTCGGGAACTTCGAGGTCGTGACCCTGGAAGGGGTCGACCCGCAGGCGCCGGTCGTCGTCGTCAACGGCTACTCGGTCTTCGGGAACGTCGAGGCCAAGCCCAAGCGCGGAAAGTGGATCACCGACCTCCAGGGCAGGCTCCGCAAGCACCTCGGGCACTGAGGATCCGGGACCGCCCGGAGGTGACCGGAATTCGCCCTCGGGTATCCGCAGTGCGGAACGGCGGGGCACGCAGTGCATAGGCGCGCGCACAGCGGGTAGGGCTGGTGCATCGCCGCTCGCTCGCGAAGCCGTCGTCAGGAGTAGACCGTGCTGCAACTGCCGCATCAGCCCCTCCAGGTCGCCGCCGTGCCCCCTCAGCGCGCCCCTGCCCGGGAGGACGAGGCCGGTCCATGGCACGCGGAGGCGGTGTGCCGCCGGGACGAGGCAGGGCTCTTCTTCGCCCCGTCCAAGGAGCCGACCGCCGCACGGCTCGCCCGCGAGGAGGCGGCCAAGAGGGTCTGCGCGCGCTGTCCCGTGATGGTCGAGTGCCGGGAGCACGCACTGCTCCAGCCCGAGCCTTACGGCGTGTGGGGCGGGCTCACGGCGGCGGAGCGCCGCGTCGTCCTCGCCCGGCGCCGGCGGCGCGAGGTGGAGCTGCGGAAGGCGGCGGCGACCGAGCGGATCGCCCAGGCGGGCTGACGGGCCCACGGAGACCCGCCCCCGGTCCGTACGGGAAGGGGCGCCCCCACCGCACATGGGGGCGCCCCTCTTCGTACGGCCGGTTCCCGGCCGGCCGGCCGGCTACTTCGCCCGGTCGAAGTCGATCTGGCTGTACGCGCGCAGCTTCGAGAGCCGGTGCGTCGAGTCGATCTGGCGGATCGTGCCGGACTTCGAGCGCATGACCAGCGACTGCGTGGTGGCCGTCTCGGCGCGGTAGCGCACCCCGCGCAGCAGCTCGCCGTCGGTGATGCCGGTCGCGACGAAGAACACGTTGTCGCCGCTGACCAGGTCGTTCGTGGAGAGCACGCGGTCCAGGTCGTGGCCGGCGTCCAGGGCCTTCTGGCGCTCGGCCTCGTCCTTGGGCCACAGCTTGCCCTGGATCACGCCGCCGAGGCACTTGATGGCGCAGGCGGAGATGATGCCCTCGGGCGTGCCGCCGATGCCCATGAGCATGTCGACGCCGGTGCCCTCGCGGACGGCCATGATCGAGCCGGCGACGTCGCCGTCCGAGATGAACTTGATCCGGGCGCCGGTCTCGCGGATCTCCTTGACGATGCCCTCGTGGCGCGGGCGGTCCAGGATGACGACCGTGATGTCCTCGGGGGAGGAGCTCTTCGCCTTCGCGACCCGGCGGATGTTGACCGAGACGGGGGCGTTGATGTCGACGAAGTCGGCGGCCTCCGGGCCGGTGACCAGCTTGTCCATGTAGAAGACCGCGGACGGGTCGAACATGGTGCCGCGGTCGGCGGCGGCCAGGACGGCGATCGCGTTCGGCATGCCCTTGGCGTTGAGCGTGGTGCCGTCGATCGGGTCGACCGCGATGTCGACCTCGGCGCCGGTGCCGTCGCCGACCCGCTCGCCGTTGAAGAGCATGGGGGCTTCGTCCTTCTCGCCCTCGCCGATGACGACGACGCCGTTCATCGAGACGGTGGAGATCAGGGTCCGCATGGCGTTGACCGCCGCCCCGTCCGCGCCGATCTTGTCGCCGCGGCCGACCCAGCGGCCGGCGGCCATGGCGGCGGCCTCCGTGACGCGGACCAGCTCCAGGGCGAGGTTGCGGTCGGGGGCCTCGGGAGAAACGACAAGCTCGGGCGGAAGGTGGTGGTGCTCGGTCATCGGAGCGCACCTTTCTGTACGGCGACGGCCGGGAAAAAGAGGGTGATGCGACTCTATCGGTACGTCGACAAAATGAGCAGAGGGCCCCACGTATGAGCAGGACACCATGATGCGACCATGGTGGGCGTGGCAGGTATGCGAGGTAGGCAGACGGTACGCGGGATGTTCCAGTCCCTCGGGGTGATCATGGTCGCCGCGGGCGTGATGTATCTCTTCATCCCGCACGACGAGAGCGCCGAACCGATCAAGGCGAAGGACTACCGGGTCGAGCTCCTCACGGCCCAGCGGGTGGCGCCCTATCCGGTGCTGGCCCCCGAGGGCCTGGGCGAGGGATGGAAGGCGACGGTCGTCTCGTACAAGCGCGAGAAGAGCGACGCCTGGCAGCTCGGTTTCATCTCCCCGGACACCCAGTACGTGGCCGTCAACCAGTCGACGGCGGAGCCGGGGAAGTTCGTGCCCGAGGTGACCCGGAAGGCGAAGAACACCGGGAAGACCCAGACGGTGGCCGGGCGGGTCTGGCAGCGCTGGGAGGGACCGAAGTACGACGCGCTGGTCCGTACGGAGAACGGCGCGACGACCGTGGTGGCCGGCACGGCCTCCTTCGAGCGGCTGGCCGAGATGGCCGGCTCGCTCCAGGCGAAGAAGGCCTGAGACGCGAGGAAGGGCCCCGCACTCGTGGAGTGCGGGGCCCTTCCGTGTGCCGTTCCCGTGTGCCGTCAGGCTCAGACGGTGGTGACGACCTCGTCGTACGAGAGGCGAGGGGAGCGCGGGAACCAGGCGTCCTCGCCCGGCTTGCCGATGTTGACGACCATCAGCGGGGTGTGGTCGTCGTCCAGGAACTCCTTCTGGACACCGGCGAAGTCCAGGCCGGTCATCGGGCCGGCGGCCAGGCCGGCGGCGCGGACGCCCACGATGAAGTACGCGGCCTGGAGGGCGGCGTTCAGCAGCGCGGAGCCCTCACGGACCGGACGCTCGGAGAAGAACATGTCCTTGGCCTGCGGGAAGTGCGGGAGCAGCGCCGGCAGGTCCTCGTGGAACTCGTTGTCGGCCGAGAGGATCGCGACCAGCGGGGCGGCGGCGGTCTTGGCCTGGTTGCCCTCGGCCATGTGCTTCACCAGGCGCTCGCGGGCCTCGGGGGAGCGGACCAGGGTGATGCGCAGCGGGGTCTGGTTGAAGGCGGTGGGGCCGTACTTCACCAGGTCGTAGATCGCCTGGACCTGCTCGTCGGTCACCGGCTCGTCGGTGAACGTGTTGGCGGTACGGGCCTCACGGAAGAGGAGGTCCTGGGCGACGGCGTCGAGGGCGAGAGACATGCTGCGTACCTTCCGAACTGCAAGGGGGGTTCGCTCGTACAAGATTCAAGCGATGTCTCGACAGTACGCCCGCAATTGATGAAAATTCAACTAATACATCCGGATAGTGATCCGTTTCACTCGGAGTCTACATGCGGGGCCTACTCGTCCCCGTCCTCCTCCGCGTCCGCCTCGGCCGCGCGCTCCGCAGCCAGCGAGGCGTCGAGCCGGGCCCGCGCCCCCTCCAGACGGCGCCGGCACACCTTCGCCAGCTCCTCGCCCCGCTCCCAGAGCGCCAGGGACTCCTCCAGGGACGTCCCGCCCGCCTCCAGGCGCCGGACGACCTCGATCAGCTCGTCCCGCGCCTGCTCGTAACCGAGGGCCTCCTCTTCCGTGCCCGCGTCCGTGCTCGTACCCACTGCCATGTGCTGCTCCATCCGCCGTGTCCGGTCGTTCTTCCTCGGCTGTCGTGTCGACAAGCCGTGTCGTCTCGTTCAGGGGGCGCCGCTCGGGCCGCCGCTCGAAGGGCCCCGATGAGGGCCTCCGCTCAGGGCTTCCCCTCAGGGGCCCGCCCCAGGCCCTCAGGCCGGGTCGGGCACGCGGCGCACCGTGAACTCGCCCTCGGCGACCCGGGCCCGCAGCTCCTCGCCCTCCGCGGCCTCCTCGGGGGAGCGGACCACCGTCCCGTCCGCCCGCTGGAGCACCGCGTACCCCCGCTCCATCGTCGCGGCGGGCGACAGCGCCCGGACCCGCGCCCGCGTGTGCGAGAGCTCCGAGTCCGCCCGGTCCAGCAGGTGCCCGAGGACCCGCCGGCTCCGGGCCAGGAGCGCCGCCACCTCCTCCTCGCGCACCTCCACCATGCGCTGCGGGTGCTCCATCACGGGCCGCGCGAGGGCGTGCGCCAGGCCGCGCTCCTCCCGGTCCAGGAGCCCCTGCACGGTCCGCAGCGCCCGGTCCCGCAGCCCGCGCACCCGGTCCAGCTCCTCTCCGACGTCCGGGACGACCTTCTTGGCCGCGTCCGTCGGCGTCGAGGCGCGCAGATCGGCCACCAGGTCGAGCAGCGGAGAGTCCGGCTCGTGCCCGATCGCGGACACCACCGGCGTACGGCAGTCGGCCACCGTCCGGATCAGCTGCTCGTCCGAGAACGGCAGCAGGTCCTCGACGCTGCCGCCGCCCCGGGCCACGATGATCACGTCCACGTCCTCGTGCGCGTCCAGCTCCCTGACCGCCTGGACGACCTGCGGGACCGCCTTCACGCCCTGCACCGCGACGTTCCGCACCTCGAAGCGGACGGCCGGCCAGCGACGGCGCGCGTTCTCCAGGACGTCCCGCTCGGCCGCCGAGGCGCGCCCGCAGACCAGGCCCACGAGGTGCGGCAGGAACGGCAGCGGCTTCTTCCGGTCGAGGGCGAACAGCCCCTCCGAGGCCAGGCTCCGCTTCAGCTGTTCGAGCCGGGCGAGCAGCTCGCCGATCCCGACCGGCTTGATCGCCGCCGCCCGCAGCGACAGCTGCCCGCGCGGCGCGTACCACTCGGGCTTGGCGTGCACGACGACCCTGGCGCCCTCCGAGACGACGTCCGCGACCGCGTCGAAGACCTGGCGGTAGCAGGTGACGCTGACGGAGATGTCGTGCGAGGGATCCCGCAGCGTCAGGAAGACGACCCCGGCGCCGGGGCGCCGCGACAGCTGAGTGATCTGCCCCTCGACCCAGATCGCCCCGAGCCGGTCGATCCACCCCCCGATGAGCCGGGAGACCTCACCGACGGGAAGCGGTGCTTCGGCGGACGTAGTCAGAGCCATGGACCGAGCGTAACCGCGCGGTACGACAACGTCAGGGGCGCGCGGGGCGGCCAGGCCCGCCCGGGGAGCCCCGAGCGGCGTCACGCGCGCGTGGAGACGGTCCCCGCGCGGAGACGGCCCCGCGCGCGGCGCGAGGTCTACGCGCGCGTGTCCGTCCTCGTCGCGCCCTGGACGGCGAGGACGACGAGACCCACCCCCAGCCACACCACGCCCACCACCTGCGCGGCGGCCGAGGCCTCGACGATCACCGCGATCAGGATCGCCGCACCGACCACCGGAAGCACGACGTGCTTCAGCCAGTGCGGCGGCCCCTCCGCCCGCCGCACGGCGAACCAGCCCACCACGCTCGCGTGCAGCAGGACGAAGGCGGTCAGCGCGCCCACGTCGACCACCGAGACCAGGTGGTCGAGCCCGTCGTCCCGGCGCGCCGCCCACACCGCCGCGATCATCGTCACGGTCGCGGCCACCAGCAGCGCCACCCGGGGGACGCCGCCGTCGGTGCGGCCGAGCAGGTGCGGAAGGCGCCGGTCGCGGCCCATCGCGAACAGCAGCCTGCCGCCCGCCGCCTGCCCCGCGAGCGCCGCGAAGGCCGCGCCGATCGCCTTCGAGACGGCCACCAGGTCGTGCAGCCAGTCGCCGACCGAGGTGTCCACCGCGTCGTAGAAGGCCGAACCCTGCCTGGCCGGGTCGGCGGCGAGCTCGGCCGAGGAGACCGGTTCGAGGAGCGCCACCAGCCAGGTCTGGGCCACGAAGAGGACGCCCGCCAGCCCCAGGCAGAACAGCACCGCCCGCGCCACCTTCCGTGAGCCGCCCGTGACCTCCTCCGCGAAGGAGGCGATCGCGTCGAAGCCCAGGTACGACAGGACGGCCACCGACACCGCGCCCACCACCGCGGCGAGCGAGAACGAGCCGTCACCGGTGAGCGGCGACCACCCGTCGCGCAGCGCCCCGTCCCGTACGAGCACCACCACCGCCGACACGACGAAGACCAGCAGGACGACGATCTCCATCGCGAGCACCGCGAAGCCCACCCGGGCCGCCGCACGCACGCCCCACAGGTTCAGCAGCGTGGTGACCACCACGGCGATCCCGGTCCACACCCACCGGTCCACCTCCGGGACCAGCGCCTCCATCGCGATGCCGGCGAAGAGGTAGGCGACGGCCGGGATCAGCAGGTAGTCGAGCATCGCCATCCATCCGGCGATGAACCCCGGCCCCTCCCCGAGGCCCTTGCGCGCGTACGTGAAGACGGAACCGGCCTGCGGCGCGACCCGCACCATCTGGGCGTAGCTGAACGCCGTGAACGCCATGGCGACGGTCGCCACGACGTACACCAGTGCGACGGCGCCGTGCGACTTCGCGTCGAGGGTCCCGAAGACGCCGACCGGTGCCATGGGGGCGATGAACAGCAGTCCGTACACGACAAGGTCCCGGAATCCGAGATTCCGCCGGAGCTCCTCGTGGTCCGCCACCTGCGCCTCCTGAGCCATGGCGCCAGTTTCGGCCACGGCGCCGCTCCAACCGCTCACCGACGCGGCCTTACGATGGGACGCATGACTGCAACGCCCGCGCCGACGCCCGATGCCGCCTCCGCGACGAACCGCCCGAAGCGTGTCCTGCTCGCCGCTCCCCGCGGCTACTGCGCGGGCGTGGACCGTGCCGTGATCGCCGTCGAGAAGGCCCTGGAGCAGTACGGGGCCCCGATCTACGTCCGGCACGAGATCGTCCACAACAAGTACGTGGTCCAGACGCTGGAGCGGAAGGGCGCGATCTTCGTCGACCAGGCGACCGAGGTGCCGCCCGGCAACATCGTGATGTTCTCCGCGCACGGCGTCGCCCCCACCGTCCACGAGGAGGCCCGCCAGGGCCGGCTCGCGACCATCGACGCCACCTGCCCGCTGGTCACCAAGGTCCACAAGGAAGCCGTCCGCTTCGCCAAGGAGGACTTCGACATCCTCCTCATCGGCCACGAGGGCCACGAGGAGGTCATCGGCACCTCCGGCGAGGCCCCCGACCACATCCAGCTGGTCGACGGCCCCGAGGACGTGGCCAAGGTCGAGGTCCGCGACCCCTCCCGGGTCGTCTGGCTCTCCCAGACCACGCTCTCCGTCGACGAGACGATGGAGACGGTCGACGCGCTGAAGCAGAAGTTCCCGCAGCTGATCTCCCCGCCGTCCGACGACATCTGCTACGCCACGCAGAACCGCCAGACCGCCATCAAGGAGCTCGCCGGCCAGGCCGAGCTGGTGATCGTCGTCGGCTCGAAGAACTCCTCCAACTCGATCCGCATGGTCGAGGTCGCCAAGCAGGCCGGCGTCCCCGCCGCGTACCTGGTCGACTTCGCCAGCGAGATCGACGAGGCCTGGCTGGAGGGCGTGACCAGCGTCGGCCTCTCCTCCGGCGCCTCCGTCCCGGACGTCCTGGTGCAGGAGGTCCTGGAGTGGCTCGCCGAGCGCGGCTACGCGGACGTGGAGATCGTCAAGACGGCGGACGAGTCCCTGACCTTCTCGCTGCCCAAGGAGCTCCGCAACAAGGACCTCCGGGCCGAGGCCGAGAGGCTCGCGGCGGCCGCGCCCGCCGCGTCCGCCGCGTCCGTCGAGGAGTAGCGCGGCGCGCCTGCCCTTACCGTGGGGTCCATGAACGTCTTCGGAGTGGACATCGGCGGCTCGGGCATCAAGGGCGCCCCCGTGGACCTGGAGCACGGAGCGCTCGCCGAGGAGCGCCACAAGGTACTGACCCCGCAGCCCGCCACACCCGACGGTGTGGCGGGCTGCGTCGCGGAGGTCGTGGGGCACTTCGGCTGGACGGGACCGGTGGGCGTGACCTTCCCGGGCGTCGTGACCGGCTCCACCGTCCGCACGGCCGCCAACGTCGACAAGTCCTGGATCGGCGTCGACGCCGGCGCCCTGATCAGCGACCGCCTCGGCGGACTCCCGGTGACCGTCCTGAACGACGCGGACGCGGCCGGGATCGCGGAGATGACCTTCGGCGCGGGCCGGGGCCGCAAGGGCACGGTGATCCTGCTGACCCTCGGCACGGGCATCGGCTCCGCCGTCTTCGTCGACGGCCGGCTCGTCCCCAACACCGAGCTGGGCCACCTGGAGCTCAAGGGGCACGACGCGGAGACCCGGGCCTCGACCAGGGCCAAGGAGGACGAGGGCCTCACCTGGGAGCACTGGGCGACCCGACGGCTGCGCAAGTACCTCGCGCACGTCGAGATGCTCTTCTCGCCCGAGTTGTTCATCATCGGCGGCGGCGTGAGCCGCAAGGCGGACAGGTTCCTGCCGCTGATCGAGGGCATCCGCGCGAAGATCGTCCCGGCGGAGCTGCAGAACAACGCGGGGATCGTGGGGGCGGGGATGGCGGCGGGGACGGCGGCGAGGGTGGTCTGAGGAGCGGGGTGGGGATCCGATATCCGGGATTCGGCAGATCGAATCCCGGATATTGGATCCCGGATCCAAGTCACGCTACGGGCCGACGCCCCGCCGCAGCGGCGGCGCGCTGATGGCGCCGCCCCATGTCCCGCACCTTGCGGACGCTCGCGATGAGGCCGGCGACGAGGGTGCCGCCGTAGAGCCATCCGGCGTGCACGGCGAGGGCGGTCACGACGGCCATGGCCTGGCCGCCGAAGCCGCCCGTGCCGCCCGCGATGGGGACGATGCCGACGGCGAAGGCGATGGGGACGCCGATCGGGGCGGTGACCAGGTCGGCGGTCCGGACCCAGAGCGCGGTCAGGGCGCTGACCGGCAGGAACAGCAGCCCGTAGACGACGGGGGAGCCGTCCAGGAGCAGCTGGTCGAGGAGGCCGAGGGTCAGCATGACGGCGGAGGCGAAGAGCCCGGCGCCGAGTCCGGTGAGACGGGGCGAGGGGAGCCGGCGCAAGGCCAGGACGACCGGCGGCACGGGCCGGCGCCCGGCGGGCCGCCCGGACGCACGGGCCGGGCCGCCGGCGGCCACGGCCCGCTCCACGCGGGCGCGACCGGGCGCGCGGCCGGCTCTGCCGGTCACGCGGTAGACGGCCGCGCCCTCCACGAGAGCGCCGGGCGGTGCGACCGGCGGCGTGGTGGGGGTCTGCGGCCTTCGGCGGCCTTGCGGCTGACTTGTCCTGTGCTGCTCCACTCGACCAACGTAGGTCGGAAGAGGGCGGGAACCGGGTCCGGGACACGCCCTTTGGGTGACCTTGCCCCCGAGAACGACCGAAGGTCTCCGTCACTGGCCGGTTCGTCCCGCCCGTAAACTGGGGGATCGGCCCACCATCCACACTTCAGGAAGTCGCCACCGTGTCGCTCACGATCGGAATCGTCGGTCTGCCGAATGTCGGCAAGTCGACCCTGTTCAACGCCCTGACCAAGAACGACGTGCTGGCGGCCAACTACCCGTTCGCCACGATCGAGCCCAACGTCGGCGTCGTCGGTGTCCCCGACCCCCGCCTGGCCAAGCTCGCGGAGATCTTCGGCTCCCAGCGCGTCCTCCCGGCGACGGTCGACTTCGTCGACATCGCCGGCATCGTGCGCGGCGCGAGCGAGGGCGAGGGCCTGGGCAACAAGTTCCTCGCGAACATCCGTGAGTCGGACGCGATCTGCCAGGTCATCCGCGCCTTCAAGGACGAGAACGTCGTCCACGTCGACGGCAAGGTCTCGCCGAAGGACGACATCGAGACGATCAACACCGAGCTGATCCTCGCCGACCTCCAGACCATCGAGAAGGTCCTGCCGCGCCTCCAGAAGGAGATGCGGATCAAGAAGGACACGGCGCCCAAGGTCGCCGCCGTCGAGGCCGCCCAGGCGATCCTGGAGAAGGGCGACACCCTCTTCTCGCAGGGCATCGTCCAGGGCTCGGAGAAGGCGGAGCTGCTGCACGACCTCCACCTCCTCACCACGAAGCCGTTCCTGTACGTCTTCAACGTGGACGAGGACGAGCTCACGGACGACGCCTTCAAGGCCGAGCAGAGCGCCCTGGTCGCCCCGGCCGAGGCGATCTTCCTCAACGCCAAGCTGGAGGCGGACCTCGCCGAGCTCGACGAGGAGGACGCCATGGAGCTCCTCCAGTCGGTCGGCGCCGAGGAGCCCGGCCTCGCCACCCTCGCCCGCGTCGGCTTCGCCACCCTCGGCCTCCAGACCTACCTGACGGCCGGCCCGAAGGAATCCCGCGCCTGGACGATCAAGCAGGGCGCGACGGCCCCCGAGGCGGCCGGTGTCATCCACACCGACTTCCAGAAGGGCTTCATCAAGGCCGAGGTCATCTCCTTCGCCGACCTCGTCGCCACCGGCTCGGTCGCCGAGGCCCGCGCGGCCGGCAAGGCCCGCATGGAGGGCAAGGAGTACGTCATGCAGGACGGCGACGTCGTGGAGTTCCGCTTCAACGTCTGATCGCACCCGCATCCCGGAAGGGGCCGGACTCCGTGGAGTCCGGCCCCTTCCGGGCGTCGCGGTGGTCGTGGCGGGATGCGGTACTGCCGTCCGGGTCCTGGAGGAGCGGGTGAGGCCGGGCCTGGCGGAGGAGCGGGCGGGCGGCGGAGGTTCCGTCGGGATCGCTCCACCTCGGTCCGGTTCCCCGACCCGGTCCGTCTCCCCTGCCCGGCCCGGCTCCCCTAGCCGGTCGATCGCCGTGTCCGGATGGCGACGGCGGGAGCGGGAGCGGGGAACGGCGGGGGCGGGCGGGCCTCTACTCGCAAGTATCCTCGGAGGCCGGGGACGGGGGGCTTGAGGGACAGGGATCGCGGAGGTATCAGGTGGAGTTCAGGCTGCTCGGCTCCGTCGCGCTGGTGACGGAGGACAGGGACGTAGCCTTGGGGCCCGCCAAGCGGTCCAGTCTGCTCGCCATGCTTCTGCTGCGGCCCAACAGCGCCGTGAACGTCGGTCAGTTGATCGACGCCCTGTGGGAGGAGGAGCCGCCCACGCACGCCAAGACCGTCCTCCAGGGGCACGTCTCGCGGCTGCGGGCGCTGCTCGCCGAGCACGGGGCCGAGGCGTACGGGGTCGAGCTCGCGACGCAGGGTTCGGCGTACGTGCTCCGGATGCCCGAGTCGCTCGTGGACGCCCACCGCTTCGAGGAGCTCGTGGGCCTCGCCGGCGTCCAGCGGCGGCCCGCCGACGCGGTGCGGATGCTGCGGGAGGCGCTGTCGTACTGGCAGGGGCCCGCGCTCACCGGCACCGTGCACAGCAGGCCCCTCGAAGCCGCCGCGAGCGGTCTGGAGGAGATGCGGCTCGCGTCGGTGGAGGCGCTGGCGGAGGCGTACGGGCAGCTCGGCGAGCACGGCAGGGCCGCCGCCGTCCTTCGTACCGAGGCCGTCGCCCACCCGCTGCGCGAGTCCCTGGCCGCCGCGCTGATGCTGGCGCTCGCCCGCTCCGGCCGGCAGTCGGACGCGATCGACTGGTACCACAGGACCCGGCGGCTGCTCGCCGAGGAGCTGGGCGTCGACCCCGGTGAGACCCTCGGCGAGGCGTACGCGACGCTGCTCCGCTCCGCCGGGCCCGTCTCCGTGCCCCGCCCCGCCGTCGAGGCCAGGGCCCCGGCGCCGGAGGGCCTGCCGCGGGCGCCGCGCGGCTTCACCGGGCGCGGGGCCGAACTGGCCGCGCTCGACCGTGCCGTCCGCGCCGGGGACGGTCCCGTCTGTCTCGTCACCGGGCCCGCCGGCGTCGGCAAGACCGCCTTCGCCGTCCACTGGGCCTACGAGCGGCGCGCCGACTTCCCCGACGGGCGGCTCTTCGCCGACCTGCGCGGCTTCAGCGACACACCGGCGCCCGAGACGGCCGGCGTCCTGCGGGAGTTCCTGCTCGCCCTCGGCGTCCCGCCGCAACGGATCCCCGAGGCCGTCGACGCGCGCGGGGCGCTGTTCCGCTCCCTCACCGCCGGGCGCCGGCTGCTCGTCGTCCTCGACAACGCCCGCTCCTCCGAGCAGGTCCGGCCGCTGCTGCCCGGCGGCGACCACTGCGCGACCCTCGTCACCAGCCGCGACCGCCTCGGCGGCCTCATCGCCTCCGACGCCGCCCGCCCCGTGCCGCTCGGGCACCTCAAGGCGGCCGCCTCGGCCGCCCTGCTCACGACCGTGCTCGGCGAGGAGCGGGTCGCCGCCGAACCGGCCGCCGCCACCCGCCTCGCCCGGCTCTGCGACGGCCTGCCGCTCGCCCTCCGGGTGACGGCGGCCCGCCTGGCCGAGCGGCCGCAGTGGACTCTCGACGCGATGGTCGGCGAACTCGCCGACGAGCAGAACCGGTTGGCGCTGCTCGACGTGGAGGACCGGGGCGTCTCCGCCGCGCTGCGCCTCACCGTGCAGCAGCTGCCGGAGTCCGCCGCCCGGATGTTCCGCTCGATCGGCCTGCACACCGGCTCCGACCTGGACCGGTTCGCGGCGGGCGCGCTCGCCGGGACGACGCCCGGGCAGGCCTCCGCCGACCTGGACCGGCTCGCCGCCGCGCACCTGCTCACCGAGGCCGTCCCCGGCCGCTGGACACCGCACGACCTGGTGCGCCTCTACGCGCGCCACCTCGCCCCGCAGGCCGACCAGGAGGGGCTGCCCCGGCTCTTCGACCACTACCTCTACACGGGTCTCGCGGCCGACGCCGCCGCCGAGCCCGGCTCGCAGCCCTGCTACTCGCTGCCGGCCGACGCCCGGCGGCCCGCCGCGACGAGGGAGTTCGAGGACCGCACGGCGGCGCTCGACTGGTACGCGGCCGAGCGGGCCGCCCTGGAGGGCGCCGTCACCGCCGCGGCCGCCCTCGGGATGCACGACCGGGCCTGGCGGATCGCGCTCGTGCAGTGGCCGCTGATGCTCAGGCGGATCGGCGACGGCTGGACGCCGCTCCTGGAGGCCGGACTCGCCTCCGCCGAGGCGATCGGCGACCTCGACGCGCAGTCGCGCACGCGTGCCCTGCTCGGCTGGATCCTGCACGAGGAGGGCCGGGACGCCGAGGCGCTGGTCCACCTGGAGAAGGCGCCCGGTCTGGCCGCCCGGGCCGGCGACCCGATCAGCGAGGCGATCGCCTACGTCAACTACGCGGCCGTCCTGGACGCGACGGGGGAGCACGAGCGGGCCGGGCTGCTCATGCTGCACGCCGTCTCGCTCGCCGACCGCACCGGCCACCCGTCCACCCAGGTGCTGACCCTCCAGCACCTGGCGGGCCACTGCCTGAAGGCGGAGGAGTACGAGGCGGCGCTCGCGCACACCCTTCGCGCCGGGGAACTGGTCGCGCCCGACGCGGCGGTCATCCGGGCCTCGCTGCAGATCACCCTGGGCGAGGCGCTGGCCGGTATCGGCCGTCTCGAAGAGGCCGCCGACCAGCTGGAACGGGCGATCGTCGCGGCCGACGCGGCCGGTTTCACCGAGGGCTCGGCGCGGGCGGCGGCGCACCTCTCGCGGCTGACAGCGAATCGTTAGCGGTACGCAAGCGGGACGGCAGCGCGGGACGGGAAGCTGAATGCGGCACCGGGGAGAACAGGCCGGTGCCGCGAGGCGCACGCACCGATCGTGCGCCCCGACCGACCGCGTCAACGGGGGAGAACCACCATGCGCAACCACCGCAGGAACACCGTCCTGGCCGCCGCCATCGCCGCCCTCTCGCTGGGTCTGACCGCCTGCGGCGGCGGGGACGCCACGGGCGCCAAGGACGCGGGGAGCGCGAGCTCCTCCCAGTCCGCCGCCGGTGCGGGCGACAACGGCACGGCGGGCGGCGGCACGGCGGACCGGACCGCCGCGAAGGGCGGCTCGGGCTCCACGGGCGGCTCGGCCGACGGCGGCTCCACGGCCGGCGGTTCCACCGGCTCCACCGGCGGGGCGAAGGCCGGCTCCACCACGGGCGGCTCCACCGGTTCCACCGGCGGCGAGAGCTCCGCCACGGCCCCCGCCTGCGCCTACGGCGACATCAAGGTCACGGCGGCGAAGGCGGACGAGGTCCCGACCGAGCACATCGTCCTCACCGCCACCAACACCTCCGGCCGCTCGTGCACCCTGCTCGAGTACCCGCTCATCGCCTTCGGCCCGATCCAGACCGCCAAGGACGTCCCGGCCGTCGCGAAGAGCAAGCCGGCCGCGCCGATCGTCCTGAAGGCCGGCGCGCCCGCCTACGCCAACGTGCGGATCGCGCTCGGCGGCGTCGACGAGGACAGCAAGGTCGTGAAGGAGTTCAACGTGAACCTCTTCGCCGCCCAGGGCCCGGCCGAGGGCAGCATCGTCGTCAAGGCCCCCGCCGGCGGCCTGGCGGTCGACGAGGCCGCCGCGAAGACGGGGTACTGGACGTACGAGCTCCGCAACGGCGCCGACGAGTTCTGATCCGTACGGGACGGCCATGGTCCCGGTGCGGCTTCAGGGGCGGGTCCAGCCGTCCGCGAAGTCGCACCGGAGGTCGGTCCACGACCGCAGCCTCTCCGGGGTGAATCCGGGTTCGTCGCGCAGGTGGGGCAGGGCGCCGACCCAGGTCTCCCAGAGGCCGCCCGGAGAGAGGAACTGTCCGGCGTACGAGGTGCCGAGCCCGGCGTCGAGCCGCAGCAGGGCGCCGAGGGCCTGGGGCTGGTCATAGCGGAGGTCGGTACGGGGCAGGTACCGGTCCAGGTAGGCGGCGAGGACCTCCGCGTCGGCGCGGGTGCCGAGCCGGGCGAGGGCGAAGCAGTAGGCCCCGCCCGCGTAGCAGACCTCGCTGGCCAGGAGCAGTTCGCCGAGCCGCTCGCGGAACGAGGCACGCCGGTCCACGCCGATCAGCCACGCCGCCGTGTACCGCGAGCGCCACTCGTAGGCGAGCAGCGCGTCCAGCTCCTCGTCCGTGACGGCCGCCGCGTCCTCGATGATCCCGCCGACGAAGCCGGGCCGCGGCGGCCGGTCGGGGTTCATGTACCGGCCGCCGAGCAGCTCCATGTAGCGCGGCCGGCCCTCGCCCTTCGCGATCACGTACCGCTCCACGGCGTGCCCGTGGCCGCTGTCGCGGGGGTCCTTCAGGACGAGACGGCCGGTGCCGCCCGCCGAATGCGCCTCGACGCCGGTCACCACTCGACTGCTGTCCATGGACGCAGTCTGCCGGGGAACGGCCCCGCGCGGCCAACCGTTTCCGTACACCTGAGCGGTCGTCAGGGCGGTCGCCGGATGAACGAAACGGAGCCTCCATGTCCTACCCCGACCCCCGCTACCACGGCGAGAAGGGCGAGATCAGCGCCTCCTTCCGGCCCGCCGGGACGCCCGCCGAGCTCACCGCGCCGAACGGGACCCGTACGCACTATCTGGCCACCACCGCCTCCACGGGCGGGGAGTTCGGCCTCTACCGCGTCGACATGCCTCCCGAGGCCGGCGGGCCCGCCACCCACTTCCACCGGACGATCTCGGAGACCTTCTTCGTCCTCGACGGGACGGTCCGCCTCTACGACGGGGACCGCTGGATCGACGCGGTCAAGGGCGACTTCCTGTACGTCCCGACGGGCGGGCTGCACGCCTTCCGCAACGACTCCGGCGAAGAGGCCTCGATGCTCATGCTCTTCGCGCCGGGCGCGCCCCGCGAGGAGTACTTCGAGATGATGCCGGCGTTCGCGTCGATGACGGACGACGAGCGCGCGGAGTTCTTCCTGAAGCACGACACGTTCTGGACGGACTGAGCCCCGGGCTCACGGGGCCAGGCCGGTCTTCGCGCCCGCCCCGCACAGCGGCACCACCGTGAGTCCCGGGCGGGGCGGGGCCGCGCTCACGGCCGCCCAGCAGGCCACGCCGGTCGCCTCGACGAACAGGCCCCGGCGGGCCAGGTCCCTTTGTGCCGTGCGGATCTGGTCCTCCGTCACCGTCAGGAACGTGCCGCCCGTCGCGCGGACCGCCCGCAGGATCTGGCGGGCGCGCGGCGGGGCCGGGATCGCGATGCCCTCGGCGAGGGTGGGGCGGGCGACGGCCGGCCGTGCGAGGTCCTCCGCGCCCGCGTGGAAGGCCTCGGCCAGCGGGGACACGGCCTCCGCCTGGACGGCGACCAGGGCGGGCCGGGTGTCGACGAGGCCGTGGCGCCGCAGCTCGTCGAGGGCGAGGGCGGCGCCGAGGAGCAGGGTGCCGTTGCCGACGGGGACGACGATCGTGTCCGGGAGGCGTCCGCCGAGCTCCTCCCACAGCTCGTAGACGTAGGTCTTGGTGCCGTGCAGGAAGTACGGGTTGTGGACGTGCGAGGCGTAGAAGACGCCCGGCTCGTCGGCGGCCGCGCGCGCCGCCCGGGCCGTCGCCTCGCGGTCGCCGGGCACCTCGACGACCCGGGCCCCGTGGGCCCGGATCTGCTCCAGCTTCTTGGGGGAGGTGCCGCCGGGGACGTACACGACGCAGTCGAGTCCGGCCCGCGCGCCGTAGGCCGCGATCGCCGTGCCCGCGTTGCCGCTGCTGTCGGCGAGGACCGTGCGGGGCTCCAGCCGGCGGGCGTGGGCGGCGAGCATCACGGCGCCCCGGTCCTTGAAGGACAGCGTCGGCATGAGGAAGTCGAGTTTGGCCGAAACCGAGTCGGTGAGGCGGACGAGCGGTGTGCGGCCCTCGCCGAGGCTCACCTCGGGCCCGTACGGGAGCGGAGGCAGCGCTTCCGCGTAACGCCACAATGAATTCACGCGTGAGGCGAGTGACGGGAGGGAGACCGGCGCACTCGTGAACGCGAGGTCCCAGGGGCCGCGGCATCGCGGACAACACCAGGTGAGGGCGTCGGTGGGGGACTGGATCCGGCAGCGAGGGCACTCGTAGGCGGTCATGAGGGGCAGCATGTCAGGCGTGTGGCACGGGTGTTGCGGAGCTGCGAGGGCTCTTGTGGGATTCCTATGGATCGGTCAATCTTTCGCTCGGCAGCCGGACGTTCGGGACGGCACGGGCCTCCCGTGTCGACTTGACATGTTCATGCCGTAATCGTGCCGTGCTCCTGTCTTGCCCCCACGAGGAGGACCCCCCACATGTCAGTGATGCGCACACCGCGTCGCCGGACGGCCACCGCCGCGGCCATCGCCGTCGCCGCCCTCGCCCTCGGCTCCCTCACCGCCCTCCCGGCGGCCGCCGCGCCGGCCGCCCCCGAAGGCGTCATCGAGAACGCCGGGGCCGAAGGCACCGTCCCGGGCAGCTACATCGTCACCCTCGACGAGTCCGCGCAGGCGGAGACCGCCGAAGGCCGGGCCGTCGCCGCCAAGTTCGGCGCGAAGATCAAGCGGACGTACACCACCGCGATCAACGGCTACTCCGTCGAACTCTCCGAGGCGCAGGCGCGGAAGCTCGCGGCCGACCCGGCCGTGAAGTCCGTCGTCCAGAACCGCGTCTTCCACGTCGACGGCACCCAGCCCTCCCCGCCGTCCTGGGGCCTCGACCGGCTCGACCAGAGGGCGCTGCCGCTGAACCAGAGCTACACCTACCCGGACAGCGCGGGCCAGGGCGTCACCGCGTACATCATCGACACCGGCGTACGCATCAGCCACAGCGACTTCGGCGGCCGCGCCTCCAACGGCTACGACGCCATCGACAACGACAACACCGCCCAGGACGGCCACGGCCACGGCACCCACGTCGCCGGCACCGTCGCGGGCACGTCGTACGGCGTCGCCAAGAAGGCGAAGATCGTCGGCGTCCGCGTCCTCGACAACTCCGGCTCCGGCACGACCGAGCAGGTCGTCGCGGGCATCGACTGGGTCACGCGGAACGCCGTCAAGCCGGCCGTCGCCAACATGAGCCTCGGCGGCGGCGCCGACAGCGTCCTCGACCAGGCCGTCCGCAACTCGATCGCCGCGGGCATCACCTACGGCGTCGCGGCGGGCAACGAGAACTCCAACGCCTCCGGCTCCTCGCCGGCCCGCGTCACCGAGGCCATCACGGTCGGCTCCACGACGTCGAGCGACGCCCGCTCCAGCTTCTCCAACTACGGCAGCGTCCTGGACATCTTCGCCCCGGGCTCCTCCATCACCTCGGCCTGGAACAGCAGCGACACCGCCACCAACACCATCTCCGGCACGTCGATGGCGACCCCGCACGTCGTCGGCGCCGCCGCCGTCTACCTCGCCGACAACCCGACGGCGACCCCGGCGCAGGTCTCCACGGCCCTGACGACCGCCGCCACCCCGAACGTCGTCACCAACCCCGGCACCGGCTCCCCGAACAAGCTGCTGTACGTCGGCGGCGGCACCACCCCGCCGCCCACCGGCCCGAAGTTCGAGAACACCGCGGACTACGCGATCAACGACAACGCGACCGTCGAGTCCCCGGTCACCGTCAGCGGCGTCTCGGGCAACGCCCCCGCCACCCTCCAGGTGCCGGTGAACATCGTCCACACCTACATCGGCGACCTCCAGGTCCAGCTGATCGCCCCCGACGGCACGGCGTACACGCTGAAGGCCTTCGGCACCGGCGGCAGCGCGGACAACATCAACACCACGTACAGCGTGAACGCCTCCGCGGAGGTCGCCAACGGCACGTGGAAGCTGCGGGTCACGGACAACGCGAACTACGACACCGGGAAGATCGACTCCTGGGCCCTGCAGTTCTGAGCCCGAACCGGACCGGATCGCACCGGTGAGGGGCGGCCGCCTCGTGGCGGCCGCTCCTTCCGTGCGCCGGGCCCCACGTGGCCGCCCCCTCCGCCCCGCCGCGTACGATGCGCGCCCGAGCGTTTGTTCGCATCGCCCGCCCGCAACAGGAGCGCGTACCCGTGGAGCCGAGCCAGCCGACCCCGCCGACCCCGCAGCCCGGGGGTGGCCCGCAGCCCGGGGGATGGCCCGCCCCCGGCCCGTACACCTCCCCGGGGATGCCGTACGCGGCCGGCCCCTACGGGGGGCCGGGATCCGTCCCGTACGGGCAGCCGCCGCGGCGCTCCACCAACGGACTCGCCATCGGCTCCCTCGTCTCCGGCGTCGTCTGCTGCCTCCCGCCCCTCGGTCTGGTCCTCGGCCTCGTCGCCCTCCCGCAGATCAGGAAGAAGGACCAGACGGGCAAGGGGCTCGCGATCGCGGGCATCGTGCTCTCCGCCGTCAGCTCCCTGCTGCTCGTCGTCGGCCTCGCGACCGGCGGCTTCGGCTCGGTGTGGAACGGCTTCCGGGAGACCGTGGACGAGGCCTCCCGCTCCAAGTCCCCGTTCTCGCTGCGCACCGGGCAGTGCTTCACCGACGACGGCGGGCTTGAGGAGTACACGGCGGACGTGGAGGTCGTCGACTGCGCCCGCCCGCACGACGGCGAGGTCACCGGCGACTTCAAGGTGACCGGGTTCGACGAGTGGCCCGGCGAGGACCCCGTCGACGAGCTCGCCCAGACGCGCTGCGAGACGATCAACTCGGCCTACGCGATGGACACCTGGAAGATCCCCAAGGACGTCTGGATCTACTACTACCTGCCGAGCAGGCAGAGCTGGCGCCTCGGCGACCGGACGGTGACCTGCGCGTTCGCCACGGAGAAGAAGCCGTTCAGCGGCTCGGTGCGGTCCGACTCGACGAGCCTGACCCTCGATCAGGAGCACTTCCTGCTGAGCGTCAACCCGATCGAGACGCTGAGCTACCAGGAGCCGGAGGAAGACCCGGACGAGGACTTCGAAGCCAACCGGAAGTGGGCCGGTGAGCTGCTGGCCGCGATCGACTCGGCCCGCACGGGCCTGCGGGACCGCGACTGGCCCGGCACGTCCAAGCCCGCGCTCGCGGCGCTCGGCAAGGAGCTCGACACGGCCTCGAAGCGCTGGGGAAAGCTGGCCGCGGCGTCCGACGCCGACGCCTACTGGGAGGCGTACGACACCGCCTGGGACGCCCTCCCCGAGGACCTGGGCGCCGAGGCGCGGACCGCGCTCGGCCTGACGGACACCCCACCGGCGGGCGAGGGCACCGAGGCCTGAGCCGGCCGCGTCCGCACGGGCGGGGCCGGGGTGCGAACGGGGCCGGGTCTCCCCCCGGGAGGCCCGGCCCCGTCGTGCGCGGACCGGTGGCGATGGTCCGGTGACGGCGGCCCGTGACCGACCGCCGTTCCGGAGCACCGCGGGCGGCGGGTGCCGGTCCGCGGCCCGCGCGCCCGGCACGGTCCGTGCCGGGCGCGCGGGCAGAATTTATTGGTCTGGACCAATGAGGGTCAAGGGGTTCGCGGGCATTCCTCGGGCGGCCGCGGGCGGCCGACGCCGTCATCACTTCGAGTGAAACCCTGGCCCATGCTTGCGGAGCGCGACCGTCGGTTGTCACGCTGTAGCTGTCAGTCAACCTGAGGGGAGTGTCCAGTGACGTTCGGTGAGCAGCCCGCCTACCTGCGCGTGGCGAGCGATCTGCGGGAGAAGATCGCCAACGGCTCGCTTCCGCCGCATACCCGCCTCCCCTCGCAGGCACGCATCCGCGAGGAGTACGGGGTGTCGGACACCGTCGCGCTGGAGGCCCGCAAGGTGCTCATGGCCGAGGGGCTCGTGGAGGGGCGCTCGGGTTCGGGGACCTATGTGCGCGAGCGCCCCGTGCCCCGGCGGATCGCCCGCTCCGGCTACCGTCCCGCGTCCGGCGCCAGCCCCTTCCGTCAGGAGCAGGCGGCCGAAGGGGCCCGCGGCACCTGGGAGTCGAGCAGCGAGCAGGAGCCGGCGAGCGTCGAGGTGGCCGAGCGGCTCGGCATCGAGCCGGGGGAGCGGGTGATGCGCACGCGGTACGTGTACCGGGACGGGGGCGAGCCCATGATGGTCTCCACCTCCTGGGAGCCCCTCGCCGTCACCGGCCGGACGCCCGTCATGCTGCCCGAGGAGGGCCCCCTGGGGGGCTGCGGCGTCGTCGAGCGCATGGCGGCCATCGACGTGGTCGTGGACAACGTGGTGGAGGAGGTGGGGGCCCGGCCCGGCCTCGCGGAGGAACTCCTCGCCCTCGGCGGGGTGCCGGGGCACGTGGTCATGGTCGTGGAGCGCACGTACTACGCCTCGGGCCGCGCCGTCGAGACGGCCGACGTCGTCGTCCCGGCCGACCGGTACCGCATCGCGTACCACTTGCCGGTGCGCTGAACGGGGCCGACGGCCCGCGTGACGGCCTGCCGACCCCTGCGGCCGGGCGAGGGTGACGGGCCGCCAGTCCCGGCGGGGAGGTGGGGCGACGGGCCGTCAGTCCTCGGGCTGCCCACCCCGAGACCGGGCGACAGCCACGGCCGTCGGTTCTCTGCGGGCGGGCGGGCGACGGCGACGGCCCGTCAGTCCCTGTCGCCCCGCGGCGCCTGCGGGCCGCCGCCGGTGGTAGCCACGGGCGGCTCCTGCCGCGCTTCTTCCGCGGCCGGCCGGGACTGTTACCGATACCGGGCCCCTCGCAGGCACCGCCCCTCGCGGACGCCGTGCTTCTGGCGGGCGCCGCCCTTCGGCGGGCGCCGCCCTTCGGCGGGCGCCGCCCCTCGGCAGATACCGCGCCTCCCGCCGGCGCCTCCCGCCGGCGCCGCCCCCCCCGCAGGGCGCGGCGCCTCGCGGCGCCGCGTCCTGCCCCGCCGCCCCCGCCCGAACTCGAAGGGGCCGCGGTGTGACGCGTCGGCAGGTGTGTCCGTCCGCGTCCGCGTGACGGGCGGTCCGTCGGGCGTCCGTGTCCCCGGCCGCGCGGTGCCCGCCGGCCCGTCCTGACGCCGGTGCCGACCGCCCCGCCCTGCCGCCCGAGGTGTGACCTTCGGCCTCCCTCCGTCGGTTCCCGGCCGATCCGTGCCTCTTTGTGAAAACCCGTATCCGCTGTGTGAAGGTCAGGCGTAAGCTCCGGCATATGCGGATTGCGGTTTCCCGGAGATCCTTAGCGGCACCCGGACCGGCGGAGGGAGAAGCCTGATGACCGACAGCGGCACCGTCCTTCCCTGGCTCGTCATACGGCAGGACGACAACGGCAACCGCTACCGGGTGGGGCGGTACGCCACCAAGGACGAAGCCCAGAAGATCGCGGACAGTCTCGACGACCGCGGGCACAAGCAGCTCTACTGGGTCGAGCGCATCGGCAGCCCTGCCCTCTGACCCCGGCGGGTGCCGACCGGGCCGGGCTACGCTCGCGCCCATGACGGAACGCACCACCGAACCCGCCGCGCCCCACGAGCCCCACCGCGACGCCGGCCCCGACCGGGGAGCCGGCGTCGTGGTCGTCGTCGCGGGCGCCCTGTACGACGGGGGCCGGCTGCTCGCCGCGCGCCGCAGCGCCCCCGTCGAGCTCGCCGGTCGCTGGGAACTGCCCGGCGGCAAGCTCGAACCGGGCGAGAGTCCGGAAGAGGCCCTGGTCCGCGAACTCCGCGAGGAGCTCGGCGTCGAGGTCGAGCCGGGCGAACGCCTCCCCGGCGAGTGGCCGCTGAAGCCCGGATACGTCCTGCGGGTGTGGACCGCCCGGCTGCTCTCCGGCGAACCGCGCCCCCTGGAGGACCACGACGAGCTCCGCTGGCTCTCCCGGCACGAGCTGGACTCGGTCGACTGGCTCGACCAGGACCGCCCCGCCGTGGCCGAGGCCGCGCTGCGACTGCCGGCGACCCCCGTCGACGGAGCGCGCGACTGAGTCCCTACGCCGTTCGTGCCACCGTGCGCCTGCCGACGCTCCCGTCGGGATATCCCGTCCTAAATAGCGGGTATGTCCAGAATGACCCCTTGGGAGAGGGCATGGACCTTCCTGCTGACGCACGGCTGGGGAAGTGATCGGGTGTGATCGACACCGACGGCGACCGCGCCGAGTGGAACTTCCCGGCGGAGGCGAACGCCGTGCGCACGGCCCGCCACGCGGTCCGCGAGACCCTGCGTGCCTGGGAGCTCGACACGGCCCTCGGTGATGTGACCGTCCTGCTGGTCAGCGAGCTGGTGACCAACTCCCTGCGGTACGCCTCCGGCCCCATCGGCGTCCGGCTCGTCCGTCCCCACGGCGACGGCGCCGACCCGGCGCGGTCGCCGGCGCTCCTGGTGGAGGTTTCCGATCCGCTTCCGGATCCGCCGACCGAACGGGTCCCGGGGCCCGATGACGAAGGGGGCCGGGGCCTCGCGCTCGTGGCCTGCTCCGCTCGCCGCTGGGGAACCCGTAGAGGAAGGGCGGGCAAAACCGTATGGTTCGAGCTGGCTCTCCCTGGTGAGTAAACAGGGTGGGACAACGATCACCGGTACTCGACGAGGGACGAACGAGACCACCCTGTGATCGTGAACGTCGTACCGTCGGGGCCTGCCGTATTGAATACTGCGGGCATGGCCGGTCCGGTGCGGTGAGCTGGAGGGGACGGTCGCGTGAGCGAGATACCTGAGACGGCGAGCGGCGGCGTCGTGTGGCAGAGCAGCCCGCCCGGCTCCATCTATGACTACATCCGGGTGGCGTCCTTCTCGATCGGGCCCGACGGCCTCGTCGAGCAGTGGAGCCGAAGGGCCGTGGACCTCTTCGGGGTCACCGCGGAGGAGGCCAGGGGCAAGGACCCCGTCGAGGCCTTCATGCCCGCCGACCTGCGCGAGCGCGGCCACCGACGGGTCAAGGAGATCCTCGACGGCAAGGAGTGGACGGGTCTCGTCCCGTTCCGCATGCCCGGCGAGGACCGGCCCCGGGGCATCGCCGAGATGTACGTCATGCCGAGCGAGACCCAGACCGGGGAACGGGCCGCGCTCTGCATCGTCGTCGACGTGCGGGCCCTGCGCCGCATCGAGACCGACCTCGCCGCCTCCCAGGCGATATTCGGCCAATCCCCCTTCGGCTTCCTCCTCTTCGGCACGGACCTCACCGTGAAGCGGGCCAACCGGCGCTTCGCCACCGTCTTCGGCGGCAAGGCCGACGACCACCGGGGCCGGACCGTCCACGACTACCTGGGCCGCGCCGAGGCCGACCGGATGACCACCGCCCTCCGGAAGGTCCTGGAGACCGGCGAGTCCGTCACCGACTTCCAGATCGTCGGCGCCGCCCCCGGCGCCAGGGACCGCCGCCACTGGTCCATCAACCTCTACCGCGTGCACAGCGGCTCCGGCCGCCCGATCGGCGTCGCCGGACTCGGCATCGACGTCACCCGCCGCCACAACGCCGCCAGGGAAGCCGCCAGCGCCCGCCGCAACCTGGCCCTCCTCAACGAGGCCGGAGCCCGCATCGGCAACTCCCTCGACCTGGAGGCCACCGCCCGCGAGCTCCTCGACGTCGCCGTCCCCGGCTTCTGCGACCTCGCCTCCGTCGACCTCTACCAGGGCCTCCTCACCGGCGACGAGGCACCGCCGGGCCGGTGGGGGAACTCCCACGACGTCGGCTACGGCGCGGGCAGCGCCGAACTCCGCCGGGTCGCCTTCACCAGCGCCGTCTCCGACACCCCCCTCCGGACGGACGAGGGCCACAGCCCGGGCAGCGGCTGTTGCGGACCCGTGCCCATCGAGGTCGGCGCCGTCCACCGCTACCCCTTCAACTCGCCCTGTGCCGGAGCCCTGCGCACCGGACGCGTCCGGACGGTCCCGGGCTCCGACGGGGACCTCGTCCAGTCCACCCTGGTCGTCCCCATGACCGCCCACGACACCGTCGTCGGCCTCGTCCAGTTCTCCCGCACCAAGGGCAGCGAGCCCTTCGGGGAGCGCGACAGGGCCCTCGCCGTCGAACTCGCCGCCCGCGCCGCCGTCTGCATCGACAACGCGCGCCTCTACCGCCGCGAGCACGAGCGGGCCCTCATCCTCCAGCGCAGCCTGCTCCCGCCCGGCGACCCCGAGGCCGCCGGACTCGACATAGCCTGCCGCTACCTCCCCGGCACCGCGGCCACCGAGGTCGGCGGCGACTGGTTCGACGTCATCGAGCTCCCCGGCCACCGCACCGCCCTCGTCATCGGCGACGTCATGGGCCGCGGCCTGCGCGCCGCCGTCGCCATGGGCGAACTCCGCACCGCCGTCCGCACCCTCGCCCAGCTCGACCTGGAGCCCGCCGAAGTCCTCTCCCACCTCGACGAGATCGCCCGCGGCCTGGGCGCCCCCATCGGCGCCCAGCAGTCCCGCGCCCACAAGAACCGTGGACCCGAACTCTCCGAGGTCTACCTCGCCACCTGCGTCTACGCCGTCTACGACCCGGTCACCCGCCGCTGCACCTTCGCCAACGCCGGGCACCTCCCGCCGGTGCTCGTCGAACCCGGCGAGGAGGCCATGCTCCTCGACGTACCCCCCGGGATGCCGCTCGGCGTCGGCGGGGAACCCTTCGAGGAGGTCGAGGTCGAACTGCCCGAGGGCGCCCTCCTCGCCCTCTACACCGACGGGCTCGTCGAGTCCCGCGAGCACCCCCTGGACGAAGGCCTCCAGGCCTTCCGGCGCGCCCTCACCGACCCGGCCCGCCCCCTGGAGGACGTCTGCGACCGGGTCCTCACCAGCCTGAACACCGGTCACGGCGAGGACGACATCGCCCTCCTCATGGCCAGGATCCAGGGGCTGCCCAGCGAGGCGGTCGGCGACTGGCGGCTGCCCAGGGAACCCCGCTCGGTCGGGCGGGCCCGCGAACTCGCCCGCGCCCAGCTCGCGGCCTGGGACCTCGAACCGCTCGTCGACACCGTCGAACTCCTCGTCAGCGAACTCGTCACCAACGCCCTGCGCTACGGCGAGGGCGAGATCCGGCTGCGCCTGCTGCGCGACCGCACCCTCGTCTGCGAGGTCTGGGACTCCGGCCTGGTCCAGCCGCGCCGCCGCAGGGCCCGGGACACCGACGAGGGCGGCCGCGGCCTCCAGCTCGTCGGGCTGCTCTCCTCCTCCTGGGGCTCCCGCCGCACCCCGCGCGGCAAGACCGTCTGGTTCGAACTCGCCCTGCCCGACGGGGAGGGGACGGCGGAGCCCACGGTGGAGCAGCTCCTCAGCATGTTCTGAGGCGTTCCCGCGTACGGGACCGGTCTTCCCTCGTAAGGGATCAGCTCTTGAGCGCGGCCAGCCGGGCCTCGATCTCGGCGCTGTCGCCGAGCGAGTCCAGCTGCTCGAACTGGGCGTCGAGCGAAGAGGCGGCGAGCTCCTGCCTGCCCAGCGCCCGGGCCTCCTCCCGGCGCACCTTGTCCTCGAAGCGGCTCAGCTCGCTCGTCGGGTCGAGCACGTCGACCTCCTGCACGGCGTCCATCATCCGGTTCTGCGCCTGGGCCGACCTGGCGCGGGCGACCAGCTCGTCGCGCTTCGCCTTCAGCTCGCCCAGCTTCGCCCCCATCCGGTCGAGACCCGTCCTGAGCTTCGCCACCACCTCGGTCTGCGCGGCGATCGTCGGCTCCGCCGTCCGCGCCTCCTTCTCCGACTGCAGCTGGCGGCCCAGCGCCACCTTCGCCAGGTTGTCGAAGCGGTCCGCCTCCGCCGTCTGCCCGCCGCTCCGCAGCTCGTCCGCCTTCCGGCTCGCGGCGAGCGCCTTGGCGCCCCACTCCTTCGCCGCGGCCACGTCCTCCTGGTGGTCCTGCTCCATCAGCCGGAGGTCGCCGATGGTCGTCGCCACCGCCTCCTCCGCCTCCGCGATGTTGCTCGCGTAGTCGCGGATCAGCTGGTCCAGCATCTTCTGCGGATCCTCCGCCTGGTCGAGGAGGGCGTTGACGTTCGCCTTCGCCAGCTGGGCGATCCGGCCGAGAATGGACTGCTTGCTGCTCATGTTCGTTCTCCTTGCGTACGAGGGGACGGGACGGCCGTCCTCAGAAGCGGCCTCCGCCGCCCAGCCGACCGCGCGTGCCGCCGCCGCCGAAGCTGCCGGGCCCGCCGCCGAAACCTCCGCCGCCGAAACCTCCGCCCCCGAAACCTCCGCCCCCGAAACCGCCCCCTCCGCGTCCGCCTCCCCGGCCGCCGAACAGCCCGCCGAGGACGATGCCGCCGAGCACCGCACCGCCGAGCCCGCCGCCACCGCTCCCGCCCGCTCCCGCCACCCCGCCCAGGCCGTTCGGGTTCCCGTACGTGCGGACGTCCTGCTCGGCTAGGTCCTGGGCACGCCGGGCCAGCGCGTCCGCCTGCTGCGCCTCCCCGAGGGCCGTCCGCGGGTCGCCGGCGGCGGCGAGCGACCGCGCCTCCTCCCAGCGGCGCCGGGCCTCGGCGAGACGCGTACGGGCCTCGCTGCCCACCGCGCCCCGGTGCGTGGTGATGTAGTCGGACGCCGCCCCGATCGCCGAACGGGCCGTCAGCATCACCTGGTCGAGGAGCGCGCGGGCGCGCCGCGTCCCCGACTCGCGCTCCCGCGCGCCCTCCAGCGCCGCGTCGAGCGCCCCGTCGGCCTCCTCGACCCGGCGCAGGGCGTCGATCGGGTCGTACCGCCCGGCGTCCACCCCGCGCCGCACCTCGGCGGCCACCGACTCGGCGCGGGCGATCCGGCCCTGGAGGTCGGCCGTGGACACCCCCTCGGCGGTCCCCCTCAACATTCCGCGGGCCTCCGCCAGGTCCGCGTCCGTCTCCGCGAGCGCGCCCGTCAGCTTCCCCACGGCCTCGGCCAGGTCCTGCGCCCGCCGGTCCACCGCCTCGATCAGCCGGACCGCCTGGTCCACGGCTCCCTCGGCGGCCCGGATGTGCACGGCGGCCCCGCCGTTGTCGCCGGCGTCGATCCGCCGGCGGGCCCGGTCGACGTGGGTCGTCGCGAACACGAGCCGGTCCTTCGCCTGTTCGACGTCGCCCGCGACGGGCGCGGCCGCCGTCTCGGCGTACCGCTCGCGCATCGCGGTCAGCGTCGCCTCGGCCGTCCCGATCCGCTCGGTCTGCTCGCGGAGGGCCGCCTCCACCGCGGACAGCGCCTCCGGGGCCGTGCGCTCCAGGGCCCGGAGCCGGTCGAAGTCCTCCGTCTCGGCGTCGAGACGCGCGTTCGCCTCGGCGCACCGGCGGAGGATCTCGTCCAGCATGGCCCGGCGGGTCGGGTCGTCCTCGGGGAAGGAGTCGTCGAGCTTCTGCCGCAGCCGGAACGAGGCCGTCAGCTGCTCCTCGGCGAAGTCGACCGCCTCGGTGAAGGGGCGCACGGCCTCCTCGCCGAACTGGGCGGAGGCGAAGCCCAGTTCCTCCTGGCTGGTGCGGACGGCGTCGTCGGTGGCGACCAGTGTCCGGCGCGCCTCCCCGTCGAGCTCGTCCAGGGACGGCGGCGCGGTCTCCTTCGGAGGGCCCCAGCCCTGCCCGCCCCGCGGTGTGGTGCGGGTCTCGGCGCGCCGCCGCCGCTTGGCGTACGCGTAGGCCGCCACGGCTCCCGCGCCGCCGACGAGGACCACGGGCAGGACGAGGTCGGTCGCCGAGGTGCCGTCGTCGGCCGCGGCCCCGGGGTCGGCGGGGCCGGGGGTGAGCGTCGGTGCGGGGACCGGCCGGCCGGCGAGGACGGCGGCGTAGCCGTTCGCCGCTCCGATGGCGGCGCCGGCCCAGTCGTTGCTCCGCAGGGCCGGTTCGATCGCGGTCCTGGCGACCTCGTCGAGCTGGTCCTGGGTGAAGCGGGAGCCGGGGTCGGCCGAGTAGCCGTACTGCCGGTCGTGGGTGGCGACGGCGAGCAGGACGTCGTCGAGGCCGAGCGCGTTGCGCTCCGCGGTGGCGTCGGCCCAGCTCTGGCCCGAGCGCCCGGAGAAGTCCCGTACGTAGACGACGAAGAGCTGCACGCGCCGGGCCTCGTAGAGCCGGTCGAGGGCCTGGTCCACGGAGGCGCGGCGGTCGCCGAGGGCGCCGACCCGGTCGGTGACCTGACCGTCCCGGGACAGGACGACGGGGTCGTCGGCGCGGGCGCCGGGTACGGCGGGCACGAGGAGCCACCACGCCGCCACCAGCACCGCGACAAGGGCTCGGGTGGCTGTTCGTGTCACAAGGGGGAGGTTATGTCCGCGTATGTTCGCTCGCGACCGGACCCATGGCGTCCGGAAACCGTTCCGGGTGCCCGAGCGTCACTGTCGGTAGCCGCCGCTACGGTGGTTCCAGTGACGCGACGGCTCTTGGGGGGCTCGGGTGGACGGACGGCTGAGGCGTGTGTGGAGGCGGGGGCGCTGGTTCGTCCTCGGACTCGTCCTGTTGCTCGTGGTGCCCCCGCTCTTCGGCGCCCTGGCCCTGCGCGTCAGTTACGCAGGCGACCTCAGGGAGGACGCGAGGACCCGCGGCAAGGACGCCTTCTGGATCGGGCACGCCTGGGTCGACGGACGGAAGAAGGACGCCGACCTCGCGGCCCTCGCCGCACGCCTGAAGGACAGCGGGATACGCGACCTGTACGTGCACGCCGGGCCCCTGGAGCACGACGGCACCCTGCCGGCGGCGAAGTACCCCCGTGCCAGGTGGCTGATCGACGGGGTGCACCGCGCGATGCCCGGGATACGGGTGCAGGCCTGGCTGGGCGACGTCCTGGCCACCGAAGGACCGGTGGGGCTGCGCCTGGAGGACGCCGGGTCACGCCGCGCCGTGGTGGGCTCGGCCCGGCAGATCCTCGACGCCGGCTTCGACGGGGTCCACTTCGACCTGGAGCCGCTGCACTCCGACGACCGGGACTACCTCTCCCTCCTCGACGGCCTCGGGGAGCTGACCCGGGCCCGCAAGGTCCCGCTCTCGGTCGCCGCCCACCAGATCGACCCGCTGCCGGGCGCCCACACGGCGCTCGGAGCGGTCAGCTCCAACGGCAGCGAGAAGTGGTGGTCGCAGGAGTTCTTCGGCGAGGTCGCCCGGCGCGTCGACCAGATCGCCGTCATGTCGTACGACACCTGGATGCCGCTGGAGAGCCTCTACGGTGGGTACGTCG
The DNA here is from genome assembly GCF_020400725.1 of Streptomyces sp. NK15101. Classification (GTDB taxonomy): domain Bacteria; phylum Actinomycetota; class Actinomycetes; order Streptomycetales; family Streptomycetaceae; genus Streptomyces. The sequence goes on along the minus strand of NZ_JAINVG010000005.1, from coordinate 47,231 downwards.
CCCAGCAGACGTCCCTCGCCCTCGAAGTGACGCCCGAGACCACGGACCTGCTCATGGGCCTCCCCTTCTTCCACGAGGACGACCTCGGCCACCACGAGAACGCCGAGACGGTCGCCGCGGCCGTCAAGGGGGCGAGACTCGGCCTCGGCCGCACCGACCCCGACCGCGAGCGCTTCGGCCTGGCCCTGTACGTCGACTTCGCGGCCGAGGAGGGGGACTGGGCGGCTTACCGCGCGGGCTGGCTCTGATCCGGGGAGGGGACCCCGGGCGCCGGAACGGGAACGGGCGGAGGAGGATGGTGCCGCGCGGCCCGGGGGGCGGGCCGCCGACGAGGGGGAGTACGTCATGACCAGCCGTCTGCTGATGCCGGTCCGCACCGTCCGCACCACCGGGGCGGACCGCGCCTTCCGCGCTCCCGACGCGGAGGCGCCCGCGCGGGAGGTGCCCGGGTCCACCCGGCCCACCCCGGTCCTGGACCGGGAGCACCCCCTCGTGACCGCGCTCGTGGCCCGGGTGCTGCGTGAGTCCGAGGAGCGGGGAGCGGTCACCGACCGCGCCCGGCTCCAGGTGGCGCACGGCATCATCGTCACCGCCGTGCGACCGGTGTACTCCGTCGAGGACCGGCGCCGGGTGTCGCGCACGCTGCGGCTCGGGCGCGGCTCGTGCAGCCAGCGGATGGCGGTCCTGGAGGCGGTGGCCCGGTCCCTCGGCGTGGAGACCCGGGTGCGCGGCCTGCTCGTCGACGGCACCTTCTGGTACCCGAGGTTCCCGAGGCTCCGCGCGTTCGTCCCGGAGGAGGTCCTGCTGGCCTGGCCGGAGTTCCGTCTCGAAGAGGCCGGAGGCACCGCCTGGGTGCCGATCGCCGAGCTGTTCACCGGGCTCGCGCCCGGCGGCCACGGGGGCGGGTTCACCAACTCCGGGGCGGAGACGCTCTTCGAGGCCGTCGCCCGGACCACCGTCGACTGGGACGTCCCGGCCGCGTGCGCCGGCTCGGCCCCCTGCGACCTCTCCGCCCACCTCCGTACGGACCTCGGGCGCTTCTCCTCGCGCGACGAGCTGTTCGACCTGCACGGGCAGACCCTGTGCCGCCTCGCCCGCACCCTCGCCGAGCCGGTCCTCGGCCGCTGGAGCGCGGGCGCGGCGGCCTGAGGGCAGGCCCGGGGCCTCAGTCCTTCCGCCGCCCGATCGTCTTCCCGAGCCAGACCAGCGGGTCGTACTTCCGGTCCACGACCCGCTCCTTCAGCGGGATCAGGGCGTTGTCGGTGATCCGGATGGACTCCGGGCAGACCTCGGTGCAGCACTTGGTGATGTTGCAGTAGCCGAGGCCGTGCTCCTCCTGCGCGGTCCGCCGCCGGTCGATCCCGGCCTCCTCCGCCGCGTCCAGGGGGTGCATGTCGAGCTCCGCGACCCGCATGAGGAAGCGGGGCCCGGCGAAGGCCTCCTTGTTCTCCTCGTGGTCCCGCACCACATGACAGGTGTCCTGGCACAGGAAGCACTCGATGCACTTCCGGAACTCCTGTGACCGGTCCACGTCCTCCTGCTTCATCCGGTACTCGCCGGGGCCGAGTCCGGCGGGCGGGACGAACGCCGGGATCTCCCGGGCCTTCGCGTAGTTGAAGGAGACGTCCGTGACGAGGTCGCGGACGACGGGGAAGGCCCGCATCGGGGTGACGGTGACCACCTCGTCCCGCGTGAAGACCGACATCCGGGTCATGCACATCAGCCGGGGCCGGCCGTTGATCTCGGCCGAGCACGACCCGCACTTGCCCGCCTTGCAGTTCCAGCGGACGGCCAGGTCGGGGGCCCGGGTGGCCTGGAGCCGGTGCACGATGTCGAGGACCACCTCGCCGTCGTGCACCTCGACGGTGTAGTCGGTCAGCTCCCCGCCGCCGGCGTCGCCGCGCCAGATCCGGAAGTGGGCCTGATACGTGCTCATGCGTCCAGCTCCTCCTCCGCCAGGTACTTCGCCAGCTCCTCCTTCTCGAAGAGGGCGAGCAGATCGGGCCTGATGGGCTCGGTGCGCACCCGCTCCAGGAGGATTCCGCCGTCCTCGGCCCGGCACAGCAGGTTCACCGGGCGCCACGACCGCTCCATCGCCGGCCGGTCCTCGCGGGTGTGCCCGCCCCGGGACTCGGTGCGCTCCAGGGCGGCCCGGGCGACGCACTCGCTGACCAGCAGCATGTTCCGCAGGTCGAGGGCGAGGTGCCAGCCGGGGTTGAACTGCCGGTGCCCCTCGACCGCGATCCGCCCGGCCCGCTCCCGCAGCGCGGCGATCCGCGCCAGGGCCTCGACCATCTCGCCCTCCCGCCGGATGATCCCGACGAGGTCGTTCATCGTCTGCTGGAGCTCCTGGTGGAGGGTGTACGGGTTCTCCGCGGGCCCGTCGCGGAACGGGGCCAGCGCCTCCGTCCGCGCCGCCTCCACCGCCTCCTCGCCGGCCCCGGTGTGCGCCGCCCCCGCCGCGTACTCCGCCGCGTGCAGCCCGGCCCGGCGACCGAAGACCAGCAGGTCGGAGAGGGAGTTCCCGCCGAGCCGGTTGGAGCCGTGCATGCCGCCCGCGACCTCGCCGGCCGCGAAGAGCCCGGGCACGCCGAGGGCGGCGGCCGTCTCCGACTCGACGGCGACGCCGCCCATCACGTAGTGGCAGGTCGGCCCGACCTCCATCGCCTCGGCCGTGATGTCGACGTCCGCCAGCTCCTTGAACTGGTGGTACATCGAGGGCAGCCGGCGCCGGATCGTCTCCGCCGGCATCCGGGTCGACACGTCCAGGAACACCCCGCCGTGCGGGGAGCCGCGCCCCGCCTTCACCTCGGCGTTGATGGCCCGCGCCACCTCGTCGCGCGGCAGCAGCTCGGGCGGGCGCCGGTTGTGGTCGGGGTCCTCGTACCAGCGGTCGCCCTCCTCCTCCGACTCGGCGTACTTCTCCTTGAAGACGTCGGGGACGTAGTCGAACATGAAGCGCCGGCCCTCGGAGTTCCGCAGCACCCCGCCGTCGCCGCGCACGGACTCGGTGACCAGGATCCCCTTCACCGACGGCGGCCAGACCATGCCGGTCGGGTGGAACTGCACGAACTCCATGTTCACCAGGGGCGCCCCCGCGAGCAGGGCCAGCGCGTGGCCGTCGCCCGTGTACTCCCAGGAGTTCGAGGTCACCTTGAAGGACTTGCCGATGCCGCCGGTCGCGAGGACGACGGCGGGCGCCTCCAGGACGAGGAAGCGCCCGCTCTCCCGCTCGTAGCAGAAGACCCCGGCGACCTTCCCGTCCCCGTCCTTGAGGATCCGGGTGACGGTGAACTCCTGGAAGACCTTCAGGCGCGCCTCGTGGTCGCCGCTCTCCCGGTGGTCCTCCTGCTGGAGTCCGACCACCTTCTGCTGGAGGGTCCGCAGCAGTTCGAGGCCGGTGCGGTCGCCGACGTGCGCGAGCCGGGGGTACTCGTGGCCGCCGAAGTTGCGCTGCGAGATCCGGCCGTCCGGAGTCCGGTCGAAGAGCGCGCCCCAGGTCTCCAGCTCCCAGACCCGCTCGGGGGCCTCCTGGGCGTGCAGTTCGGCCATCCGCCACTGGTTGAGGAACTTCCCGCCGCGCATGGTGTCCCGGAAGTGCGTCTTCCAGTCGTCGTGCTCGTTGGCGTTCGCCATGGAGGCGGCGATGCCGCCCTCGGCCATCACCGTGTGCGCCTTGCCGAAGAGGGACTTGCAGATGACGGCGGTGCGCGCGCCGGCCCGGCGCGCCTCGATCGCGGCCCGCAGCCCGGCGCCGCCCGCGCCGACCACGACCACGTCCCACCGCTGCCGTTCCACGGAGCTCACAGGACTCATGTCAGAAGAACCTCGGGTCGTCGAAGGCGCCGGTGGCGAGCAGGTACACGTACAGGTCGCAGACGGCGACGCTGATCAGCGACGCCCAGGCGAGTTGCATGTGACGCCGGTTCAGGCGCCCCACCCAGGTCCACAGCCGGTAGCGGACGGGGTGCTTCGAGAAGTGCTTCAGACGGCCGCCGACGATGTGCCGGCAGGAGTGGCAGGAGAGGGTGTACGCCCAGATCAGGACGATGTTGACGAGGAACACCAGCGTCCCGAGCCCGGCGTGGCCCCAGGCGTAGTCGGCGTCCCGGAAGGTCAGCGCGGTGTCGTACGTGAGGATCCCGGCGACCGGCAGCGCCGCGTAGAAGAAGTACCGGTGGAGGTTCTGCAGGAGCAGCGGGAAGCGGGTCTCGCCGGTGTACGTGCGGTGGGGTTCGGCGACCGCGCAGGCCGGGGGTGCCGCCCAGAACCCCCGGTAGTACGCCTTGCGGTAGTAGTAGCAGGTCAGCCGGAAGCCCAGCGGGAAGACCAGGATCAGCAGGGCGGGGGAGAGTCCCCACCAGCTGCCGAAGACCTCCCAGTTCGGCCCGCCGCGCATGGGGACGCAGTTCTCCGCGAGGCAGGGCGAGTAGAACGGGGAGACGTAGGGGGCGGCGTAGTAGTCGGCGTTCGCGAACGCCCGCCACGTCGAGTACGCGACGAAGGCGAGCAGTCCGAGCGCGGTGGCGGCGGGGGAGAGCCACCAGCGGTCGGTGCGCAGATGGCGGGCCGCGATGGAGGCGCGCCCCGGGGAGCGCACCCCCGTCGCGGCTCCGTGGCTCCTCGGGGGTTCCGTACCTGTGGCCAACAGGGCCTCCTCGGCTCTACGGCGCGTGGCGGTCGCGTGCTCCCAGGCCCTCGTCGTCGACGTCGGTCCACTTCCCGGCGTCGTACGGGTCGTCGGGGATGGTCACCATGCTCGCGGCGGGGCCGGAGGCGGGCGCGGCAGGTGCGACCCGCTCCGCCACGACGCGGCGTTCCAGCTCTTCGACCGTGTGTTCCAGGTCCTGCAGGCGGCGCTTGACGGCCGCCAGGTCGTCCTGAACGGACATGGTTGCCCTCACCTTCGTGAGTGTCGCGCGTCACATCCCGCTTGGGAAGTCGTGTGCACGGGTGGTTGGGCCGCACGAGTGGGGTTTGCCGGTCGCGCCGCCGTGTCGCCGTGGCCGAATCCGGTCCGTCCTTTTCAGTGTATGAGCAATAGGTCTGATCATCTCCAAATGGAATAAATCTGGACGAAGGGGTACAAGTCATGTCCCAGATCGGCGCCCCTCACGGGAGGACATGCTCCAGGAGCCCCCGCTCCCGCACACTCCGCTCCGTCGCCGCCCTCACCAGCGCGGTCCTCGCCGTCGCCGTCCTCGCCGGCTGCAGCTCCGACGACGAGAGCGACGAGGCCGCCCTCGCGGCCCAGGACAACGCGCCCGCGGCGCGCGACCGGGTCGCCGACGGCGGCACCCTCCGCTGGGCCGTCGACGCGCTGCCCACCACGCTCAACACCTTCCAGGCCGACGCCGACGGCACCACCTCGCGGATCGCCGGAGCCGTGCTCCCCTCCCTCTACACGCTCGACGAGCGCGGCCGGCCGCGGATCGACCCCGACTACCTGGAGTCGGCGCAGGTCATCGAGACCGAGCCCAAGCAGGTCGTCCTCTACAAGCTCAACCAGCAGGCGGTGTGGAGCGACGGCCGCGAGATCGGCGCCCCGGACTTCGTGGCCCAGTGGCGCGCGCTGAGCGGCCGCGACACCGCGTACTGGACCGCCCGCAACTCCGGCTACGAGCGGATCGAGAAGATCGAGCGGGGCAAGAACGACCTGGAGGTGCGGGTCACCTTCGCCAAGCCCTACGCCGACTGGCAGTCCCTCTTCACGCCCCTCTACCCCAAGCAGGTGATGGGCTCCCCGAACTCCTTCAACGACGGGGCGCGCACCACCCTCAAGGTCACTGCAGGACCGTTCCTGCTCAAGGAGATCGACCGGAAGGGCGGCGACGTCACCCTCGCCCGCAACCCCCGCTGGTGGGGGCAGCAGGCCAAGCTCGAAAGCCTCGTCCTCAAGGCCGTCCCCCGCGCCGACCGGGCCGAGGCGCTCGCCGCGGGCAACCTCGACCTGGCCGAGATCGACCGGTCCACCGCCGAGCGGATCTCCCTCGCCCTCCGGGACGCCCGCGCCGGCCGGAACGGCGCCCAGGCCGCCCTCGCCCACGGCCCCGGCGCCGCGGTCACCCCCTCCAAGGCCCTGCGGTCCTGGGCCCTCGCCCACGGCTCCGACGACGAGAAGGCGGCGGAGGTCAGGACCGCCCGCAAGAAGAACCAGGAGGCGATCGACCGGTACGCGAGCGCCCAGGACGCCCTGGCGAAGTACGTGGTCCGCAAGTCCCTGGAGCCCGCCTACACCCAGCTCTCGCTGAACGGCGAGTCCGGCCCGCTGGCCGACGAGCGGGTCCGGCGCGCGGTGGCCCGCGCCATCGACCGTCAGGAACTGGCCGAATCCGTACTGAAGCCGCTCGGCCTCCCCGCCAAGCCCCCGGGCAGCCACCTCGCCCTCGCGGGACAGGCGGCGTACGCGGACAGCAGCGACGCGCTCGGCGACCAGGACACCAAGGAGGCGCAGGCGCTCCTCGCCGACGCGGGCTGGGTCCCGGGCGGCGCGCTCCGGAAGCCCGCCGGCACCAAGGCGGGCAGCGAGTCGGAGGAGGAGTCGGCGAAGAAGGAGGAGGCGGAGAAGAAGGAGAAGAAGGAGCCGGAGAAGAAGGACGCGGGCTCCACCGACGCCAAGAAGAAGGGCGACGACACCGCGTCCGACGAGGGCCTCTACATCGTCGGCGACGACAAGCCCGGCGACCGCCGCGCCGTCCCCGCCCCCGTCATCGGCGCGAACGGCCCCGAGAACGGCACCGGCCTCCTCACCCCGGCCCCCGACGCCGCCCGCCAGAGCGCCGCGCTCCTCGCCCGCGCCGAGGCGCTCGACACCGGAACCGGCTCCAGTGGCCGCGCCGCCCAGTCGGCCGCCAAGCCGGACCAGGCCGCCAAGCCGGACCAGGGGGTGGCCGGCGCCTACGCCCCGCGCGGCACCGCCGCCCCCGTGACCGCCCCCGACGCCGCCAAGGCCCTCGGCAAGGACGGCAAGGCCCTCAGCCTCCGCTTCGTCCTGCCGTCCGGGCCCGGCTCCGAGTCGCTGCGGGCGGTCGGGGACCGGATCGTCCGGATGCTCGACGCGGTCGGCATCCGCACCGAGGTCACCAAGGTCTCCGACGAGAGCTTCTTCAAGGACCACGTGGCCTCGGGCGACTACGACCTGGCCCTCTACTCCTGGCCGGCCTCCGCCTTCCCGGCGACCGACGCCCGCCCGATCTTCGCCAAGCCCGAGCCGGCCTCGGACGGCTCGCTCCTCGTCGAGCAGAACTACTCCCGGGTCGGCACCGACCGCATCGACCAGCTGTTCGACCAGGCGGCGGGGACGCTCGACGAGGAGGAGGCCCGCGAGCTGGTGCGCCAGGCCGACGCCCGGATCTGGGCCGCCGCGGGATCCATCCCCCTCTACCAGCGCCCGCAGCTCGTCGCCGCCAGGGCCGATCTCGTGAACGCCGGCGCCTGGGGACTCGCCACCCCCCGCTACCAGGACATCGGCTACAAGAAGCCCGCATCCTCCAACGGAGCCGAACGAAACCGCTGAAACCTCTGAAACCGCAGGTCACAACCTCAGAACCAGCTCAAGTTCCTTGCCCGCCGGTGATCCCGGCGGGCAGGATCGCGTCGGCCCCTTGACCCGGTCGCACGACCCCCTGCACGGCCCCCCACACCCTTGAAAACCCTCAGGATTACCACTCGGATCTCGGCCGGGGAAGCCCCTTGCGCGGCGGCCCCGTACCATAGGACATAGCCGTGGCGCGTCCGCCCGGCGGGCGTAAGAGGAACTGACGCCGATTCCCACGATCCGAGAGAAGCGCAAGCCACCCATGCCCACGCGCCACGACATCCGTAACGTCGCCATCGTCGCCCACGTCGACCACGGCAAGACGACCATCGTCGACGCCATGCTCAAGCAGGCCGGTGCCTTCGCCGCCCACCAGCAGCTCGACGACCGCATGATGGACTCGAACGACCTGGAGCGTGAGAAGGGCATCACGATCCTCGCCAAGAACACGGCGGTGAAGTACCACCCCAAGGACGGCGGGGCCCCGATCACGATCAACATCATCGACACCCCCGGCCACGCCGACTTCGGTGGCGAGGTCGAGCGCGGTCTGTCGATGGTGGACGCGGTCGTCCTCCTCGTCGACGCCTCCGAGGGCCCGCTCCCGCAGACCCGCTTCGTGCTGCGCAAGGCCCTCCAGGCCCGGATGCCCGTCATCCTCTGCATCAACAAGACCGACCGCCCGGACTCCCGGATCGACGAGGTCGTCAACGAGACCTACGACCTCTTCCTGGACCTGGACGCGGACGAGGACCAGATCGAGTTCCCGATCGTCTACGCCTGCGGCCGTGACGGCATCGCCTCGCTGACCAAGCCGGAGGACGGCACGGTCCCGCAGGACTCCGACAGCCTGGAGCCGTTCTTCTCCACCATCCTGGAGCACGTCCCGGCCCCGTCGTACGAGGAGGGCGCGCCGCTCCAGGCCCACGTCACCAACCTCGACGCCGACAACTTCCTCGGCCGCATCGCGCTGCTCCGCGTCGAGCAGGGCGAGCTGCGCAAGGGCCAGACGGTCGCGTGGATCAAGCGGGACGGCACGATCTCCAACGTCCGCATCACCGAGCTGATGATGACCGAGGCGCTCACCCGCAAGCCGGCCGAGGTCGCCGGCCCCGGTGACATCTGCGCCGTCGCCGGCATCCCGGACATCATGATCGGCGAGACCCTGGCCGACCCGGAGAACCCGATCGCGCTGCCGCTGATCACGGTCGACCAGCCCGCCATCTCCATGGTCATCGGCACCAACACCTCGCCGCTCGTCGGCCGCGGCGGCACCGGCAAGGGCGCGGACGCCAAGTCCGCGGTCAAGGACCGCAAGGTCACCGCCCGCCAGGTGAAGGACCGCCTGGACCGCGAGCTCGTCGGCAACGTCTCGCTCCGCGTCCTCGACACCGAGCGTCCCGACGCCTGGGAGGTCCAGGGCCGTGGTGAGCTCGCGCTCGCCATCCTGGTCGAGCAGATGCGCCGCGAGGGCTTCGAGCTCACCATCGGCAAGCCGCAGGTCGTCACCAAGGAGGTCGACGGCAAGATCCACGAGCCCGTCGAGCGCCTCACGGTCGACGTCCCCGAGGAGCACATGGGCGCGGTCACGCAGCTCATGGGCGTCCGCAAGGGCCGCATGGACAACATGTCGAACCACGGCTCCGGCTGGGTCCGCATGGAGTTCGTCGTGCCGTCCCGCGGCCTCATCGGCTTCCGTACGGAGTTCCTCACCAACACCCGCGGCACGGGCATCGCCCACTCGATCCACGAGGGCCACGAGCCCTGGTTCGGCCCGCTGCAGACCCGCAACAACGGTTCGCTGGTCGCCGACCGCGCCGGTGCGGTCACCGCCTTCGCGATGACCAACCTCCAGGAGCGCGGCGTCCTCTTCGTGGACCCGGGCACCGAGGTCTACGAGGGCATGATCGTCGGTGAGAACTCCCGCTCCGACGACATGGACGTGAACATCACCAAGGAGAAGAAGCTCACCAACATGCGCTCCTCCTCCGCCGACTCCTTCGAGGCGATCGTCCCGCCGCGCAAGCTCTCCCTGGAGCAGTCGCTGGAGTTCTGCCGCGACGACGAGTGCGTCGAGGTCACCCCGGAGGCCGTGCGCATCCGCAAGGTCGTCCTGGACCAGAAGGAGCGCGGCCGTTCCGCTTCCCGCGCCAAGAACGGCTGAGTAAGGTCGCATACGGCCGATGACGGCGGGGTAGATCACGCTTCTGTGATCTTCGCCGCTCGCGGTTGACACGACGTCAGCACCGGAGCCCGGACCCCCACAGGCACTGTGGGGGTCCGGGCTTTTCGTCAAGTTCCGTCAACTCCATTTCGGTGACCGAGTGTCCGCATATCGGCGATCGCTCTCCGGTACGTGTGTTAACAGTCCGTTTCGGGCGTGTCTGTCTGTGCTCATTTTGTCCGGATTTCGGTCACTCAGGGCCCGGTGATGTTGTCAAAACGAGACCGCTTAAGTGTGGTTTACAGCCCGGACGTACTTAATAGTTGGCTCCATTGAGCTCGGGTCAATGGGTCACGCACTGTGGGGAGTGCCGACTCACGAGCACACTCGGGGCACTTGAGTCCAAAGCCGTCAGGGGTGTCGGCGAAACTCGGAGTGCCCCTCTTGTAGTGACAAAGTGGACTCATGAGGAGGAACCCATGCGCGGTGCCAAGAGCGCCAAGTGGGTAACGGGCGCGATCATCGTCGCCCTTGCTGCGACCGCCTGTGGCGGGGGTAAGAGCGGGACCGGCGACGACGCCAAGGGCGCTGTTGACCCGAACGGAATCTTCTCCGTCGAGCTGGGCGAGCCCGAGAAGCCGCTGCTCACCGGTGACACGATGGAGTCCAACGGCTCCGCCGTCATGGCCGGCCTGTTCTCGACCCTGGTCGACTACAAGGCCGACGGCTCCCTGGAGATGATCAACGCCGAGTCGGTCACCACGACGGACTCGAAGACCTGGACCGTCAAGCTCAAGCCGGGCTGGACCTTCCACGACGGCACCCCGGTCACCTCCAAGTCCTACGTGGACGCGTGGAACTGGAACGCCAGCCTGAAGAACGCCCAGGGCCTCGCGTCCTGGTTCGCGGACATCAAGGGCTACGACAAGGTCCACCCGGACGCCGAGGGCGCGAAGCAGACCGCCGACAAGCTCGAGGGTCTGAAGGTCGTCGACGAGAACACCTTCACGATCGAGCTCACCAAGGCCGTCCCGTACTTCGGCCACAAGCTCGCCTACATCGTCTTCGCCCCGCTCCCGGCGTCCTTCTACAAGGACCCGGTCGCCGGCGGCCAGAAGCCGGTCGGCAACGGTCCCTACAAGTTCAAGAGCTGGGACCACAAGAAGAAGATCGAGATCACCCGGTTCGACGGCTACAAGGGCCCGAACAAGGCGAAGAACGGCGGTGTGGTCTTCAAGAACTACACCACCCTCGAGGCCGCGTACGAGGACCTGAAGTCCGGCAACGTCGACGTCCTGCGTCAGATCGCGCCGAAGGACCTCCCGGTCTACCGCCAGGACCTCGGCGACCGCGCCGTGGACCAGGCGTACTCCGCGATCCAGACCATCGCCGTCGCCTTCTACGCCGACCAGTGGAAGAAGCCGAAGCAGATCGACCCGCGCGTCATCCAGGGTCTGTCCATGGCGATCGACCGCGCCACCATCACCAAGACGGTGCTGAACGGCACGCGTGAGCCCGCGACCGGCTGGGTCGCGAAGGGCGTCCTGGGCTTCCAGGAGGACGGCGGCAACGGCGTCACCAAGTACGACCCCGCCAAGGCCAAGGAGCTCATCAAGGCCGGCGGCGGCGTCCCCGGCAACAAGATCTCCATCCAGTTCAACGCCGACGGTGGCCACAAGGAGTGGGTGGACGCTGTCTGCAACTCCATCCAGCAGGCCACCAGCGTCCAGTGCGTGGGCGACGGCAAGCCGGACTTCCAGGCCGACCTGACCGCCCGTAAGACCAAGCAGGTCAAGTCGCTCTACCGTTCCGGCTGGGTGCTCGACTACCCGGTGAACGCCAACTTCATCTCGGACCTGTTCCGCACGGGTGCGGGCGGCAACCAGGGCGACTTCTCCAACAAGGAGCTGGACGCCAAGATCGCGAAGGCCGACTCCGCCAAGACCCTTGACGAGTCCGTCAAGGCCTACCAGGCGATCGAGAAGGACCTCAAGAACTACATGCCGTCCATCCCGCTCTGGTACTACAAGGTCAACGCGGGCTTCTCCGAGAAGGTCTCGGGTGTCGCCTACGGCCAGGACGGCGACCCGATCCTGACCGGCGTCGAGGTCAAGAAGTAATCACCCAAGCGTAGTCCGCACACCGTCACGGGACTGACGGATCGTCAGTCCCGTTTCGGTGCCTTACGCAGCGGCTGGGGGGCCCTTCCACGACACCAGCGTGCCCGGATCCGGGCACGCCGTCGGGGGAGGGCCCGTCGGTTGCGCTGTCACATCTCAACGGAGGCATGATGGGGCGTTATGTCGCACGACGACTGCTCCAGATGATCCCGGTATTCCTCGGGACAACCCTGCTGATCTTCCTCATGGTGCACAGCCTGCCCGGTGACCCCGTGCTGGCGATGTTCGGCGACAAGGGCGCCGACCCGGCGACGCTCGCCGCGAAGCGCCACGAGCTGGGTCTCGACAGGTCCTTGCCGGTGCAGTACGTCACGTACATGCGGGACATGGTCCTTCACCTCGACTTCGGCACCCAGATCCGCAACGGACTGCCGGTCACCGAGGTGCTGGGCGACGCGTTCCCCATCACGCTCCAGCTGGCCGCCCTGGCGTTCGCCATCGAGCTCGTCTTCGGCATCGGCCTGGGCATCGTCGGTGGTCTGCGCGCCGGCCGCCTGGCCGACAACCTGATCCTGATCTTCACCCTGCTGATCATCTCGATCCCGGTCTTCGTCCTCGGCTACATCATCAAGATGGTGTTCGCCTTCAACCTGGGCTGGATCGCGCCGAACGTCAGCACCGAGCCCGTGCTCAGCGAGATGATCGCTCCGGCCATTGTGCTCGGCGGCCTCTCCCTCGCCTACGTGGCGCGGCTCACCCGTACGTCCATGGCGGAGAACCTGCGCGCCGACTACATGCGCACGGCCGTCGCCAAGGGCCTGCCGAAGCGCCGGGTCATCGGCGTCCACCTGATGCGCAACTCGATGATCCCCGTGGTCACCTTCCTCGGCACCGACATCGGCGCCCTCATGGGCGGCGCGGTCGTCACCGAGGCGATCTTCAACATCCACGGAGTCGGCGGCGTCATCGCCGAGTCGATCTCCCGGCGCGAGGGTTCGACCCTGGTGGGCCTCGTCACCATCCTGGTGATCGTCTACCTCGTCACCAGCCTGCTCATCGACCTGCTGTACGCGGTCCTGGACCCGAGGATCCGGTATGCCTGACGTGACCAAGACCGCAGCCGCCGTCGAGGATGCCGTCGCGCCCCCCTCCGTGGACGCGTCCGCGCCGGCTGCGAAGCAGGAGAAGGCCCGTAGCCTCTGGGGCGACGCCTGGGCCGACCTGCGCCGCAACCCGTACTTCATCATCTCGTCGGCCCTGATCGCGCTGCTGCTGCTGATCTCGGCGTGGCCGACCCTCTTCACCAGCGCGTCCCCGACCGCCGGCGACCTGGTGCACCACTTCCTGAGCAAGCCCGAGCTGGGCAATGTCGGTTCGCCCGAGTGGCTGGGCTACGACCAGCAGGGCCGCTCCGTCTACGCCCGCCTGATCCACGGCACCCGCGCCTCGATCATCGTCGGCATCACGGTCACCGCGATCGTCACGATCGTCGGCGGCATCATGGGCATGATCTCGGGCTACTTCGGAGGCTGGGTCGACGCGGTGCTCTCCCGTGTCACCGACGTCTTCTTCGGCATCCCCTTCCTGCTCGGCGCCATGGTCGTCCTGCAGGCCTTCGTCGAGCGGACCGTCTGGGTCGTCGTCTTCGCCCTCGCGTTCCTCGGCTGGACCCAGATCACCCGCGTCATGCGCGGTGCCGTGATCACGGTCAAGCAGGCCGACTACGTCCACGCGGCGAAGGCCCTCGGCGCCGGCACCACCCGGATCCTGTTCAAGCACATCCTGCCGAACGCCATGGCCCCCGTGATCGTCGTCGCGACCATCGCGCTCGGCGGCTACATCTCGGCCGAGGCCACCCTGTCCTTCCTCGGACTCGGCCTCGCCGCCCCGACCGTCTCCTGGGGCGTCGACATCTCCGCCGGCGTCGCCCAGATCCGTATCGCTCCGCACGTGCTGCTGTGGCCTTCGATCATGCTGAGCATCACCGTCCTGGCGTTCATCATGCTCGGCGAAGCCGTCCGCAACGCCCTCGACCCCAAGCTGCGCTGAGGAGGGCGTAACAGATGAGCATCATCGACAAGACCGCGGCCGTCCCCGCGCCGCGCGACGGCGACCACACCGCCCCGCTGCTCGAAGTCCGCGACCTGCACGTCGAGTTCCACACCCGTGACGGTGTGGCCAAGGCGGTCAACGGCGTCAACTACTCGGTGAACGCCGGCGAGACCCTCGCCGTCCTCGGCGAGTCCGGCTCCGGCAAGTCCGTCACCGCGCAGGCCATCATGGGCATCCTCGACATGCCGCCCGGCAAGATCCCGCAGGGCGAGATCCTGTTCCGCGGCGAGGACATGCTGAAGATGTCCGAGGAGGACCGCCGGAAGATCCGCGGCCGGAAGATCGCGATGATCTTCCAGGACGCGCTGTCCTCCCTCAACCCGGTCCTCACCGTCGGCTACCAGCTCGGCGAGATGTTCCGGGTCCACCAGGGCCTGTCCAAGAAGGACGCCAAGGTCAAGGCCATCGAGCTGATGGACAAGGTCAAGATCCCCGCCGCCAAGGCGCGGGTCTCCGACTACCCCCACCAGTTCTCCGGCGGCATGCGCCAGCGCATCATGATCGCCATGGCGCTCGCCCTGGAGCCGGACCTGATCATCGCCGACGAGCCCACCACGGCTCTCGACGTGACCGTCCAGGCCCAGGTCATGGACCTCCTCGCGGAGCTCCAGCAGGAATACAACATGGGTCTGATCCTGATCACCCACGACCTCGGCGTCGTCGCCGACGTCGCGGACAAGATCGCCGTGATGTACGCCGGCCGGATCGTCGAGCAGGCGCCGGTGCACGAGCTGTACAAGCGCCCGGCCCACCCCTACACCCGCGGTCTGCTGGACTCGATCCCGCGCCTGGACCAGAAGGGCCAGGAGCTCTTCGCGATCAAGGGCCTGCCGCCCAACCTGCTCAAGGTGCCCAGCGGCTGCGCCTTCAACCCGCGCTGCCCCAAGGCCGACGACATCTGCCGCACGGAGATCCCGGCCCTGGTGCCGGTCACCGAGCGGGACGGCGCGGATCTCCCGGGCCGCAAGAGCGCCTGCCACTTCTGGAAGGAGACGATCCATGGCTGACCTCAGCAAGAACGACGAGGCCGTGGCCGCCGCCCTCGACGCCCCCGTGGGCCGCGGCGAGCCGATCCTCCAGGTGCGCAACCTGAAGAAGCACTTCCCGCTGACGCAGGGCATCCTCTTCAAGAAGCAGGTCGGCGCGGTCAAGGCCGTGGACGGGGTCTCCTTCGACCTCTACCAGGGCGAGACCCTCGGCATCGTGGGCGAGTCCGGCTGTGGCAAGTCCACGGTCGCCAAGCTCCTGATGAACCTGGAGCGGGCCACCGCCGGCGAGGTCTTCTACAAGGGCCAGGACATCACCAAGCTGTCCGGGCGCGCGCTGAAGGCCGTCCGCCGCAACATCCAGATGGTCTTCCAGGACCCGTACACCTCGCTCAACCCGCGCATGACGGTCGGCGACATCATCGGCGAGCCCTTCGACATCCACCCCGAGGTGGCCCCGAAGGGCGACCGGCGCCGCAAGGTGCAGGAGCTGCTCGACGTCGTCGGTCTGAACCCGGAGTACATCAACCGGTACCCGCACCAGTTCTCCGGCGGTCAGCGCCAGCGCATCGGCATCGCCCGCGGCCTCGCGCTCAACCCGGAGATCATCATCTGCGACGAGCCGGTCTCGGCCCTGGACGTCTCCGTCCAGGCGCAGGTCATCAACCTGATGGGGAAGCTGCAGGACGAGTTCAACCTGTCCTACCTCTTCATCGCGCACGACCTGTCGATCGTCCGGCACATCTCCGACCGCGTCGGCGTCATGTACCTCGGCAAGATGGCCGAGATCGGTACGGACGAGCAGATCTACGAGCACCCGACGCACCCGTACACCCAGGCGCTGCTCTCCGCGGTGCCGGTGCCGGACCCGGAGGCCCGCGCCCACCGCGAGCGGATCATCCTCACCGGTGACGTCCCCTCGCCGGCCAACCCGCCGTCGGGCTGCAGCTTCCGCACCCGCTGCTGGAAGGCGCAGGAGAAGTGCGCGCAGGAGGTGCCGGTCCTCGCGGTCCCGCAGCGCTTCCAGGGCGAGGACACCCCGGCCGCCCACTTCTCGGCGTGCCACTTCGCCGAGGAGAAGCAGGTCGTCCCGGTGCACTGACGCACTGAACGCAGAAGGGCGCCCCCGTTCCGTACGTACGGAACGGGGGCGCCCTTCGCCGTGCCGGCGGCCGGTGGGACGTCCCGGCCGTCCCGGGGGCGTCCGTCCGGCCGCCATCGAAGTGCACCCCCGTCAATATCGGGTGATATTGGGGCCTAAGTCAGGCTTAGGACATTCGGGAGGCACTCCATGCGCGGAGCCACGCACGCCAAGTGGGCCGCACTGGCCACCGCCGTCGCCCTCGCGGCGACGGCCTGTGGCGGCGGCGACAGCGGCGGTGGCGGCGGAGGGGCCGACGGAACCGTGAGTTCCTCGTGGGGCGACCCGCAGAACCCGCTGGAGCCCGCCAACACCAACGAGGTCCAGGGCGGCAAGGTCCTCTCCATGATCTTCCGGGGGCTCAAGCAGTACGACCCGAAGACCGGCGAGGCCAAGGACATGCTCGCCGAGAAGATCGAGACCACCGACTCGATGAACTTCACCATCACGGTCAAGGACGGCTGGACCTTCTCGAACGGCGAGAAGGTCACCGCCAAGTCCTTCGTCGACGCCTGGAACTACGGCGCCCATCTCAAGAACAACCAGAAGAACGCCGCCTTCTTCGGCCAGATCGAGGGCTACGACCAGGTCCACCCCGAGAAGGGCCAGCCCACCGCCGAGACCATGTCCGGCCTCAAGGTGACCGGACCCCAGACCTTCACGGTCAAGCTCACCCAGAAGTTCTCCACCTGGCCCATCACCCTGGGATACGCGGCCTTCTCGCCGCTCCCGCAGGCGTTCTACACCGACCACGCCGGCTGGCTCTCGAAGCCCGTCGGCAACGGCCCGTACACCGTCGACTCCTACTCCAAGGGCTCCCAGATGGTCCTCAAGAAGTGGGACGCCTACCCCGGCACCGACAAGGCCCAGAACGGCGGCATCACCCTCAAGGTCTACACGGACAACAACACCGCCTACACGGACCTGACGGCCGGCAACCTCGACCTCGTCGACGACGTGCCCGCCTCGCAGCTCAAGAACGTCCAGGCCGACCTCGGCGACCGGTACATCAACGTCCCCGCCGGCATCATCCAGACCCTCTCCTTCCCGTTCTACGACCCCGCGTGGAACAAGCCGGGCCAGGAGAAGCTCCGGCAGGGCCTCTCCATGGCGATCAACCGTCAGCAGATCACCGAGACGATCTTCCAGAAGACCCGCACCCCCGCCGTCGACTGGACCTCCCCGGTGCTCGGCGAGGAGGGCGGCTACAAGGACGTCTGCGGCGACTTCTGCAAGTACGACGCGGCCCAGGCCAAGAAGCTCGTCGCCGAGGGCGGCGGCATCCCCGGCGGCACGATGACGATCTCGTACAACGCCGACACCGGCTCCCACAAGGAGTGGGTGGACGCCGTCTGCAACTCCATCAACAACGCTCTCGGCAACAACAGGGCCTGCGTCGGCAACCCGATCGGCACCTTCGCCGACTTCCGCAGCCAGGTCAGCACCCAGAAGATGAAGGGCCCGTTCCGCGCCGGCTGGCAGATGGACTACCCGCTCATCCAGAACTTCCTCCAGCCGCTGTACTACACCAACGCCTCGTCCAACGACGGCAAGTGGACCAACCCCGAGTTCGACAAGCTCATCAACGAGGCCAACGCCGAGTCCGACACCGCGAAGGCCATCGGGCTCTTCCAGCAGGCCGAGGGGGTCGTCCGCGACAACATGGCCGCCATCCCGCTCTGGTACCAGAACGGCAGCGCCGGCTACTCGGAGCGGGTCTCGAACGTCACCCTCAACCCCTTCAGCGTCCCGGTCTACGACCAGATCAAGGTCAAGTGAGGCCGTAGCAGTCCGGCGGTGCACGGCCCGGGCCGCGGATCCCCGCGCCGGGCCGTACGCCGTCCCGCAACCCACCCACCCTGGAGGCCTCCGTGGGTCGATACGTGATCCGGCGGCTGCTGCAGATGATCCCGGTCTTCTTCGGCGCCACGCTGCTGATCTTCCTGATGGTGAACGTGATGGGCGACCCCATCGCCGGACTCTGCGGCGACCGCGCCTGCGACCCGGCGACCGCCGCCCAGCTGGAGAAGGAGTTCGGCCTCGACAAGCCGGTCTGGCAGCAATACCTGACCTACATGGGCAACGTGTTCACCGGTGACTTCGGAACCGCCTTCAACGGCCAGCCCGTCACCGAGCTGATGGCCAACGCCTTCCCGGTCACCATCCGGCTCACCATCGTCGCGATCGTCTTCGAGATCGTCATCGGCATCAGCCTCGGCGTCGTCACCGGCCTCAAGCGCGGCCGCCCCGTCGACACCACCGTCCTGCTGCTGACCCTGGTCGTCCTCTCCGTCCCCACCTTCGTCACCGGCCTGCTCGTCCAATACCTCCTGGGCGTCGAATGGGGCTGGATCAATCCGGCCGTCTCGTCCGAGGCGACCTTCGACGAGCTCATCGTCCCCGGCCTGGTCCTCGCCTCCGTCTCCCTGGCGTACGTCACCCGGCTCACCCGGACCTCGATCGCCGAGAACAAGCGCGCCGACTACGTCCGCACCGCCGTCGCCAAGGGCCTGCCCCGCCGCCGGGTCGTCGGCCGGCACCTGCTGCGCAACAGCCTCATCCCCGTGGTGACCTTCATCGGCGCCGACGTCGGCGCGCTCATGGGCGGCGCCATCGTCACCGAACGGATCTTCAACATCCACGGCGTCGGCTACCAGCTCTACCAGGGCATCGTCCGCCAGAACACCCAGACGGTCGTCGGCTTCGTGACCGTCCTCGTCCTGGTCTTCCTGCTGGCCAACCTCCTGGTCGACCTCCTGTACGCCGTCCTTGACCCGAGGATCCGCTATGCCTGAGCCGTTTGAGCCCCTTGAGTCGTACGGAGAGGAAGGGCGCGCCATCGCCTCCACCGGCGCCGGCGGCGCCTCCGACCTCGGCACGGCGGAGGCGGAGACGCTGGAGAAGACACCCGGGGGACCCGAAGGAACCGGTCCCGACAAGAAGCCCCGCTCCCTCTGGTCCGACGCCTGGCACGACCTGCGCCGCAACCCCGTCTTCATCGTCTCCGGGCTCGTCATCCTCTTCCTGGTCGTCATCTCCATCTGGCCCTCGCTGATCGCCTCCGGGGACCCCCTCGACTGCGACCTGTCCAAGGCCCAGGAGGGCTCCCAGCCCGGCCACCCCTTCGGCTTCAACGGCCAGGGCTGCGACGTCTACACCCGTACGGTCTACGGCGCCCGGACGTCCGTGACCGTCGGCGTCCTCGCCACCCTCGGCGTCGCCGTCCTCGGCGGCATCCTCGGCGGACTCGCCGGCTTCTTCGGCGGCGCCTGGGACGGCATCCTCTCCCGGCTCACCGACGTCTTCTTCGCCATCCCCGTCGTCCTCGGCGGCCTCGTGCTCCTGTCCGTGGTGACCAGCTCCACCGTCTGGCCGGTCATCGGCTTCATGGTGCTGCTCGGCTGGCCGCAGCTCTCCCGCATCGCGCGCGGCTCCGTCATCACCGCCAAACAGAACGACTACGTCCAGGCCGCCCGGGCGCTGGGCGCCTCCAACTCCCGGATGATGCTCCGGCACATCACGCCGAACGCCATCGCCCCGGTGATCGTCGTCGCCACCATCGCCCTCGGCACGTACATCGCCCTGGAGGCGACCCTGTCGTACCTCGGCGTCGGGCTGAAGCCGCCGACCGTCTCCTGGGGCATCGACATCTCCTCGGCGTCGCAGTACATCCGCAACGCGCCCCACATGCTGCTCTGGCCGGCCGGCGCGCTCGCCGTCACCGTGCTCGCGTTCATCATGCTCGGCGACGCGGTGCGCGACGCCCTCGACCCCAAGCTGAGGTAGGGACCCATGCTGCTCGAAGTGCGCGACCTGCACGTGGAGTTCCACACCCGTGACGGGGTGGCCAAGGCGGTCAACGGCGTCAACTACTCGGTGAACGCCGGCGAGACCCTCGCCGTCCTCGGCGAGTCCGGCTCCGGCAAGTCCGTCACCGCGCAGGCCGTCATGGGCATCCTCGACATCCCGCCCGGGAGGATCAGCGGCGGCGAGATCCTCTTCCAGGGGCAGGACCTCCTCAAGCTCAAGGAGGAGGAACGGCGCAAGATCCGCGGCGCCAAGATGGCGATGATCTTCCAGGACGCGCTGTCCTCCCTCAACCCCGTCCTCAGCGTCGGCGACCAGCTCGGCGAGATGTTCCAGGTCCACAAGGGGATGTCGCGCAAGGACTCCCGGGCCAAGGCCGTCGAGCTGATGGACCGGGTCCGCATCCCCGCCGCCAAGGAACGCGTCGGCCAGTACCCCCACCAGTTCTCCGGCGGCATGCGCCAGCGCATCATGATCGCGATGGCGCTCGCCCTCGAACCCGAACTGATCATCGCCGACGAGCCCACCACCGCCCTCGACGTCACCGTCCAGGCCCAGGTCATGGAGCTCCTCGCCGAGCTCCAGCGCGAGCTCCACATGGGCCTCATCCTCATCACCCACGACCTCGGCGTCGTCGCCGACGTCGCGGACAAGATCGCCGTCATGTACGCCGGCAAGATCGTCGAGCAGGCGCCCGTCCACGAGATCTACAAGGCCCCCGCCCACCCCTACACCCGGGGCCTGCTCGACTCCATCCCGCGCCTGGACCAGAAGGGCCAGGAGCTCTACGCGATCAAGGGCCTCCCGCCCAACCTGCTCGCCATCCCGCCCGGCTGCTCCTTCAACCCGCGCTGCCCGCTCGCCCGGGACCGGTGCCGCACCGACGTCCCCCCGCTGTACGACGTCACCGAATCGCCCGTACCCCGTGCCAGCGCCTGCCACTTCTGGAAGGAGTGCCTCCATGGCTGAGGCGATCCTCGAGGTCCGGGACCTCCACAAGCACTACCCGCTGACGCAGGGCATCCTCCTCAAGAAGCAGGTCGGCTCCGTCAAGGCCGTCGACGGCGTCGACTTCGACCTCGCCGCCGGCGAGACCCTCGGCATCGTCGGCGAGTCCGGCTGCGGCAAGTCCACCGTCGCCAAGATGCTGGTCAACCTGGAACGGCCGACCTCCGGAAGCATCCGCTACAAGGGCGAGGACATCACCAGACTCTCGCCGCGCGCGCTGAAGGCCGTCCGCCGCAACATCCAGATGGTCTTCCAGGACCCGTACACCTCGCTCAACCCGCGCATGACGGTCGGCGACATCATCGGCGAGCCCTTCGACATCCACCCCGAGGTGGCCCCGAAGGGCGACCGGCGCCGCAAGGTGCAGGAGCTGCTCGACGTCGTCGGTCTGAACCCGGAGTACATCAACCGGTACCCGCACCAGTTCTCCGGCGGTCAGCGCCAGCGCATCGGCATCGCCCGCGGCCTCGCCCTCCAGCCCGAGATCATCGTCGCGGACGAGCCGGTCTCCGCGCTCGACGTCTCCGTCCAGGCGCAGGTCGTCAACCTCCTCGACAACCTGCAGACCGAGTTCTCCCTGTCGTACGTCTTCATCGCCCACGACCTGTCGATCGTCCGGCACATCTCCGACCGCGTCGGCGTCATGTACCTCGGCCGGATCGTCGAGATCGGCACCGACACCCAGATCTACGACCACCCCACCCACCCCTACACCCAGGCGCTGCTCTCCGCCGTGCCCGTCCCCGACCCCGAGGCGCGCGCCCACCGCGAAAGGATCATCCTCACCGGGGACGTCCCCTCCCCGGCCAACATCCCCTCCGGCTGCCGCTTCCGCACCCGCTGCTGGAAGGCCCAGGAGCGGTGCGAGCTGGAGGTCCCGCTCCTCGCCGTCCCGGCCGTCTTCCGCCTCACCGACAGCCCCGCCAAGCACGACTCCGCCTGCCACTTCGCGGAGGAGAAGCAGGTCGTCCCCCCGGAGACGCCCGAAGCGCCCTGACCTGAGCACCCTGACCGAAGTGCCTTAACCGGCAGGCAACTTCACGGAATCGGTTCCGATATACGGACGGGGCAGGGTCGTCTACGTACGGCCCGTGCGGGTGCCGTGAGCCGGCCGGGGCGCACCATGCCGCCCCGGCCGGCCGCCGTCCACTGTTCATGCGGAACCGCTTGTCCCGGCCGGTCGCGACGGTGAGTATCGGAGCCGTGACTGTGACACGACCGGCACGTCTCACCGGCGCCGCGCTCTGCGCCGCGCTCGCCCTCATCGCCGCCGTGTGGATCCTCCAGGACCTCGCCGTGCTCGGCTCGCCCGCCGACCTCGCCTGGTACTGGGCCGGGGACCACCACCTCCCGACCCGGGGACGGTCCACCACCTCCCTGCTCGACCCCGTGCTCCTCGCCGCCTACACCGCCACCGCCGTCGCCGCCCTCCGCTCCCGGCACGCGGCCTCCGCCCTCGCCGCCGCCGGGACCGCCACCCTCGCCCTGCGCCTCCCCGGGCTCTGGGCGACCGGGAGCGGCGCCCTCGTCACCGCCCTCCTCGAACTGGCCCTCGCCGTCGGGCTCGTCCTCACCGCGGTCGCCGGCCGCCGCCCCGCGGACGACCCGCACGAGCGGCAGCCCGCCCGCCCCCGGACCGGCCCCGCCGTCGCCGCCGGGATCCTCCTCGCGGCCGCCGCGCTCCTCCTCACCGGCTGGGAGCTGTACAGGGCCGGCGAGCTGCCCCTCGAAGCCACCGTCGACCGGTTCACCGGCGGCCGCTCCGTCGTCAAACCCGCCCTCGCGCCCCCGCCCGCCTGGCTGTCGGCGACGACCGCCGGGCTGTACGGCACGGCCGCCGTCTCCTGCCTCACCCGGGCCCGCCACGCCCGGGCCTTCGGACTCCTCGCCGCCGCGCTCCTGACCGCGGGCGGCCTCGGCGGGGTCGCCCGCGCCGTCCGGTACGAGCCCCTCCCCCGCCTCGGGGACCTCACCACCGTGGACGCGGCGGACGTCCTCACCTCCGTCTTCGGCCTCCTCGCCGGTCTCGCGGCGCTCGTGCTCCTGGCCGGGCGCGACGCCCCCGCCGCGCCCGGACCGCACCCGGCGGCGGCCGGAGCGCGGCCCCCGGCCCCGCCCCGTCCGACGCCGCCCGGCTGGTGACGCGGGGCCCGCCCTACCGCGTGATGCCGAGCGACCGCTTCAGGAAGTCCACCTGGAGCAGCAGCAGGTTCTCCGCCACCTGCTCCTGCGGCGTCATGTGCGTCACCCCGGACAGCGGCAGCACCTCGTGCGGCCGGCCGGCCGCGAGCAGCGCCGACGACAGCCGCAGCGCGTGCCCCACCACCACGTTGTCGTCGGCGAGACCGTGCACGACCATCATCGGCCGGGCCGGCTCCTCCGGCGCCGTCAGGCCGTCGTCGGTCAGCAGCGACTGCGCCGCGTACACCTCCGGATCGTCCTGCGGGGTGCCGAGGTACCGCTCCGTGTAGTGCGTGTCGTACAGCCGCCAGTCCGTCACCGGCGCCCCGACCACGGCCGCGTGGAAGACGTCGGGCCGCTGGAGCACCGCCCGGGCCGCCAGGTAGCCGCCGTACGACCAGCCGCGGATCGCCACCCGGCCCAGATCGAGCGGGAGGCCCCCGGCCAGCGCCCGCAACGCCTCCACCTGGTCGTCGAGCGTCACCCCGAAGTCCCGCGCGATCGACTTCTCCCAGGCGGGAGAGCGGCCCGGCATGCCCCGCCCGTCCGCCACGACCACCGCGAAGCCCTGGTCGGCGAACCACTGCGAGGTCAGATGCGGATTGTGCGCCGCGAGCACCCGCTGCCCGTGCGGACCGCCGTACGGATCCATCAGGACCGGCAGCGGCCCGTCCCCCTCCTCGTACCCCGAGGGCAGCAGCACCGCGCACGGGATCCGCCGCGCCCCCGCCTCCGTCAGCCGCACCCGGGCGGAGATCACCGGCCGCTGGGCGTACGAGGCCACCACCGCGACCGGCTCGCCGTCCCGCAGCACCCGCGCCACGCTCCCCGGCGCCTCCGGCCGCGCCGACACCAGGACGGTCACCGCCCCCGAGCGCACCGCGCCGTGCACGCCGACACCCTCCGACAGACGCGTCAGCCCCTCCGCGCCCCGCCCGGTCACCCGGTACACATGGATCTCGCCGGTCTCCGGCTCCGCCGCCGCCTCACCCGCCGAGGCCGACACGAGGACGTCGTCCGCCCCCACGTCGAGCACCGCCCGGACGTGCAGCCCCGCGTCCGTCCACACCTCGTCCCCGACGGCCAGGACCCGCGCCCCGCCCTCGTCGGTGACCCGGACCAGCCCCCCGCCCGGTCCCCACGCCGGCACCCCGTGGTGCAGCTCCAGCCACGCCGGATCCGTCTCCGCCCGCACGACGGCCGTCTTCCCCGACTCCGGGTCCACCGCCAGGAACAGCTGCTCCCGCTGGTCCCGCGTCTGCACGAGCAGCAGCGGCGCCCCGGCCGCCGACCAGTGCACCCGCGCCAGGTACGGGTACCGCTCCCGGTCCCACACCACCTCCGTGCGGGACCCGTCGAGGCCCATCACGAACAGCCGCACCTCCGCGTTGGCCGTCCCGGCCGCCGGATACCCCACCCGCTGCGGCTCCCGTTCCGGGTGCGCCGGGTCCGCGATCCACCAGCGCCGCACCGCCCGGTCGTCCGCCCGCGCCACGAGCAGCCGGTCCGAGGCGGGCGACCACCAGTAGCCGCGCTCCCGCCCCATCTCCTCCGAGGCGATGAATTCGGCCAATCCGTAGGACACGTGATCGTCCTCGGGGCCCGCCACCTCCCGGTCGCCCGCACCGTCCGCGCCCACCACCCGCAGGGCGCCCTCCGCCACGTACGCCACGAACCGCCCGTCCGGCGAGGGACGGGGATCGATCACCGGCCCCGGCACCGGAAGCTCCCGCGCCGTCCCCGCCCGCAGCTCCGCCGTGAACAGCCGCCCCGACAGCGCGAACGCCGCCAACTCCACGGCCGCGTCCACCGCGTACGCCACGATCCCCGCCGAGCCCTCCCGGCTCCGCTCCCGGCGCGCCCGCTCCTGCGGCGACAACTCCTCCTCGGCGCCCGCGAGGAGCGCCGTCGGGTCGGCGGCCGGCCGCTCCGCGGGCTCGCCGTCCCGCGGCAGGTCGAGCACCCAGAGCCGGTGCGAACGGTCCGTCCCCGAACCGGATCTGACGAACGCCACGCGCTCCCCGTCCGGGGAGACCGAGAAACCGCGCGGGACCCCCAGGCCGAACCGCTGGGTCCGGGCGTGCTGGCGGGGGAAGGAGAGCCCGGCCGAGGGTGTGGCCGGCTGCTGCGAAGACAAGGTCATGCGGCTGAAACTAGCGCTGTGCGCCCCCCTCGTGCCTCCGTCCGCCGATCGATGCGGCCGCACGGATAGTTATGATCCGTAGCGCTAGGTGGGTATGCATCGGACTGGCATGCCCTCTGGCACATGCTGATCGACCGAACCGCTCGAATATCCGACCGAAGAAGTGTGGAGGTGAACCGCCGTGGCACTCTCGATCTCCGTGGTGGTGCTGCTGGCGATCGTCGTCTTCCTTCTGATCCGGAAATCCGGGTTGAAGGCTGGACACGCGGCGATCAGCGCTCTCCTGGGCTTCTACCTGGCGAGCTCGTCCATCGCCCCGTCGATCAGCACCCTCACCACGAACGTGGCGAACATGGTCGGCGGCATCAAGTTCTGACCTCGCTCCCGGCCTGACCTCGTAGGGTGGGGGACATGTCCGATCTCCCCGCCCGCCGTCTGCTGCTCGTGCACGCGCACCCGGACGACGAGTCGATCAACAACGGCGCCACCATGGCCAGGTACGCGGCCGAGGGCGCCCTCGTCACCCTCGTCACCTGCACGCTCGGCGAGGAGGGCGAGGTCATCCCGCCCGACCTCGCCCACCTGGCCCCCGACCGGGAGGACCGGCTCGGCCCGCACCGCGTCGGCGAACTCGCCGCCGCGATGACCGAGCTCGGCGTCACCGACCACCGCTTCCTCGGCGGCCCCGGGCGCTTCCGCGACTCCGGAATGATGGGCGCCGAGCAGAACAAGCGCGCGGGCGCCTTCTGGAACACCGACGTCGACACCGCCGCACCCCACCTCGTCGAGGTGATCCGCGAGACCCGCCCGCAGGTCCTCGTCACCTACGACCCCGACGGCGGCTACGGCCACCCCGACCACATCCAGGCCCACCGCGTCGCCACCCGCGCCGCCGAACTCGCCGCCGACCCGGACTACCGCCCCGACCTCGGACCGGCCCACACGATCGCCAAGATCTACTGGAACCGCGTCCCGCGCCCCGCCGCCGAGGCCGCGTTCGCCCGGCTCCGCGCCGAGGGCTCCGTCTTCCCGGCCGTCGCCGCGATCGACGACGTCCCCGGCGTCGTCGACGAGGACCGGATCACCACCGAGATCGCCGCCGAGCCCGCGTACGCCGCCCGCAAGAGCGCCGCGATGGCCGCGCACGCCACCCAAGTCGCCGTCGACGGTCCCTTCTTCGCCCTCTCCAACGACCTCGCCCAGCCGATCTTCACCACCGAGTACTACGAGCTGGTCCAGGGCACGCCGGGCGCCCCCGAGGGCGAGCGCGAGACGGACCTCTTCGCGGGGGTGGCCACGTGAGCACCACCGCCTCGACGCCCTCCCCGGCCTCCGCTCCGACGCCCTCCCCGGGCGTCCGGTACGCCGCGTACGGCGTCCTGCTCGTCCTCGGCGCCCTCGTCGGCACCGCCGGAGCCCTGGTCCAAGCCGCCTGGTTCCCCGGCGGCTTGCTCCTCGCGCTCCTCGCCGCCTCCGGCCTCTTCTACGGAGGGCTCCGCGCCACCGGCACCCAGGTCGGCGTCGCCTCCGCCGCCGGCGGCTGGCTCGTCGCCGTCGTCCTGCTCAGCGTCGGACGCCCCGAGGGCGACGGGGTGTTCGGCGGAGGCGGCGGCGAGCTGCTCTTCCTCTTCGGAGGCATGGCACTCGCTGTGATGTGCGCCACTCTGCCCCGGCTGCCGCGACCGACCCCGTGAACAGCACGACTTGAGGCCGGGGTCGCCCGGACTTCGGCCGGATTGCCCGTCGTCCTGGACCCAGGGGTCGGGTATGAGTCGGCGGGGTTCAGTATGGTGGTGCGCGCCGCCGAACCGCCCGGGTCAACACGAGCATCAGCAAGAGCGGGCGGTGGAGCCAACCGGGAGATCCTGCTTTGAGTCGTGAAACTGGTCGAGAGACTGACAGTTCGTCCTCCGGCGCCCAGGGGCGCGGGGGAGCCGCGTACCCCTCGGGTACCCCGCCGTACGGATCCCGCCAGTATCCGTCGCTCCACCCCACGCAGGACGCGCCGGAGGAGACCGCCGCGCCCGCGCCGCCGGAGGAGCCCAAGACCGAGACGACGCTGACGACCCGGATCCGGATCAACATCCCGGGTTCGCGTCCGATCCCGCCGGTCGTGGTCCGCAAGACGGTCAACGAGGCGACCGCCCAGGACCCCGAGCCCGCCGTGGAGCCGGAACCGGAGCCCGAGCCCGTGGCCCCGGAGCCCCCGCGTGCGGCCGAGGAGGCCCCGCAGGCGCCGAAGGCGAAGGAGACGAGCGACTGGTTCGCCCCCCGCAAGGCGGCGACCCCCAGTCCGGCTCCGGCTCCCGCGCCCGCGCCGGCCGCCAAGCCCGCTCCGGCCCCGGCGCCGGCGGGACCGGACACCCCGGGCACGGGCTTCGCGGGCTCGGCGACCTCGGGCGTCCCGACGGTCGGCACCACCCCGTCGAGCCGCCCGGTCACCGCGCCCGCCCCGACACCGCCGGGCAACCCGCTGTACGAGAGCGGCACGCCTGCGGGCGGCACGCCGATGTACGACGGGACCCCGGCCGCGGGCACGCCGATGTACGACGGGACCCCGGCAGCCGGCACGCCGATGTACGACGGGACCCCGGCCGCCGGCACGCCCATGTACGACGGCACTCCGGCCGCCGGCACGCCGATGTACGACGGGACTTCGGCCGCGCCCGCCTACCGCGGCCCCGGGGGCCCGGGCGGTCAGGGCGCTCCCGGTGCCCCGGCGGCGCCGACCGGTCCCACCACGGGACCGGTCACCGGCACCGCCTCCCTCGGCGGCGCCGCCACCGCCCCCCACCCCTTCGGGGGCGGCCAGGGCGCCGGCGCCCCGTTCGCCGGCGGCGGCGCGCCCCGCATGTCCGACGACACCGCGATCCTGACGCCCCAGCAGCCCGCCCCGGCGCCCAGGCCCGGACCGGGCGCGACGGGCGACAACGGCGCCCACATCTCAGGGGACACGCTCACCAGCGGCATCCCCGTGGTCCCGCCGACGGCGGCCCGTCCGAACCTGACCCCGCGCATCGAGGAGCGGACCAGCCCGGCTCCCGCGCCGGCGCCGCGTCCGGCCCCGGCGGCCGACCGCGCCCCGGCGAAGGCGAAGAAGGGCCGCTCCAAGCTGGTCCTCGTCGCCGCCGGCGTCCTGGGCGTCGCCGGCGTCGCCTACGGCGCGGGGCTGCTCCTCAACCACTCCGAGGTCCCCAAGGGCACCACGGTGCTCGGTGTGGACATCGGCGGCGGTACGAAGGAGGAGGCCGTCGACAAGCTGGACGCGGTGTTCGGCAAGCGGGCCACCACCCCGCTCCAGCTCGGCGTCGGCGGCAAGAAGGTCCAGCTGGCCCCGGACAAGGCGGGCCTGGCGCTCGACAGCCAGGAGACCGTCCGCGCGGCGGCGGGCAGCGACTACAACCCCGTCTCGGTCATCGGCTCCCTCTTCGGCGGCGAACGGGTCGCGAAGCCGGTGTTCCCCGTCGACAAGGAGAAGCTCGCCGTCGCCCTGACCGACCTGGCCGGCACCTCCGCGTCGGCGACCGAGGGCACCATCCTCTTCGCCCCGAACAAGGTGACTCCGGTCGAGGGCAGGCCCGGCAAGGGCCTGGACGTCCAGCGCTCGATGATCTCCGTCCAGGACGCCTTCCGCGCCCAGGTCGAGACGGGGCAGAACAAGCTGGTCGAGCTGCCGGTCACCACCCGCAATCCGCAGGTCACCAAGGCCGAGCTGGACCGGGCGATGAAGGAGTTCGCGACGCCCGCCATGTCCGGCCTGATCAGGATCCAGGCGGGCGGCAAGCACATCGACTTCGGTCCGGCGCGGTCGCTGCCGCAGATCCTCTCCATGAAGGCCGTCGACGGCCGGCTGGTCGAGGTCTACGACAAGAAGGCGATCGAGCGGCTCCTCGACGGGGCCTTCGACGGCGTCATGATCACCAAGGGCGACGGCACCAAGCACCAGGTCTCCGCCGACGACGTGGCCTTCGTGATGCGCGACGCCCTGAGGGGCAAGACCCTCGCGGAGCGCACGAAGACGATCGACCTGAGCGGCGAGGGCTGAGGGCCCCCGCTCGGGCCTCGAGCCCCCGTCCCACCGAGGGACGGGGGCTCGGGACGTTCCGGGCACGCGCCCGGCGCCTTCTCGGCGGACCGGGCGCGGCGACCGTCAGAGGTGCCCGAAGAAGACGCTGCCGGGAGTGTTCGGGTCGTTCGAGTAGAAGTGCTCGTGTGCCGCCCGGACGAACTCCTGCCGCGAGATGGATCCGTCGCCGTCGAGGTCCATC
This sequence comes from Streptomyces sp. NK15101, assembly GCF_020400725.1. Taxonomy (GTDB): domain Bacteria; phylum Actinomycetota; class Actinomycetes; order Streptomycetales; family Streptomycetaceae; genus Streptomyces. The sequence goes on along the minus strand of NZ_JAINVG010000005.1, from coordinate 17,764 downwards.
TTGTGGAAGGTCTCGATGGCGTCGACCTGGGAGACCTTCCAGACCTTGCCCAGGAAGGTCTCGAACTCTTCCTTGCTGAGCTGGTTGTCGCCGTTGACGTCCGCGCAGTCGAAGATCGCGTGGGCGCTGCCCTCGACCATGTTGAGCCGGCTGGTGTCGATGCTCGCCAGGCGGTTGGCCTCCACGTACTGCTCCTTCGTGAGCCGCTGGCCGTTCGCCTGCGCGTGCCGGAGCAGCTCGTACCAGTACATCTGGTAGAAGGCCTGGATCCCGCCGGCGCGGGGGTCGTTCCTGCCGAGGGGGAGGTTGGCGATGTACCGGTCGACGAGCTGCTGGTAGTCCGTCCAGTCCACGTAGCCGTCGGTGTTGACGTCCATGAGGTCGAACGATCGCTCGATCTTCTGCCGGACCAGATCCGCCGTCGTAGAGGTCACGAGGTCGGCCTTTCTGCTGGTGACGTGGTGCCGCGCCCGTGCGTGGGCGTGACCGTTGCAGACAGTATCGCCACGCAGGGTGTTCGAACGATCACAATGAGCCACTCGCGGGACCCTAGTTGAGCAGCGCCCGTGCCGCCTGGGCCCGCCGTCGGATCGTCGTCGCGGACTCCGGGTCCACCGCGTCCATCACCTGGGCGTACGCCTCCATCTCCACCGCCCCCGCGAGGAACTCCCCGCGCTGGACGAGCAGCTCGGCCCGCTCGTAGCGGAGCCTCGCCGGGTGGGAGGGGAGCAGCAGGGCGAGCTCCACCGCCCACAGGGCCACGTCGGAGCGCTCGGGGCGCGAGGACGCCCAGGCGCGGATGTTGTTGAGGATCCGGAGGACGATCGCGCCGGGCTCGGCGGGGCGGAGCATCGAGCGGTCGAGCGCCTCGCCCGTCGCGCTCGCCACCAGGAGCTCGGCGTCCGCGCCCGTCATCGCCCGCCCGCCCGCGAACGGGTCGGCGAGGTTCAGGTCGGCCGGGTCGCCGAAGCCGACGACGAAGTGGCCGGGCAGGCCGAGGCCGTACACGGGGGCGCCGGCCCGGCGGGCGACCTCCATCCAGACGACCGAGAGCAGGATGGGCAGGCCCCGGCGGCGCCGGAGCACCTCGTGCAGGAGCGAGGACTCCAGCCGCTGGTAGTCGGCCGGCACGCCCTCGAAGCCCTCGCGGCGGCCGAGGAGCGCGGCCAGTTCGGCGGTCCAGTCGCCGGTGATCCGGGTCGCGTACGGGACGAGCCCGGCGAGCCGGTCGAGTTCGATCTCGGCCTCGTCGAGGTCGCGCCGGGTGACGGCCGGATCGGCCACCGCGCCGATCAGCAGGCAGAGCCGGGCGAGGTCGGGCCGCTCGGCGCGGGCCTCCTCGGCGAACTCCCGCCGCCAGTCGCCCCGGTCCGCCTCCTCGGATGCGCCCGCCGGTCCGTCCGGTGGTGGTACGTCCTCCGTCACGCCTCGACCCATCGGTAGTGGTGGTAGTGGTGGTGGGGCGCGAAGCCCATCCCGTCGTACAGGGCCCGCGCGCCGTCGTTGTCCGCCTCCACCTGGAGCCAGGCCGCCGACGCGCCCTCGTCGAGCGCCTGCCGGGCGAGCGCCGTCATGATCGACGTCGCCAGGCCCCGGCGGCGCTGATCGGGGTCGACCTCGACCGCCATGAAGCCGGCCCAGCGGCCGTCGACCACGCAGCGTCCGATCGCCGCGGGTACCCCTTCCGTGCCCGCGACGGACGCGAACCACACGCTCGGGCCGGAGGAGAGGACGGAACGGACGGCCGGGCTCGCCTCCTCGAAGCGCTGGTAGCGGCGCAGCCAGGCCTCGTCGACCGTCCGGGAGAGGCGCACGGCGGAGACGCCGGCGTCCAGGTCGCCGATCGGGGCCAGCGCCCCGATCCGCACCTCGGCGGAGACCTCGCGCCGCCAGCCGTGCCGGTCGAGGGCGGCGCACAGCAGCTCCTGGGTGCCCTCGGCGCCGGTGGCGGCCTGGACGTACGCGGGGAGCTTCCGGGCCGCGTACCACGCGCGCGCGTGCGTCAGGGCCTCGGCGACCGGCAGCCCGGGATCGCCGAGCGCGAGGACGGAGTTGGCGCGGCGGGTGAATCCGCCGGCCGCGCGGAGGGTCCACTCGCCCAGGGCCTCGCTCTCGACCGGCTGCCATGCGCGCGCGGTGGCGCGGGCGAGTTCCGCGAAGGTGGCCGAGGGGCCGCGGCGGCGGGCCGGGGCGGCCGGGACGACCTTGCCCGAGACGAGGCGGGGTTCCGCGATGCGGACGCTCTCGCCGCTCTTTCGTGTGATCAGCAGCACACCGGCTTCCCATGATGTGAGAACGCCGACCGCGTCGGTGAACTTCTCACCCGGTTCCGCCGAGTCCGTCACGTACCGAACGGAGACACGTTTTCCCACGTCAGCGCTGGTGATTCGTACTTCAAGACGCCCTCCGCCGGTGATTTCCACAGCTTCTCCGCCCCTCCTGTTCGGATCGCCCCCAAGAACGGAGATACTAGGTGCGGGCATCGACGACGCCGCGCTCCCGCGCAGACCAGCCCTATCGAGGAGGAACGACAGCGTGACCTACGTCATCGCGCAGCCTTGTGTCGACGTCAAGGACAAGGCGTGCATCGAGGAGTGCCCCGTCGACTGCATCTACGAGGGCAAGCGGTCCTTGTACATCCACCCGGACGAATGCGTCGACTGTGGGGCCTGTGAGCCGGTCTGCCCGGTCGAGGCGATCTTCTACGAGGACGACACCCCGGAGGAGTGGAAGGACTACTACAAGGCGAACGTCGAGTTCTTCGACGAGCTCGGTTCGCCCGGTGGTGCCTCCAAGCTCGGCGAGATCGAGCGCGACCACCCCTTCATCGCCGCCCTGCCGCCGCAGAACGGCTGATCATTCGCCCTCGGTCCCGTACGGCCTCGCCGCCGTACGGGACCGAAGCGTTTCCCGTACGTACGAGGAAGTGAGCCAACCCGTGAGCGCAGTCTCTTCGCGCCTTCCCGTCTTCCCGTGGGACAAGCTGGAGCCGTACAAGAGGACGGCCGCGACCCACCCGGACGGAATCGTGGACCTGTCCGTCGGCACGCCCGTGGACCCGGTCCCCGCGCTGATCCAGGAGGCCCTGGTCGCGGCCGCGGACTCGCCGGGCTATCCCACGGTGTGGGGCACGAAGGAGCTCCAGGACGCGCTCACCGGCTGGTGCGAGCGGCGCCTGGGCGCGGTGGACTTCGCCCACGAGAACGTGCTCCCGGTGGTCGGCTCCAAGGAGCTGGTGGCCTGGCTGCCGACCCAGCTGGGGCTCGGCGCGGGCGACGTGGTGGCCTACCCGCGGCTGGCGTACCCGACGTACGAGGTGGGGGCGCGGCTCTGCGGCGCGACGCCCGTCGTCTACGACGACCCGACGGAGCTGGACCCGGCCGGGCTGAAGCTCCTCTGGCTGAACTCCCCGTCCAACCCGACCGGCAGGGTCCTCGCCAAGGACGAGCTGACCCGGATCGTGGCCTGGGCGCGCGAGCACGGCGTCCTCGTCCTCTCCGACGAGTGCTACCTGGAGCTGGGCTGGGAGGCCGACCCGGTCTCGGTCCTGCACCCGGACGTCTGCGGCGGTTCGTACGAGGGGATCGTCGCGGTCCACTCGCTGTCCAAGCGCTCCAACCTGGCGGGCTACCGGGCCGCGTTCATCGCGGGCGACGCGGCCGTCCTGGGCGAGCTGCTCCAGATCCGCAAGCACGGCGGCATGATGACCGCCGCGCCGGTGCAGGCGGCGACGGTCGCGGCGCTCGGCGACGACGCGCACGTGGCCGAGCAGCGGGAGCGGTACGCGGCCCGGCGCACGGCGCTGCGGGCGGCCCTGGAGGCGCACGGCTTCCGGATCGAGCACAGCGAGGCGAGCCTGTACCTGTGGGCGACCCGGGACGAGCCGTGCTGGGAGACGGTGGCGTACCTGGCGGAGAAGGGCATCCTGGTCGCGCCCGGCGACTTCTACGGCGAGGCCGGGGAGCGGTTCGTGCGGGTGGCGTTCACGGCGACGGACGAGCGGGTCGAGGCCGCGGTCAAGCGCCTGGGCTGAGCGGGCGGCAAGCGGCGGAGGGCCCGGGGAGCGTGTGCTCCCCGGGCCCTCCGTGCGTTCCGGCGCGGGTCAGCCGATCGGCAGGCCGCCCAGGGTCTGGCCGGTCGGCAGGCCGCCGAGGCCACCGCCCAGGGCGCCGCCGGTGGGGCCCTCGGCGCTCTCGGCCGCGGCGCCGGCGGTCTGGCCGACGACCTCGCCCGTGCTGCCGGCCGTCTTGCCGACGACCTCCTGCGCGGCGGGGGTGGCGGTCTTGCCGGCCGTGCCGAGGGTCTTGCCCGTGGCCGGGACGGCCGTGCCGACGGCCTTGCTGCCGGTCTCGCCGACCACGCCGGTCGCGGTCTGCGAGGCGCTGTCGACGGCGCTGCCCGCCCCGGCGGCGTCCAGGGCGGTCACGCCGCCGAGGGCGCCGGCCGGCGCGAGGCTGTTGTCCAGAGCGCTCGCGGAGCCGGCCGCACCGACCACGGGGGCTGCTCCGGCCGCGACGATGAGGGCGGCACGGGCGATCCGGCGGGTCAGGGAGAGGGACATGGTGCTCCTTCGACGAAGAGGACGATTACGCCGTGACAACCGGCCCCGGGGCGGGGGAGGTTGCGGCGACCGAAGGTAAAGAGTTGGCAATGCGTCGTATTGTCGGGTGGGGAGGAAAACGGACGAACGTGTCATTGTGAGGGGCTCTGCCGAACCGTCACTTCCCTTGTGCGCCAAGGGGACCGAGGGGGAGGGGTGACGCCTGGGGAAAGAGCCGCGAAGTCCGCGCGAATTCCTTCCGCTCCGCACCCGGCCGATGCCACGACCGGGTGACCGTCCGCACGGGTGCGCGGTGCGGCCGAGCCACGCCGGGAACCTCCGGCGGGCGGCGCCCACCACACCGAAGGCGACCGGAAAGCCGCCCCGGCGGCCACGGAGCGAGCCGTACGCGACGGACCTGCCGCCCCGGCGGCCGACCGCGCGGCTGCCGCGCGGGTCGCCACCGCCGCCGACGGCTGCCCGGCCGCACACGGCCGGCTCCGCCGCCGTGACGGTCGGCGTGCGGCTCTCACGCCGGTCGCGCCCGGACGGACGCGCCGCCCCGTCGGCCGGGCGCAGGCGGGGCCGGCTGCCTTACGGTTCCTGCGCCGGTCGTCGCGCCCCGGACAGGCGCGCCGCCCCGGCGGCTTTCGCGCGGACTCGCGCGCGTGCGTGCGCCGCCCCGTCGGCCGGGGCGCCGGGCGCGCTCGGGGCGGCGGCTGTCCTAAGGCTCTCGCGCCGGGGACGCTCGGGGCGGCTGTCGTTCCTGCGGCTTCCGCCGACCCGCTCGCCCGCGTGCGCCGTCCCGTGGCTACTGCGCCAGTCGCATGCGGACCGACGCGTCGGTCGCGGTCGTCGGCGGGGAGGACTTCGACCAGCCCCCGGCGGCCTCGCCCGCGCGCCAGACGCGGTCGCCGAACGAGACCTCCGTGATGCGCAGCGCGTCCGCCCGCGCGACCGCCCACTGCGCCAGCTCCCAGCCGCGCCGCTCGTCCGAACCGGCCCCCGGCGCGCTCCCCGCGCCCGTCGCCCCCCGGACCGGCACCACGAGCACCGGCGGCTCCGAGGCCGAGCGGCCCGCGCTCGGACCGCCCGTCACCGCCTTCGGCGCCGCCTTCTCGCCGAAGGCCCGCACCAGCTCCCGGCGCACCTGGTCCGGATCGCCCGGCCGGCCCTTCGCCACGCTCGCCGTACAGGTCAGCGCCGCCGGCGACCGGCCCGTGAGCGCCGCCGACAGCAGCGCGGCGTCCGGCTCGTGCTTCGCGTACGCCTGCGGGAAACCGCTCCGCTGCACCTTCTGCGCCGCCACCGTCAGCGGCAGCCGCGAGTACCCCGGGACCTTCTCCAGGCCCTCGTAGAACTTCCCCGCCGAGTACACCGGGTCCATGATCTGCTCCGGCGTCCCCCAGCCCTGCGAGGGCCGCTGCTGGAAGAGCCCCAGCGAGTCCCGGTCGCCGTGCTCGATGTTCCGCAGCGCGGACTCCTGCAGCGCGGTCGCGAGCGCGATCGTCACGGCCCGCTCCGGCAGCCCCCGGGTGGTGCCCACCGCCGAGATCATCGCCGCGTTGGACGCCTGCTCCGGGGTGAACTCGTAGCGGTTGTCCCCGCTGCCCACACTGCACCGGGGTGCCCCCGTGCTCCCCGTCATCTGGTGGACGGCCACATACGCGGCGAGGCCGAGGAGCACGGTGAAGGCGGCCGCGGAACGGGCGCGGCGGCCACGACGGCGGGGGCGGGTGGGCTCGGACACGGGGCCCACCGTACTGGAGCCGCGTTAGGGTCGGCACATGGCTGACATCACCCCGCCCGGCACCCCCCTCGACCTCTCCCTGGACGGGGCGGCGCTCACCGCCGCCCTCGTCGACTTCCCCTCCGTCAGCGGGACCGAGAAGCCGCTCGCCGACGCGATCGAGGGGGCCCTGCGCCTCCTGCCGCACCTCACCGTCGACCGGTACGGCAACAACGTCGTCGCCCGGACGAACCTCGGCCGCGGCGAGCGCGTCGTCCTCGCCGGCCACATCGACACCGTGCCGATCGCCGACAACGTGCCCTCGCGGCTCGACGAGGACGGCGTCCTGTGGGGCTGCGGCACCTCCGACATGAAGGCCGGGGTCGCGGTCCAGCTGCGCATCGCCGCCACCGTCCCCGAGCCCAACCGCGACCTCACCTTCGTCTTCTACGACAACGAGGAGGTCGCCGCCGACCTCAACGGCCTCGGCAAGGTCGCCGCCGCGCACCCCGAGTGGCTGGAGGGCGACTTCGCCGTCCTCCTCGAGCCCTCCGACGGCCAGGTCGAGGGCGGCTGCCAGGGCACCCTGCGCGTCATCCTGCGCACCGCCGGCGAGCGCGCCCACTCCGCGCGCGCCTGGATGGGCTCCAACGCCATCCACACCGCCGCGCCGATCCTCGCCCGTCTGGCCGCCTACGAGCCGCGCAAGCCGGTCATCGACGGCCTCCAGTACCACGAGGGCCTCAACGCCGTCCGGATCGAGGGCGGCGTCGCCACCAACGTCATCCCCGACGCCTGCGCCGTCACCGTCAACTACCGGTACGCCCCCGACCGCTCCCCGGCCGAGGCACTGGCGTACGTCCGCGAGTTCTTCGACGGCTGCGACATCGCAGAGTTCGTCGTCGACGACGAGAGCCCCGGCGCCCTGCCCGGCCTCTCCCACCCCGCGGCCGAGGCCTTCATGAAGGCCGTCGGCGGCAGCGCGCAGCCCAAGTTCGGCTGGACCGACGTCGCCCGCTTCAGCGCCCTGGGCGTGCCCGCCGTCAACTACGGCCCCGGTGACCCGCTGTACGCGCACAAGCGCGACGAGCACGTCCACGTCGACCGCATCCACCACTGCGAGGCCCGCCTCCGCGACTGGCTGACCGCCCGTCTCCCGTAATTTCGGATTTCGTCACCTCTGTGGACCTACCCTGACCCCACCAGAAGATCGTCGGTTCGACGGAGGGAGCAGGCCATGGGTGTCCCCGAGGGGGAGACGAAGCCGGAGGAGCAGCGGCTCGGGCCGGTGCTCAGGCGCAGGGACCAGGTCCAGCCGGGCACCACGGACCAGAGGCTGCTCGACACCGAGGGCGACTCGGAGTGGGTCCACACGGACCCCTGGCGGGTCATGCGCATCCAGTCCGAGTTCGTCGAGGGATTCGGCGCCCTCGCCGAACTGCCGAGCGCGATCAGCGTCTTCGGCTCGGCCCGCACGAGGCCGGACTCGCCGGAGTACGAGGCGGGCGTGCGGATCGGCCGGGCGCTCGTCGAGGCCGGGTTCGCCGTCATCACGGGCGGCGGGCCGGGCGCCATGGAGGCGGCCAACAAGGGGGCCAGGGAGGCCAAGGGCGTCTCGGTGGGCCTCGGCATCGAGCTCCCCTTCGAGCAGGGGCTCAACCCGCACGTCGACATCGGCGTGAACTTCCGCTACTTCTTCGTCCGCAAGACGATGTTCGTGAAGTACGCGCAGGGCTTCGTCGTCCTGCCCGGCGGCCTCGGCACCCTCGACGAGCTCTTCGAGGCGCTGACCCTGGTCCAGACCCGCAAGGTCACCCGCTTCCCGATCGTGCTCTTCGGCACGGAGTACTGGAAGGGCCTCGTCGACTGGCTGCGCGACTCGGTCGTCGCCGGCGGCAAGGCCTCGGAGCACGACCTCCTCCTCTTCCACGTCACGGACGACGTGGAGGAGGCGGTGGCCCTGGTGACGAAGGAAGTGGGCCGCTGACGGTCGTGCCCGCGGTGCCGGGCGCCCTGCACAGGGCCCCGGCCCCCGGGGCCTACGCCAGGCCCCGCCGGGCCACGGCCGGCGCCCGGTGCCCCGCGATGGACGCCACCATGTCGAGCACCTGACGGGTCTCCGCGACCTCGTGCACCCGGTACACCTGGGCGCCCAGCCAGGCGGAGACGGCGGTCGTCGCCAACGTGCCCAGCACCCGCTCCTTCACCGGCCGGTCGAGCGTCTCGCCCACGAAGTCCTTGTTGGACAGGGACACCAGCACCGGCCACCCCGTCCCGGTCATCTCGCCGAGCCGGCGCGTCGCCTCCAGGCTGTGCCGGGTGTTCTTCCCGAAGTCGTGCCCGGGGTCGATCATGATCCCGTCCCGCCGCACGCCGAGCGAGACCGCGCGCTCCGCGAGGCCCACCGTGACCCGCAGGATGTCGGCCATCACGTCCTCGTACTCCACCCGGTGCGGCCGGGTCCGCGGTTCCGCGCCGCCCGCGTGCGTGCAGACGAGCCCCGCCCCGTACTTCGCGGCGACCTCCGCGAGCCGCGGGTCGACCCCGCCCCACGCGTCGTTGAGGACGTCCGCCCCGGCCTCGCAGACCGCCTCGCCGACGTCCGCCCGCCAGGTGTCGACGCTGATCACCACGTCGGGATGGCGCCTGCGGACCTCGGCGACGAAACCGACCGTGCGCCGCGCCTCCTCCTCGGCCGTCACCTCCTCGCCGGGGCCCGCCTTCACCCCGCCGATGTCGATGATCGCCGCCCCCTCCGCCACGGCCTGCTCGACCCGGGCGAGCGCGGGCTCGTCCCGGAAGGTCGCGCCCCGGTCGTAGAAGGAGTCCGGGGTCCGGTTCACGATCGCCATGATCACCGGCTCGTGCGGCCCGAATTCACGCCGTCCCAAGCGCAGCATCCCTTTTGTCCTCCCTCGCGTCCGTTCGCCTGCGACCCTAACCGTCAGTGGCGCATGGCACGATCGGCACGGGACGTTTTCCACTCCGGGGAGAGGCGCGCAGGTGTTCTGGTTTCTGCTCATCACGATGGTCGTGGTCGTGGCCGCGGTGACCCTCGCCGTGGTCGGCGGCGGCGACGGCGAAGTACTGCCCGAGGTGGCTCCCGAGCAGCTCGTCGACCCGCTCCCGGTCGCCCGCCCGGTGGACCGCGCCGACGTCGAGGCGCTCCGTCTCCCCGTCGCCCCGCGCGGCTACCGGATGGCCGACGTGGACGACGTCCTCGTGCGCCTCGGCGCCGAACTCGCCGAGCGCGACGCCCGGATCGCCGAGCTGGAGGAGGCGCTCGCGGGCGCGGGCCCCGCGGGTGACGCCGGTGACGCCGGCGGGGAGGGCGGCGAGAAGTGACGGGCGAGGCGATCCCCGGGCCCGACGGCCGTCTGCGCTGCCCCTGGGGCCTGTCGACCGAGGACTACGTCGCGTACCACGACGAGGAGTGGGGCCGCCCGGTCCACGGCGACGACGCGCTCTTCGAGCGGCTCTGCCTGGAGGCCTTCCAGTCGGGCCTCTCGTGGATCACGATCCTGCGCCGCCGCGAGGGCTTCCGGCGCGCCTTCGCCGGCTTCGAGATCGCCTCCGTCGCCGCCTTCGGCGAGGCGGACCGCGAGCGGCTCCTCGCCGACGAGGGCATCATCCGCAACCGCGCCAAGGTCGACGCGACCCTGGCCAACGCGAAGCTGCTCGCCGACTGGTCCCCCGGCGAGCTCGACGCGCTGATCTGGTCGTACGCCCCCGACCGGGCGACCCGCTCCGCCCCGCGCACGCTCGCCGAGGTCCCGGCGGTCACCGACGAGTCGACGGCCCTCTCCAAGGCCCTCAAGAAGCGCGGCCTCCGCTTCATCGGCCCCACCACGGCCTACGCCCTGATGCAGGCCTGCGGCCTGGTCGACGACCACCTGAAGGGCTGCGTGGCCCGGGGCGACGGTTAGCCGCCCCGGGCGCGGGCCTCAGCGGCCCAGGTAGCGCGGCTTCTCCTTGGCGATGAAGGCGCGGACCGCGATCGTGTGGTCCTCCGAGGAGCCCGCCAGGGTCTGGAGCTCCTCCTCCTTGCCGAGGGCCTCCGCGAGGGAGTGGTCGGCGCCGTAGGCGAGGGACTCCTTCAGGGCGGCGTACGCCACCGTCGGACCCTCGGCGAGGGCGCGGGCCACCTTCTCCGCCTCAGCGGCCAGGTCGGCGGCCGGGACCAGCCGGTTCACGATGCCCAGCTCGTACGCCTCCTGGGCGCTGATCGAGCGCGGGAAGAGCAGCAGGTCGGAGGCGCGGCTCGCACCGATCAGCCGGGGCAGCGTCCACGACACGCCCGAGTCGGCGGTGAGGGCCACGCCCGCGAAGGAGGTGTTGAAGGAGGCCGTGTCCGCGACCACCCGGTAGTCCGCGGCGAGCGCGAAGCCGAAGCCGGCGCCGGCGGCGACGCCGTTCACGCCCGCGACGACCGGCTTGCGCATGCCGGTGAGCGCCTTCACGATCGGGTTGTAGTGGTCACGGACCGTGTTCATGGTCTCGTGCGTGCCGGACTCCTGGTCCGCCATGAGCAGGCCGACGTGCTCCTTCAGGTCCTGGCCGACGCAGAACGCCCGGTCGCCCGCCGCCGTGAGCAGCACCGCCCGGACGGCGGGGTCGGCCGCGGCCGTCTCCGCGGCGTCCCGGAGGGCGACCTTCGTCGCGACGTTCATCGCGTTCATGGCCTCGGGCCGGTTGAGCGTGATGGTGGCGAGTCCGTCGCTCACCTCGTACAGCACCGTGTCGGCCATCGGGTTCCCTTCGCCTCATTGCGTGGTTGACCAGCCCAGCATGGCGGAGATCACCCGTGCCGCCCATGTGAGGTGCGTCAAAGATTGGAAGGAGCCGCTCCGACGTCGAGCGGCGAAGTATCGCAGGCCGATCCCCGAAATGTGGGGTTTTGAGAGAGCGCGTTGCGCAAGCGATGCCAAGCGATGTTGGTCATCGGGTCCTGCCATGCGGGATAATGACCTGGAAGCAATGTGTTCGAAGCCGGTGACGCGTGCTCCACACCAAGGAGCTGCCCGGCTGACGATGAGCTGGTTTCAGGAAGGGGAACAAGCATGGCGGCCATGAAGCCGCGGACGGGTGACGGCCCGCTCGAGGTGACCAAGGAGGGGCGGGGCATCGTCATGCGCGTTCCGCTCGAAGGCGGCGGTCGGCTTGTCGTCGAGCTGACCCCGGACGAGGCCGAGGCGCTGGGCGACGCCCTCAAGAAGGTCGTCGGCTGACCCTCTTCTCCACGATTCCTGAGCGCTGCCCCGGTACGGTCCGCCGTACCGGGGCAGCGGTGTCTCCCGGGGCGGTGCGCCCCGGCGCGGCGAGCGGTCAGCCGCGTCGTACCGCACAGAGCAGACCGTCGCCCACCGGCAGCAGGGAGGGGACGAGCTCCTGGCTCTCCCGCACCGCGCGCAGCAGCTCGCGGACCCGCTGGACCTCCGCCGGCTGGGCCCCCGAATCGACCGTGCGGCCGTCCGCGAAGACCCCCTCGAAGCAGACGAGACCCCCCGGTCGCAGCAGGCGCAACGATTCAGCGAGATAGTCCAGGTATTCGAGCCGGTCGCCGTCGCAGAACACGAGGTCGTATCCGCCGTCCGCGAGCCGGGGCAGCACGTCCAGGGCGCGGCCGGGAATGAAGCGGGCCCGGTTGCCCGCGAAGCCCGCCGCCCGGAACGCCGTCTTGGCGAGCTGCTGGCGCTCCGGCTGGAGGTCCACCGTCGTCAGGACGCCGTCCGGCCGCATCCCGAGCAGCAGATAGATCCCGGACACGCCCGTGCCGGTGCCGATCTCCGCCACCGCCTTGGCGTCCGCCGTCGCGGCGAGCAGGCGCAGCGCCCCACCGGTGCCCGGCGACACCGAGGGCAGCCCTGCCTCCCGGGCCCGCTCACGGGCCCAGCGCAGAGCTTCGTCCTCGGCGACGAAGGCGTCGGCGAACGACCAGCTCGTCTGCCGGTTGGCGGTAATGGCCCTCTCCTGTCCCCGTAGTTGACGCAACGGTGACTGTATCCGCTGTCAGCGGGAACCCGCAGATGGGACCGTGCGTTCACCAGGGGTGAGGACGCGAAGGAGGCAGCCGGGCGAGCCGGCCCCAAATTCGCGTAAAGATTCTTATCCGGAGCTAACGGGCGGGGTGGCTATGGTAGGGGCTCCACTGGACACCACCAGAGCCGACAGGGGAGGTGCGGCTGCGCCTGTGGATCGGGGAGGAGTGCTTCGGCGTCTTCTCAGGTCGGCGGGTGAGCCGAAATCCGTGACCGACACCGCTGACCGCTTCCGCACCACCGACTCCGCTCCCACCACCGCGACCTTCGCATCGGATGCGGAATCGCAGGCGTGGACCCCTCCCACCTGGGAGGAGATCGTCAGCACCCACAGCGGCCGGGTCTACCGCCTCGCCTACCGCCTGACGGGCAACCAGCACGACGCCGAGGACCTGACCCAGGAGGTCTTCGTCCGCGTCTTCCGCTCGCTGTCGACGTACACGCCGGGCACCTTCGAGGGCTGGCTGCACCGCATCACCACCAACCTCTTCCTCGACATGGTCCGCCGCAAGCAGCGCATCCGCTTCGACGCGCTCGCCGACGACGCCGCCGAGCGGCTCCCCAGCCGTGAGCCCTCGCCGCAGCAGGTGTTCAACGACACGCACTTCGACGCCGACGTGCAGCAGGCCCTCGACACCCTCGCGCCCGAGTTCCGCGCGGCCGTCGTCCTCTGCGACATCGAGGGACTGTCGTACGAGGAGATCGCCGCGACCCTCGGCGTGAAGCTCGGCACCGTCCGCAGCCGCATCCACCGCGGCCGCTCCCACCTCCGCAAGGCGCTCAAGCACCGCTCGCCCGAGGCCCGGGCGGAGCGTGCGCTCGCCTCCGTCGGATGGGAGGCAGCGACAGCGTGAGCGGCACACGTCCCACGTCGCCGACCCCTGCGGAGCACCACCTCGGGGACCGGCTGGCCGCGCTCGTCGACGGCGAACTCGGCCACGACGCCCGCGAGCGGGTCCTCGCCCACCTCGCGACCTGCGCCCGTTGCAAGGCCGAGGCCGACGCCCAGCGCACGCTGAAGAGCGTCTTCGCCTCGGCGGCTCCGCCACCGCCCTCTGAGGGCTTCCTCGCCCGGCTCCAGGGGCTCCCCGGGGGACCCGGCGGGCCGGGAGGGTCCGGCGGACCGCGCGGCCCCCTCGAAGAGCTCCTCGACGCGGGCGGAGTGAAGTCGGACGGCTTCGCCACCGCCGTCGTCACCCCGCGCCCCGGCGTCCCCGGTGCGGGCTTCCGCATCCACGACGTCGGCCACCGCCCCTCCGGGACCTCCGGACGGGGCCGGCGCTTCGCCTTCGCGGCGGCCAGCGCCGTCTCGTTCGCCGCGATCGCCCTCGGCGGCACCCTGCCCCTCGAAGCCTCGGTGAACGCGAGCGCACGCGGCGGCCAGGGCACCGGCAGCGCCGTCACCCCGCTGCGCGCCACCGCGACCGGCGGCGGCACGGGCACCGGAACCGGACGCGGCACGCGTTCCGGCGAGCGGACGGGCGCCCAGTCCGTCGGCGACGCCGAGCCGCTCGCCGCGGTGACCCCGGCCGCGGTCCCGCACGGGCCGGTCGTGGCCGCGGCCCAGGGCACCGTCCCGTCGGGCGCCGTACCGCCGGACGCGGTGCGCTCCGCCGCCGCTCCGCTGGTGGCCGTACGGCTCCGGAGCCCGGCCCCGCAGTCGCTCCTCGCCCTCTCGCCGTTCGTACGGCCGACGGCTTCGGCCCTCCAGCTGGCCTTCGCCCCCGGGCCCAGCCCGATGGCGAGCCCGACGACCGGACCGCTCGGCTCCCACCGCTGACCCGCGACCTGGTTGAATCCAGGGACAGGGGCGCCCGACCCAGGGGCGCGGACGGGTCAGCTGTTGCGGGGAGAGCATGAACAACGGGAAGCCGAACTGGTGGAGCCGGCCGTCGAGCACACCGGAGGCGGCGCGGATACCCACGCCGCCGCCGGCCGAGGAGGGCGACGGTGACTTCCCCCTGCCCGCGCCCCAGCCCTCGCCCGGGCAGGAGCCGGCCGATCCGACGGGCACGGCGCCGGCCCCCGGACCCCAGGCGTCCGCGCCGCTCGCGGCGGAGCCCGCGGCGGCCGGGTCCGGGCCCGCGGCGGAGGCTCCGGCACCGGAGGCCGCGCCCGCGGTCGAGCTGACGAAGTCCGCGCCCGCCCCGGAGCCCGCGGCCGAGCCCGTCGCCGTGCCCGCGGCGGCACCGGCTCCCGCGGCGGCCCCCGTGCCCGCCGGGGCCGAGGCGCAGGCCCCCGAGGCCCAGGCCCCCGCGCCGCAGGCACGGCAGCCCCTGCACACGCCCGACGAGTACCGCACGCCGCCCTACGGCGAGCCGGGGCCGTGGGCCCCCGCACCGCCCGTGCAGCGCCCGCCCGCCTCCGTACCGCCGCAGGCCCACCCCCAGCCCCACCCGCAGCCGCATCCTCAGCCGCAGGTGCACGCCCACCCGCAGCCGCAGCCGCCGGCCGGTGGCACGCCCTGGGTGCAGTACGACCCCTGGAGCGCCCCCGGGCCCGGCGTCCCGCCGCTGCCCGCGAAGAAGTCCCGGAAGGGACTCGCGCTCGCGGGTGCGCTCGTCTTCGCCCTGGTCACCGGCGTCATCGGCGGCGGGATCGGCGCGTACGTCGAGCGGAACGGCGGCCTCACCACCGTCGAGCTGCCGCAGACCGAGGCCGGGGACACCGGCCGCGCCCCCGACAGCGTCGCCGGGATCGCCGCCAGCGCCCTGCCCGGCGTGGTCACCCTGCACGTCAAGGGCAACGGCTCCTCCGGCACCGGCACCGGATTCGTCCTGGACACCAAGGGCCACATCCTCACCAACAACCACGTCGTCGACGGTGCCGCGTCCTCCGAGGACATCTCGGTGACCTTCTCCAGCGGCGAGACGGCCCGCGCCAGGCTCATCGGCAAGGACACCGGCTACGACCTGGCCGTCGTCCAGGTCACCGGCGTCTCCGGCCTCAAGGCGCTGCCGCTCGGCAACTCCGACAACGTCCGCGTCGGCGACCCCGTCGTCGCCATCGGCGCCCCCTTCGACCTCTCCAACACCGTCACCTCCGGCATCATCAGCGCCAAGGAGCGCCCGATCACCGCCGGCGGCGAGAAGGGCGACGGCAGCGACATCAGCTACGTCGACGCGCTCCAGACCGACGCCCCCATCAACCCCGGCAACTCCGGCGGCCCGCTGCTCGACTCCAAGGCGCGGGTCATCGGCATCAACAGCGCGATCCGCGCCGCCGGCGGCGGCTCCGGCGAGGGCGAGGGCGGCGGCGCGAGCCAGCCCGGCTCCATCGGCCTCGGCTTCGCCATACCGATCAACCAGGGCAAGCGCGTCGCCGAGGAACTCATCAACACCGGCAAGGCCACCCACCCCGTCATCGGTGTGAGCCTCGACATGCAGTTCAACGGCGACGGCGCCCGGGTCGGCGAGAAGGGCAAGGACGGCTCCGCCTCCGTCACCCCCGGCGGCCCGGCCGCCAAGGCCGGGCTCCGGCCGGGGGACGTCATCACCAAGGTCGACGGCCAGCGCGTGCACAACGGCGAGGAGCTCATCGTGAAGATCCGCGCCCACCGCCCCGGCGACGAGCTGGAGCTCACCCTGAGCCGGGACGGCAAAGAGCTGACAAAGACGTTGACGCTCGGGTCCTCCCAGGGCACCTGAGCGCCGTGTGGCGGACACCGCGAGGTACCCGTCCGACAGTTTGGGCGGGTACCGTGGACCGGGCCCTGGACCGGCGTGAAGGAGCTACTAGGTGTTCAGCGACATAGGCGCACTCGAGCTGGTGACGCTCGTGGTCCTCGCCGTGCTCGTCTTCGGGCCGGACAAGCTCCCGAAGGTGATCCAGGACGTCTCGCGCTTCATCCGGAAGGTCCGCGAGTTCTCCGACAGCGCGAAGCAGGACATCCGCAGCGAGCTGGGACCGGAGTTCAAGGACTTCGAGTTCGAGGACCTCAACCCCAAGACGTTCCTCCGCAAGCAGCTGGAGAGCAACGAGGACCTCAAGGAGCTCAAGGAGCTGCGCGGCACCTTCGACCTGAAGAAGGAGATGAACGAGGTCGCCGACGCCGTCCACGGCCGCGAGTCGGCGCCCGCGCCCGCCGCGGTCAACGGCTCCCCGGACCTGCTGAAGAAGCAGGACAAGCGGGACGATCAGGGCACTGCCGAGCGCCCTCCGTACGACTCCGACGCCACCTGACGACGGCCTGTCACCGAACCGCTCCTCATCGGTGGCTATCCTCCCTCTGTTGACGGAACGAGGAGGCGGCCGAGATGAAGACGACGAGTCGGGTGGAAGCCGACGGCTTTCTGCGCGCACCCTTCGCCTGGTACGGGCTGGACGAGGCGTTCACCGGACCGCGCCGGCTGATGCAGGTCGGCACGGCGGCGGACGGCACCGTCCAGTACGGCTCGATGGGCCACGGTGACGAGCCGTCGATAAAGTCCGAGGCCGGCAGCGCGGAGAAGGAGCGCTTCGCCGTCGTCGTGACGGTCGCCGCGAACCCCGTGCGCCGCACCGGGGACGGCACCGGCGTCCTCGACGCCACCACCGTCTCCTCCGCCGCCTGGCTGGCCGGCTCCGGGCTCCTCGCCCAGACCTGGCCCGCCTCCCTCGACCACGCGCTGCGGGACCACTGGCTGGACCAGCAGACGGAGACGGCCTTCGAACTGGCCGACGACCTCGACGGGCCCGCCTGGACGACCCTGTCGCTGCCCGTGGACGGGGTGCCGGTGCCCTTCCACTACCGGGAGTCCGAGTTCGGCTGGGTCCTCGCCGGGTCCGCGGGGGACGTGCACATCGGGGCGTACGGCCGGGGGATGAGCGCGTACGGGCTCGGCTTCTCGCAGGTGAAGGACCTCGGCGCGTACGGCGCCTAGGGACGAGGGCCCCGACGCCGTACGGCGGCCGGAGACGAGGACCTCGGCGCCGTACGGCGCCCGGAGACGCCGAAGGGCGCCCCCGCCGGGGGCGCCCTTCGCCGTGCCGTCTCAGAACTTGTTGCGCGGCGTGATGCCCAGGCTCATGCCCGAGAGGCCGCGCTGGCGGCCGCCGAGCTTGCCGGCGATCGCGCGGAGGGCCGCGCCCGCCGGGGAGTCGGGGTCGGAGAGGACGACCGGCTTGCCGTCGTCGCCGCCCTCGCGCAGCCGCACGTCGATCGGGATCGAGCCCAGGACCGGGACCGTCGCGCCCGTGGTCTGCGTCAGACCGTCCGCGACCTTCTGGCCGCCGCCCGTGCCGAACACGTCGACCATCTCGTCGCAGTGCGGGCACGGCAGGCCCGCCATGTTCTCGACGACGCCGACGATCTTCTGGTGGGTCTGGACGGCGATCGAGCCGGCCCGCTCGGCGACCTCGGCCGCCGCCTGCTGCGGGGTGGTGACCACGAGGATCTCCGCGTTCGGGACGAGCTGCGCGACCGAGATCGCGATGTCGCCGGTGCCCGGCGGCAGGTCGAGCAGGAGGACGTCCAGG
>NZ_JAINVG010000049.1 GCF_020400725.1 Streptomyces sp. NK15101 | reverse complement strand
GCGGGGGGCGGGGCCGGCGGGTGGGGCGGGCCTGCCGGATGCGGGCGGCTGGGTGGGGGAGGGCGCCCTCGGTACCGCCGCCGTGCCGCGGGGCACCGCCCCGGCCGTTGCCGGTCCCGCCGCGCCGCCTGTCGTCGGTCCCGGGGCGCTGGACCACCTGGCCGTCGACCCGGACGGTTTCGAGCACACGATCGCCGCACTGTGCGCCCGCGACGGCTGTTCCCCCGTGGAGGTGGTCGGCGGTGCCGGCGACCTCGGCGCGGACGTGATCGCGACGACCGCCGACGGGAGGCGTGTGGTCCTCCAGTGTAAGCAGTACGGGGAGGACCACAGGGTCGGTTCCCCCGACCTCCAGCGGTTCGGCGGCACCTGTCACGCCGTGCACGAGGCCGACGTGGCCGTCCTCGTCACCACCAGCTCCTTCACGGAGCCGGCCCTGGAGTACGCGGCCTCCTGCGGGATCGTCTGCGTCGACGGTACGGAGCTGGCGGCCTGGACCGCGTCGACGGCGCCGGCCCCCTGGGCCGCCGGGGTGGACGAACCGGTGCCCGGCACCCGGAGCGGAACGGCCCGCGACAGCTGAGGCGGCCGTTGCCGGAGACGTAGCGCGTGTGCGTCTCGGCCCGCTCGCGCCGCCACTCCGGGAGCGAAGCCGCCGTGCTTCGACCGCGGGGCCTACGGGCGACGGAACACCGGGCGCCATCGGCAGGACCGGCCGGGACCGGTCCTGGGCCTGGATCCGTGGCTTCTCGTCCACGTGGAGAACGAACGCCTTCTCCGACGGGTCGGGCAGGGGCCGACGACGTCACGGACGAGGGGTCAGAACGCGTACCGGATCCGCAGCCAGGGCGCGCGGGTCTCGATCATGCGGGAGAGGGTCTCGACGGCCTCGCGTTTGACGGCGGTGCGGTAGCGCACGTTCCAGGCGCCGTTCTGGGAGCGCTTGGGCTGCTGGAGGTCCTCGCGCCACAGGGCGTCCTCGGCCCGGGGATGCCAGCCGAGGTTGACCGCGTGCAGGTCCTGGTTGTGGGTGAGCATGATGATCTCCGCCGCGCTCTGGTCCTTCACCCGCCGGGGCAGGACGTCGTCCATCATGCGCAGCAGGTCGTCCCAGGCCTCTTGCCAGCCCGGGCGGATCACCACCGGGGAGAGGTTGAAGTGCACCTCGTAGCCGGCGTCCAGGAAGTCCGCGGCGGCCTCGATCCGATCGGGTACGGGACTGGTCCGGATGTCGAGGAGGCGTGAGTCCTCCGGCGGCATGAGGGAGAACCGGATCCGGGTGCGACCCTGCGGATCGAGCCGCAGGAGGTCCGGGTTGACCAGTTTGGTGGCGAAGGACGCCTTGGCCGTGGGCCAGTGCCGGAAGGCGCGGACGAGGTCGGCGGTGTTGTCGCTGATCAGGTCGTCCACCGAGCAGTCGCCGTTCTCCCCGATGTCGTAGACCCAGGCCCGCTCGTCGCACTGGGTGGGTTCTGTCTTGGGGCCGCCGGCGACGATGTGACGGCGGAGGCTGCCGAGCACGCGGTCGACGTTCGTGAAGACGGTGATCGGGTTGGCGAAACCCTTCCGGCGCGGGACGTAACAGTACGCGCAGGCCATGGCGCAGCCGTTGGAGAGGCCCGGGGCGATCCAGTCGGCGGACCGTCCGTTGGGCCGGACGGCGAGGGACGTGCGTTCGCCCAGGACCAGGGTCTCCCGCTTGATCCGCACCCAGCGCCGTACGTTTCCCTCGTTGCCGTGCAGGTGCGGGATGCGCCAGTGGGAGTCCGTCTCGACGAGCCGGGCGTCGGGGAAGCGGGCGATGATCTGCCGGCCCCGCCAGGACGCGGCGGCGGCGGGTTCCGCGTGGATCTCCGTCACCCGCAGGAGCCGGCGGGCCTCCGGACCGTCGCGGAAGGGCGCGGCCTCCGGCTCCGCCCCGGCCGGCGCGGCCGCGGCCATGAGGTCGTCCACGCCGAACAGCGTCCCGGCCCCGTCGC
Organism: Streptomyces sp. NK15101; assembly: GCF_020400725.1. Classification (GTDB taxonomy): domain Bacteria; phylum Actinomycetota; class Actinomycetes; order Streptomycetales; family Streptomycetaceae; genus Streptomyces. The sequence goes on along the minus strand of NZ_JAINVG010000049.1, from coordinate 51,600 downwards.
CCGGCTCGTCCTCGGGACGCCGTCCCATGTCCACTCCGCTCCGTTCCGTCGATGTCTCGCAGGTGTCCGCCCCGCACGACGGGCCCGGCACCGCGCCGGGAAGCACGGGCGGGCCCTCCGTGGGCCGTAGCCGGCACTCAGGGATGTCACCGGGTCTTTCGTCCCAGTCTAGGTAGTTGCCGTCCTCGTCTCCGCGGGTCTTCGTGAGCGCCCGCGAGACGTTCCTCCTCGATACGACCACCCCGACCGAGGGGGCCGGTCCGGTCGAGCGGTACCTCGGCGAGCAGCCGGGGAACCCTTGCCGGGAGGTCAGGCGGGCCGCCCGGGGCGTGTGCGCCCGAAGCCCCCGCGGCACCGGAAGACGATCGGCGTCCTGGAACATTCCGGTGCCGGTCCGGCCCGGGCAGGGCGACCCGGAGGCCGCGGTCGGCGAACCGGCGGGCGAGGCCCGCGCCGGGGCCGCGGGCGGCTCCCCGCGAACGACCGCTGCCGTGGTGCCGGCCGTGGTGCCGTCAGCCGGGGCCGGGCGTGTGGTCGGGGTGGCCCGGGGTGCGCCGTGCCTCCTTGAGCCGTGCCTCGTACAGATGGTCCCGCCCTCCGGCGAGCCGGGAGACGGCGAGCCGTTCCAGGCCCTTGAACGGCTCGTAGTACGTCCGGTCGTACGCCTCGACGATCTGGAACGTCCAGTGCCCGGGGATGACGTTGCGTCCGAGGATCTCCGTCTCCACCCGGTCGGCCCAGTCCCCGTGGCCGGCTTCCCGCAGCAGGCGCACCGCGCGGTCGAGCTCGAGGTCGGCGGTGCCCGTCAGCTGGTGGAAGCCGTAGAGGGCGCCGCGGGCCCGCTCGACCGTCTCCAGCGCCTTGGAGAGCGACCCCAGCGCCTCGACCGTGGCGTCACTGACGCCCGGGGGCGGCCGGTGGGCGTCGTCGGGACCGCCGGAGTGCCGGGCGCCGTCGGGACCCGCGGCATACGGGGCGTCGCCGGGGCCCGCGGGGCGCGGCGCGCCGTCGCGGGGGACGGACTCGTCACTGGGCCACATGGAACACCTCTCTCCTCCGCGGGGACGAGCACCATCTTGTGCCCCTGACCTCCCTTCCGCCGCTCGGCGGCCCCCGGATGCACCGACGGGCGGCGGAGACGGTGAGGATGCGGGCGGCGGGGTTCCCCCACAGGGTGGAGACCGGTCCCGCACGAAAGACCGTGCGGGCCGGGAAAGGAGCGGGCCATGACGAAGAGGAAGAGGCCCTCGGGGAAGCAGGAGCTGTCCGAGGGCGACGAGGTCGCGTGGCGCAGCCACGGCAGCGAGACCGGGGGCACGGTGGAGCGGAAGATCACCGAACGGACCCGCGCGGCCGGACGCACGGTCGACGCCTCGCCGGACGACCCGCAGTACGAGGTGCGCAGCGACAGGTCGGGGCGGACCGCCGTGCACAAGCCCGGCGCGCTGAAGAAGAAGCGGTAGGGGGCACCCGTGACGGGCGAGGACGACCGGCGCGACACCTGGGAGACCTTCCGCGAACTGGTCAACATGACGCCGTCGACGCTGGAGGAGTGGCTCGCCACCGACACGTCGAAGCAGGCGGGCGAGCACAAGGACGGCGGCGAGTCGACCGGGCACGCGTCGGGTCGCGAGATCGTCCGGATCCTGCGCAAGAAGAAGGGCGAGCTGACGGACGCGGACTACCGGCACATGGCGAAGGTGAACGGCTACATCCGCCGCCACGCGGTGCAGCGGCCCGCGGGCGACGTCAGCGACACCCGGTGGCGTCACTCGCTCATGAACTGGGGGCACGACCCCCTTGCCGACGGTTCGGACTGACCGCCCCGCCCCGTCAGGGCCGGGTGGCCACGAAGGTGTGCGTGATGCCGGTCTGCCAGCCCGGCTGGGGCAGCACGCGGACCCCGGTGAACCCGGCTCGGCGGACCCGGCGGGCGAACGCGTCGGCCGTGTCGAAGTCGAGCACGCTGCGCCACAGATGGCGGTAGAGCGCCCCGTCGCCGTGGCTCCGGCCCCAAGGCAGCACCACGGCGGCCATGACCGCCGACCACAGCGCGCGGTCGACGGCGCGCCCGCTCAGGGCGTACTCGTGGACGGCGAGCCGTCCGCCGGGACGCAACACGTCGCGGACCCGGCCGAGGACGGCGTCGGGATCCGCGACGTTGCGGAAGAGGTAGGCGGCGAAGACCGCGTCGTACGGGCCTTCGACGCCGGCCTCGGCCATGCCCTCGACGGGAGCCTGGACGAACGTCACCCGGCCGGACCAGGCCTTGCTCCGGGCCCGGGCCAGCATGCCGGACGAGGCGTCGACCCCGGTGACGGAAGCGAGCGGCGCGGCGCGCAGGAGGGCGGCGGTCGAGGCGCCCGTGCCGCAGCCGAGGTCGAGCACGGACCAGCCCGCGCCGAGGCCCGGCAGGGCGAGGCGGCGCGCCGAACGGCGCAGGTGCCGGTGGTAGCCCGGGCTGGCCGAGGTCATGCGGTCGTAGGTGCCGGCCGCGTGGTCGAAGGCGCCCGCGAGTTCGGCGTCTCTCAGCAGGGCCATGGCGGTGCCTCCGGGGAACGTGCGGGGCTTCCCAGTGTCACGGCCGGCGTACCGGCGGACCCGGCACGGCACGCCGTTCGTGGCCGGACGTGGTCCGCACGGCCCAAGGAACGGTGCATCCGCTCGCGGCGGCGGTACTGAATCACCGGTGAGCCGATGGGCCGATGAGCCGGTGAGCCACACGGGCCAGGCCGCCTTCAAGGGGAGTTGCGATGCACGTACTCGATCCGTCCGACGTCGACCAGAACGTGCCCGCGGCCGTGAGGAAGTGGCTCGGAGGGACGCTGGAGCGGCGACTGGAGGAGGCCGAGGCCGCGGATCCGGTCTTCGCGGCCGACATCGCCGGCCGCGTGGCGCGTTTCGCGCTGGACGGCGGCAGGCGGCTGCGCTCCGCGTTCCTGTGGTGGGCGATGCGCGGCTGCGGGGGAGGCGCCCGCGAGGCCCCCCGGGCCCTGGGGGTCGCCGCGGCGCTCGAACTGATCCAGACCTGCGCACTGATCCACGACGACGTCATGGACGGCTCCACGCTGCGGCGCGGACGCCCCGCCGTGCACGTCGGCATAGACCGGCAGTACGGGACGGCCGGGCGCGCGTCGCCGTGCGGCACGTTCGGCGGGGCGGCCGCGGTGCTCGCCGGGGATCTGGCCCTCGCCTGGGCCGACGACGCCTTCGCCGAGGCCGTTCGGGGAGCACCGGCGGAGCGGCGGGCGGCAGACGTGTGGCGGGTGATGCGCATGCAGATGGTGGCCGGTCAGTACCTCGACCTGCACGGCCAGGTCACACGCGCCACCTCGGCGAACCGGGCCGTGCACACCGCCGTGCTCAAGACGGCGCTGTACACGGTGGGACAACCCCTGGCGCTGGGCGCGGTACTCGCGGGCGCGCCCGAGCACACGGTGGGACGACTGCGCGCGGCCGGATGGTCGGCCGGGCTGGCGTTCCAGCTCCACGACGACCTGCAGGGGGCCTTCGGAGACCCGGCGACGACCGGGAAGCCGAGCGGCGAGGACATCCGCGAGGGCAGGGCGACCTATCTGCTGGCCGTCGCGCGGGAGCTGTGCCTGCGCGACGGGGACCACGTCGGACTGCGGCTCCTGGACGAGGTGCTGGGGGCTCCTGCCGTCCGGGCCGGGGAAGCCGACGGTGGAACTCCTGCCGTCCGGGCCGGGGAAGCCGACCGCGGAGCCCCTGCCGCCCGGGCGGTGGACGTCGACCGCGTGCTGGAGCTCCTCGAGACGTGCGGGGCGCGCGACCTGGTCTCCCGGCGCGTCGAGGAGCTGTGCGCCCGCGGGGTCGAGGCGGTCGCCGACGCCGGCCTGTCACGGGAGGCGACGGACCGCCTCGGTGACCTGCTGCGCGACGCCTGCGGGCGGAGTCCCGCCCCCGGACGGCCCGCCCGGCCCGGAGCCGTACGCCATGCCGCACACACCGCGGACCCCGCCGTCGTCGCCGTCACCGACGACAGCACCGACACCGTTCTGATCGGAGAAGCCCGTTGAAGACCCTGACCGGTCCGACGGACCACGTCGTCGTCGTGGGAGCGGGCCTGGCAGGCCTGGCCGCCGCGCTGCACCTGTCGGGCGCGGGCCGGCGGGTGACCGTGGTGGAACGGGACGAAGGGCCCGGCGGCCGGGCCGGGCACCTCCGGCTCGGCGACTACCGGGTGGACACGGGCCCGACCGTCCTCACCATGCCGGACGTCCTCGACGAGGCCTTCCGGGCCGTGGGCGACTCGCTGCGCGACCACGTCGACCTCGTCCCCCTGCACCCCGCGTACCGGGCGCTCTTCGCCGACGGCACCCGCCTCGACGTGCACACCGACGCCGAGGTCATGGAGGCCGAGATCGCCGCCTTCGCCGGTGCACGGGAAGCCCTGGGCTACCGCAGGCTGCGCCGATGGCTCGAAAAGCTCTACGCCGTGCAGATGCGGCGCTTCATCGACGCCAACTTCGACTCGCCCCTGCGGCTGCTCCACCCGGACCTGGCACGGCTCGCGGCGCTCGGCGGCTTCGGGCGCCTCGACCGGGCCGTCGGACGCTTCCTGTCGGACGAGCGGCTGCGCCGGGTGTTCTCCTTCCAGGCCCTGTACGCCGGGGTCGCCCCGTCCCGTGCGCTGGCCGCCTACGCCGTGATCGCCTACATGGACACGGTCGCCGGCGTCTACTTCCCGCGCGGCGGGATGCACACCGTGCCGGTGGCCATGACCGAGGCGGCGACCCGGGCGGGCGTCGTCTTCCGGTTCGGCGAGCGGGTCGCCCGCCTCGAGCGCACCGGCCCGCGCGTCACCGCCGTGGTCACCGAGCACGACCGGATCCCCTGCGACGCGGTCGTCCTGACACCGGACCTGCCGGTGTCCTACCGGCTCCTGGGACGGACCCCGAGGCGTCCCGTCCGGCTGCGGCACGCCCCGAGCGCGGTGGTCCTGCACGTCGGGACGGACCGCACCTGGCCCCAACTCGCCCACCACACGCTGTCGTTCGGGCACGCCTGGGACGCCGTGTTCGGCGAGCTGACCGGTTCCGGACGGCTGATGAGCGACCCTTCGCTGCTGATCACCAGACCCACCGCCACCGACCCGTCGCTGGCCCCGGCGGGGCGCCATCTGCACTACGTCCTGGCCCCCTGCCCCAACACGGAGACCGGCTTCGGGGCCACTCACTGGGGCGAGCTCGGACCGCGCTACCGCGACGACCTGGTGCGGGAGCTGGAGCGCCGGGGACTGGCCGGCCTGGGGGCGTCCGTCGACGAGGAGAGCCTCGTCACTCCGGCGGACTGGACGGCGCTGGGGCACGCGGCCGGAACCCCCTTCTCCGTGTCCCACACCCTCGCGCAGACCGGCCCGTTCCGGCCGCGGAACCTCGTGGCCGGCACGGAGAACGCCGTGCTGGCCGGGTGCGGCACGACCCCGGGCGTCGGGGTGCCCACGGTGCTGATCTCCGGGAAGCTCGCCGCGGCCCGCGTGACCGGAAAGGGCCGGGCCGGATGACGGTGCGCGAACTGGACGCCGCGGGCATCACCGATCCGTCGCTGCGGGCGGCCTACACCGCCTGCCGCCGGCTCAACGCCCGGCACGGCAAGACGTACTTCCTCGCCACCCGCCTGCTCCCGGTGGACCGGCGCGCCGCCGTGCACGCCCTCTACGGCTTCGCGCGCTACGCCGACGACATCGTCGACGACCTCGGTGCGGGAGCCTCCACGGACGAACGCCGCCTCGCCCTCGACGCGCTGGAGCGGCAGTGGCTGCGGGCGGTCCGGGGCGAGGAGGCCGGCGAACCGGTGGTGCGGGCGGCGGCCGACACGAGGGTCCGGTACGGCATTCCGGCCCGCCACTTCACCGACTTCCTCGCGTCGATGCGCAGCGACCTGTCGGTCGAGGAGTACCCGACCTACGCCGACCTGAGGTCCTACATGCACGGGTCGGCCGCCGTCATCGGACTGCAGATGACCCCGGTGCTCGGCACGGTCGTGCCCCGGGCGGAGGCGGAGCCGTACGCCGCGGCGCTCGGGGTGGCCTTCCAGCTGACGAACTTCCTCCGGGACGTGGGCGAGGACCTCGACCGGGGGCGGGTCTACCTGCCCCTGGACCTGCTGGCGGCGCACGGCGTGGACCGCGAGCTGCTGACGTGGAGCAGACGCACCGGGTGCCGGGACGCACGGATCACCTCGGCGCTGCGCGCGGCGGCGGCCCTGACCCGGGAGGTCTACCGCGCGGCCGAGCCGGGGATCGAGCGCCTGGACCCCGTGTCGGCGCCGTGTGTGCGCACGGCCTTCGTGCTGTACCGCGACATCCTGGGGGCGATCGAGAAGGACGGGTACGCGGCGGTGCACCGCAGGGCCGTGGTGGGCCGGCGGCGGAGGGCGGCCGTGGCGCTGCGCGGCCTGGCCGGGGCCCTCGCCGCGCGCACCGCCGCCCGCCCCGCGCCCCGCACCGACCCGGCCGGGTTCGGGCCGGGGAGCGGGAGCGCGAACGGCGGGAGGGCGTACGACGGGGCAGCCGTCGCGGCGGCGAACGGGGGAGCGGTGACGGAGCGTCGGGGAGAGGACAGGTCGTGAGCGCGGAGAACGGGACGGACCGCGGACGGGCCGGGCGTGCGGACGGCCGTCCGGTCGGGCGTGCGGACGGCGGTCCGGCCGGGCGGAGGGACACCGGATCGATCCGGCGGCCGGAACGACGGACGGCGCTGCCGCTGCGGCTGCGCCGGAACGTCGTCGCCTGGGAGCGCCAGCGCCCCACGTGGCAGGACGCCAAGCCCGCGCGGATCGCGGAGGCCCTGGAGCGGGCCCGGGCACGTCCCTCGGGGAACTGGTTCGTCGTCGGCGCCGCCTCGGACCTGACCGCCCGCCGGCCGCTCGGACGGACGGTCGCCGGCACGGAGATCGTGCTGTGGCGCGACGGGAACGGCGTGCCCCACGCCGGGCCCGGGGCCTGCCCGCACCTCGGCGCCCCGCTCAAGGACAGCGTGGTGCGGTGCGGCCGGCTGATCTGTCACTGGCACGGCCTCGCCCTCGACGGAGCCCCTTTCGCCGGGTGGTCGCCGTGGCCGGTGTACGACGACGGGGTCCTGCTGTGGGTACGGCTCGACCGGGCCGGCGGCGAAGCGCCGACCGAACGCCCCGCCGTGCCGGCCCGGCCGAGGGGGGACGGTCAGGTCGCCGCGGTGTACACCGGGGTGGGTAGGTGCGAACCGGAGGACGTGGTCGCGAACCGCCTCGATCCCTGGCACGGCGCCTGGCTGCACCCGTACTCGTTCGTGGACCTGACCGTGCTGGACGATCCCGCCGGCGAGGACGACACGGACGACGTCCTGCTGGTGGACGTGTCGTTCAAGGTGGCCGGACGGGCGGTGGTTCCGGTGCGCGCGGCGTTCGACGCACCGGACGCGCGCACCGTCGTCATGCGCATCGTGGCCGGCGAGGGAACGGGTTCGGTGGTGGAGACGCACGCGACGCCGCTGACACCGCCCGGTTCCCGGCGCCCGAGGACCGCCGTGGTGGAGGCGGTCGTGGCCGGTTCGGACCGGCGCGGGTTCGCGCTGGCCCGCGCGCTCGCCCCGCTGCTGCGGCCCGCGATCCGGGCCGCGGCGGGCCGGTTGTGGCGGGACGACCTCGCGTACGCCGAACGGCGCTTCGCCCTGCGCAGCGACGGCCGTTTCCCCGGCTGAGCGGCTCGACGGCCCGGTCCGCCGGCCCCTCGGGCCCGGCGGGCGCGGGCGCTCCCTCCGTCCACGAGGAGGAGCCGCCGGCCCGGCCCTGCGGTGCCGGCGCCCGACCGCCGGCGTTCGTCTGCCGGCGGCCGTCCGCCGGTGCCCGCCGAGGCGTCCGGCCGTCAGCCTTCGCCGAAGCGGCGCGCCAGGAACCGCAGGGCTGCGGACCTGCCCCGGTCGGGCACGGTCCACAACGTCTGCCCGCGCAGCCCCCAGCGCCGCAGATGGGCGTTGGCCGCGAGGAAGCCGGTGGTGGCGGCCCGTTCCATGAGCGCCACCGGGAGGCCCGTGCGGACCAGGTCCCCGGCGACGGTGACGGTCGGATCGGGCGTGTCGACAGTGGGCCGGTCCGCGTCGCCGCCCACGGCGAAGAGAGGGCAGTCCTGCCGCCACTCGTCCCGCCGGTCGACGATGCCCGCCGCGGACGTCTCCGGATACACGCGGTGCAGCTGTTCGGTCAGGGCGCGGGCGAGGGTCTCCGGGGCCGTGGCCGGATCCGCGGCGTACGCGTGGAGTTCGAGGACGGATCCGCCGGTCTTCGCGGCCCAGCGCGCGGCCTCGCCCTCCCAGACGTCGAGCACGCTGATGTTGTCCAGGGGCCCGTGACCACTGGTGCCGAGGAAGCCGGGGCGGTGGGCGGCGACGGGACGGTCGAGCCAGATCCGGGACACGAGGAAGGGCGGTGCGGTGCGCAGCCGGCCGATCCGGGCGCGCCACGCCTCGTCGCCCAGGTGGGGAGAGGCGGCCGTGAGGGTCCGCAGCCCCGCGGTGTCCAGGGCGAGGACGACCGCGTCGGCGTGCTCGGCGGCCCCGGCGGCGCGGATCAGATGGCCGCCGTCCGGGGCGGGTCGGAGGCCGGTCACCACGGTGCCCGTACGGATGTCGACGCCGTGGCCTTCCAGATAGCGGCCGAGGGGGTCCCACAGCGCCTGCGGATAGGGCTCGTCCGGCACGTCGAAGAGGAGCCCCTCCGAGGAGCCGAGGAAGTAGATGTGGAACATGAGGGCGAGTTCGGCGGCGGACAGTTCGGCCGGGTCGGCGAAGAAGCTCCGGGAGAAGACCTCGAAGGCGAGATGCCGGGCGGCCGCGGGGAAGCGGATGCGGTCGAGCAGTTCGAGCGCGCTGACGCCGTCGTAACGCCGGTGGATCTCGGGCACGCGCACGTCGAGCAGGGGGAGCGCGGCGCGGGGATTCATCCGCGCCAGGTCCCGCACGCCGAAGCTGGGGCTGAGGAGGGTGAAGCCGACGGCGCTCCACGGCGGTGTCCTCGGCACCCGGGCGAAGCCGTCCTGCAGCCCCGAGCCGTGCCGCAGCGGATAGTCGGGCAGCGGGCGGAGCCGGTCGAGGCCGGGGTCGGCCCGCCGCAGCAGGCCCCGCAGGTTGTAGTACTGGCGGAAGAACGCGTGGAACCCGCGGCTCATGGTGACGGCGGAGCCGTCCGCGAGCTCGGTGGGCCAGCCGGCCAGGCGGCCGCCGAGCGCCGCCTCCCGCTCGTAGAGGGTGACGCGGACGCCCCGCTCCGCCAGCGCCGTGGCGGCGGCGATGCCCGCGATGCCGCCGCCGACGACCGCGCACCGGGGCCGTGGACCGTCGGCGACGGGCCGACCCGGGTGTGCGGGGACGACTACGGCCTTGCGGTCGCGGCCGCGGCGGGCGGCCGGCGCGCGGTCGTGGACGTTCATGGGGGTTCTCCTCGGGGTCTCGGTCAGGTTCGGCGGGCGAGCAGGGGCAGTTCGGCGACGGTGCGGAGCATGGCGAGGACGGGGGTGCGCAGGCCGATGGCGAACTCCTCGGCGGGGCGGGTCGTGCCGTCGAGGAAGCGCAGCAGGCGGGCGGCGGGCACGTGGTCGAAGAGCCGGGTGAAGAAGGCGGGCCCGTCGATGCGGCCGGCGTCGAGCCCGCGGAGCAGGACGGCGTCCATGGCGAGTGCCCTGGCCGGATGGGCGGACGGCGGAACGGGCGTGCGGCCCGTGTGCACGGCGTCCGCCACCGCACGGGACTGCCGCTGGATGGCGGCGAAGGCGTATCCGGTGGAGGGGCGTACGGCCCCGCCGGCCGCGCCGATGCGGAAGACGTGCCGGCCGGGCCGGCGGTCGTGCCTGCCGTCGGTCATGGGGATGACCCCCTGTTCCGTGTCCGTCACCCGGTACGGCCCGAGTGCCAGCACCCGTTCCGTGTAGTGGCGCAGCGCCTCGTCGTAGGAGGCCCGGGGGAGGGGCGCCCTGCTGAACTCGGTGTACTCCACGAGCGCTTCACGGCGGCTGAGGGGCAGGACGTACCCGAAGGAGAGCCCGTGCCGGGGCTGGGGCGTGCGGAAGTCCATCAGCTCGACGGTGCCGGGGTCGAACGCGGGGCGGTCACAGCGGACGAACCAGCCGCGGAAGTGCTGGAGGAGCGCCACCCGCGCGGGCGGCGGTACGGCGGGAGGGCGGGAGTCGTACACCCAGCGGGCGCGCAGGGTGCGCACGGCGCCCTCGGGGGTACGGCACACCAGCTCGGCACCGTGCGGCAGATCGGTGACGCGCTCGACGACCGCCTCGATCCTGCGCAGCCCGGCCAGGCGCGGCTCGAGACCGCGCTCGAAGGCGGCGGAGCGCAGCATCTTGTAGCGCAGCCCGCCGAGGTCACGGGCCGGGCCGCCGCCGTCGGGAGCGCGGACGCGGAGCCGGCGCCAGCTCGCGGTGAGCAGCGGCTCGTAGTCACCCGGCCCGGCCTCCCAGTAGCACCAGGTGCGTTCGGGGGGCCGGAGCGGGCCGGGAGGCGCGTCGACGAGGACGACGTCCGGGGCCCGGACACCGGGCGGCGGGTCGAGCAGCCGCCAGGCCAGCGAGAGGCCGGCGGCTCCCGCGCCGACGATGACGATGTCGCCGCTGTACGTCATGGTCCCCGGCCGGCTCCGTTCTCGACGGTGGACCCCCCGGCCATACGGGAGGCCCGTCCCGGTCCGCCCGCCCGGGAGGACCGTCCGGACCAGGCTTCCCCCACGCGGCCTTCCGCGGATGCAGCCGCGCCGTGGCACCGCGTCGTTTTCTCCGCCCGGATCCGCTCCCCGCCCCCGCTCACGGCGGGCCGTCGTCCGCCCGGACACCGGGGAGGAGTCCGGGCCGGCGGCGGCCCCGGTTGCGCCAGGCGGACAGGAAGACCGGGCGGGGCCTGTGCGGTGGTGCGTAATGGGCGGGGGGAGCCCCGCGGAACAGCGTTCATGGCGTACTCCTCAGGGACTGGTGCGCCGCCCCCCTGACCAGGGAAGAAGCGCTGCGCACGGGCCACACGCGTCGTTTCCGCACCGGCTTCCTCCCGGGGCGCCCGCGCTGCCTCCGACATCGCCCGCAGACGCCGCCGGTCCTGGTGCATCCACACGGGGACCTTCGGCGGAAGAGGGGGACGAGCGTGCTGTGACCCCCCGAGCAGCAGACGCTCGCCCCTGCCCGGACATGCGACGGCCCCCCGTCCGAAGCGTCCGGGCAGGGGACCACGCGGGGCCGGACACCGCTACGGCCGGGGCGCCTCCCGCGTCCTCGTGGTGGCAGGAGCCGGCTCCGGGTGCGCCGACGGCACCGCGGAGCGCCAGGCACGGCCCGTACACGCCGCCGGGAAGGGCGGGAAAAGGTGTCCCTCGACATCGATGCGCCACGTGTGCGCTTCGGCGCAGTCACAGACGAACGTGCCGGCGGCGGGCGTGTAGCTGCCCGGGTAGAAGGCTTCGGAAGGCGTCATGGCGTTCTCCCTCACGTCGGTGGACCGCGCCGAAAGCGGCCGTCTGCACCGTTCTTCGGCCGTCGCGCACCAGCGGATGCGGCGGATCAGCCCGTCGCGCACCGGCGGGTGCGCCCGAGCCCGTCCGGCCCGCCGGACGCCCGGAACCGTCCCGGCGTCCCGCTGCGGTCCCATCGGCGTCCGCCGGTCGGGTGGGTGACCGTCGATGTGCGGGGTAGGCGCGCTGACGACGCGATGGCGCCCGTCGGCACCGGTGACCGCGCGGCCGCGCGAGAGCGTGTCCGCCGTCGTGCCGGGAGGCTGAAAGGGCGAGCAGCCGAAGGAGGGAGAGGATCCCATGAGTGCTGTTGGACGCGGTCCGGATCACGGTCGTACCGACGAACCGGTCGCCGACCTGGTCGCACGCGCGGCACAGCAGATCTCGCAACTGGCACGGGAAGAGATGCAACTGGCCCGGGCGGAGATGACCCGGAAGGGCGGACGCTACGGACGGGGCGGCGGCCTGTTCGGCGGTGCGGGCCTCGTCGGCATCCTGGCCGTCCAGGTTCTCGTCGCCGCGGCGGTCGGGAGCGGCCGTCGGCGTGGCGGCGGGTGAGCACGACGGCGGCGCCGAGCGCTCCGGCGATGAGCAGGACGCCGGTGACCAGTTCGGTGGCGCCGAGCCCGTCGGCGTCCGCGCCGGAGGCGGCGGTTCCGTAGCCGGCCTTCACGCCCTTCTGGGCTCCGGTGTGCGTGCCGGTGTCGTGCCCGGTGTTCCCGCCGGTGTCGCCCTGGGCGATGGTGAGCCGGGTGGTGCCCCGCTCGCCCTTGCAGTCGAAGGTGATGTCGTACTGGGTGCCGACCTTGGCGTCGAGGTCCACGGTCGCGGTGCCCGGGCGGCCCTCGTTGAGGGTCACGGTCTCGAACACGGTGGAGGTGACGGTCACGGAGGGCACTTCGCAGCCGTCGGACGTGAGGGTGACGGTGCCGCCGGGGGCGATCGTCGCGGGGGTGACGGAGAAGCCGAACGAGGTGATGTCGCCGTCGCCGGCCGTCGCGAGGGGCGCGACCGTCACGACGGCGACGGCGCCGAGCAGGGCGGCGGAAGCGGCACGTATCACGCGCATGGCGGTCCTCCAGATCGCGCGAGGGCCCGGACGCGGAGCGATTCCGCGGCCGGAAGGGGACGACCCTCACCGCGATCGAAGCTAGGTCCGCCCCCGGCGCGCCGCCACCGGGCTCCGCCGAACGGGGCACGGCGGCCGGGAGGACCCGGGGCTGCTACGGGACGCGGACGACCTGTCCGGCGTAGGAGAGGTTGCCGCCGAAGCCGAAGAGGAGCACCATGCCGCCGGAAGGGAGCTCGCCGCGTTCGACCAGCTTGGCGAGGGCGAGCGGGATGGAGGCGGCCGAGGTGTTGCCGGAGTCGACGACGTCGCGGGCCACGACGGCGTTGACGGCGCCGATCTTGGCGGCGAGCGGCTCGATGATCCGCAGGTTGGCCTGGTGCAGGACGACGCCCGCGAGCTCCTCGGGGGCGATGCCGGAGCGCTCGCAGGTCTGCCGGGCGAGGGCGGGCAGCTGCTGGGTGGCCCAGCGGTAGACCGACTGGCCCTCCTGGGCGAAGCGGGGCGGGGTGCCCTCGATGCGGACGGCGTGGCCCATCTCCGGGACCGAGCCCCACAGGACCGGGCCGATGCCGCCGGTGTCGGTCTCGGTGGCCTCGACGATCGCGGCGCCGGCCCCGTCACCGGTGAGGACGCAGGTGGTGCGGTCGGTCCAGTCGGTGATCTCGGTCATCTTGTCGGCGCCGATGACGAGGGCGCGGCGGGCCGCCCCGGCCCGGACGGCGTGGTCGGCGGTGGCGAGGGCGTGGGTGAAGCCGGCGCAGACCACGTTGAGGTCCATGGTGGCGGGCGAGCCCATGCCGAGGCGGGCGGCGACCCGGGCGGCCGTGTTGGGCGAGCGGTCGATCGCGGTGGAGGTGGCGACGAGGACGAGGTCGACGTCGCCGGCGGTGAGGCCGGCGGCGGCGAGGGCCTTGCCGGCCGCGTGGGCGGCGAGCTCGTCGACCGGCTCGTCGGGGCCGGCGACGTGCCGGGTGCGGATGCCGACCCGGCTGAGGATCCACTCGTCGCTCGTGTCGACCAGCTCGGCGAGGTCGTGGTTGGTCAGCACCCTGGCGGGCTGGTAGTGCCCGAGCGCGGCAATGCGAGTGCCCGTCATACTCGGGACCCCCTAGGTGGTTCGTTCGTCCGGCAGGACCACCCAGTCTTGCCAGCGACTGATCAGTAACCGGTGACGTAAACCACCAACATTCCCCCGTATCGCTTGGCCGACCGTGACAAGGCCCCGGGCCGGGCACGGCTCCCCGCCCGGCCCCGGACGTGCGTTCGACGGAGGGGTCCGGAGGGGGGGAGAGGATCGTGGCGGAGAATGGGGCCGTCAGGGCCTTCCCGGCCTTCCCCGCGGAGAGAATCGAGTGCGTCACGATGGGACGGGTCACCGAGCGACGGCGTGTCCTGCGGATCCGGGGCGGTGCGGTCAACACGCGGCCCGACACCCTGGTGGCGGAGGAGCCGCTGGAGATCCGGCTGAACGGGCGCCCGATCGCGATCACCATGCGCACGCCGGGCGACGACTTCGCGCTCGCGGCGGGGTTCCTGGTGAGCGAGGGGGTCCTGGCGGCGGCCTCGGACGTGCGGAACATCGTGTACTGCGCGGGCGCCACGGACGACGGCCGGAACACGTACAACGTGGTGGACGTGCAGCTCGCCCCCGGCGTGGCGGTCCCGGACATCTCGCTGGAGCGGAACGTCTACACGACGTCCTCGTGCGGGCTGTGCGGCAAGGCCAGCCTGGACGCGGTCCGCACCACGGCCCGCTTCCCGATCGCCGACGCTCCCCCGCTCCGGATCGCCCCCGCGCTGCTGTCCCTGCTCCCGGATCGGCTGCGGGCGGCGCAGCGGGTCTTCGACTCGACCGGCGGCCTGCACGCGGCGGCGCTGTTCACGGAGGACGGCGAGCTGCTCGACGTGCGGGAGGACGTGGGCCGGCACAACGCCGTGGACAAGCTGGTCGGGCGGGCGCTGCGGGAGGGGCTGCTGCCGCTGGAGCGGGCCGTGCTGCTCGTGTCGGGGCGGGCCTCGTTCGAGCTGGCGCAGAAGGCCGTGATGGCGGGGATCCCGGTGCTCGCCGCGGTGTCCGCGCCGTCCTCGCTCGCCGTGGACCTGGCCGCCGAGACGGGCCTGACCCTGGTCGGCTTCCTGCGCGGGCCGGACATGAACGTGTACGCGGGCGAGCACCGGATCGTGCTCTGACGGTCCCGTCAGTTCTTCGGCGGGTCGATCATCTGGAGGGCGAGGGTGGCCGGGGGCGGGGCGATGCCGGGGCCGCCGGCGGCCGTCCAGGCGAGGATGTCGTCGAGGCAGTCCTCGTCCAGGGTGAAGCCGACCCAGGCGGCCCGTCCGCCGCGCCGCCGCCCCTCGGTGGAGGGCTGGACCACGACGACGTTCGCCTGGGCGCAGGGTCCGAGGCAGTCGCTGGTCCGGACGGCGAGCCGGCCGCCGGAGGCCGCGGCGGCCTCGCGGAGGCGGGCGAGCTGGCCGGCGTGGTCGGTGCCGGGGTTCTTGCGGGCGTCGCCGCAGCAGCAGCCGCGGCAGACGACCAGGGAGCAGGGGCGGGCCCCGTACCGTATCGGGACCGGGGTCACTCGGGGCCGTCCAGGGTGATCGCGGAGACCGGGGCGACCGTGCCGAGGCGCGGGAAGTCGAGGTCGACGGAGGCGCGGTGCTCGTCGGCGGTGAGGGCGGCCATGGCGTCCTCCGCGAAGACGAGGTCGTAGCCCAGGTCGCAGGCGGCGCGCGCGGTGGACTCGACGCCGAGGTTGGTGGCGATGCCGCCGAGGACCAGGGTGGTGGCGCCGAATCCGGCGAGCAGCTCGTGGAGTCCGGTGTCCTGGAAGCCGCCGATGGTGCGCTTGACGACGACGGGGTCGCCGTCCCGGACGAGGTCGGGGACGAGCTCGCTGCCGGGCGGCTGGGCGGCGACGTTCGGCCGTTCGACGCGGATGTGGACGACGGGCGCGCCGGCGGCCCGGAAGGTGTCGGCGAGCCGGGCGGAGGCGGCGAGGACGTCGGTGCCGGGGCGGGGTGCGAGGGGCAGCGCGACGATGCGTTCCATCAGGTCGACGAGGACGAGCGCGGTGCGGCCGGGATCGAGTGCGGGCATGGGAGCACCGTAGCGGCCCGGATGATCACCGCGGGCGGGGCGTGGGTGTGATCCGGCCGACGGAGGGGGTGCGGGCGCGGGCTCCCGGGGTGCGGGGCCGTCGGGCCTGCGGGGACGCGGGCGGGGTCACGCGCCCGGGGCCGGGACCCCGGACGCCCGTACGGCTTCCGCCGGGCGGCCCGGCACTCCGTCGGGTTCCGGGTCGCGGGCGCGGCGCTTGGCGATGACCGCGCAGACCATCAGCTGCATCTGGTGGAAGAGCATCAGCGGCAGCACGGCGAGGGAGGCCTGCGGCCCGAAGAGGACGCTCGCCATCGGCAGCCCGGCCGCCAGGCTCTTCTTGGAGCCGGCGAACTGGATCGCGATCCGGTCGGCCCGGCCGAAGCCGAGGCGCCCGGCCCCGTACCAGGTCACGGTCAGCATCAGCGCGAGGAGCACGGCCTCGACGCCGAGCAGCAGACCGAGCCGCGCGGGGGTCACCAGGTGCCAGATGCCGGCGACCATGCCCTGGCTGAAGGCGGTGTAGACGACGAGGAGGATCGAGCCCCGGTCGACGCGTCCGAGGACCTTCTTGTGGCGGTCGAGGAAGGCTCCGACCCAGCGGCGCAGGAACTGCCCGGCCAGGAACGGCACGAGGAGCTGGAACACGATCCTCAGGAACCCGTCGGCGGAGAGGCCGCCCGCGCCGTCGCCGAGGAGCAGCGCCGCGAGCAGCGGGGTGAGGACGATGCCGGCGAGCGAGGAGAACGAGCCGGCGCAGATCGCGGCGGGCACGTTGCCCCGGGCGATCGAGGTGAACGCGATGGAGGACTGGATGGTGGACGGCACCAGGCAGAGGAAGAGGAAGCCGCCGTAGAGCTGCGGGGTGAGGACGCCGGGGACGAGGCCGCGCGCGGCGAGCCCGAGGAGCGGGAAGAGCAGGAAGGTGAAGCCGAGGACGGTGAGGTGGAGCCGCCAGTGCTTGAGGCCGTCGAGGGCCTCGCGGGTGGAGAGCCGGGCCCCGTAGAGGAAGAAGAGCAGGGCGACGGCCCCGGTCGAGGCGCCCTTCACGACGCTCGCGGTGGCGCCCGAGGCGGGCAGGAGCACGGCGAGGGCGACCGTGCCGAGCAGTGCGAGGACGTAGCCGTCGAGGGGCAGCCAGGACGGCAGGCGGAGGGGACGGGGTGCGGTACGGGGGGTCATGGGCTCCACTGCTCTGTGCACTGCTGCGGGAGGGTCGCGCCCGTCCATCCTGCTCCACGGGCCGGTGATCGGGAATCCCGTACAGTGCTCTGACTGTCATCATGTTTCGCGATAACGTCGCGGGATGTACGAGCCCACCCAGCTGCGCACCTTCCTCGCCGTGGCCCAGACGCTGAGCTTCACACGGGCCGCGGACCGGCTCGGGCTGCGCCAGTCGACCGTCAGCCAGCACGTACGGCGCCTGGAGGAGGCGACGGGGCGTCCGCTGTTCGCCCGGGACACGCACCGCGTGGAGCTGACGGAGGACGGCGAGGCGATGCTCGGTTTCGCGCGCACGATCCTCCAGGCGCACGAGCGGGCGGCGGCCTTCTTCGGCGGGACGCGGCTGCGCGGGCGGCTGCGGTTCGGCGCGTCGGAGGACTTCGTGACGACCCGGCTGCCGGAGATCCTGGAGTCCTTCCGGCGCGAGCACCCCGAGGTCGACCTGGAGCTGACGGTGGAGCTGTCCGGGACGCTCCAGGCGCGGCTCGCGGCCGGCCGGCTGGATCTGATCCTGGCCAAGCGGCGCGGGTCCGAGAGCGAGGGCCGGCTCGTCTGGGAGGACACGCTCGTCTGGATCGGGGCGCCGGGCCTGCGGCTGGATCCGGAGCGCCCGGTGCCGCTGATCCTGTACCCGCCGCCCGGGATCACCCGGGCGCGGGCCCTGGAGGCCCTGGAGGCGCAGGGCCGGGCGTGGCGGATCGCGTGCACGAGTTCCAGCCTGAGCGCGAACGTGGCGGCGGCCCGCGCGGGGCTCGGAGTGATGGCGCACACGCGGGGCCTGGTGCCGCCGGGGCTCGTCCCGGTGCCGGCCCGCGCGGGGCTCCCGGAGCTCGGGGACGTGGGCTTCGTGCTGCGCAAGGGGCGTCGGGGCGGGGAGACCCAGGAGGCCGCGGACGCCCTCGCGGAGGCGATCCTGGCGGGCGGCGACCGGCTGCACCGGCCGCGCTGAACCGACGGCGATCGCTTGCGGCGCGCCCGGGGAGGGCGGGGAGGGCGGGGCCCGGGGGCGGCGAGAAGGCGCCACCGCGGTGCTTCGGGGTCGGGGCGTGAGCGGCCGGTACAGATTCCGTGGAGATTCACCCCCCGAGGGCGTACCGTCTGGTCGGTAACCGCCCCGAGCCGCCCTCGACTTGACCGCCTCACCTGCTCTGACCTGTGAGAACGCGGAATGTCCCGGCTTGGTGAAGGCCCTCCCACCGGCCGGTCGGGTGGGGTACCGTCACCCGCGCCGTACGGAGCGCGACAACGGGCTTTTCCAGCCATCGAGCCGTCGAGGAGCAGGTCAGTGCGCGAGTTCACCGTGCCGCCCGTCGAGGCGGCGCCTCAGGTCGGCGGTCTGGCGGACGCCGTGTTCGACCACGCCCTCGCCGACCCCCACCGGGTCGCCTTCGGCCGGAAGGGCCCGGACGGGGCGTGGCACGACGTGACCGCCGAGCGGTTCCGGGACGAGGTCATGGGCCTCGCGAAGGGGCTGATCGCGGAGGGCGTGCGGTTCGGCGACCGGGTGGCGATCATGGCCCGGACCCGGTACGAGTGGACGCTCTTCGACTTCGCGCTGTGGACGCTGGGCGCGCAGCCCGTGCCGGTCTATCCGACCTCCTCCGCCGAGCAGGTCTTCTGGATGCTGCACGACGCCGAGGTCACGGCGTGCGTGGTGGAGCACGAGGACCACGCGATGACGATCGGCTCCGTCATCGACCGGCTGCCCCGGCTCCGGCGGCTGTGGCAGCTGGACGCGGACGCCGTGGGCGAACTGACGGCGGCGGGCGCGGAGATCGACGAGGAGGTCGTCCACCGGCACCGGCGGGCGGTGACCCCGGAGACGATCGCGACCGTCATCTACACCTCGGGGACGACCGGCCCTCCCAAGGGCTGTGTGATCACCCACGCGAACCTCATGTTCGAGACGGACATGGTGTTGGGCCGCTGGGAGCCGGTCTTCCGCTCCCGGCCCGGCGAGCAGGCCTCGACGCTGCTGTTCCTGCCGCTCGCGCACGTCTTCGGGCGGATGGTGGAGGTCGCGGCGGTCCGCGGCGGGGTGAAGCTGGGGCACCAGCCGGTGATGGCGGCGGCCGAACTGCTCCCCGACCTGGCCGCGTTCCGGCCGAGCTTCGTCCTGGCCGTGCCGTACGTCTTCGAGAAGATCTTCCACGCGGCCCGCCGCAGGGCGGAGAGCGAGGGGAGGGCCGGTCCCTTCGACAAGGCCGTCGAGGTGGCCGTCGCGTACGCGGAGGCGCTGGAGCAGAAGGCCTTCGGGACCGGTCCCGGGCCGTCGGCGGCGCTGCGCGTGCAGCACCAGTTCTTCGAGAAGACGGTGTACGTCAAGGTGCGCGCCGCCCTGGGCGGGCGGGTGCGGCACGCGATGTCGGGCGGCTCGGCCATGGACCGCAGGCAGGGGCTGTTCTTCGCGGGCGCGGGGATCACGGTCTTCGAGGGGTACGGGCTCACCGAGTCCTCGGCCGCCGCCACGGCGAACCCGCCCGGACGGACCAAGTACGGCACCGTGGGCCAGCCGGTGCCGGGCACGACGGTCCACATCGCGGAGGACGGCGAGGTGTGGCTGCACGGCGGCCAGGTCTTCGCCGGCTATCTGAACGCCCCGGAGGCGACGGCCGCCGTCCTCAACGACGGCTGGCTCGCCACCGGGGACATCGGCTCCCTCGACGCGGACGGCTATCTGACGATCACCGGACGCAAGAAGGAGATCCTGGTGACCTCGGGGGGCAAGAGCGTCTCCCCCACCGCGCTCGAGGAGCGGGTGCGGGCGCATCCGCTGATCGCCCAGTGCATCGTGGTCGGCAACGACCGGCCGTACATCGCCGCCCTCGTGACGGTCGACCAGGAGGCGGTGGACCACTGGCTCGCGATGCAGGGGCGGGCGCCGCTCTCCCCGGCCGAGCTGGTGCGCGATCCGGCGCTGGAGACGGAGATCCGGCGCGGGGTGGTGGCGGCGAACACGCTGGTCTCGCAGGCTGAGTCGATCCGGACGTTCCGGATCCTGGCGCATCCGTTCAGCGAGGAGCACGGGCTGCTGACGCCCTCGCTGAAGCTGAAGCGGAAGGCGATCGAGCGGGCGTACGCGGCGGAGGTCGAGGCGCTCTACGGCTGACCGGCCGGTTGGAATGCGGAACGGCCCGGGATCGTTGACGCTGGGAGTACCTCCGTACAGCCAGTGACGACGACGTAAGGATCCATCCCACGTGAGCACGGACAGCAGCGTTCCCTCGGTCACCCTGAACAACGGCGTGGACATGCCGCAGCTGGGCTTCGGCGTCTGGCAGGTGCCGGACGACGAGGCGACGGCCGCCGTGGCGACGGCCCTGGAGGCCGGGTACCGCTCCATCGACACCGCCGCGGTCTACGAGAACGAGCGGGGCACCGGCCGTGCCGTCGCCGACTCGGGGATCGCCCGCGAGGAGCTGTTCGTCACCACCAAGCTGTGGAACAGCGAGCAGGGCTACGACTCGACGCTGCGCGCCTTCGACGCCTCCCTCGACAGGCTCAAGCTCGACTACGTCGACCTCTACCTGATCCACTGGCCGGTGCCGGCGAAGGACGCGTACGTCGACACGTACCGGGCGTTCGAGAAGATCCTCGCGGACGGGCGCGCCAAGGCGATCGGCGTCTCGAACTTCCTGCCGGAGCACCTGGAGCGGCTGATCGGCGAGACCTCGGTCGTGCCCGCCGTCAACCAGATCGAACTGCACCCGCAGCTCTCCCAGCAGGAGTCGCGCGACGCGCACGCCCGGCACGGCATCGCGACCGAGGCGTGGTCGCCGCTGGGCTCCGGCAAGGGCCTCCTGGACGTGCCGGCGATCGTCGCGATCGGCCGCAAGCACGGGCGGACGCCGGCCCAGGTGGTGCTGCGCTGGCACCTCCAGCTGGGGAACGTGGTGATCCCGAAGTCGGTCACCCCCTCGCGCATCCGCGAGAACATCGACGTCTTCGGCTTCGAGCTGGACGCCGAGGACCTGGCGGCGATCGCCGCCCTCGACGAGAACCGCCGACTCGGCCCGGATCCGGCGCAGTTCAACGCCGGCGCCTGAGCGCGCGGAGGCGCGGCGGCCCCACCGGCGGGTGCGGCCGCCGCGTCCTCTCAGTAGCCGTCCACGCCGAGTTCGGTCACGGACGCGAAGAGGTGTTCCCAGACCTCGGCACCGGGCGCGCCCTCGGCGAGGGCCCCGGCGTCGACGGCGTCCATCGCCCGGAGGAAGGCCTCCACGCCCTCCTCGCCCGGGTACGGGTCCCAGCAGGAGCCCATGTGACGGCGGACGCCCTCCAGGAACCGGACGAAGGAGTCCAGGTCGCGGACGAGCGGGAAGACGGCGTCGCCGCCGGGCCCGTGGCCGCCGTCCGGCTGCCGCAGGCCGACGGCGCCGGTCGCGGGGTGGACGAAGACCTCTCCCGGGTCGCAGTACCCGAGGTCGAACTCGCCGACGCGCAGCAGGCCTTCCGGGCCCGGGGCCAGGAGTTCGTCGGCGAGGGCGAAGGACGTGACGCCGGCCGCCCAGTGACGGGGCAGTCCGGCCTCGGCGAGCAGCGTCCGGGTCGGCGCGTGCGTGAGGGCGGCGGGAAGGTCGGCCGGCGGGACGCGGACGACCCGGGAGGGGCCGAAGACCCCGTCGAGCCGGGCGGCGGTGAGCGGGCCGTCGGCGTTCCTCGCGCCGGGCCGGAACCACGGCCCGCCGTCCGCCGGGGCCGGGCGGGAGGAATCGGCCCCGCCCGTCGGCCAGTCGGCGAGGGCGGTGTCGTTCTGCTCCACGACGACCACTCCGCGCGCGTCGTGGAAGACGTGGCGGCCGCCGCCCAGCGGGACCGGCTCCTCCCAGGAGTCGGGTCGGCGCAGCGCCCAGGACTCCTCGTCGCCGTCGAACAGCCAGGGGCCGTCCGGCTCGGTCTCCTCGTACGGTTCGGCCGTGCCCTCGGCGGGCGCGGGCCGGGGCCCGCCGGTGGCCAGGTCGAACCAGGTGTCCTCGCACCACAGGGCCCAGACCTTCAGGAGCGGGGCGCCGTCGGCCTCGTACACCTCGACGGAGCGGTCGCCGCTGAGGTTCGGCGCGGCCTCGTGGACGCCGACCGGCCGCCACCAGGCCCACACCGTCCGCCACGGCAGGCCGGGTTCGGCGGCCGCCACGCGCTCGGCGTACTCCCGGTGGCCGAGGACGGTCGCCGCGAAGTGCAGCCAGGAGGCGAACTCGGCGGAGGTCGCCGGGGCGCTCCCGAACACCGCCTCGGCCTGGGTGAAGACCTCGCGGCCGACGCCGCCGTGCTCCTGCGGCAGGGCGTCGAGACGGGCACGGAGCTCGGCGCGGTCGTGGCGCAGGACCCGGGCGGGGTCGTCGAGCAGGGTGGGGAGATCGGG
This sequence comes from Streptomyces sp. NK15101, assembly GCF_020400725.1. GTDB lineage: Bacteria > Actinomycetota > Actinomycetes > Streptomycetales > Streptomycetaceae > Streptomyces. Next base: position 29,343 of record NZ_JAINVG010000049.1, on the reverse strand, counting down.
ACCGGTCACCCCCACATCGTGCCGGAAGCACCGCCGGGCGGGCGGCGGCCGGGGTCGTTGTCGTACCCGGGACATAGGGTCGGAGACGGCCCCGAGGGGTGCGCGCGGTGTCGGCCGCGCGGTTCAACTGCCTGGCGAGAAGAAGGAGTCGGTACGGTGAGCGGTGCCCCGGCGCCCGTCGTGGAGGGCCTCTACCAGGTGCGGAACGTGGCCAGCGGGCTGCTCCTGGAGGTGTACCAGGGATCGGGCCGCAGCGGCGCGAAGGTGCAGCAGGGCACCGGGAACGGAACTCCCGGGCAGCACTGGCACATCAGGTCCGTGCCGAACGGCGGCGGGCTCTACCACCTGGTCAACGCCGCCAGCGGCAAACGGCTCGACGTCGCGAACGCGTCCACGGAGAACGGCGCCCCCGTCCAGCAGTGGAGGGCCAACAACTTCGGCGCGCAGGAGTGGGTCATCGAGCAGGACCTCCAGTCGCCGGGGACGGTGGCCCTGGTGAGCTTCGTCAGCGGCCTGTTCCTGGAGGTCGCCGACGAGTCGAAGGAGGACGGGGGGAACGTCCGGCAGTGGGAGGACACCGACTCGCCGTTCCAGTGGTGGCGGCTGGAGCCGGTGTCCTGACCCCGGCCCGGTGCGGGCTCAGCCCTTGCGGGCGGTGTGCACGGTGTGGGCGGTGAGGTGGAACAGGTCCGTGCGGTGGTACAGGGACAGCGCGTCGGCCGGGTCGAGCAGCCGGTCGAGCGTCTCCTTGTCGTCGGCGTCGAGCCGGGCCGCCAGGCCGTCCCGGAGGCGCTCGTAGTGGGCGAGGACCAGCTCCCGGACGGCCGGGGAGACGGGCGCGGGGACGTCGACGAGGAACGTGCGGGTGCCGGCCGGGGTGAGGCCCGCGCCGGCGAGCAGCGCCCGCCAGTCGTCCCGCTCGTCCTTGGAGCCGGGGAGCTCGGCGCGCATCTCGCCGAACCATTCGGCGTGGACGGCGTCGAGCCGGGCCTCCAGACCGGGCCTGCCGATCCCGATGTTCTGGGGCAGGTGTCGCCGGGGCAGGCCGCCCTCGACGAGGACGACGAGGCCGCCGGGGTTCAGGATGCCGGCGAACTCGGCGAGCGCGGCGCCCTGGTCGCCCATGTGGTGCAGGGAGTTGCCCGCCCAGACGAGATCGGCCTGCCCCAGGGCGGCGATCCCCTCGGGGAGTTCGGCGTGGCGGGTGGAGACCCGGGCGCCGAGACCGCGCGCCTCGGCGCGGGCCCGGGCCCGGGCGAGGAGTTCGGGGGCGCCGTCGACGGCGACCGCCTCGGCGGCCGGGAAGGTCTCGGCGAGCAGGCTGGTCACCACCCCGGGACCGCTGCCGACGTCGAGGATCCGGCGGACGCCCTGCACCGGCGCGAGGGTGCCGAGCCAGGCGGCGGCTTCCGCGTAGGCGGGGCTCGCGATCTCGGCCTGCCGCTCCAGGAGCGACGCCATCTCGCTCCAGTCGAGGTGGGTGCTGTCGTGGTGGCCGTGGCCGTGCCCGTGCTGATGGCCGGAGTGGGACGCGTGATGCTGGCTCATGCCCCCAGGGTGCGACGGACCGGCCGCGAGCGCGAGAAATGTTGCCGGTCCGGCAACAACGTGCCGGCCGGTCAGCCGCGGCTCCGGTGTTCCCGCGGGCCGACGCCCCGTACGCCCTTGAAGGCTGCGCCCGGGGCGAGCGCGCCGCTGCGGCCGACCTGCCGGGCGACGGATCAGGTGTACAGGGCGGACAGGGCCCGTACGGTCGCGGCGACGCGGTCGCGGAGTTCCTCGGGGGCGAGGACCTCCACCTCCGCCCCGAGCCCGAGGAAGGTGTCGTGGGCGTGTTCGGGCGATTCGACGGGGAGGGTGGCGCGCGTCCAGCCGTCGGGTTCGGGCGTGCCGGTTGCGGCGAGCGCCCGGGCCGCGGCGCCGGTGAGGCGGGCGGCGCCGCGCGGGGAGATCCGTACGACCGCCTCGCCCCGGTGGAGCCGCCGGTGGAAGTCCTCCTGGCCGGCCCGCCAGTGGGCGGCGAGGTCGAAGCCCTCCGGGACGGCGGCCTCCTCGTCGGTGACGGTGAGGGAGAGGATCTGGTCGACCCGGTAGGTGCGCGGGCCGGGCCCGGCGACCAGGTACCAGCGGCCGGCCTTGAGGACGAGTCCGTACGGTTCGAGGCGCCGGTCGACGTCCGTGGGTTCCTTCCAGCGCCGGTAGCGGACCTCCAGGACCCGCCCGGCGCGGACCGCGTCGGCGACCTCGGGCAGGAACGGGGCCTCGGTGGACTCCGCGTACCAGCCGGGGGCGTCGATGTGGAAGCGGGCCCGCAGCCGGTCGACGTGCTCGCGCAGCGGCGCGGGCAGCGCCGCCCGCAGCTTCAGCTGGGCGTCCGCGAAGTGCGGGCCGAGCCCGAGTTCGTCGGCGGCGACGGGCAGACCGGCGAGGACGAGCGCCTCGGCCTCGCGGGCGTACAGCTCGGCGAGGCGGTGCCGGTACCCGGCGAGCAGCCGGTAGCCGCCGCGGTGCCCGGCGTCGCCGTACAGCGGCACTCCGGCGGCCTGGAGCGCCTCCACGTCGCGGTAGACGGTGCGGACGGACACCTCCAGCTCCCCGGCGAGGCGGGCGGCCGTCATCGGGCCGCGGGTCTGGAGCAGCAGGAGGAGGGAGACGAGTCGGCTGGACTTCACTGACACACGGTGTCAGTGGAGGGTCCTTACGGTCCAGTCATGGCTTTCGCAGAGAAGAACCTCCTCGCGCTGCCGCCGGTCGAGATCGCCGGGCGGCACCTCAAGCGCTACCACGTCACCGCGGATCCGGCGGGCATCGAACCGGAGGTGGAGAAGGCGGCGTACGCACTGCTTCCGGAGCTGCTGCCGGAGCCGGACGGCACCCCGGCGGCGGGCTTCGTGGTGCTGCACCGGGGCGGTGACAGCGGCGCGTACCTCAACGCGTACAGCTGGGTGTGGGACAACGTGCTCCACTTCGGCGGCGGGGCCGCCGGCCAGCCCGCCCTGGACTGCCCGGACGCCGATCCGACGCACTTCGTCCGGGTCGACCGGTCGTGGATCGGCTGTGTGTGGGAGCTGCCGCCGCTCGGGCACGAACGGGACGCCTGGGTACGGCACATGCTGACGCCGGACGTCCCGGACCTCGCCGGCTACCTCGCGGACGCGCTGCCCTCCGGCACGACGGGAGGCCGCGCGTGACCGCCGACGGCTTCGCCTTCCTCGACGGCCGGTGGCGGGTCCGCAACCGCCGCCTCGCCGACTTCCTCGACCCGGAGAGCGGCTGGAAGGAGTTCGAGGGCCACACGACCGGCTCGCTGTTCTGGGACGGCCGGGCGCACGTGGACGAGATCGTCTTCCCCTCCGAGGGGTTCAGCGGGCTGACGCTGCGGCTGTACGAGCCGGAGACCGGCGAGTGGACGCTGAACTGGTCCAACAGCCGCACGGGGAGGCTGGACCCGCCGGTCCGGGGCCGGTTCGCCGAGGACGGGACGGGCGAGTTCCACGGCACCGACTCCTACGGGGGACGGCAGGTCCGCGTGCGGTTCCGGTGGTCGGGGATCACGGCGGACGCGGCCCGCTGGGAGCAGGCGTTCGCGGTGGTGGGCACCGACGCGTGGGTGACGAACTGGGTGATGGAGTTCAGCCGCGCCTGACGAAGCTCGCGAGCCGGTAACGGGGGTCGGCTCGGGGGCGGTCCTGGTCCGGGAGGGCGGCCAGGGCGGCGGCGAGCGTCTCGGTGGTCGCCGGGTCTCCGGCGAACCAGGAGGCGTAGTACCCGGCGCGCAGCTTCCGGGCGGTGTCGCGCGGGGTGCTGCCCTGTCCGTGGCCGGTGAAGCGGGTGCCGGGGGCCGGGTCGAGGCCGTGGGCGGCCGCGTACCCGGTGATCAGGTCGGCGCGGTCGGAGGCCGCGCCGGCCGTGCGGTACGGGCGGAGGACGGCGTCGACGTCGCTGCCGACGTCGTGGGCGGCGTCCTTGTCGACGGTGGCGACGAGGACGCCGCCGGGGCGCAGCACCCGGGCCGCCTCGGCGACGACGTCCGCCGCGAAGGGGACGAGGTGCAGCAGCCAGACGGCCGCGACGGCGTCCAGGGAGGCGTCGGGCAGCGGCAGCCGCCGGGCGTCGGCGCGTACCACGCGGCCGGGCACCCGGCCGGCGGCGACCCGCACCATGGCGTGGGCGGCGTCGGCGCCGTGGACGCGCAGGCCGGGCCGGGTGAGGCGCTCGGTGACGAGTCCGGTGCCGCAGGCGAGGTCGAGCAGGGTGCGGGCGCCGGGCGGGACGAGTCGCAGGACGGCCTCGGCGACCGCCTCGGCGCGGGGCACCCCGCCGCGGGTCCGGTCGTAGTGCGCTGCCTCTGCCTCGTAGTCGAGCACGGTCTCCGCCATGCCCGCGATCGTAATGCGATCAGCTCGCCCCGTGTCCGGGGGCGATCCGCTCGACGCGGTCGGCGAGTTCGAAGTCCTTCTCGGTGACGGCGTCGCCGGCGTCGTGGGTGTTCATGGCGAGGGCCACCGTGTTGTAGCCGAGGGTGAGGTCGGAGTGGTGGTTCAGCTCCTGCTGGATCTGGGCCACGTGGACGACGAGCGCGGTCGCCGCGAAGTGGTCACCGAGCCGGTAGGTCCGGGTGAGCCGGTCGGCGTCGACGGACCAGCCGGGAAGCTCCCTGAGGCGGTCCTCGATCTCCTTCTGTGACAGCGGTTGTGTGGGCACGGCGGTGCTCCCTCCGGTCGGGTGGCGCGGGTGACGGGGTGACGGACAGGGGCCCCGGGGTGAAACTACCCGGGGTCCCCCTCTGGGATACCGTCTGACCATGACAACTGTCGTGACCGACACGGGAGTGGGACCGCTGCTGCGCGGATGGCGTGAGCAGCGACGGCTGAGTCAGCTGGAGCTGGCGCTGCGCGCCGACTCCTCGGCGCGGCACATCTCGTTCGTGGAGACGGGCCGCTCGCGGCCGAGCGAGGAGATGGTCCTGAAGCTCGCCGAGCACCTGGAGGTGCCGGTGCGGGAGCGGAACGCGCTGCTGCTCGCGGCGGGGTACGCGCCCCGGTACGCGGAGTCGCCGCTGGACGCGCCGCGCCTGGAGACGCTGCGCTGGGGCATCCAGCAGCTGCTCGACGGGTACGAGCCGTACCCGGCCCTGGTGGTGGACGGCACCTACACGGTGGTGGCGGCCAACCGGGGGATCGGGCTGCTGCTCGGCGGGCTTCCGGAGCACCTGCTGACCCCGCCGATGAACGCGATGCGGCTCACCCTGCACCCGGAGGGCCTGGCGCCCCGGATCCGGAACCTGCGGGAGTGGCGGGGCCACCTGCTGTCCCAGATGGAGCGTCAGATCGCCCTGGCGCGTTCGGAGTCGCTGCGGGAGCTGTACGAGGAGGTGGCGGGCTATCCGCTGCCGGAGCGGATCGACCCGGAGGACCGGCCGGACGCGGAGCCGTACCCGTACTTCGCGCTGCCGCTGCGGATCGAGCACGACGGCCGGGTGCTGTCGTTCGTGTCGTCGATCTCGACGTTCAACACGCCGATGGACGTGACCGTCGCCGAGCTGGCCATCGAGACGTTCCTCCCGGCCGACCCGGAGACGGTCGCGTACCTGCGGTCGCTCAGCGCGCAGCTGCCCTGAGCGCCGCCCACTGGAGTCCGGCGAAACCGGCGACGGTGGCCGCCTGCGCGGGGGTCCAGAGCAGGCCGGCGGTGGTCGGCTCCAGCCAGGCGACGAGGGCGACGACGCTGAGGACGGCCCAGATCACGTTGGCGTCGACGACGAGCTTCACGGCGAGCGCCGGGGGCTGCGGACGGCTCGCGAGCCAGGCGACGCCCGCGGCGAACGCGGTGAGGAAGAGGCCGAGTTCGAGGAGGAGCCCGGCGTCGACGCCGAGGAGTTCGCCGAGGGGGCCGGAGGCGGCGAGGTAGGCGATCCCGTTGGCTCCGGTGACGACGGCGTCGAGGGCGAGGAAGCGGCGCACCGCGGACTGGGGCCGGGTGGTGCGGGCGAGACCGGCGAGCAGGGCCTGGGACATGGCGGATCACCCTCCAAAGGGGACGTTCGTGCTGGTGGTGGGCCCGGAGCCCGAGCGGAGTGCGCCGCCCGGGTTCCGGTGTCCATGAGCATGCCGAGCGGCGGGGAGGCGGTCGATTACGCCGGAGGTAATGCGACGGCTCGCTCGGCTCCCGTCAGGCGCCCTCTTGCTGTCCGTGGAGGGAGCCACTGCGGTCGCTGAAGTACGCCTACGTCCGCTGCGTGTCGCCCTGCGTGGCTCCCGGTATGGCTCCCCGGCTGCCAGGAGCCTACGAGCGCGGGATCGCCAGCGCCCGCCCCGGGAGCAGGGGCAACACGGCCACAGGCTGTCGCTGCCTCTTGTCGCGGAGGAAGTGAGCCTTTTCCGAACTCAGTTTGAGCTGGTCAGATGAAGGGTGAGGACGGCTCGGACGAGGCGGGTGATGCGCGTGGTCGAGCAGCGGAGCTTGCGGAGGAGTCGCCAGTACTTGAGGGTGGCGACGGCGGGTTCGACCAGGGCCCGGATCTTCGCGTGCGACCGGTTCGCAGCCTTCTGGCCTGCCGAGAGGTTCTCCCACCGTCCCCAGCACGGGACGCGGACCGTTCCGCCGGCACCTCGGTAGTCCTTGTCGGCCCAGTACCGCATGCCAGCTTCGGCGAGCGCGTCGAGGATGCCGTGTTCGCGGGCCGCGCGGAGGTCGTGGACGGCTCCGGGCAGGGCCGGTGAGGCCCATGGCAGCCGGCCGAAGGGATCGGCGATGACCTGCACGTTCACCCCGTGCTTCTTGTGTTTCCCGGAGGAGAACGTCCGGTCCGCGGCAATGCGGTCGATGGGCAGGAGCGTGCCGTCCAGGATCAGATACGCCTTCACCGAAGCGGTCCGCACCGCGTCGGCCAGACTCGGGGCGAGGGTGAGCAGGGCCTGACGGCCGGCGCTCAGGCGCCGCCACCGGGAGCCAATCGCGCGGCGGTGGCGCCGCAACTGCTGAGTGAGGAAGCGGAGGGTGGAACTGGACACGTCGACGCCCGATGGGTGGACAAGCACGTAAAGCCTCTGGTGGAGCCGGTTCTCTTGGTTGGAAAACCCATCTACCAGGGGTTTTACCCTGCCGTCAGCCCAACGGCGTACTGCTGATGCAGGTCGAAAAGGCTCAGTGCCTCGTTCAGAACCGCATGGGTCTCAGCGACGATCAGGTCCGCGTGCGGTCGGTTTCGCGGCGGCTGCGCTGGGCAATTTCTGTGGCGGCCCCTCGCTGTCAGCCCGCGACGCTTCATGAGGCAACTGATCAGGAGGAGGGTGGTCAGAGATGCTGTGCAGGCGCGGCAGGGTCCGGTTGCCCGTCGGCCTGGGTACGCCGAACACGCCAGCTCCACACTGTGCGTCCCATGAGGACCACCGCGACGATGCATGCCGCGACGCGCGTGATGTTCCAGGTTGCGACGAAAACCGCACCCTGCGAGTCCGCCTCTACACTCAATCGCCGAGTCGCCTCGAAGAAGGCGATCAATGGAACAAGCAGGCGAAAAAGAAGGCCGCCAACTCCAGGCGTCCGCGCCACGTTTCCTATGAGCCCCACAGGGGCACCGAACACGAAAGCCGCTGCCCCCCAAAGGAGGATACTCCCCTCAGCGGAGGCTCCAGATTCCATTCCCTCCGGAATGGAGGTGGCGTATTCCATTCCAGCAGGAATGGTGGGGTACAACTCCTTGAAAAGGTAATACGCAACGACACCGACGGCCAATCCAAAAGAGGCCAGCAAAACCGACTCAATCTTGGAGCGGGTGAAATACCCCACCAAAAACGCATAGCAAGCCCACGGCCAACCGCTAGAAAGGACAATACCAGCGGCAACGAAAACCGGATTATCAAATTTCCCGAAAATTGGCCCCAGTAGACCAAGCGACAAACCCACCCCGAGAGACACGGCGGTCGACACAACTCGGGTATACATAAAGCGCACCATTTCCCGTGCCCGCTTAGCGAGTAAGTCTGAACTGGAGGTGACGCCACTCCGAGACTGCTCAGGCGACCGAACAGCCTCCGAGTGACGCACCAACGTCCCGCACCCCCAGGATTTGCCGCCCGATGCGGGGACCAGAACCTAATAGACGGCGTAGTAGGTGGAGCAGGTGTAGGCGAGGCCCTGAGTCAGGTTCGCGTTGGGGACGTAGCCGGCGTTGGCGTAGACCTTACGCGTGTAGCCAGCGATCTGCACCGTGGACGAGTGATACTTCGTCTCCTGCGCGTAATTCGAGTAGCAGTACTTATTAAATGCCCCGGGGCTGACTTCCACCGAGTACCAACCGTAGCACCAAGTACCACCGGAGGACGGACTGAGGCACGCACTCGCCAGCGAGCTAACGGAGTCCGCCGAATCGTCCATCTTGAACGTCACCGAACCCCACGCAGAGGGGTTGCCCAGCTCCGCAGGCGGCTTGACACCGTCCCCGCGATGATGGACGGCGACGGTGGCTCCAGAGGCACTGACGGTCGCAGGCGCGGCTGCGGTGGCCGGCGCCGCGAGGCCTACAGCCGCAAAGGCCACGCCTGCGATGGCAAAAACGACGGATCTACCGATGTTCTTCACGAAATCCCCTCCCTTGATTTCCCCTGTTGGAAACGGGAGAGATCACCACATGTCCACGCCCGCCGACAAAGAGGAATTCAGCCTGTTGACTTGAAACCTCCCTGCCCGATTCATGTGACAATGTCGAGACATCCCCTCACCCATCCCGCACCTTCAGCGCTGATCGGTGGCCGATACCTAAGGGTTGTCCCGTAAGCGATCTTGCTCTGCGATGATCTCGACCGTGTCAGGCGTGATCACGGCGTCAGAGCCGTCATGGATAGCTCCGTTCACTGGTCTGAGTCCCCGCGTCTTCGGCAGGTTGGTGACCGCGCTGCGTCGCGAGGGGGTCGACTCCCCGGGTCGGGGCCGGCCGTGGAAGCTGTCATTGGAAGACCGGGTGCTGCTGGTCGCCGCGTATTGGCGGACAAACTTGACGATGCGGCAACTGGCCCTGTTGTTCGGGGTGTCGAAGTCGACGGTAGACCGGGTGGTCGACGACCTTGGCCCGAGGTTTGCACTGCGCCCTCGTCGGCGGTTCGCCAAGGACGCGGTGCTGATCGTGGACGGAACCTTGGCACCCACCCGGGACCACACCGTGGCCGAGCGGTCGAAGAACTATCGCTATTCCACCAACCATCAGGGGGTCATCGACGCCGACACCCGCCTGGTCGTGGTGGTCGGTCGGCCGTTGCCCGGCAACCGCAACGACTGCAAGGCGTGGGCACTGTCCGGAGCCGAGGACGCGGTCGGCCGTACCACCGTGATCGCCGACGGCGGCTACCGGGGCACCGGCCTGGTCATCCCGCACCGCCGCGAGCGCGGGCAGAGTGAACTGCCGGCCTGGAAGGAAGACCACAACGCTTCCCACCGCAAGGTCCGCGCCCGTGTCGAGCACGCCTTCGCCCGCATGAAGACTTGGAAGATCCTTCGAGACTTCCGGTTGAAGGGCGACGGTGTCCATCACGCGATGAGTGGCATCGCCCGCCTGCACAACCTCGCACTCAGTCGGCAGGCGAGCAGTAGACGAGGATCTACCCTGCCCAGATTTCCGGCCCCTGTTTGACGATGACGAGTCCGTACGCCTGGTCGGAGGGCCAGAGGTCCACCTGATAAAGGAAGTGGTCACCGGGGCCTCTGCCGGTGCCGGCCGGTGGTGGTCCGGCCGGGACGTAAGAGACCCGAGCACGTAGCAATCCAGCGGGAACGGCCAGGCTCGGCCCGTCGGCAGGATCGGTCCCGGGGCTGGACATGGTGAGCTGACCGGTGGGCACGTCAAGGTCGGTCTCCACGATGTGCTCGGCCGCCGGGTCAGTCGTTGGAGCGGAAGCGGGAACAGTGATGAGCGACTCGACGATGTCGTCCCGAGCGGTGCCGACAGAGATCGAGTGCGGTTCCACACCGATGCGGTGGATTTGGGAAGCTTCATGCGTCCAGCCAGCGGGCTCCAGGTCCGGGTCCATCGCGTGCTCGGTGATCCATGCGTCATAGGGATCAAGGTCTTGGACGTAGAACTGCCAGTGATCGGCGTCGATCATGAATCTCAGCGAAGCGTCAGCCACTACTGAGCTTGATTGGGTGATGTCGGACCGTTCGCCTGACGGTGGTCGGTCCGTTCCGATAGCCCTGAACTGTGAGATACGCGCAGGGCGGCGGGTTGACCGACGTCGGGAGGGCCGCGAGGGAGCGGGCCCGGTTGCAGGCCGTGACACGCTTCCAAGGCGGGCAGAAGAACAGGGAGATCGCTGCGACGCTGCGGGTCAGTGAGCGGTCCGTGGAACGGTGGCGCGGTCAGTGGCGCGAGCACGGTGAAGCGGGGGTCCTGTCGAAGGGATCGCCGGGACGGCCGAGGCTCGGCGAAGCACAGATCGCGAGGCTGGAACGGGAACTGGAGCGTGGGCCGCTGGTCCACGGCTGGGCCGACCAGCGGTGGACACTGGTCCGGGTCCGTGGCCGGGGCTCGGGCCGGGTGTCCATGGCCGGGTTGACCTGCTACAAGCCGGGGAAGCGGTCCCGGATGTTCTACTCGGTCCGCGAGTACCGGGGCCGCAAGGGTGAGCCGAAGGACATCGGCTGGCGCGACCTGCTGGTCACAGCGCACATCCAGCTCGGCGGCCCGATCGTGCTGGTCTGGGACGACCTGCGCATGCACCTGGTCGAGGCGATGCGCCGATTCATCGCCGACCACGCGGACCGGCGCACCGTCTTCCGACTTCCGGGTTACGCACCGGACCTGAGCCCGCAAGAGGGCATCTGGTCGCTGGTCAAACGCGACATCGGCAACCTCGCCGCAGCCGGGCCTCGGCCAGATCACTCGCGCCGTCGAACGCAGGCTCAAGCAGATCCAGTACCGTCCGGACCTGGCCGACGGCTGCCTGACCAGCACCGGCCTGATCACGGACGACTGGCCGACATCACGCATTCAAGCTCAGGCAGTAGCTTCGAGCGTTTCTAGACAGTGACTAAAATTCGCCCTTGAATGACAGTGTGGCGGTCAGTAAATTCAGCTGCCCGCCGGACTGCTGTCCGGCGTCGTAGGTCGATACGCAGGGAGACAGGGATGCGCAGCAGGTTTCGAACCTGCCGCTGACTCGTGAAACGCGGGCCAGCGGGGTTCTTCATTAGCTTGGTTGCCCTGACAAGGCACCGTCCGAGGGAGACGTATGCCCTCAGTCGGACACCAGGTGACCCCGCTCGCGTATCCGAGGAGTGCACCTTGCTGGACCGTTTGATCGACCTCCTGTCTCAGACCCGGACCCTCCGCGCCCTGCTGGACTTCTGCACCATCGTGGTCCGTCTGCTGCCCGCGTTGGTCGTGATCGTGGCGCTCATCCCCTCGTTCGTCGTCTTCGCGTTCATCTCCGCCGGGGCACGCAGGTCGGTTCTCGACATCGTGGACCGCCTCACGAACTGGACCCTCGCCCGCTACTGAACTCGATTGAGTGATGTCGGTGCCGTTCGCCTGACAGCTGGCCGGCGGCACCGACCTGGCCCTGTGAGCGTCGGGTCGACGGACCCGAAATTGGTCGAAGCCCGAAGCTGCTGGTCAGCTACGGTGGCGGCATTCCTGAAAGTCTGCCCGAGGATGTAGCTGACGTGCTTGGCCTCGTCCTGAACCCGGACGAGCCGATTCACGTCGCCCTCCGACGGCAGGTGCCCCAACTCAGGGTGCAATCCCGCTGCAAGTGTGGGTGCGGCACTGCCTACTTCGACCTTGACGCCGACGCGTTGGAGCCCGCGCCAACGGGCCCCGGCACCGTCGTGGCTGCCGACGTACAGCTGTTCACCGAAACCGGCGAGTGCCCTGGTGAGGTCTTGGTCTTCGCGCAAGGCGGCTACCTCTCATGGCTGGAGGTCTGTTCTTGGAGCGATGACGTCGAGGTGAACCTCTCCGCGGAGCGGCGCTAGCTACAGCCGTCGTCCTGAACCCGAGCCGGTAACAGCCGACATCTCGGACCCTGACGCCGCCACCACGAATCGACCGACATCACGAGTTCAAGTTCAGTAGCGCAGACTATCGAAGCCGATGAGGCCTACTGAGGCAGGCGTGATCCAGCTGGTCAGCCCAGGGCGGGCGAGACCAGGCGGCCACCGGAAGGAACCCCTCCTCGATCGCTCAGTCGACCCCGTGGTCCAGAGCGACACCAGACCCGTTTGCGGGACAGCCCTGAGGGGCGAGGCGAAATTGCGCCGGAGGTAATGCGAGGGGTGGTGCCGGAGTCCGGACGGTCGTGCCGTCGCTCGCCCGGGGTGAGTAGTCTTCCCGCCGGGGTGGCCGGAACAGGGGCCAGAAGGGGGAGGACTACGGATGGCGTGGAACAGGCAACGGGCCATGGTGGCCACCGAGGACGATCACAAGGTGACGCCCGCGGAGCTCTTCTTCGACCTGGTGTTCGTGTATGCGATCACCCAGGTCACCGCGCTGATGGCGGCAGCGCCCTCGCCCGTGCGGATGGTGGGCGCGATGGTCGTGCTCGCGCTGCTGTGGTGGTGCTGGTGCGCCTTCGCCTGGCTGGGCAATGTCGTACGGGCCGATTCCGGCGCTCTGTTCGGCGTCCTCGTCACCGTGATGGCCGTCGTCCTGATCGTGTCCCTCGCCGTGCCGGAGGTCTTCGCGGACGCGCCCGGCGGGCTCTCGGCACCGCTGGTGTTCGTGCTCTGTTACGGCGCGGTGCGCGTCCTGCACCTGACCTCGTACTGGCTCTCCAGTCCGGGGGACGCCGCGCTGCGGGCGACCCTGCGGCGTACGGCCATGGCGTCCGTGCTGCCGCCGCTGGTGCTGCTGCTGATCGGCTGCGCGTACGACGGCCGGGTCCAACTCCTGTGGTGGCTGGGGGCGGTGGCCGTCGACTACGGCGGGATCTACGTCACCGGTTCCTCCGGCTGGCGGGTCAACTCCCCGGGGCACTTCGCCGAGCGGCACGGCCTGATCGTGATCATCGCCCTGGGCGAGTCCATCGTGGCGATGGGCGTCGGCGTCGGCGGCTTTCCGCTCTCGTACGCCGTGCTGGGCGCCTCGGCCGCCGGGCTGCTGCTCTCGGCCGGGCTGTGGCGGCTGTACTTCCGGCAGCTCGGCGAGGCCGCCGAGCACCGTCTCACCGGGCTCGACGGCGACGACCGCACCCGCTTCGCACGGGACGTCTACACGTTCCTGCACCTGCCGCTGGTCGCCGGGGTCGTGCTCTGCGCGCTCGGGATGAAGAAGGTCCTCCAGCAGGTCGCCGACACCGGGCACTACGGCCTCGCCGAGCCGCTGCACGGTGTCGTGGCCTGGTCCCTGACCGGGGGCGTCGGCGTCTTCCTGCTCGGCGCCGCCGCGATCGTGCTGCGGACCTCGGGGCGGCGGCCGACCGCCCTGGCCGTGGGCGGGGCGTGCTGTCTGGCGGCGGGCCCGCTGGTCGGTCTGGTCCCGGCCCTGGTGGCGCTCACGGTCCTCGCCGGGGCGACGACGGTCCTGGTGGGGCTGCACACCAGGCGGGACGCGCGGATGTTCGGGACGGTGGAGGCGGCCTGAGGCGAGGGGCCGTCGCGGCCCGGCGGCTCGTCGCGGAACACGGGAGAAGTACGTGCCCGGCGGGCCGGCCGGCGGCCTCCCGGAGCCGCGCTCCGGGAGGCCGGTGCCGGGGTTCAGCCCAGGGGGCCGTCCCGGTGGAGGGGTTCCTCCCGGCGGGCGGCCGGCTCGGACGTCCGGGCGGTCGGCTCGAGGGGCCGGGCGGGTGCCGGGGACCCGGCCTCGGGGGCCGTGCGCTCGGTGCGCCGGGCGCGCGAGGCCTCGGCGCGCAGCAGGGCCTGGAGGACGGCGTAGGGGTCGACGGGCATGGTGGAGCTCCTCGTGGTGCGGGGGTGATGTCGGGTGGACTGCGGGGAGGCGGGGCCTCTCAGCAGCGCATCACCACGCACCGGAGCGCGTCGCCGCGCGGGGCGGGTACGGGGGCGGGAGCCGGGGTCCGGCGGGGGCCGCCGGGCCGGGGCCCGGGCCCGGCGGGGCGCGGGTGCGCGCGGTGGGCCCGGGACCGGCCGGGGAGTCCGGCCTCGCTGTCGGCCGGGTCGTGGGTCTCGCCGCCCGGGTCGGAGGCCGGGGCGGCGGCCGCGGCGCGCGTCTCGGCGACGGGGAGCGCGGCGGCGGTCCCGGCGCCGAACAGGGCGGTGAGGACGAGGAGGAGCGCGATCCACCGGTGCCGGCCCCGGTCCGGGCACGCCCGGCGCCCCGCCGGGGTGGCGGGCGCGGGGGGCGACTGGTGCGCGGGGCTCACGGAGATCCGTACTGCCCCGCCGCGGGACCGGCACGGCTCCCCCGGCCGGTGATCCGCCCGAGCGGCCTACGCCAGGGCTCCGGATTCACCGCCCCGGCGGTCACCGCCCGGCGGATCGGACGCGGTCCCGACCGTGGCCCGCCGGGCGCCCCCTAGGTGTGCTGTCCGACCATTCGCGTCGGATCAGGCCGGGTCGTCCGGTGCGTGCGATCGGCGTGCGGCCGGGGCGCCCTCGGATGGGGTCTCCCTGCTCGAACGAAGCCGAGAGCCCGGGGAAGGAGCCGCTCGGGCGTTTCGGCCGTGCGGCGAGCGTGCGTGCCGGGCGGGCCGGCCCCGACGGGAACGGTCGGACAGGCCCTAGGCGGTGGCGCGCTGCTTGCGGGCCGCCATCCAGGCGTACACGAGCACGCCGGCGAAGAGGAACAGGACGCCCTGGTAGACGGCGGCGTAGCCGGAGCCGGCGACCAGCCAGAGGGAGAAGCCGAAGGCGGCGAGGGCGAGGACGGCGTCGCGGGCGAGCCGGGCCCGGGAGACCTTCTCGGACCGGCCGGAGAGCAGGAAGTAGATCTGGGCGGCCGTGGACAGCAGGTAGGGCACGGTGGCGGTGAAGGTGGTGACGAGGACGAGGATCTCGAAGACGCCCTTCGTGCCGGCCGTGTAGTTGTAGACCGTCAGGAGCGAGGCGAGGACGACGGTGACGAGGACGCCGACGGTCGGCACACCGCGCCGCTTGACCGTGAACGCCTTCGGGAAGAGTCCGTCGCGGGCGGCCGCGTAGGGGGCCTGGGCGCTCAGCAGGGTCCAGCCGTTGAGGGCGCCGAGCATGGAGACCATGGCCATGCAGGCGACGGCCGCGCCGCCCCAGGAGCCGCCGAACATGGCGTTCACGGCGTCGGAGAAGGGCGCGGTGGAGGTGACGAGCCTGTCGTGTGCGACGGTGCCGAAGACGGCAAGGGTGCCGAGGAGGTAGACCGCGGCGGCGCCGAGGGTGCCGAGGACGGTGGCGCGGCCGACGTTGCGGCGGGGGTCGCGGACCTCGCCGGCGCTGACGGCGGCCGACTCGACGCCGAGGTAGCTGAAGAGCAGGATCGCGGCGGAGGCGGAGACCGCGCCGAGCGCGCCGCCCCCGCTCGGGTGGAACGGCCCGAGGTTGGCGCTGTCGAAGAAGAACAGGCCGCCGACGGCGACGAGGATCAGCGGGACGAACTTGAGCACGGTCGCGACGATCTGCACCGCGCCGACGTAGCGGGTGCCGGCCAGGTTGGCGAGCGCGGGCAGCCACTGGAAGAGCAGGGCGGCGGCGATGGTGGCGGGCTTGGACCCGTGGACGGGCACGAGGACGTCGAGGTAGCCGACGGCGGCGACGGCGAGGGCGGCGTTGGAGACCCAGGCGGTGATCCAGTACGACCAGGCGGCGAGGAAGCCGGCGAAGTCGCCGAAGGCGGCGCGGGCGTAGACGTAGGGTCCGCCGGTCTGCGGCAGGCGGTGGGCGAGCCGGCCGAAGACGAGGGCGAGGGCGATCGCGCCGAGGGTGAGGACGCCGAAGGCGACGAGGCTGATGGTCCCGTAGGGGGCTACGGAGGCGGGCAGCAGGAAGATCCCGCCGCCGATGATGTTGCCCATGACCAGGGCGGTCGCGATGGGGAGGCCGAAGCGGCGGGCGTGCCGGTCGGCGGGCGGGGTCTCCGTCCCGGATCCGCGCTGTGGAGTTGTGGTGGCCGTGCTCATGGGGTGGTGCGCCTTCCGTCGTACAAATCCGGACCATCGTCCGGTAACGGGGAACAGGCGTCCAAATCAGCGTCTTTTGTCCCGCGTGACCGGGTCATCGACCGGAAGAAGTGATTCCGATACGCCCGTGGGCGGGGAAATCTCCAGAGGGCCGACCGGCACCTGCGGACCCGAGGACTCGCGCAGCCAGCGCCGCAGCACCCGGTGCACCTGCTCCGCCCCGACCAGCTCCTCCCCCGCCCCGACCGGCGGCGACAGCTCCGGCGGCGACAGGAGGAAGGCGTGCGCCTGCTCCCCGCCCAGACCGCCGTGCGAGCCGATCTGCTCCTCGAAGGCGTGCACGCGCCCCGTCGCCGGGTCGTACATGGAGTTGACCATGATGTCCGCGACGTGCGGGAAGCCGTCCGTGCGCCGCACCGCCCGCGCCGCGCCCCGCCCGAAGACCGCGAGCGGTCCGTCGTCCGCGAGCTCGGCGACCGGCACCTCGGCACCGTCGCGCGCGAGCACCACCGAGCCGTGCTCGGCGCTCGCCACCAGCACGAAGCCGATGCCCGGATGGTGCGCGAGGGTCCGCAGGAGCGCCGGATGGCGCCGGTCGATCTCCTCCCGGGTCATCCGGTGCGGCACGTCGGGGAAGGAGACGAGTCCCAGATTGCCCGAGGCCAGGACCACCGGCTCGGAGGGCCGGGCGGGCAGCTCCCGGGCCGTCTCCTCGCTCTCGTCCACCGGCCGGTGCAGCGCGCTGCGCAGCGCGTCCCTGGCCGCGTCCCGCGCCTCGGACCCGCTGCGGGTACGCCGCACCCTGCGCGGCACCGGCAGTCCGCACCCGGCCCGCACCAGGTCCTTGAGCGTCAGCCCGTACGCCGACTCGAAGGTCTCGCCGGGACTCTGCCCGTGATCGGAGAGGAGCACGATCCGGTACGGCCGCGGGGCGTGCTCGGCGACGGTGGCGATGAGCGCGATCGCGCGGTCGAGGCGCGCCAGGACCCGGTCCGTGTCGCGGCCGTGCGGCCCCGAGTGGTGCGCCACCTCGTCGTACGCCACGAGGTCGGCGTAGACGGCGGTCCGCCCCGCCAGCATGTCCCCCATCACGGCGGAGACCACGACGTCCCGCTCGACGACCGTCGCGAAGGCGCGGACGAAGGGGTACGTGCCGCCGCGCGAGACCCTCGGGGCCTCCCGGCGCAGCCGCGCCCGCGTCGACTGGTACACCTCCCGGGCGCACTCGGCGACGAACGATCCGGCGGTGCGGACGGCGTTCGCCGGATCGGAGAAGTACGCGAAGTAGCCCGCCCGGGAGCGGTTGCGGCGGCCGCGCCGGGCGGCCATCGACAGGACGAGGGCGAGCTGGTCGGCGCCGCCGCTGAAGAGGTTGCCCCGGGAGGCCCCGTCGACGGTGAGGAGCCCGCCGTCCCCGGTGCGGCGCACGGCCCTGCGCTGGAGCTCGACGGCGCTCGCCGGGCGGTTCGACACCATGAGCCGGCCGGTGTCCTTCTCGTACCAGCGGAAGGCGGGCACGTCCTCGTTGGAGCCGTGCAGGATGCCGAGCTGGCTGGCGCCGGTCTGGCTCGACCAGTCGGTGCGCCACGGGGTGAGCCGGTGACCGGCCTCCAGCCACCCCGCGACGGTCGGCATGAGGCCGTCGGCGACGGCGCCGCGCAGCACGTGGTGGCCGACGCCGTCGAGCTGGAGGAAGACCGTGCCGGGCACGGCCCCCGCCGTGTCGCGGGGGTCGCGGGGCCGGGTGCGGCCGGTGAGCCGGTAGAGCCGGCGCCGGTAGGCGCCGTCGTCGCGGACGGCGAGGGCCGTGGAGGTGGCGGAGGCGACGGCGGACATGACGGCGGCCACCACGACGGCGGTCTCGGGGTCGGCGGCACCGCGCCCGTCGGGGATCAGCCACAGCGCGACCAGCAGCAGCGAGCCGTTGAGGAAGAAGACCAGCAGGCCGAGGACGAGCGCCGGGACGAGCAGCAGCGCCCGCACGACCAGCGGCCAGACGAGCGCGCCGAGCAGACCGAACGCGCCGGCGGCCGTGGCGGCGGTGAGGGCGGTCCTCGTGAAGCTGTCGCCGTCGGCGGACTGGAGCCGGAAGTCGGGCAGCAGCCCGGCGAGGAGGAGCATCGTGAGCGTGGACACCGCCCAGACCACGAGCACCCGCGCCAGAGTTCCGCCCGCGGACCGCCAGCGGTCGGCGCCACCCCATCGCCCGTCACCCACGCCCGCTTCGCCTTTCGCCCGTTTCCTGCCTCAAGCGTGGCACAACGGCCGCGATCGGGCGTGAAAGGCGGAACTCCTCGCCGAGGACGGGACGTCAGGAGCCGGGCCGGGGAGACGGCCTCAGGATCCGTCGTACCCGGCGGTGGGCATCGAGAGCCTCCGGTGCACGCCCGCCTTGGCCGCCTTGTCGTACGGAGGTTCGTCAAGTCCGACGGTCTCCACCCGCACGCCGCGCCGCTCGCACTCGGCACGGAAACCCGGCACGGAGGTCAACGCGCGGGCGAGGACCCTCTCGTTGGGGGCCACGAAGAGGTCCACCGTCCCGGCCTCCACGTCGGCCCAGAGCGCCGCGTGGTCCGGGCGGATCCCGTAGCAGAACAGCTGACGGGCGAGCACGTACCCCTTGTCGTCGGCCCAGCGGGCGCACACCGCGTGCTGGCCCCGCGTGTCGACCAGGAAGGGGTCGCTGTCCAGCTCTTCGAGCGGGGTGAGGCTGGCGATCGCCGCCACCCGAACGTCGTCCATGGACCGACCCTACTGCCGGAAGGCGACGCCCGAACATCCTCCGGAGGACGCTCCGGACATCTACCCTCGTGAGGAGAGACGTCCGACGAGACGGACGGCGGAAGGGCGGCATGCCGGTGGAGGTCACCTGGTGGGGGCACGCGACCTGCACGGTCGAGGACTCCGGGGTCCGCTTCCTCACCGATCCGCTGTTCGCGCGCCGGCTCGCGCACCTGCGCCGGCGGCGCGGCGCCCTGCCGCCGCCCGAGGCCGCCCGCGCCGAGGCCGTCCTCGTCTCGCACCTGCACGCCGACCACCTCCACCTCCCCTCGCTCGCCCGGCTCGCGCCGGGGACGCGGATCCTCGTGCCGCGCGGCGCGCCCGCCGCCGTGCCCGGGCTGCGCCGGCTCGACCGGAACGGGCTGCGGCTGACCGAGGTGGAGCCGGGTGACGCGGTGACGGTGCAGGGCCTGACGGTACGGGCCGTCCCCGCGCTCCACGACGGGCGGCGGCTGCCCGTCGGACCGCACCGCTCCCCCGCGCTCGGGTACGTCGTCGAGGGCGAGGCCCGTACGTACTTCGCCGGTGACACCGGCCTGTTCGACGGCATGGCGGACGCGGTGGGCCCGGTGGACGTGGCCCTGCTGCCGGTCGGCGGCTGGGGGCCCCACCTCGGGCACGGCCACCTCGACGCGGGGCGGGCGGCCGAGGCGCTCGCCGCGCTCGCGCCGGCGGCGGCGGTGCCGGTGCACTACGGCACGTACTGGCCGATCGGGCTCGACGGGGTCCGGCCGCACGAGTTCCACGCGCCGGGCGACGAGTTCGTCCGGCACGCGGCACGGCTCGCGCCGAAGGTGGCCGTCCACCTCCTCGGCCACGGCGACCGGGTGCGGCCGGAGGTCGCGCGGTGATCCTCGGTGTCACCGGGATGGTCACGGCGGTGCGCGAGCTGCCGCCGGAGTCGACGCAGCAGGCGGTCGGCTATCCCTCGCTGTTCCTGCTCGTGGCGCTCGGCGCGCTGGTGCCGGTCGTGCCGACGGGCGCGATCGTCAGTTCGGCGGCGGTGGTCGCCTTCCACCAGTCCTCGCCGTTCTCGCTGCTCTTCGTCTTCCTGGTGGCGGCGCTCGCCGCGTGCCTCGGCGACACGGCGCTCTACTGGCTCGGGCAGCGCGGGGTCCGGTCCCGCAACGGCTCGCGGTGGCTCGCCGCGCTGCGGTCCCGGGTGACGCCGGAGCGGCTCGCGCACGCGCAGGAGCGCCTCGACACGCACCAGGTGTCGGTGCTCGTGCTGTCCCGGCTCGTGCCGGCCGGGCGGATCCCGGTCATGCTGGCGTGCCTGCTCGCCCGGATGCCGCTGCGCCGCTTCGTCCGGGGGGACGTGGCGGCCTGCCTGGCGTGGGCGGCGACGTACCAGCTGATCGGGATCCTGGGCGGCTCGCTCTTCCCCGAGCCCTGGCAGGGAGTGGTCGCGGCGGTGGGTCTGACGGTGCTGGTCAGCGCGGTCCCGGCGCTGTGGCGGCGGGTCCGGGGGACGCCCCGCGAGGGGCTCTCGGGGCAGGAGCACCGCGAAGGACCGCCCGGTGCGCCAGGGAACGAGCACCGCGAGGGGTCGCCCGGCGCGTCAGGGCACGAGCACCCGTGAGGCGCCGACCGGCAGGTCCCACAGGTCCTCGCGGGGCAGGCCTGCCTTCTCCCAGGCGGCCCTGACCCGGGTGAGGGGTTCGAGGACCGGCTCGGAGGAGAGCACGAACGTGGCCCAGTGCATGGGCGCCATCCGCCGCGCGCCGAGGTCCTGGTGGGCGCGGACCGCCTCCTCGGGGTCGGTGTGGACGTCGCTGAGCCACCAGCGCGGGGCGTACGCGCCGATCGGGAGCAGCGCCAGGTCGATTCCGGGGTAGCGGCGGCCGATCTCGGCGAACCAGTGGCCGTAACCGGTGTCCCCGGCGAAGTGGATCCGGTGCCCGGCCCGGTCGGTGAGGACCCAGCCGCCCCACAGGGAGCGGCAGGTGTCCAGGAGGGTGCGCTTGGACCAGTGGTGCGCGGGGACGAAGTCGAAGCGCACGCCGTCGAGTTCGGCCGCCTCCCACCAGTCGAGCTCGGTCACGCGGCTGAACCGGCGGCGGGTGAACCAGCGGCCGAGTCCGGCCGGGACGAAGACCGGGGTGTGCCGGGGCAGCCGCTTGAGGGTGGGGCCGTCGAGGTGGTCGAAGTGGTTGTGGCTGATGACGACGGCGTCGACGGGCGGGAGGTCCTCCCAGCGGACGCCGACGGGGGTGAGGCGGGCCGGCGTGCCGAAGATGCGGCGGGACCAGACCGGGTCGGTGAGGACGGTCAGTCCGCCCACGCGCAGGACCCAGCTGGCGTGCCCGGCCCAGGTGACGGCGAGGGTGTCGGGCCCGGCGGGCGGCAGCGGGCCGGGCTCGAAGGGCAGCAGGGGGATGTCGCGGAGGCCCTCGGGGCGGGGGCGTACGGCTCCTTCGCGGGCGAGGCGCGCCAGGGCCCGGACGCCGGGGAGGGGGGCGGTGAGCCGGTCGGCGAAGGTGCGGGGCCAGTCCTGCC
Organism: Streptomyces sp. NK15101; assembly: GCF_020400725.1. Lineage (GTDB taxonomy): Bacteria > Actinomycetota > Actinomycetes > Streptomycetales > Streptomycetaceae > Streptomyces. The sequence continues at coordinate 8,020 of NZ_JAINVG010000049.1, read as the reverse complement.
GCAGCCGGCCGACGGGCTGCAGGACGGGCGCGGGGGCGGGGGGCGCGACCGGGCCGGGGTGGTGCGGGGCCGGGGCCTGTCCGGCCCGGGCGGGAGGTGCCGTCCGTTCGGTCATCTGCGGGCTCCGTTCCGCTCGTGCTCGGCGCATCGGGGAGGGGCGGCGGTGGCGGGCCGCCGGCGCACGGCCGCGGTCGACGGCGCGGACCCGGTCACCGGAGCTCCTCCAGGGCTCCCCCGAAGTCCTCCAACGCGCGGGCGACGTGCGGCAGTTCCACGGGATCGGGCGCCCCGAGGGCCTCGGCGCGCTCCTCCTCGTTGGCGCCCAGGAACATGCCGGTGCCGAACCTGACGCGCAGCGCGCCGAGTTCGTCGCCGAAGCGGTGGCCGCCGGTCGCCTGGGCGCCGAGCCGCGCGGTGAGGTGGCTCTCCAGCTCCAGGGAGTCGGTGACGCCCCGGGCGGCGAGCCCGGCGCGCAGCGGGCCGAGGTCGGCGTAGAGGTGGCGGCCGGCCTGCGGCGGCCTGGCCAGGGCTCCGGCGGCGAGGACGGCGTGGTGCGCGGCCCCGGCGAGCAGCCCGTGGACGGCGGCGGCGCGCCGGGCCCGTGCGGTGACGTCCTCCGGTTCGTCGAGGGCGTGGGCCATGGCGGGGGCCACGGGCCCGGGGACGAGGGCCCCGAGGACGGTCAGCACGTCGAGGACACGGGCCCTGGGGTCGGTCCAGCGGTCGGCGCGGGACGGGTCGGTGGGCGGGAAGCGGGCCACGGCACAGGGCCAGGCGGCGGGGGTGAGGGCGCCGCCGAGGTCGGCGAGGACGGTGACGTCGTCGGGGCACATCTCGGCGGGGCTGAGCAGCACGGTGTCGCCCGGGTGGTGGAGGGTGTCGCGCCAGGTCTCGTCGCTGATGACGTGCAGGCCCTCGGCGACGGCCGCCTCGCAGGCCTCGCGGACGAGCTCGGGAGCGGCGACGGTGGCGGTGGGGTCGTCGGCGACGGAGAGCAGCACGACCCGGGGGTCGCCGCCCTCGGCACGGATCCGGCGGACGGTCTCCAGGAGGGCGTACGGATCGGGGACGCCGCCCGCCTCGGCGGGCGTGGGCACGTGGTAGGCCGGGCGGCCGAGGAGCCGGGCCTGCGGGGTCCACCAGGCGGGGCAGGGGCGGGGCAGCAGGAGGTCTCCGCCGTGGGCGGCGATCAGGGCCAGGAGGAGCGCGGGGGCACCGGGTGCCGCCACCACGTCCTCGGGGTGGGTGCGCAGGCCGCGCCGCCACCAGTAGCCGGCGGCGGCCTCCCGCAGGACGGGCCCGCCGCCGGGGGGCTCGGCGGCGGTCCGTCCGGCGGCTGCGGCGAGCAGGCCGGCGAGTCCGGGCAGGACGGGGAGGCCGGTGTCGGGCGCGGGAGGTCCGTAGCGCACCGGGCCGCGGCCTTCCGGAGCCGTCTGCCGCATGTCCCGTACCTCCTGAGCGCGCGGGGGCGCCGGGCGGGCACCCCCGTGCCCTTTATACGGAGTTTCGGAGGTTTTCGCCCCTTCAGACGACGGTGACCGGGTGACGCACGACCGCGTCGAAGAGGTACCCCAGGGTGTTGTGCACGGCCCGCTCGGGCTGGGTGTTGCCGGCGGCGTCGGTGGTGCGGGAGAGCAGTGTGACCCGCCCGGTGGCGTGCGGGCGCCACGGCACGCTCCAGCGGACCCAGCCGTCCCGGCGCGGGGTGTCGTGGAGCCGGGCGTGCCGCCAGTGGGCGCCGCCGTCGGTGGAGACCTCCACGGTCCGTACCGGCGCGAGGGCGGACCAGGCGCGGCCGGTGAGCCGGTGGAGGCGGCCGGCCTCCAGGGTGGCGCCGAAGGGCAGGTGGTAGGCGGACTTGAGGGTCTGGCGGCTGATCGGGGCGCTGCCGCCGGCGGGGTGGGCGTCGCCGAAGAGGCGGTACCAGTCGGTGGACCAGGGCGAGGCGAGCGGCTTGGTGGAGACCTCGATGTCGCCGAGCCACTTGACGGACGCGATGCCGGCCCAGGAGGGCACGACGAGCCGGACCGGGTGCCCGTGGTCGTACGGGAGCGGCTCGCCGTTCATCTCGTACGCGAGGATCACGTCGTCGAGCGCCTTGGCGACCGGCAGGGGGCGGCGGACCCGGCCGAAGTCGACGCCGCCGGAGACGTACGGATCGTCCAGGCCCCGGGGCTGGAGGTCGACGGCGTCGTGGGCGATTCCGGCGCGCCGGAGCACGTCGGCGAGGCGTACGCCGCGCCAGCGGGCGGCTCCGACGGCGCCGAGGGTCCAGGGGGTGCCGCTGACCGGCTCGCCCTGCTGGGTGGTGTAGAGGCTGCGGCCGTTTCCGGCGCACTCGATCAGGGCCGTACGGGTGACGGAGGGCAGGTCCCGCAGCTGCCCGTAGGTGAAGTGGACCGGGCTTCGGCCGTGGAGTCCGTCGCCCCAGAGGGTCAGCCGCCAGTCGGCGGCGTCGAGGACGGGGGTGGAGGTGTGGCTGCGGACGAAGAAGCGGTCGACGGGGGTGAGGAGGCCGGTGTCGGCGAAGGTCTCGTAGCGGGCTTCGGCGTTCGTCCCGCGGACCGTGAAGTACTCCGGCGGGAGGGCTTTGACGATGCCGGGCGCGGCATCCGCCACGACGTCCATGGGACCAGCGTACGCGGGAGCGGCGGCGGCGAGCCCGCCGAGGGCGGAGACCGCGGGACCCGCTGCGAGCAGCTTCAGCAGGGAGCGGCGGGCGGGCGCGGACGAGTACGGCACGGGACTCCTCGGCACGAGGGAGAGGCGGACCACCGGGCGGCGGCGGGCCCACCCTAGGGGCGCGGGGGTGGTCCGGACGGGCCGTTCACAGCGCTGTTCACAGTGCTGTCATACGAGGGTTCGCCAGGTCCGCGGAGGCGGCCGCGGGACGCTCCGGGATCCGGGGGCGGCGCGGACGGGCCCCGGGCTCCTCCGGGATCCGGGGGCGGCGCGGGCGACCCCCGGAGTTCGGGGGCGGCGCGGGCGACCCCGGGCTCCTCCGGAATTCGGGGGCGGTCCGCACGACCCCCGGCCAGAATGCGGCATGCCGATACGTGAAGCGCTTCCCGAGGACGCCGCGGCCCTCGCCGCCGTGCACGTCCTGTCCTGGCGGGCCGCCTACCGCGGCCTGCTCCCCGGCCCGTATCTCGACGCCCTGGACACCGAGGAGCGGGCCTCCGTGTGGCGCGCCCGTCTCGCGGCGCCGGACCGGCCCACGGTGCTCGTGGCGACGGGGGACGACGGGCGGATCGTCGCCTTCTCGTGCTTCCGGCCGTGGCCGGACGGAGAGTTCGCGCCCGGGAGCACGGCCGAGCTGGCGGCGCTGTACGCCCTGCCGGAGATCTGGGGCACGGGCGTGGGGCGGGCGCTCGTGTCGGCGTCCACCGAGGCGCTCGCCGCGGCCGGCTTCCGGGCGGCGGCGCTGTGGGTGTTCGCGGGCAACGCGCGGGGGCGGAGGTTCTACGAGGCGGCGGGCTGGCGGCCTGACGGGGCGGCGGTGCGGGAGGAGACGGGCGGCCGGGTCCTGGAGGAACTCCGTTACCGACTGGCCCTGTTGCCCTGACCGACTGTCCACATGACAAGACGCAGGTCTCATGATTCGGCCGTCATGCGTACGGTGGAGGCACACGCCCACACCGAGGGAGTCGCTTCGATGACGCACGCCTCCGCGCAACCCGCGGCCCATGAGACCGCCGTCTACACCCACGGCCACCACGAGTCGGTCCTGCGCTCGCACACCTGGCGGACCGCCGCCAACTCCGCCGCCTACCTGCTGCCCGAACTGCGCCCGGGCCTGGACGTCCTGGACGTGGGCTGCGGGCCCGGCACCATCACGGCCGATCTGGCCGCGCTGGTCGCGCCGGGCCGGGTCACCGGGGTCGACGCCGCCGAGGACGTGCTGGAGAAGGCCCGCGGGGTCGCCGCCGAACGCGGCCTGGAGAACGTCGAGTTCGCGGTGGCCGACGTCCACGCCCTGGACTTCCCCGACGACTCGTTCGACGTCGTCCACGCCCATCAGGTGCTGCAGCACGTCGGCGACCCGGTCCAGGCGCTGCGCGAGATGCGCCGGGTGTGCCGGCCCGGCGGTGTCGTCGCGGCCCGCGACAGCGACTACGGGGCCTTCGCCTGGTTCCCCGAGCGGCCCGCCCTGGACGGATGGCTGAACCTGTACCGCCGGGTCGCGCGCGCCAACGGCGGCGAACCGGACGCGGGACGGCGGCTGTTCTCCTGGGCCCGGCAGGCCGGCTTCGCCGAGATCACGACGACGGCCGCCACCTGGTGTTTCGCCACCCCCGAGGAGCGGGACTGGTGGAGCGGCCTGTGGGCGGACCGCACGACCGCTTCCGGCTACGCCGGCCTGGCCGTGGACGGCGGGCACGCGACCGCCGCCGAGCTGGCGTCGATCGCGGGGGCCTGGCGGGAGTGGGGCGGGCAGGAGGACGCCTGGTTCATGGTCCCGCACGGCGAGGTCCTGTGCCGGGTGTCCTGACGCCCCACGGGGAACCGGACCGCCTCAGTCCCGGAAGAAGTCGTGGAATCCGAGGCAGTCCGGGTCCTGGAAGGGGCAGCCCGGATGCGGGGTGCGGTCCGGCTCCGGCCGGGCGGGCCCGGGGTCCGCGAAGCCGGCCGCCGGCGGCGGCAGCTCGAACCCGCCGCACAAACAGGCGCCGCAGGCACCGGAGAACCGGGGCTCGGCATGGCGGAAACGCGGGTGGCCGCACCGGCACTCGGCCGTCGCCCAGGACGCCATCTCCGCCCCTGCCCCTCCGTGCCCTCGCCCCACGGTCCGCGATCCACGGTACCGCTGCCCGGCGCCCGGCCGTCAGCTCGGGCGCATCCTGAACTCGTAGGCGTCCGGCAGGGGTTCGTCGGTCAGTTCCGCCCAGACCTCGCCGAGGACCTCCGCGCCCTCGCGCAGGTCCGCGACCTCGAATCCCTCGTCGAAGACGGCACGGGCCCCGTCCGTCCGGCCCTCGGCGAGCAGCATCCGGACCTCCAGGAAGCGGAAAGCGCCCCTCTCCCGGACCTCGTCCGGCAGCCGCGCCCACAACTCCCGTGCCGGACCGGGCCGGCCCGTGGCGAGCAGCGCCTCCACGGCCTCGCGGCCGAGGGCGGCCGCCACGAGCTCGCCCCCGTCGTGGTCCGCCTGGTCGGCGAAGGCCTCCGCGAAACGTTCGGCGGCCCGCCGCGGGTGCCCCTCCTCCCGGTCGGCGACGGCCAGGCAGTACAGCAGGGGCCAGCGCACCTCGGCCCGGTGGAGTCCGCGCTCCCAGCTCCGTACCGCCTGGGCGCGGTCTCCCGCGTGCCACTGGGCGATGCCCAGGTGGTACTCGGTGGACGGGTCGGCGGGGGCGGTCTCCAACATGTCCCGCCAGGGGGCGGCGACCAGCGGCGCGCCGGGTCCCGCGCCCTTCGCCGGGGGCGGCAGCACGCCGGTGCGCAGGAGCTCCCGCCAGGGTTCCTGGTCCGGGCCGAGGGTCGACTCGGGGAAGGGAGTACCCGGCAACTCGTGTCCCCCGCGCAGGACTTCGAGGGCTCCCCAGCCGGATCCGGTCGCGAGGACGGTCTCCGGCCCGGCGTCCGCGGCGCCCTCCCGCCAGGCGGTGTACGCCGCGTCGACGTCGGCGCGGGGCAGCGCCGCGGCCAGCCTCGCCTCGACGTCGGCGCGGGCGGCGGCCCAGTCGTCGCCGAGAGCCGCCGCGGGATCGGCGGCGAGCGGACCGTACGCCTCCAGCCAGCTGAACTCGGCGCCGCCCGCGAGCTCCAGGTGCTCCAGCTGGGTGCGGGCGAGTCCGGCCTGTATCTCGGCGTAGCCGGGGGTGCCGGGCTCGGTCAGCCACTCCTGCCGGCGCCGACCGCCGCGCCCGGTGCCCCACAGGAAGAGCTTGCGGCCGCGCAGCGCGTCGGTGGAGGTCTGGACGAGTCCGTGGCCGTCCGCGTCGAGGGCGGCGATCCAGCGGCGCCAGCCCTCGGGCAGGTCGTAGAAGTAGTCCGCGGCGTGGGTGCCGTTCAGCGGGTACGAGCGGTCGGTGCCGTCCTCGGCGACGGGCACCGGCAGGCGGTTCAGGCCGCGTTCGTAGCCGTGGTGCCAGGCCGCGTCGGCGGGCGCGAGGACCCTGCGCTCCTCGGGGACGGCGGTGTTGGACCACCAGTAGGCGGGGACGGGCCGCTCGTGGGGGTTGCGGACCCGGACGCCGGCGTACAGGAAGTCGGAGCCCTCCGGGAGCCACAGGTCCACCTGGAAGGGCAGGTCGCGCAGGCGCTCCCATTCCCACAGGCGGAGCATCGGCCCGCCGTCGGGGGCGCGGACGACGGCCGCGTGGAGGGGCGAGCAGGAGAGGGTGGTGTGGCCGGTGGCCCCGATGTTCCACTCGATGCCGCCGGAGAACCAGGCGCCGTTGAGGGCGAAGGCGGCGGGCTGGAGGACGGGGTTGCGGTAGAGGAGTTCGCGTCCGGTGGGCTTGTGGTGCAGGGAGTGAACACGGCCGCCGAGGCCGGGCAGCACGGTCGCCCGGAGCCGGTCGTTCTCGATCACGATCGTGTCGAGGTCCACGGGCGTGCGCTCGCGGCCGTAGCCGTCGCGCACGGGGACCGGAAGCAGGCTGCGCAGGGGCGCCCGTCCGATGCCCCGGGCCATGTCGCGCGGGAGCTCCGCGAGGGTCCGCGCGTCGACCGCGTGGGCTCCGGCGCCGGCGGGTGCCCGCAGCGCGGGGAGGGGGTTGTCCGGGCCCAACGGGGCCGCGGGCAGCGTCAGTACGGCACGTCGCACGATCGTCATCGATCCATGGAACACGCCGGAGCCGGCCCTGACCAGGGGTTCTCCACGCCAGGCTTCGGTCGGGCCACGGTCAGGCCCCGGCAGGGGCGCCGGGGGCGGGGCACCCGGATATTCCCGGCGGTGGCGGTGCCGGCCGCCGTAGTGTGGAGGGTCGGCCCGCCGTCCGGACGGGCGGGGACCAGTGACACAGGGAGTACGAGGAATGGGCGCGCAGCACACCTACCGGGTCATCGTGCGCGGCACGTTCGACGGTCTGTCGGAGGAGAGCCGGTCCCGGCTGCTCGCCGAGGCGGACGCGCACGGGCTGACGGCGATGCAGTTCACGGAGGAGGGCTCGCTGACCTACGACCGGACGCTGAAGCACTTCTCGTACCGCCTGGTCGTCGTCTCGGACGCCGAGGACGGCGACGAGATGGCCGGCGCGATCGCGGAGGACCGGGTGGAGAAGGCGCTCGGCGAGCTGGGCCACGGCTACAAGGCGCTGCGCTCGACGGTGACGGACCTCGACACGATGAAGATCAACCGGAAGCGTTAGCCCGGGTCGGGTGCCGTGATCGCCCAGCGTTCGTGGTCCCGCCACGCCCCGTCGATGTGCAGCATCGCGGGCGAGAAGCCCTCCAGGCGGAAGCCGGCGCGGCGGACGAGGGCGCGGGAGGCGGTGTTGCCGGGCTGGATGTTCGCCTCCAGGCGGTGCAGCTCCAGGGGGCCGAAGGCGTGCTCCAGGACCAGCCCGAGGGCCTCGGTGAGCAGTCCGCGTCCGGCGGCGTGCGCGAAGGCGCCGTACCCGAGGGCGCCGCTGCGGAACGCGCCGCGGACGATGTTGTTGATGTTGACGAAGCCGGCGATCCCGCCGTCGGCGCGCTCGCACACCAGGAAGCCCGCGCGCGCCGGGTCCTCGATCAGAACGCCCGCGTAGGCGGCGTACGCCTCGACCGTGCACGGCGGGAAGAGCCAGGGCCGGTGGAGCTCCCGGCTCTCGCGGGCGCGGGCGGTGAACTCCTCGGCGTCGGCCGGGGAGAAGGGACGCAGGCCCACGCGGGGCCCGACGGCGAGGTAGGCGGTGGGCTCGTCGGACATACGGCCAGGCTATGCGGGCCGGAGACGGGGGGCACGGACTTTCGCCGGCGGGCGGCGGCCGCAAGGGTGCGGCCTCGCAGCGGGGGCGCCGGCAGAGCGCGGAGACCCCGGCGGGGCACGGACCTCCAGCGGCGGGCACCGACGGGCGCCGGGCGTTCCCCA
>NZ_JAINVG010000048.1 GCF_020400725.1 Streptomyces sp. NK15101 | reverse complement strand
TAAACGGCCCCCGCTCAAGGCCCGTCACCACCACCCACCGGGGTGGCCGGCGACGGGCCTCCGCGCTGCCCGCCGTGTGACGCCGCCTCACCGGCGCAGTGTTCGCCGCGCCAGCGAGTTGCCCAGGAACTGCGCCGCCTGCACGAGGAACACGATGGTGAGTACGGCGACCCAGGTCACCGTCCAGTCGAAGCGCTGGTAGCCGTACGCGATGGCGAAGTCGCCCAGTCCGCCCCCGCCGACCGCTCCTGCGATGGCGGTCATGTCGATCACGCCGACGAACACGAAGGTGTAGCCGAGGATGAGCGGGCCCAGGGCTTCGGGGATGAGCAGGGTGGTGACGATGCGCCCGGGGCCGGCGCCCATGGAGCGGGCCGCCTCGATCACCCCGGGGTCGACGGTGACCAGGTTCTGTTCGACGATGCGGGAGATGCCGAAGGTGGCCGCGATGATCAGGGCGAAGGTCGCGGCGCCGGTGCCGATGGTGGTGCCGACCACGCTCAGGGTCAACGGGCCTATGGCGGTGATGAAGACGATGAACGGGATGGGCCTGACGAAGTTGACCAGAAGGTTCAGCGCCGTGTGGACGAGCCTGTTCTCCAGCAGGCCACCGCGGCGCGTCGTGTAGAGCAGGATGCCCAGCAGCAGGCCGAGGAGGCCTCCGAGGAGCATCGTCGCGGCGACCATCCAGAGGGTCTGTCCGATGGAGGTGGTGAAGACCGGCCAGAGGGTTTCCCAGTCCCTGTTCACGCGAGCACCTCCACCGTGGCGACCGTGCGGAGTCGGGCCACCGCCTTGTCGACGTCCTGCTCCGCTCCGGACAGCGCGAGGGTGACGCTGCCGAACGAGCGGCCCCGCAAGGTGTCGATCCCGCCGTGCACGATCTCGAACCGGAGGTCGTGCTGCCGTACCGCCTCCGTCAGGACGTGGCCCATCACGGCGTCGCCGTCGACCGTGACGGACACGAGGGGACCTTCGTGCCGCTTCCGGAGCCGGGCGATGTCCTCGCCGTCGGGGCGGTTCCGCAGAACCGTCTCCACGAATCGCCGGCTGGTGTCGGTCCGAGGCGCGGAGAAGACGTCGAAGACCGTGCCGACCTCGACGAGCCTGCCGGAGTCGAGTACCGCGACCCGGTCGGCGATGCTCCGGACCACGTCCATCTCGTGGGTGACGACGACGGTCACGCCGAGTTCGGAGTTGACGCGCTTGAGCAGTCGCAGGACGTCCTGGGTGGTCTCGGGGTCGAGCGCACTGGTCGACTCGTCCGCCAGCAGGATGGCGGGGTTGCCGGCCAGTGCCCGCGCGATGCCGACCCGCTGCTTCTGGCCACCGCTGAGCTGGTCGGGATACGCCCATGCCTTGTCGGTGAGGCCGACGAACGCCAGCAGTTCGGCGACCCGGGCCCGTTGCTCGCCCTTGGGCCGTCCCGCGAGCTTCAGGGGGTACGCGACGTTGCCGAACACCGTCCGGGAGCGGAAGAGGTTGAACTGCTGGAAGACCATGCCGATCCGTGCGCGGATCCGGCGGACGTCCTTCTCGGTCTGTTCGGTGACGACCACGCCGTCGACGGTGACCGTGCCCGAGGTGGCGTGCTCGAGCCCGTTGATCAGCCGTACCAGCGTGCTCTTCCCCGCTCCGGAGTGCCCGATGATCGCGAAGATCTCTCCCGCGTCGATCGACAGGTCGATCGAGTCGAGCGCGGAGACGGTGGTCGATCCGGAACGGAAGGTCTTTCCGACGTCGCGGAATTCTATGAGGGGTGCCATGGGTCCTTGCCTGGAGTCGAGCGGTGCGGTGCGGGAGGGGCGTCCGGCGGCGGACGCCCCTTGCTCGGAGGTCACCGCGCCGCGCGCACCGTCTCCTCCAGGGAGGAGACGATCTGCTCGAGATCGGCCTTCGGACGGTCCACGATCACCGCCGTTCCCTTGGATTCGGCGCGCTCCGCCTCGGTCACCGACACGTCGTGGTAGAGCTTGGCGATCTTCAGGTAGACGGGGTTGTCCTTGTCGGCCTCGCGGGCGACGAAGACGTTGATGTACGGGTCGGCCGCCGGCTTCGACGGATCGTCGCCGTAGAGGGCCTTCGACGGGTCCAGCCGGGCGTCCAGCGCGAAGTTGTTGTTGATCACCGCGCCGTCGACGGAGGGCAGGGAGGCCACGGTCTGGGAGGCGTCGACGGGCGTCACCGCGACCTTCGACGCCGCGGTGTCCACGTCGGCCGGCGTCGACAGCGCCGTCCCGCCGCCCTTCAGCTTCAGCAGGCCGGCCTGCTGGAGCACCAGCAGCGCCCGGGCCTGGTTGACCGCGTCGTTGGGGATCGCCACCCGGCCGCCCTTCGGGATCTCCCCGAGCGACGTGTGCTTCTTGGAGTAGAGGCTCAGCGGCACGACGACCGTCGACCCGATGGGGGTCAGGGTGTCGTGATTCGCCACGTTGTAGTTCGCCAGGTAGAAGAGGTGCTGGAACAGGTTGAGATCGGTCTGCTTCTGCGACAGTGCCGGGTTGGGCCGGGTGTAGTCGGTGAAGTTGACCGGCTCGATGTCGATGCCCTCCTCGGCGGCGAGCCTCTTCAGCACGGGCCAGGTGTCCGAGCTCGCGTCGGTGGTGCCGATCTTCACCGTGACGCGTCCGGACGCGCCGGCGTCCGAGCCGTCACGCGTGAGGCCGGATATCACCAGCGCCCCGGCCACCACGACGGCCACGGCGGCCACGGCGAGGCCCGTGATCAGGCCGGTTCTCCTCTGGGCCGGCCTGTCCGGGAGGTCGGGGGTGGCGGATTCGGCCTTGTTGGGCGCGTTCGTCATCTGGGGTCCTCTCGTGGTGGAGTGCACGGCCGACTGTGGGTGGGCAGGCCGTGCGCCAGACTTTAGATACGAAGGCGTTAAGGCGGCAATTTCTATCTATCTAAGATTCAAGCCGAATATTTCCTTGGATTGCATGAACGTTTCCCCGTTCACGCACCGGCAACAGAGGACGTTGCAAATCCCCATGAATCCCCCGCCCGGAGGAGACGAGCATCACAGCGGCGATGTGCACCCGGTCACACGAGTCTCGGCCTTCTGCAAAACTAGTAGGACGTCCTACTATCTGTGGGGTCCCACTTACCTCCCCGGGAAGGTCCACATGACCGCTCTGCACCGGCCCGTGCACCCCGTCCGTCTGGTCACCGCCTCGGCGCTCTTCGACGGACACGACGCCTCGATCAACATCATGCGGCGGATCTTCCAGTCCCAAGGCGCCGAGGTGATCCACCTCGGGCACAACCGGTCCGTGCAGGAAGTGGTGGACGCGGCGCTCGAGGAGGACGTCCACGGCGTGGCGGTCTCGTCCTACCAGGGCGGGCACGTGGAGTACTTCGAGTACCTGGTCCAGTCGCTGCGCGAGCGCGGCGCGGACCACATCCGCGTGGTGGGCGGCGGGGGCGGCGTCATCGTGCCCGAGGAGATCACCAGGCTCCGCAACAGCGGGGTCACCATCTTCTCCCCCGAGGACGGCCAGCGGATGGGCCTCGCCGGGATGATCAACTCGGTGATCGAGGACTGCGACTTCGACCTCTGGGAAGGCGGGCCGGCCGACGCGGCCGCGGTCCTCGCGGGAGACCGGTTCGCGGTCGCCCGCGCCATCACCGGCGCCGAGCTCGGCAAGCTGTCCCCCGACTTCCTGGACCGGCTGCGCACCGCCGCGGCGGCACGCGTCACGCCCGTCCTCGGCATCACCGGCACCGGCGGCTCCGGGAAGTCGTCGCTGACCGACGAGCTCGTCCGCCGGCTCCGCGTCGACCAGCAGGACAAGCTGCGCATCGCGGTGATCGCGGTCGACCCGACGCGTCGCCGCGGCGGCGGCGCGCTGCTCGGCGACCGGATCAGGATGAACTCCCTCGACGGGGACCGGGTCTTCTTCCGCAGCCTGGCCACGCGCGGCAGCCACGAGCTGCCCGAGCACCTGGCCGACGTCATCGACGTCGTCAAGGCCGCCGGGTTCGACCTGGTGATCGTGGAGACGCCGGGCATCGGCCAGGGCGACGCGGCGATCGTGCCGTTCGTCGACACCTCGCTGTACGTGATGACGCCGGAGTTCGGCGCCGCCTCGCAGCTCGAGAAGATCGACATGCTCGACTTCGCCGACGTCGTGGCCATCAACAAGTTCGAGCGGCGCGGCGCCAAGGACGCGCTGCGCGACGTGGCCCGCCAGCTGGTCCGCAACCGCGAGGCGTTCGACAAGAAGCCCGAGGACATGCCGGTCTACGGCACCTCGGCGGCCACCTTCAACGACGACGGGGTCACCGCGCTCCACCAGCACCTCAAGGCCGCCCTCGCCGAGAAGGGGCTCACGCTCTCCCCGGGCACGCTGGCGCCGGTCGACGTGCGCCACTCCTCCGGGATCCGGCAGGTCGTGCCCGCCGACCGGGTGCGCTACCTCACCGAGATCAGCGAGACGGTGCGCTCGTACCACGCGGAGACCGAGCGGCTCGCCGAGGCGGCCCGGCGGGTGCAGCGCCTGGACGCGGTCAAGGCCGAGCTGGTCCAGGCCGAGCACGACGACGCCGGCGTGGACGCGCTGCTCGCGGACGCCCGCAAGCGGCTCCCGCACGAGGTGGCGGACCAGATCGAGAAGTGGCCGGCCGTCGTGGAGTCGTACTCCGGCGACGAGCAGGTCGTGAAGATCCGGGACAAGGAGATCCGCACCAAGCTGACCCGCGAGTCGCTGTCGGGCAACAAGATCCCGCGCGTGGCGCTGCCCCGGTTCACCGACCACGGCGAGCTGGTCCGCTTCTGGCGCGGCGAGAACCTGCCCGGCCACTTCCCCTTCACCGCCGGGGTGTTCCCCTTCAAGCGCGACGGCGAGGACCCCGCGCGGATGTTCGCCGGCGAGGGCGACCCGTTCCGCACCAACCGGCGGTTCAAGCTGCTGTCCGAGGGCCAGCCGGCCACCCGGCTCTCCACCGCCTTCGACTCGGTCACGCTGTACGGCCGCGACCCCGGCGAGCGCCCCGACATCTACGGCAAGGTCGGCACCTCCGGCGTCTCCGTGGCGACGCTCGACGACATGAAGACGCTCTACGACGGCTTCGACCTGATCGCGCCGACGACCTCGGTCTCCATGACGATCAACGGCCCGGCCCCGACGGTGCTCGCGTTCTTCCTCAACACGGCCATCGAGCAGCAGCTCGACAAGTTCCGCGCCGCCGAGGGCCGCGAGCCCTCCGCCGACGAGGTGGACGGGCTCCGCGCCCACGCCCTGGCCACCGTGCGCGGCACGGTCCAGGCCGACATCCTCAAGGAGGACCAGGGCCAGAACACCTGCCTGTTCTCCACCGAGTTCTCGCTGCGGATGATGGCCGACATCCAGGAGTGGTTCATCGCGAACAAGGTCCGCAACTTCTACTCGGTGTCCATCTCCGGCTACCACATCGCCGAGGCCGGCGCGAACCCGATCAGCCAGCTCGCCTTCACGCTCGCCAACGGCTTCACGTACGTCGAGACCTACCTGGCCCGCGGCATGGACGTCGACGACTTCGCCCCGAACCTGTCGTTCTTCTTCTCCAACGGCATGGACCCCGAGTACTCCGTCCTCGGCCGCGTCGCCCGCCGCATCTGGGCGGTGGCGATGAAGGAGAAGTACGGGGCCAACGAGCGCTCCCAGAAGCTGAAGTACCACGTCCAGACCTCCGGACGCTCCCTGCACGCGCAGGAGATGGACTTCAACGACATCCGCACCACCCTGCAGGCGCTCATCGCCATCTACGACAACTGCAACAGCCTGCACACCAACGCCTACGACGAGGCCGTCACCACCCCCACCGAGGAATCGGTTCGCCGCGCCCTGGCCATCCAGCTGATCATCAACAGGGAGTGGGGCCTGGCGATGAACGAGAACCCCCTGCAGGGGTCGTTCATCATCGACGAGCTCACCGACCTGGTCGAAGAGGCCGTGCTCCAGGAGTTCGAGCGCATCAGCGAGCGCGGCGGTGTGCTCGGCGCGATGGAGACCGGTTACCAGCGCGGCCGCATCCAGGACGAGTCGATGCTGTACGAGCAGCGCAAGCACGACGGCACCCTGCCCATCATCGGCGTCAACACCTTCCGCAACCCGCACGCGGACACCGCCGAACCCGGCACCGTCGAACTCGCCCGCGCCACCGAGCAGGAGAAGCGGTCCCAGCTGGAGCGGGTGCAGGACTTCCAGGCCCGCCACCACGACCGGGCCCACGCGGCGCTGGCCGCCCTCAAGGAGGCCGCGGTCAACGGCGAGAACGCCTTCGCCGTCCTCATGGACGCCGCCAGGGTCTGCACCCTCCAGCAGATCACCGAGGCGTTCTTCGAGGTCGGCGGCCAGTACCGCCGCAACGTCTGAGGCGGTCCCGCGTCCTGCGCGGGCGCGGCGGTCCGGCGCGGCGGTGTTCCGCCGGCGGTCCACCGTCGCCGGCAGCGCGCCCACCGCGTCGAAGAGCACCTCCCGCAGCCGTCCCACGTTCTCGCCGAAGACCCTCAGCACCTCGGTGTGGGAGACGCCGTCGCCGGTCTCGGCGCCCGCGTCCAGGTCGGTGACGAGCGCGAGCGAGGTGTAGCAGAGGCCCAGCTCGCGGGCGAGGACGGCCTCGGGGTGCCCGGTCATGCCGACGACGGACCAGCCGGCGGCGGCGTGCCACCGCGACTCGGCGCGGGTGGAGAAGCGGGGCCCCTCGACGACGACCATCGTGCCGCCGTCGACGGGTTCCCAGCCCCGTCCCCGGGCGGCCTTGACCGCGACCCGCCGCCCGTCCGGGCAGTAGGGGTCGGCGAAGGTCACGTGGACGACGTTCGGCACGGCCCCGTCGGCCCGCGGCTCCCCGTCGAAGTAGGTCTGGGCCCGGTTCTTCGTGCGGTCGACCAGCTGGTCGGGCACGACGAGCGTGCCGGGTCCGTACTCCTCGCGCAGTCCGCCGACGGCGCAGGGCCCGAGGACCTGCCGCACGCCCACGGAGCGCAGCGCCCAGAGGTTGGCGCGGTAGTCGATCCGGTGCGGCGGGACGGTGTGGCGGCGGCCGTGCCGGGGGAGGAAGGCGACCCGCCGGCCGGCGATCTCGCCGAGGAAGAGGGAGTCGCTGGGGCTGCCGTACGGGGTGTCGACGGGCACCTCGGTGACGTCCTCCAGGAACGAGTAGAACCCGGAGCCGCCGATCACGCCGATGTCCGCGTACACGTCATGGTTGGCCATGCCGGTCACCCTACGCAGGGCGCGCGGAAACGCCGAGGGCCCCCGTCGCGCACGGCGGCGGGGGCCCTCGGGAAAGAACGGTCAGGCAGCCGAGCTTCCGGTGCTCGACGAGGACGCCGAGGAGGAGGAAGCGGCCGACGCGGCCGGCTTCGCGTCCGAGGAGGACGACGAAGAGGACGACGAGGACGCGGCGGACGAAGAGGTCGAGGACTTCGACGAGGCCGGCGAGCTGCTGGACGACGAGCCGCGGCTGTCGTTCCGGTAGAAGCCGGAGCCCTTGAAGACGATGCCGACGGCCGAGAACACCTTCTTCAGGCGTCCCTGGCAGCTGGGGCACTCGGTCAGGGCGTCATCGGTGAACTTCTGCACCGCCTCGAGGCCTTCGCCGCACTCGGTGCACTGGTACTGGTAGGTCGGCACTTGACTTCCTCCTGGCACTCACACTCATCGAGTGCTAACGACGATCCATACTGACGCATTCCGTGGGATCAGTCCACCGCCACGGGCACGCGGTGACCGATACCACGTGCCGCGACCCGGCTCGCCTCGCGGGGCCGCAACCGCGAGCGCAGGGCGAGCAGCGTGGCCAGGGCGAGGGCCGTGCCCGCCATCGGCACCAGGAATCCGGTGCTCGCGCCGTGTGCGTCGGCGAGGCGGCCGGCGACCGTGACGGCCGCGGCCTGGCCGAGCGCGACGGCGCCGGTGAGCCAGGTGAAGGCCTCGGTGCGGGCCGAGGCCGGGATCAGGGTCTCGACGATGGTGTAGCCGGTGATCAGGGCGGGGGCGATGCACAGGCCGACGACCAGGCCCAGGGCGCCGAGGAGCAGCACCGAGTGCGCGGTCCACAGCAGGGAGGCGGCGACGGTGAGGCCCGCGTAGCCCAGGATCAGGCGGCGGCGGGGGCCGGTCTTCCAGGCGACGGCGCCCATGGCGATGCCCGCGAGCATGTTGCCGGCGGCGAAGATCCCGTACAGCAGGCCGTTGGCGCCGGGGTTGCCGATCTCCTCGGTGAAGGCGGTGAGGGAGACCTGCATGCCGCCGAAGACGGAGCCGATGCCGAGGAAGGCGACGACGAGGACGCGGACGCCGGGGACGGAGAGCGCCGAGCGGTGGGGTTCGCCGCCGTGCCGGCCGGCCGCGGCGGACAGGCCGTGGGCGGGCTGGGTGGCGCGCTGCGCGGCGAAGAACAGGCCGCCGACCAGGGTGAGGGCGGCCTCGGCGATCAGGCCGGCCGCCGGGTGGACGCCGGTGCACAGGGCGGTGGCGAGGACGGGGCCGACGACGAAGGTGAACTCGTCCGTGACGGACTCGAAGGCGGCGGCCGTCGGCATCAGCGGGGTGCCGTCCAGCTTGGCTGCCCAGCGGGCCCGGACCATCGGCCCGACCTGGGGCACGGAGGCGCCGGCGGGGACGGCGGCCAGGAACAGCGCCCAGAGCGGGGCGCCGACCAGGGCGAGGGCGACGAGCAGGGAGACGGCGGCGGCGTGGACGAGGACGCCGGGGACCAGGACGGCGCGCTGGCCGAAGCGGTCGGCGAGCTTGCCGCTCTGGGGGGCGAAGAGCGCCATGGAGACGCCGGTGACGGCGGCGACCGCGCCGGCGCTGCCGAAGGACCCGGTGGTGTGCTGCACGAGCAGGACGATGCCGATGGTCAGCATCGCGAAGGGCTGCCGTGCGGCGAAGCCGGGGAGCAGGAAGGACAGCGCGCCGGGTGTGCGCAGCAGTTGCCCGTAGCCGGGCCGCTTGTCCGTGATGACCGTGGACGCCACGGTCCTTGCCTTTCCGCCGCCTGGTAGCGCGCCCCCTGCACGGTGGTGCGGGTGTCGCCGAGAGCTGTCCTCATGCGCGTTACTGCGGTAGATACCGGGCCGGCCCCACTGCGGAGGGGCGCCACGGCCGCCATACGGTCGCGCCAGCTCTGCGTCAGGCAGAGTTGGTTCGATCAGGTGTGCCTTCATGGTACAGGGAAGAGCGTCTTCCTGCCTGGGAAAACGCTCCCGCACCCGAATCGATGCCTGGGATCAACCCTAGGGTTCCTTGTGGCGGTCGCCGCCCGGCAGGTGGAAGCGTCCCGTGACGGTCGGCGTCGAGGCCGCCGTCGCGCCGCCGGTGCCGAGCCAGCCGGCGAGCTTGCCGCCCTGGCCGACGGCCCGCAGGCGTCGCTCGGTGGCGTCCCGCACCGGGTCGGTGGCGACGACGAGCAGTTCGTCGCCGTGCCGCAGGACGGTGGCGGGCCCCGGCACGAAGCTGGTGTCCTCGCGTACGACGAGGGTGACCGCGGCTCCGGCCGGGAGGCGCAGCTCGGCGACCTCGACGCCGTGCATCCGGGAGCCCTCCGGGATGGCCACGGAGAGCAGGTGTCCGCGCAGCCGTTCCAGCGGGGCGGACTCGACGCCGAGGTCGGCGGCCCCGGCGGGGTCGCCCAGCTTGAGGGCCTTCGCCAGCCAGGGCAGCGTCGGGCCCTGGACGAGGGTGTAGACGACGACGAGGACGAAGACGATGTTGAAGATCCGCTCGCTGCCCTCGATCTCGGACACCATCGGGATGGTGGCGAGGATGATGGGGACGGCGCCGCGCAGGCCGGCCCAGGACATCAGGGCCTGCTCCTGCCAGGGGATCCGGAAGGGCAGCAGGCTGACCAGGACCTCCGTGGGCCGCGCGACCACCGTCAGGACGAGGCCGATGACGACGGCGGGCCAGAAGTCGTGGACGAGCTCGTGCGGGGTGACGAGCAGGCCGAGCAGGACGAACATGCCGATCTGCGCGATCCAGCCGAGTCCCTCGGCGAAGCCGCGGTTCGCGGGGGCGTGGGGCAGCTTGGCGTTGCCGAGGATCATCGAGGCAAGGTAGACGGCGAGGAAGCCGGAGCCGTGGGCCATGGCGCCGGCGGCGTACGCGACCACGGCGATGGCCATGACGGCGATCGGGTACAGGCCGGAGGCGGGCAGGGCGACGTGCCGCAGCCCGTACGCGCCGAGGAAGCCGACCGCGAGGCCGACGGCGACGCCGATGGCGAGTTCGAGGGCTATCTCGCCGATCAGGAAGTACCAGTGCTCGACGGGGCCGGCGGTGGAGAAGGCGACGACGAGGATGACGACGGGGGCGTCGTTGAAGCCGGACTCGGCCTCCAGGACACCGGTGACCCGTGAGGGGAGGGGCACCTTGCGCAGGACGGAGAAGACCGCGGCGGCGTCGGTGGAGGAGACGACGGCGCCGATGATCAGCGCCTGCCGCCAGTCGAGGCCGACGAGGTAGTGGGCGCCGGCGGCGGTGATGCCGACGCTGACGGCGACGCCGAGGGTGGAGAGGACGACCGCGGCGGGCAGCGCCGGCTTGATCTCCTTCCACTTCGTGCCGAGACCGCCCTCGGCGAGGATCACGACGAGCGCGGCGTAGCCGATGACCTGCGTCAGTTCCGCGTTGTCGAAGGCGACGTTGCCGATGCCGTCCTGTCCGATGGCGACACCGATGCCCAGGTAGAGCAGCAGGCTGGGGAGCCCGCTCCGGGAGGAGATCCGCACGGCCGCGACGGCCACGAGCAGGACGAGGGAGCAGACGAGCAGGAGTTCGTTGAGCTGGTGGACAGTCAGTGGCCGTTCCTTCCCCTCATGCGCGGCTGGATCGTTCCGCCAGCGGCCGGTACTTCGTTACCTTACCTAATCTTTAACGCTTTCTTGACGCTCCCTTTGCGTTCCCTCGTTCACCAGTACGGTTCTCTTCCTGACACCGCGTCCGGGCCGTCCGGACGCTGCGCCTAAGGTTGCTCCCGTACTCCAGGACCACCCTGCCCCTCGAAGGACAGCGATGCCCTCCAACACGACCGCGCCCCCCGGCAAGAAGACCGCCAAGAAGAAAGGGCGGCGAGCCCGCCTGCTCCTCCTCGTCCTGGTCCTCGCACTGGTCGCGGGCATCGGCTTCGGCGGGTACTGGGGGGTCAGCACCGTCCGGGCCTCGTTCCCGCAGACGACCGGCGAGATCCGCCTCGACAAGCTCTCCGCCGACGTCGAGGTGAAGCGGGACGCGAACGGCGTCCCGCAGATCTACGCCGACAACGAGGCGGACCTCTTCCGCGCCCAGGGCTACGTCCAGGCGCAGGACCGGTTCTACGAGATGGACGTCCGCCGGCACGTGACCGCGGGCCGGCTCTCCGAGATGTTCGGCGAGAGCCAGGTCGACACCGACGCCTTCCTGCGCACCCTCGGCTGGCGCCGGGTCGCGCAGGAGGAGTACGACAAGGTCCTGTCGCCGGAGACGAAGAAGTACCTCCAGGCGTACGCGGAGGGCGTCAACGCCTATCTGAAGGACCGCGCCCCGGCCGACGTCTCGGTGGAGTACGCGGCGCTGGCCCTCACCAACGACTACACGATCGAGCCGTGGACCCCGGTCGACTCGGTGGCCTGGCTCAAGGCCATGGCCTGGGACCTGCGCGGCAACATGCAGGACGAGATCGACCGCTCGCTGATGACGAGCCGGCTGAACGCGAAGCAGATCAAGCAGCTGTACCCGGAGTACCCGTACGCGCTCCACCAGCCGATCGTGGACAAGGGCGCGGTCGACGACTCCACCGGCGAGTTCGACCCGAAGGCCGACGCGACCGAGGGCGACGGGACGACCACCGGGGACGCCCCGGGCACGGGCCCCGGCTCCTCCGGCGGCTCCGGCTCCTCCGGCGGAGTGTCCTCCCAGCTCGGCGCGCTCTCCGAGGTCCTCGACACCGTCCCCGCCCTGCTCGGCCCCAACGGCAACGGCATCGGCTCGAACTCCTGGGTCGTCTCCGGGCGGCTCACCACCTCCGGCAAGCCGCTGCTCGCCAACGACCCGCACCTCGCGCCCCAGCTGCCGTCCCTCTGGTACCAGATGGGCCTGCACTGCCGCTCGGTCTCGGCCACCTGCCGCTACGACGTCGCCGGCTACACCTTCTCCGGCATGCCCGGCGTGATCATCGGCCACAACGACAAGATCGCCTGGGGCCTCACCAACCTCGGCGCCGACGTGACCGACCTCTACCTGGAGAAGATCGGCCCCGACGGCTACCTCGTCGACGGCAAGGTCAAGCCGTTCACCAGCCGCGAGGAGACCATCAAGGTCGCCGGCGGCGCCGACCGCAAGATCACCGTCCGCTCCACCGAGCACGGACCGCTCGTCTCCGACCGCTCCTCCGAGCTGGAGACGGTCGGCCAGAAGGCCCCCGTCGGCAACGCCGCCCCCGACCGCGGCACCGGCTACGGCGTCTCCCTCCAGTGGACCGCCCTCCAGCCGGGCAAGTCGATGGACGCGATCTTCGCGATCGACCGGGCCAAGGACTTCACCGCCTTCCGGGCCGCCGCCAGGAAGTTCGAGGTCCCGTCCCAGAACCTGATCTACGCCGACACCGACGGCAACATCGGCTACCAGTCGCCGGGCAAGATCCCGCAGCGCACCAAGGGCGACGGCACCCTGCCCGCGCCCGGCTGGGACTCCTCGTACAAGTGGAAGGGCTACATCCCCTTCGAGAAGCTGCCCTACGAGCTCAACCCGGCGCGCGGCTACATCGTCACCGCCAACCAGGCCGTCATCGACCGGAAGACCTACCCCGAGCTGCTCACCGAGGACTGGGGCTACGGCTCGCGCAGCCAGCGGATCAACGACCTCATCGAGTCGAAGACCAGGGACGGCGGCAAGATCTCGCCGGACGACATGCGGACCATGCAGACGGACAACCGCAGCGAGATCGCGACGCTGCTCAACCCGCTGCTGCTGAAGATCGACATCTCCGACCCGTACGTCCGCGAGGCACAGAAGCTCCTGGAGGGCTGGGACTACACCCAGGAGCCCGACTCGGCCGCCGCCGCCTACTTCAACGCGGTCTGGCGCAACGTCCTCAAGCTCGCCTTCGGCAACAAGCTGCCCAAGGAGCTGCGCGCCGAGGGCGACTGCATCAGCGTCCGCCCGGCCGAGGCCACCGGTCCGGTCGACGAGCAGAACAAGCTCGTCCGCGAGTGCGGCGAGCGCGACCCCGACTCGGCGCAGCCGGACGGCGGCGACCGCTGGTACGAGGTGGTCCGTCCGCTCCTCAAGCAGGAGAAGAGCGAGTGGTGGGCCACCCCCGGCAACCGGCTCGACCCGGCCACCGAGACGCGCGACCAGCTGCTCGCCCGCGCCATGAAGGACGCCCGCTGGGAGCTGACCGCCAAGCTCGGCAAGGACGTCTCCACCTGGAGCTGGGGCCGGCTGCACCAGCTGACCCTGAAGAACCAGACCCTCGGCACCGCCGGGCCCGGCGTCGTGCAGCAACTCCTCAACCGCGGCCCGTGGAACCTGGGCGGCGGCGAGGCGGCCGTCGACGCCACCGGCTGGAACGCGGCCGGCGGCTACGAGGTCATCTGGGTGCCGTCGATGCGGATGGTCGTCAACGTCGGCGACTGGGACAAGTCCCGGTGGATCAACCTGACCGGTGCCTCCGGCCACGCCTTCCACTCGAACTACACGGACCAGACGGACGCCTGGGCGAAGGGCGAGCTGTACGACTGGGCCTACGGCAAGGCGGCGGTCGACGCGACGGCGAAGGAGACGCTCACGCTGAGGCCCTGATCAGGGGCCGAAGCGGGTGACCCCCTCCGGGGTCACCACCGCGTGCACGGGGTGGTCGTGCGGTTCCTCCGGGACCCGCGTGACCACCTCGTCCGCGTAGAGGAGCACCACCAGGGCCGGATCCACGCCCGCGCGTGCGAGCCGGGCGAGGACCCGGTCGTACGAGCCGCCGCCCCGCCCCAGCCGCATTCCGCGCCCGTCGACGGCGAGGCCGGGCAGCAGGACGGTGTCGGCGGTGCACACCGCGTCGGGGCCAAGACGGGGCCCGGTGGGCTCCAGGAGACCGCGCCCGGCCTTCAGCAGCGCCTCGCGTCCCTCGTACGCCGCCCAGTCCAGGTCGTTGTCGGGCAGCAGGACCGGGAGCAGGACCCGCACCCCGCGCGCGTGGAGGGCGTCGAGCAGCGCGCGCGTGCCCGGTTCGCGGCCCACCGACACATAGGCGGCGACGGTGGCCGCCCCGGAGAGTTCGGCCAGTTCCAGTCCGTGCCGGGCGAGGGATTCGGCCGCGTCCTCGAGGACGACGGGGGCCAGTGCGGCGCGGGCGCCCAGAAGTCGACTGCGCAGCAGGGTCTTTTCGGACATCTCAGGTGTCATCGCGGCCTCATGTACATGTACGAAATTCTTGTAAGTGTCTTTATGTGAAGGAAGTTAACCGAAGGCACATCTTCCTCTCATTCCGAACGGCTAAGGTGCACCGCATGAATCAGTCGTTCCCCAGGCTCGGTCGGATCAGCAAGGCTGTCATCCCCGCCGCCGGTCTCGGCACCCGCTTCCTGCCGGCGACCAAGGCGACCCCGAAGGAGATGCTGCCGGTCGTCGACAAGCCGGCCATCCAGTACGTCGTCGAGGAGGCCGTCGCGGCCGGCCTCTCCGACGTCCTGATGATCACCGGCCGGAACAAGCGGCCCCTGGAGGACCACTTCGACCGGAACTACGAGCTGGAGGAGGCCCTCCTCCGCAAGGGCGACGACGAACGCCTCTCCAAGGTCCAGGAGTCCAGCGACCTGGCCACCATGCACTACGTCCGCCAGGGCGCCCCGCGCGGCCTCGGCCACGCCGTGCTCTGCGCCGCCCCGCACGTCGGCGACCAGCCCTTCGCGGTGCTCCTCGGCGACGACCTGATCGACCCGCGCGACCCGCTGCTCGCGCGGATGGTGGAGGTCCAGGAGCGGGAGGGCGGCAGCGTCATCGCCCTCATGGAGGTCGAGCCCTCGCAGATCCACCTCTACGGCTGCGCGGCGGTCGAGGCGACCGCCGACCCGGACGTCGTGCAGGTGACGGACCTGGTCGAGAAGCCGGACCCGGGCGAGGCGCCCAGCAATTACGCGATCATCGGCCGTTACGTGCTGGATCCGGCCGTCTTCGACACGCTGCGGGAGACCGAGCCGGGCCGCGGCGGCGAGATCCAGCTGACCGACGCGCTGCAGAAACTCGCCTCGGACGAGAAGATCGGCGGCCCGGTCCACGGCGTCGTCTTCAAGGGGCGCCGCTATGACACCGGCGACCGCGGGGACTATCTGCGTGCCATTGTCAGACTCGCGTGCGAACGTGAAGATCTGGGACCGGACTTCCGGGCCTGGCTCCGGAGATACGTCAGCGAGGAGATGTAGCACCTTGAGCAGCAGCGCGGCACCGTCGCCGTCCCCCGGCGACCACGACGAGCACGACCACGGGCACGGCGCGGCGGACCCCTGCGCGGGCCCGGCCCGCGGCCTGTGGTCGGTGGACGAGCACCTCGCCGACATCCTCGCGACGGTCGCCCCGCTCGAACCGATCGAGCTGCAACTCCTCGACGCCCAGGGCTGCGTCCTCGTCGAGGACGTCACGGTGCCGGTCGCGCTGCCCCCCTTCGACAACAGCTCCATGGACGGGTACGCGGTCCGGGTCGCGGATGTCACCGGCGCCACCGAGGAGTTCCCCGCCGTCCTCACCGTCGTCGGCGACGTCGCCGCGGGCGCCGGCGGACTGCCGGAGGTCGGCCCCGGCCAGGCCGCCCGGATCATGACCGGCGCCCCGCTGCCACCCGGTGCCGAGGCCGTCGTCCCCGTCGAGTGGACCGACGGCGGTACGGGCGGAGGCGCGGCCACCGGCATGACCGCCGCGAGCACCGCCCCCGAGGCAGCCGGCGGCGAGGTCAGGGTCCACCGGGCCGCCGAGGCCGGCGCCCACGTCCGCAGGGCGGGCAGCGACGTGCGGGCCGGGGAGCTCGCCCTGGCGGCGGGCACGGTCCTCGGGCCGCCGCAGGTCGGCCTGCTCGCCGCGATCGGCCGGGGCACCGTGAAGGTCCGCCCCCGCCCCCGGGTCGTCGTCCTCTCCACCGGCAGCGAGCTCGTCCAGCCCGGCGAGCCGCTGGGCGAGGGCCAGATCCACGACTCCAACAGCTTCGCGCTCGCCGCCGCCGCGCGGGACGCCGGCGCCCTGGCCTACCGGGTGGGGGCCGTCGCCGACGACGCGGAGTCGCTGCGCGCCACCATCGAGGACCAGCTCATCCGGGCCGACCTGATCGTGACCACCGGCGGGGTGAGCGTCGGCGCGTACGACGTGGTGAAGGAGGCGCTGACCGCCGACGGGCAGGTCGACTTCCGCAAGCTGGCCATGCAGCCGGGCAAGCCGCAGGGCTTCGGCGCGGTCGGCGCCGAACAGATCCCGCTGCTCGCCCTCCCGGGCAACCCGGTCTCGTCGTACGTCTCCTTCGAGCTGTTCGTGCGCCCCGCGATCCGCGCGCTGATGGGCGTCGAGGACCTGCACCGGCCCCGGGTGCGGGCGGTGCTCGACGCGGAGAAGGCCCTGTCGTCCCCGGCCGGCCGCCGCCAGTTCCTGCGCGGCACGTACGACCGGGAGGCGGGCACCGTCACACCCGTGGGCGGTGCCGGCTCCCACCTGATCGCGGCCCTCGCGCACGCGGACTGCCTGCTCGTGGTCCCGGAGGGGACGGAGAGAGTGGAGCCGGGCACCGAGCTGGAAGTGGTCCTCCTCGGCTGAGGGGGCGAAGGTGGGGGTACGGTGTGTCGTCCTTCACACAGCGACCGGGAGTGTCACGGCCATGAGCACGCAGCAAGGTCTCACCCACATCGACGAGGCGGGCGCGGCCCGCATGGTCGACGTATCGGCGAAGGACGTCACGTCCCGCACCGCCCGCGCCAGCGGCCGGGTCCTCGTCTCGCCGCGCGTGATCGAGCTGCTGCGCGGCGAGGGCGTCCCGAAGGGCGACGCGCTCGCCACCGCCCGCATCGCCGGGATCATGGGCGCCAAGAAGACCCCCGACCTCATCCCGCTCTGCCACCCGCTGGCCGTCTCGGGCGTCACGCTGGACCTGGCGGTCACGGACGAGGCGGTCGAGATCCTGGCGACGGTGAAGACCACGGACCGCACGGGCGTGGAGATGGAGGCCCTCACGGCGGTCTCGGTGGCGGCCCTGACCGTCGTCGACATGATCAAGGCGGTCGACAAGGGCGCGGTCATCTCCGACGTACGGGTGGAGGAGAAGACGGGCGGCAAGTCGGGTCACTGGACGAGGGCCGAGGCGTGACGCGCGCGGGCCGCGTCTCGGGAGCGCACGAGCACGAGCACGAAACGGCGCCCGGCGGGCCCGGGGAGGTCCCCGCGGCGGCCTACCGCGCCCTCGTCGTCACCGCCTCCAACCGGGCGTCGGCCGGGGTGTACGAGGACAAGGGCGGTCCGCTGATCGCCGAGGGCCTGACCCGGATGCGCTTCGCCGTGGACGGCCCGCGGGTCGTCCCGGACGGGGCGCCCGTGGAGGCCGCCCTGCGGGCGGGGGTCGCCGCCGGGTACGACCTGATCGTCACCACCGGCGGCACGGGCATCTCGCCCACCGACGAGACCCCCGAGGCGACCCGCCGGGTCCTGGAGCGGGAGATCCCGGGCATCCCGGAGGCGATCCGCGCCCACGGCCGCGACAAGGTCCCGACGGCGGCGCTCTCGCGCGGTCTGGCCGGGGTCGCGGGCGGCACGCTGATCGTGAACCTGCCGGGATCCCCGGGCGGGGTGCGCGACGGGCTCGCCGTCCTGGAGCCGCTCCTGCGCCATGCCGTCGACCAGATCCGCGGCGGCGACCACCCGAGAACGTCGTGATCCCGTCCTGGCCGGTGGTCCTCGTCGACGGCGAGGTGCTGCTCCGACCGATAAAGATGCGCGACCAGGCGGCCTGGCGCGAGGTGAACCGGCGCAACCGCGAGTGGCTGCGGCCCTGGGAGGCGACGGTTCCGCCGGCGCTTCCGGGCGCTCCGGTCGCGCAGCGGCCCACGTACCGTCAGATGGTGCGCCACCTGCGGTCGGAGGCGAACGCAGGCCGGATGCTGCCGTTCGTGATCGAGTACCGGGGGCGGCTCGTCGGCCAGTTGACGGTGGCGGGGATCACCTGGGGCTCGATGTGCTCGGGGCACGTGGGGTACTGGGTGGACAGGGAGGTGGCCGGGCGCGGGGTGATGCCGACGGCGGTCGCGCTCGCCGTCGACCACTGCTTCCGCGTGGTGGGCCTGCACCGCATGGAGGTGTGCATCCGTCCGGAGAACGGGCCCTCGCGCCGGGTGGTGGAGAAGCTCGGTTTCCGCGAGGAGGGCCTGCGGCCCCGGTATCTCCACATCGACGGCGCGTGGCGGGATCATCTGGTCTTCGCGCTGACGGCGGAGGAGGTGCCGGAAGGGCTCCTGAGACGCTGGCATCACGCGAGAATGCAATAAGTGTTCGAATTTAATCGCCAGTTGGCGGTCAATCGATCTGAAGAATCACAAAAAAGTTCAGTGATATCAGCCAGATCGTGCGACACACCGGGCCAATTGGCCGATGCGTGTTACGGAACCCCTCTACCGTGTGAGACGTGAGCAGCAGCGGCCTCATCTACGCAGTCATCGTCGGGGCCTGGGCCGCCTACTTGGTGCCGATGTGGCTCCGCAGGCAGGACGAGCTGAACGAAGCCCGTCCGACGGAACGCTTCAGCACCGCCATCCGGCTGCTTTCCGGACGGGCGGGCATGGAGCGCCGGTACGCCAAGGAGCTCAGGGAGCGGGACCGTACGGCGGAGGGACCGACGCCCGACGTGGACCCGGACGCGGAGACCGAGCATCTGAGCTCGGTCGACGTCCGGGCCTTCTCCGCGCCCGCGGCCAGGACGGAAGCGCGCCTGGAGCTCCCGGAACCCGGCCCGGAGCCGGCACCCGGCCCCGCGCCGGCCCGGCCCGCCCCCGGCGCCGCCGAGCGCGCCCGCCGGGGCAAGGTCCTCGCCCGGCGCCGCCGGACCACCACGCTCCTCTTCGCCGGCTTCACCCTCGGCGCGGTCGTCGCGGCCGTCGGCGGCGTCGCCTTCCTGTGGGCCCCGGCGGTCCCGGCGCTGCTCCTCAGCGCGTACATCGTGCACCTGCGGATCCAGGAGCGGCGGCGCTTCGTGTACGTGATGGACCGGCGCCGCGCCGAGGCGGCCGCCGCCCGGCTGCGCGAGAGCCGCCGCCCGGTCCCCACCCCGGAGCCGGAGGCCGACCCGGCCCCGGTGGCCCCGGCGGTCTCCCCGCAGGAGGCGGACCGGCGCGCCCTGGTCGAACAGACCGACCACGCGGAGTGGGTGGACCAGCAGCGCGAGCGCGGGCCGGCCCGCGGCGACAGCTGGGACCCGGTCCCGGTGCCGCTCCCCACCTACGTCACCGCCCCGGTCGCCCCGCGCGCCACGAGCGGCATCGACATCACGGACCCGGAGACCTGGAGCGCGGCCCGCTCCTCCACGGCGGCCGACCCGGCCCCCACCCCGCCCCCGGCGCCCCGCCAGCGCACCGGTCAGCCCCGCCGCGGCCGCGACCACGGCCGCACCCCGCTCTTCGACCAGTACGCGGACGAGGACCGTCCGCGGGCGGCCAACGAATGACCCCCGGCCGGGGGTCCGCGACGGCCCCCGGCTGACCTGGGACGGAAGCGATTTTTGTTCTTCCCGATCGGGATGCTAATGTTTCACACGTCGCAAGGGCCTGTGGCGCAGTCTGGTAGCGCACCTCGTTCGCATCGAGGGGGTCTGGGGTTCAAATCCCCACAGGTCCACAGACAAAGAGATCCCGCCCGGTCGAAAGACCGGGCGGGATCTCGCGTTTCCGGGCGGCCCCGGCTTCCGGGCGGGCGGCCCCGGCTTCCGGGCGGGCGGCCCCGGCTTCCGGGCGGGTGGCCCGGAAGCCGGGGGTCCGTCAGCGGGCGGGCTTCACGGCGTCCGAGGTGGCCGCGCGGAAGGGGCCGGTGGCGTCGAACCGGGCGCGGAACCAGCCGGGCTTCGCGTCGGCGACGTCGGCCGAGAAGCCGTGGTCCCGGCCCGACCAGTAGGCCTCGACGGTGGTCACGTCCGTCCAGGTCCCGCCGTCACGGGAGTACTGGACGCGCACCGCCACGGTGCCCGGCGTCCAGCCGTCGGGGAAGTCCATCCCGCCCTCGACCCGCACGCCGCGGTCCTCCGTGCGGATCGCGGAGAAACGGGTGAAGACCGAGGAGCGCAGCACGGTGACCTGGGGGCTGCTGGTCTGGGCGGGGGCGACGAACGGGTCTTCGCTGCGCGTGGTCAGCAGGAAGGTGCCGGCCTCGCGCGGCGTGTAGGTGAGCGTGATCCGGCCGTCCTCGCCCGTGGTGAAGCCGCCGACGCCGTCCGACTGCCCGCCGGCCGAGGGCTCGAAGAGGATCCCGCCGCTCTGGCCCGCGAACGGCGCCCAGCCCTGCGGGGTCTCGCGTTCCAGCGTCGCCGTGAGGGTGACCGACTGCCCCAGGTCGATCGTCAGGCCGTCCGCCGGGCTCTGGACGACCCAGCGGGTGGCCACCTGCCGGATGCCGACGGGCATCGCGGAGGACTCGCCGTACAGCACGTAGGGGTGCTCGGCCGCGTGCCGGAAGACGGCCTGGATCTGTGTGGCGTAGTTCACGGTGACCGTGCTGGAGAAACGTCCCTCCGCGTCGGTGCGGGGAGTGGCCTCGGTCCAGTAGTCCACGTCGATGTCCACCGGGTGGTCCGCCAGCGGCTCGAGCTCCCGCGTGTCCGGACGGCGCCCCTTCAGGACGCCGTCCACGCGCACCTGGCGGTCGTCGGTGCCGACCTCGGCGCGGTCCGTCCGCACGTCCTCGAACACCGCCTGGACGTAGTAGGCCAGGGTGCCCGCGGAGTCCTCGGTGGTGCGGTCGCCGTCGGCGTCCGTGGCCTCGACGCGCACGGAGTAACTGCCCCAGGCGGGCAGGGACAGCGGTCGTGCGGTGCGCCACACGCCGTCGTCCGTGGCGCCGGAGGCGAGCACGAAGGCGTCGTGCTCCACAACGGCCACCTCCTGCTGGGTGACCGTGGACACGATGTGCGCCCTGATGTCCGTCACGGCGCTGTCGGAGCCGATCGAGACCTGAAGCGTGCCGAGGTCCTCCGAGACGCTCGACGCCCATCGGACGGTGGGAGCCTGGCCCTCCACGGCATGCGCCGCCGGAACACCCGCCGCCAGGAACGCGGCGGCGCCCACGGCGGCCAGTGCCGCCCGTGCTCTGAACATGTGGTCCCCCCAGGGATGTGTACGAGGTGTCGCCGTCCGCCCGGCCGTCTGCGGTCCGGACCTTCGCGGCTCCACGTGTTCTATCGCACGGACACGGCATAGGCCGCGCGAATTTCCGCCGGGGTGCGGGGAGATGGGCCTCAGACCAGGGGCTTCGCGAAGCAGCGGCTGTTCGGGTGGTCGCGGTAGTGGCCGAACCTGGCGCAGGGCTCGTAGCCGCTGGAGGTGTAGAGGGCGATGGCCTCCGGCTGGGCGGTGCCCGTCTCCAGGACCATGCGGGTGCGGCCGGCGGCGCGGGCGTCGGCTTCGAGGGCCGCGAGGATGCGGCGGGCCAGGCCCAGGCCGCGGGCCTCGGGTATCACGTACATGCGCTTGAGCTCGGCGTCGCCGTCAGCGTAGCCCTCGCCGTTCTCGTCCTGGGTGCGCCAGCCGCCCGTGGCCACCGGCAGGCCCTCGGGGTCGTACGCGAGGAGGTAGAGGCCGCGGGGCGGGACGAACATGCCGGCGTCCAGCGGTGTGGCGTCGCCCTCGTCGCCGTAGCGGACGGCGTACTCGGCCTGGACCGCGTCGTTGAGCTTGACGGCGTCGGGATGGTCATAGGGCGTGGGCTGGATGTTCATACGATGAATCGTACATGTATGCGGCGGCCGGGTGTCGGTATTCTCCCGGGATGCTCACTGTGACCAGCGTGAATGTCAATGGCCTCCGCGCCGCCGCCAAGAAGGGCTTCGTCGAGTGGCTGGCCGGCACCTCCGCCGACGCCGTCTGCCTCCAGGAGGTGCGCGCCGAGGAGGCGCAGCTGCCCGAGGGCGTGGGAAGCCCCGAGGGCTGGTTCACCGTCCACGCCCCCGCCGCGGCCAAGGGCCGCGCCGGCGTCTCCCTCTACACGCGCCGCGAGCCCGACGCCGTGCGGATCGGCTTCGGCTCCGCCGAGTTCGACTCCAGCGGCCGGTACGTCGAGGCCGACCTGCCCGGCGTGACCGTCGCCAGCCTCTACCTGCCCTCCGGCGAGGTCGGCACCGAGCGTCAGGACGAGAAGTACCGGTTCATGAGCGAGTTCCTGCCGTACCTGAAGGAGCTCAGGACCCGCGCCGCCGCCGACGGGCGCGAGGTCGTCGTCTGCGGCGACTGGAACATCGCCCACCGTGAGGCCGACCTCAAGAACTGGAAGGCCAACAAGAAGAACGCCGGGTTCCTGCCCGAGGAGCGAGAGTGGCTCTCCCGGGTGCTCGACGAGGGCGACGGAGGGTACGTGGACGTCGTGCGGGCGCTCCACCCCGACCAGGAGGGGCCCTACTCCTGGTGGTCCTACCGCGGGCGCGCCTTCGACAACGACACCGGTTGGAGGATCGATCTGATCGTCGGTACGCCGCGCCTGGCCGAGCGGTGCGTGAAGGCGTACGTGGAGCGGGCGGCGAGCCATGCGGAGCGGTGGAGTGATCACGCGCCGGTGACGGCCGTGTTCGACCTGTAGGGAGCGGCTGCCGGAAGTCCCGTCCGTCTGTCCTGTCCGCCGCAGGGCGAGCCGCATGCGGGGCGTTGAGCGCGCTTCAGGCTGCCGGGCGGGACCCGGAAGGCCCCACCCTCGGCCCGTTCTGGGCCCCAGGGCTGGGGCGGGGCGCTTCCGGCGTTTACGCGAGGGCCAGGGCTGCCGACGACTCCGGGCGGTCCGTGCTCCTGCCGCTCGCCTTGCCCGTGAGGACGAGGGTGCATCCGCCACCGGCAGCGTCATCGCCCTGTCGCTGTGAGCGGCACTCACGCCGTCTGTCGTTGCTGTTCTCCCGGCCGGGGAAAGTTGATCGACAAGCGTTCCAGCGCGCGGCGCTTCATGTCCGCGGGGCGTCCCCCTCGCCGGCCCTTCGCGCACTCCAGGCGGGTTCCCGTGTCGAGCAGCATGGACCGTCGTTCCCTGGAGTCGCCGACCCTCCAGTGATCGGCGTAGGTCTTGCCCGTGGAAACCAGCTCTGTGCGTTCCTTCTGCACCGGAGTCGCTTCCAGGACCTCGGCGCGGCCCTCCAGTGCGTCCACCTGCTCCTGCCAGATGGCGAGGCCGACACGCGATCGTCGTGAGTTGCGGACGGCGTACAGCTCGCGGAGTTCAGTGGTGATCTCCTCCAGTTCGGGACGGGGGTCGTAACCCGGGTATGTCACCCGTTCCAGTACGGGGAACCCTCCCCGCTCCTTCAGGAACTCTCGCTCTGTGTACTCCTCCACCCAGTCGGTCTTGACGGCTGCGGGGGCATCGCAGAGGAGTCCTTTGGTGCGGGCCCGGCAGACGTAGACCGAGTAGTCGTGTGCGGGTACCCGGTACATGCGGCCCTTGCAGGAGGCGCAGTGCAGAACGCCGAGCAGGAGTGCGCCGGTGTCCTTGCGGTTTCCTGCGGCCCCCTTGGGGCGTTCACCCAGCGCGTTCTTGATCTGCTCGAACCGGTCTCGCGTCAGGATCGGGCCGGGGGTGATGCTCACCGGCAGGCCGTTGCCGTCCCGTACGACGGAGCCCGCGTGGATCTGGTGGCCGAGGAGCGACGGGGACAGGAGCACGCGTTTGACGGTCTGGCCGACCCACTTGCGCCCCTTCGGGGTTCGCCCTTGCCGGACGTCGTTCCAGTCGCGGGGTGTCAGGATGCCTTCGCTGTTCAGGTGGAGCGCGATGGCGTTCGGAGCGTTGCCGTCCAACAGCATCCGGATCATCGTTTCGACGGCTTCGACGCGCTGCGGGTCTTGGGCCAGGGTCCATCCCTCGCCGGCTGGACGCTGCACGGGTGTGTATCCGTACGGCGGGAGCCCTCCGGAGTACCGCCCCATCGCCCGCAGCGCCGCGTTGGCGCTCGTGATGCGCTCCTTGATGGCCTGCTCTTCCATCTGCGCGGCGAAGGCCAGAAGCATGGTGATCAATTCGGACATGATCGAGGTCATGTCCAGTTCCAGGGAACTGCCTCCCGGGCCCTCCGCGAAGACCAGACGTTTGCCGTGGCGCTTGGCCCAGCGGGTCAGTTCGGCCATGTCTCCCATGGAGCGGACGGCGCGGTCGAGCCGCCACCAGACGATCACGTCGAAGTCGTCGGGCCCGGCAAGCCAGTCGCCCAGTTCCGGCCGTTCGAACGGAGTGGTCCGGGTGGCGGAGACATCCAGGTCCTCCGCGTGGCCGACGACCTCGGCTCCAAGGTGCTTGGCCTCCGCCTCGCAGGCTTCCCGCTGGCGTTTGGGCGACGTCGATTCGTCGGATCTGACGCTCAGTCGTACCGCGATGAGTGCCCGTAACCCTGAATGAGCGTTATTAATATTAATCATATGGATTGTTCCCTCCTTGGGCTAACTGCATCTCCAAGTCGATCGCGCCATGGGTCGACTATCAGATCGCCGGTCTCCGCCCACGAGGACCCTGGAGCGACCACGCCCCCGTGACCGCCGTCTACGACTTGTAGGCCGGTCCACCGGTCCCGCGCGGTACCGTGCTGTGAATTGACGGATCCGGGTGGGGGGATTTGGTGAACGCGCGCATTCTCGTCGCCGAGGACGACGAAAAGCAGTCACGGCTGATTCGGATCTATCTGGAGCGGGAGGGAAATGCCGTCCAGGTCGTCGCCGATGGGCGTTCCGCATTGGAACGGGTGCGTTCCGTACGGCCGGATCTCGTCGTTCTCGACGTGATGCTGCCTTTCGTCGACGGCCTCGACGTGTGCCGCATTCTGCGCTCCGAGGGATCCGACGTCCCGATCCTGCTGCTCACCGCCCGCAGCACCGAGGAGGACATGCTCCTCGGCCTGGACCTCGGCGCCGACGACTACCTCACCAAGCCGTACAGCCCGCGCGAGCTCACCGCCCGGGTCCGCGCCCTGCTCCGCCGGTCCCGGGCGACCGGCGCCGCCGCCCGGGACGAGCTGCTGCGCGTCGGCGCGGTCGAGCTCGACACCGCCCGCTTCGAGGTCCGGGTCGCCGGCCGGCCGGTGGCCCTCACCTCGAAGGAGTTCTCCCTCCTGGAGGTCCTCGCCCGCGAGCCGGGCCGGGTCTTCACCCGGGCGCAGATCATCGAGCGGGTCTTCGGCTTCGACAGCGACGTCCTGGAGCGCACGGTCGACGTCCACGTCCGCAACCTCCGGCTGAAGATGGAGGCCGATCCGGCCCGGCCCCGGCACCTGGAGACCGTGTACGGGCGGGGCTACCGGCTCTCGGAGGGGGCCGGGCGGTGAGCTTCAGGCTGCGGGTCTTCGCGCTCGTCCTCCTCGTCGCCGTGGCCGCCACCGCCGCCACCGCCTGGCTGACCCTGCGGCAGGTCACCGGCCAGCTCCGCGAGTCCGCCGCCGCCGACCGCCAGTCCGTCGCCCGGATCACCGGCGAACTCCACGCCTACGGCTCGACCCACGGCACCTGGGACGGGGTCGCCGCCACGGTCCGCGGCCTCAGCCGGGAGACCGGACAGCGCATCCGCATCGGCACCGGCAGCCAGGGCCAGATCGCCGACTCCGACGCGCTCCTCGGCCGCGACCCGCGCCCCGGCGGCACCGCGCCCCCGCTGCTCGTCGACCCCCGGCCCCGGCTGGACCTGCCCGAGAGCTTCGACCCCGGCTCGCTCGCCAAGGTCACCGGCACCATGATCCACGAGTACGCGGCGGGCGTGACGTACGCCGCCTGCCTCACCCGCGCCGGGCACACCGTCACCGTCCGGCCCGGCAAGTACGGCGTGCCCGTCCTCGGGGACGGCGGCAAGGCGCCCGGAGCCCCCGCCGGTTCGGCCTCCTGCGCCCGCGCCGGGAGCGTGTCGAACGCCGTGGAGAGGGAGAACTACGCCGCCACCGCCGTGTGCCGCGCCACCCAGCCCCCCGCGCTGCACCGTTGCCTCCAGCGGGTCTTCACCGAGCGCACCGCCGCCGTCGGCCCCCAGCCGCTCACCGTCCGCCTCGGCGCCGTCGACGACGCCGGGCAGACCCTGGCCGTCGGCCCGACCGCGCTCGTCGCCGCCGGGGTCGCCGCCGCCGCGCTCGCCTGCGCGCTGCTCCTCAGCCGGGCCGTGCTGCGCCCCGTGCGCGCCCTCACGGCAGCCTCCCGGGGGCTCGGCGAGGGCGACCTGGGGCGCAGGGTGCCCGCCTCCGGCAAGGACGAGATCGGGGAGCTCGGCCGGTCCTTCAACCGGATGGCCGACTCCCTCCAGGACAGCGAGGAGCGGCAGCGCCGGCTCGTCGGGGACATCGCCCACGAGCTGCGCACCCCGCTCGCCAACCTGCGCGGCTACCTGGAGGCCCTCCAGGACGGGGTCCTGGAGGCCGACGCCGAACTGCTCGACTCGCTCCACGAGGAGGTGCTGCTCCAGCAGCGGATCGTGGACGACCTCCAGGACCTGGCCCTCGCGGAGGCCGGCGCGCTCACGTACCACCGCAGGTCGCTGGACGCCCGCGAACTGGTCGAGGCCTGCCGGACCGCGCACAGCGCCCGGGCCGCGGCGGCCGGGGTCGCCCTGGAGGTCATGGGCGCCGGACCCGGCACCGTACGGCTGCACGGGGACCCGGACCGGCTGCGCCAGGCCCTGGGGAACCTCGTCGACAACGCGGTGCGGCACACGGCCCCGGGGGGCGGGGTGCGGCTCGAACTGGAGGAGCGGGACGAGATGGTGCGGATCGCGGTCAGGGACACCGGCAGCGGCATCCCGGCCGCCGACCTGCCCCGCCTCTTCGACCGCTTCTGGCGGGCCGACGCGTCGCGCGGCCGGGCCACCGGCGGCAGCGGGCTCGGGCTCTCGATCGCCCGGCAGATCGTGGCGGACCATCACGGGGCCGTCGAGGTGACGTCCGAGGTGGGCGTGGGCTCCGTGTTCACGGTGGTGCTGCCGGCCCCGCGGGGCGGGGCCGGCAGCGGGACGCGGGATCAGCAGGGAACGTTGGACCCGTAACCGTTCAGCAGGCTGTCCTTGATCCAGCCCGAGACGCCGGTGCTGTTGTCCCGGACGTGCGACCACGTGCCGTCCTGGCCGGACACCCAGCAGTGCAGGGTGAGGCTGTGGCTCGCCTGCGCCTGGCCGAGCGAGACGCACTCGGTCGTCGGGCCGGTGCGGATGTTCACGTAGTTCGTGTTCGTGCTGCCGGCACGGCCGTCCTTGTTCGACCAGCCGGGGCTGTAGCAGGCGGCCGCACCTTCCGGTGCGGCCACCGCCGCCGTGGTCGGCAGGACAAGGCCGCCGGTGGCCGCGACGGCACCGACGGCCACCGCGGCGAGTTTCGTCCGAAGACGCATCAATCTCTCCTGAACTCTTGGTCGTTCCCGCCCGGCGCTGCGCCGGGCGGGCCGGTTCGTTCGAGTGCGGAGAAAGAATTGCCCGACGGAGAGAATTCGTTCAATGGGCGGCCGCGGCGACGGCTGCTTTTCGGCGATGCTTTTCCGGTGGGGCCGGGGAATTGTTTCCGGACTGTTGCGCGCGCCGCCGTGACACGCCGGATTCCTCCGGTCGCCCGGATTCCGGAGCCGTGACGGGGAACGGAGAGCGGGGCGACGTACTTCCGGTCCGCCGGATTTCCCGGTTCCGGCGGACCGGGCAGCACCGGGAAGCGGCCAGTCCGGCCCGGGACGGTGCCCGGACCAGGTTGGCCGCTTCCCGGGGGGTGCGTGCGTCAGGTGCCGGCCAGGGCCACCGTCGGTTCCAGACGGCTCGCCCGGACCGCCGGATAGAGCCCGGCGAGCATCCCGATCACCAGCGTCGCCCCCACCCCGGCCGCCGTCGCCCACACCGGGACGACCGTCGGCCACCCCCGGCTCAGCGCGTACGCGGCGGTGATCACCGTCCCGAGGACGGTCCCGCCGAACCCGCCGATCACCGACAGGAGCAGGGACTCCGTGACGAACTGGGTGCGGATCTGGCCCCGGGTCGCGCCGAGGGCCCGGCGCAGCCCGATCTCCGGGCGCCGTTCGAGCACGGAGATCACCATCGTGTTGCCGACGCCGACCCCGCCCACCAGGAGCGCGACCCCGCCGAGGCCGAGCAGCAGCCCGGTCAGCGCCGACTCGGTCGCCTCGCGGGCCGCCAGCGCGTCCGACGGGCGCGAGACCTGCACCTCCCCGGGCTTCGCCGGGTTCGCCGTCGCCGCCAGCACCCCCCGTACCGCCGCGACGGCGCTGTCCTCGGTGCGGACGTACACGGTCGAGGGATGGCCGTCGAACCGCAGGTACGTCCGGGCCGCCGGCCAGCCGACGAGCGCCGCGGCGTCCAGCTCCGGGGCGAGCGGTACGGGATCGAGGACGCCGACCAGGGAGAACCAGCGGCCGCCGATCCAGACCCGGGTGCCCGGGGTGTACACGTCGAGCCGCTGGGCCGCCGTCGCGCCGAGCACGACCGCCGGATAGCGCTCGGTCGCCGCGTCCAGCCAGCGGCCCCGCCGCACCCGGCCGCCGACGGCCGGGAGGAGGCCGTCGTCAGCCGCCAGGACGGCGAGGGAGCCGGTGCGGCCGACCGCGATCCGTTCGTTGCGGTAGATCTTCGCTTCGGTCGCGCCGGTGGCGGCGACCTCGCGCACCGGCGGGATGCGGTCGATCATCCGCACCGCCTCGGCCGGGAGCTTCGTCTTCCCCCCGCCCAGGGTGGCTCCGGGCGCGACCCGCAGCAGGTTGGTGCCGAGCGCGTCGAGCCGGCGGTCCACCTCCGCCTGGCCCGAGCCGGAGATGCCGACCACGGCGATCATGGCGGCCACGCCGATCGCGATGCCGAGCGCGGAGAGGAACACCCGCAGCGGGCGGGTGCGCAGGCCGGTGCCGCCGAGCCGGACGACGTCGGCGGGCCGCAGCCGGGCCGGGCGGAGCGCGTCCCGCTCGTTCCGCGTGCTCCTTCTCCCTCGGGGGGCGGGGATCATCCGTGCGCTCCGATCGCGGGTTCCGTGGAGTGGTCCGCCACCACCCGGCCGTCGCGCATCTCGATGCGGCGGGGGAGGGCGGCCGCGATCTCCCGGTCGTGGGTGATGACGACGACGGTCGTGCCCGAGGCGTGCAGCTCCCGCAGGAGCGACAGGACGGCCGCCCCCGACGCGGAGTCCAGGTTTCCCGTCGGCTCGTCCGCCAGCAGCACCGCCGGCCCGCCGACCACCGCCCGTGCCACGGCGACCCGTTGACGCTCGCCGCCGGAGAGCTGGTGCGGCAGGTGGTGGACGCGGTGACCGAGCCCGACCCGGGTGAGCGCCGCCGCCGCCCGCGCCCGGCGGCGCCGCAGCGGGACCCCGGCGTACAGCAGGCCGTCCGCGACCGAGTCCAGGACCGGGACGCCGACCGCCAGGTGGAACTGCTGGAAGACGAAGCCGATCCGGGTGGCCCGCAGCGCCGACACCTCCCGGTCCGTCAGCTCCGCCACGTCGTGACCGTCGACCAGGACGTGCCCCGCCGAAGGCCGGTCCAGGCTGCCCATCAGGTTCAGCATGCTGGACTTGCCGGAGCCCGACGGGCCCACGATCGCGACGAGTTCGCCCCGCCGGACGCGCAGGCTCACGTCCCGGACCGCGGTCACGCCGCCGGGGTACGTCTTCGAGACCGCCCGGAACTCCACCACGGCGTCGGTGGCCGTGCCCGTGCTCACTGCGGGATCCTCACCTTCAGGCCCGCGCGCAGCGCCGGGCCGCTGACCTCCACCTTGCCCTCGGCGAAGAGGCCCGTGCGGGCGGTGACGAACCGGCCGTCCTCGGTCTCCAGGCCGTGTCCGCCCTCGGCGAGCGCCACCAGGGCGGCCACCGGGACGGTCAGGACGTTCTCGCGCTTCCTGCCCACGTACTCGACGGAGACCGGGCCGCTCTCCAGGCGGCCCAGGGAACGCTGGTCGGCGATGGTGATCGTGACCGGGATCGTGGGCGCCGCGCCGCCGGCCCCGCCCTCGCCCCCGGGCGCGGTCGCCTGCTTGCCGACCGAGGCGACCTCGCCCTTCACGGGGGTGCCGTCGGGCAGGCCGACCGTGACCTCGGTGCCGCGCACGGCCCAGGAGGCCTCCTGCGCCGAGGCGTTGACGACCACCTTGCGGGAGGTTCCCGTGTATCCGAGGACGTTCTCGCCGGCCGCCGCGCCCAGCCGGACGCTCGCCTGGCCGAGCCGGATCCGGCCGGAGGCGTACACGACGTCCCCGAGGCCGACCCGGCCGGTCTCGGGCAGGCCCAGGGCCTTCTGCCAGCGCTTGACGGCCCGTTCGGTGCCGGAGGTGAACTTCTCGTCGACGGTGAAGCCGGTGTAGCCGAGCGCGGCGAGGTTGGACTCGAACTGGAGGACGTCCATGCCGCGGAGGGGCTGCGGGGGCGCGGGGGGCGGGGGCGCGGGGGGCTGGGCCGTGCCCGTGCCCGTGCCGCCCTCCGTGCCCGTGCCGCCCTCCGTGCCCGTGCCCGTGCCGCCGTCCGTACCGCCCTTCGTGCCGTCGCCCTTGCCCCCGGCGCCTCCCGGCGCCGGGGGAGTCGAGGTCCCGGTGTCCGGGGTGGCGGTCCCGGTCGTCATGCCCAGCTCGCGGTACATCGGCAGGGCGCCGTAGAGCAGGACCACCGGCCGGTCGTCCACGCGCAGCAGGGTGTCCCCGCGCTCGGCGACCGTGCCCGCCTCCGGGAGCCAGGTGACGGTGCCGGACGCCTTGGCCGGCAGCGGTATCTCCGTCCCGTACCCCAACTGGCCTTCCACCGTAGTCCGTTCGACGAGGGTCTCCTTCGCGACCGCGACCGTGGAGCCCGCCCTCGGCGGGGCGGCGGGGCCTTCGCCCCCACCGCCGCCGAGGCCGAGCGCGCCGACCACGGCGATCGCCGCGACCACGGCGACGGCGGCGGCGACGAGGACGGTACGGCTCCGCCGCCGGCCCGGGGCGCGCGGGGGAGCCGTCCCCTCCTGCTCCGGCTCCACCTCCGCGCCTCCGGCCCCGGCCTCGTCCCTGTCCGTGAACATCCCGCTCATCGCTCAGCCCTTGCCCGGGCCCTGCTCGACGGGGTTGCCGATGATCGGCGCGCAGGTGCGGGCGGCCCTCTTGGCGGCCGCCGTGCTGGAGTCCCACTGGACGTCCCCGTACACGTTGCCGTCGGGCTCGGGGTCGGGGAAGTCGGGGGCGCCGTTCTTCTGCATGCAGTCGGCGTACTCGAACTGCTTCTTGATCTGCTCCGGGGTGAGCTTGGGGGCGAGCCTGCGCTCGATCTCGGCGGGGACCGGCGGGTGGAGCGAGGAGCACTTCTGCTGGGCCTTGACGAAGGTCGGGTTCTTCTTGAGGGCCCCGGCGTCGCCCAGCTCGACCTGGCCGTTCGCGTCGGGGTCCGGGGCGTCGATGCCGTTCTCGCGCAGGCACTTCACATAGGCGCGCACGCCCTCGATGTAGACGGCGACCTCGTCCTTGCCGTTCCCTCCGCCGGCCGTGCCCTTGCCCGTGCCGGCGGAAGAGGTGCCGTCGCCGGCCGTCGGGATCTTCCCGGTCTCGTCGCCCCCGTCCCCGCCGCAGCCGGTCAGCGCGAACGCCGTGACCGCCGCCGCGGCGGCCAGCAGCACCCGGTTCGTCCTCATCGGTTCTCCCGTTCCTCCGGTCGGGCCCGTCCGCGGGTGCGGCGGGTGGACCGACCGTAGGGCGGAGGTCATGAAGAACTGTTGAAGAACCTGTCAGGCGATCATGAGGCCGTTCCCCGGTGGGCCGGGTGCCGTTCCCGGGTGGGCCGGCGCCGTTCCCGGTTGGGGCGGGGGTCCCTCTCGGGTGGGTCAGGGAGTCTCGCGCAGCCGTCGGTCGAGCGCCATCGACAGCTCGGCCTCCACCACGCTCTTGGCGAGCGGGCGCAGCCTGCTGAGGTCGTCCTCGGACGTGTGGGCGCGCAGGAGCTCGGTGAAGAGTCCGGCGAGGGCGTCGGCGTGCTCGCGGACGCGGGCGCCCGCCTTGAGGACCTCGGCGAGCGGGACGCCCTCCCGGACCAGGGCGGCGGAGACGTCGAGCAGCCGGCGGCTGATGTGGATGATCTCCTCGCCGTCGGTGACGAGGTAGCCGAGGTCGAGCGCGGCGGCGAGGTTCTCGGCGGTGACCTCCCCGGCGAAGTGGTCGGCGAGCTCCTCGGGGGTGAGGCGGACCGGCTCCTCCTCGGAGGGGGCGGGCAGGGCGAGGACCTCGCGGACGCCCCGGCCGCTCTCGAAGGCGGTGGTGAGGTCGGCGATGCCGTTGAGGGTGTGGCCGCGCTCCAGGAGGGCGGCGATGGTGCGCAGCCGGGCCAGGTGGTTGTCGTCGTACCAGGCGATCCGGCCCTCGCGGCGGGGCGGCGGGATCAGTCCGCGCTCGCGGTAGAAGCGCAGGGTCCGCACGGTGATGCCGGCGGCGGCGGCGAGTTCGTCCATGCGGTACTCGCGGG
Source organism: Streptomyces sp. NK15101 (assembly GCF_020400725.1). GTDB lineage: Bacteria > Actinomycetota > Actinomycetes > Streptomycetales > Streptomycetaceae > Streptomyces. The sequence goes on along the minus strand of NZ_JAINVG010000048.1, from coordinate 24,433 downwards.
GCGCGGGCGCGCCGTCACCCGCGCCGCCGCTCGTCGCCTCGCGCGGGTCGTGCCGTGCGCCCGTCTCGGGACGTGATCCTTCTGCCACAGCCGCAAGCCTATGTTGTACCGCCGGTAACTTTCCCTCGTCGTACCCCTACCGCTCGGTATGGAGCTGCTCTACAGTCCAACCGTGCCAGTGATTGCTGGCGGAATCTTGGCCGGGCGCACGGGAGGCGGCATGGCGAAGCACGAGCACGTCAGGGTGGCGGTGATCGGAGCGGGGTTCGGCGGCATCGGGGCCGCCGTCCGGCTGCGCCGCGAGGGGATCACCGACTTCGTCGTCCTGGAGCGGGCCGACTCCGTGGGCGGCGCCTGGCGCGACAACAGCTACCCCGGCTGCGCCTGTGACGTCCCCTCCCACCTCTACTCCTTCTCCTTCGCGCCCAACCCGGACTGGCCCAGGACCTTCTCCGGGCAGCGCCACATCCGCGCCTACCTGGAGCACGTCACCGACACCTTCGGGATCCGCCCGCACCTGCGCCTGAACCACGAGATGCTGAAGGCGCGGTGGGACGCGGAGGCGCTGCGCTGGGAGATCGAGACCAGCGGCGGCACCTTCAGCGCCGAGGTCCTCGTCTCCGCCGGCGGACCGCTCTCCGACCCGAAGATCCCCGACATCCCGGGCCTCGCCGACTTCCCCGGCAAGGTCTTCCACTCGGCTCGCTGGGACCACGACTACGACCTCCGCGGCAAGCGCGTCGCCATGGTCGGCACCGGCGCCTCCGCCATCCAGATCGTGCCCGAGATCCAGCGCGAGGTCGGCAGGCTCACGCTCTTCCAGCGCACGCCCCCGTGGGTCATGCCCCGCATGGACCGCGCGATCAGCGGCTTCGAGCGCCGGCTGCACCGGGCGCTCCCCGCCACGGCGACCCTGCGCCGGGGCATCCTCTGGGGCATCCGCGAGCTCCAGGTCGGCGCCTTCACCAAGCACCCGAACGAGCTGGGCCTGGTCGAGAAGCTCGCCAAGGCCAACATCGCCCGGTCCATCAAGGACCCGGAGCTGCGGGCCAGGCTGACGCCCTCGTACCGCATCGGCTGCAAGCGCATCCTGCTGTCCAACACGTACTACCCCGCGCTCGCCCAGCCCAACGTGGACGTCGTCGCCTCCGGGCTGCGCGAGGTCCGCGGCTCCACCGTGATCGCCGCCGACGGCACCGAGACCGAGGTCGACGCGATCGTCTTCGGCACGGGCTTCCACGTCACCGACATCCCGATCGCCGAGCGCGTCGTCGGCGCCGAGGGGCACACCCTGGCCGAGTCCTGGAAGGACGGCGTCCAAGTGCTGCGCGGGGCCACCGCCGGCGGGTTCCCCAACCTCATGATGATCATCGGACCGAACACCGGCCTCGGGAACTCCTCCATGATCCTCATGATCGAGTCCCAGCTGAACTACATGGCCGACTACCTCCGCCAACTGAACGTCCTGGGAGGCCGCTCCGCCCTCGCCGTCCGCCCCTCCGCCGTCAACGCCTGGAACCGCAAGGTCCAGGCCCGGATGGAGCGGACCGTGTGGAAGGCCGGCGGCTGCAACAGCTGGTACCTCGACGCCAGCGGCCGCAACACCACCCTGTGGCCGGGCACCACGGCCGAGTTCCGGCGCGAGACCCGGCAGGTCGACCTCTCCGAGTACGAGGTGATCCGCGCCCCCAGGACCGCGCCCGCCGTCCGTCGCCCCTCGAAGAAGAAGGAGGCCGCCCAGTGAGCCGCCACCTGACCCCGCTGCCCGAGTCCCGCGCGCTCACCGCCGTCTCCGCCGACGGCTCCCCGATCCACGTCGAGGTGTACGGCCCCGAGGGCGCGCCCGCCGTGGTCCTGTCCCACGGCTGGACCTGCTCGATCGCCTTCTGGGCCGAGCAGATACGGTCCCTCGCCGCCGACCACCGGGTCGTCGCCTACGACCAGCGCGGCCACGGCCGGTCCCCGGCGCCCGCCGCGACCGGCGGCTCGGGCTACTCGACGACGGCGCTCGCCGACGACCTGGAGGCGGTGCTCGCGGCCACCCTCGGTCCCGGCGAGCGGGCCGTCCTGGCCGGCCACTCCATGGGCGGCATGACGCTCATGGCGGCCGCCGGCCGGCCCGGCTTCCGGCAGCACGCCGCCGCCGTCCTGCTCTGCTCCACCGGCCCCTCGCGGCTGACCGCGGAGGCCACCGTCGTACCGCTCGGGCCCGGCGGGCTGCGGAGCCGGCTGACGGCGGCCGTCCTCGGCGCGAAGGCGCCGCTCGGCCCGGTCAACGCCGTGTCGAAGAGGATCCTGAAGTACGCGACGATGGGACCGGGTTCGGCGCCGGAACGGGTCGAGGCCTGCGCGCGGATCGTGCACGCCTGCCCGCGCGGCGCCCGGTACGGCTGGTCGCAGGTCCTGGCGGGGCTCGACCTCGAAGCGGGACTGAGGGAGCTCCGGGTGCCGGCGGCCGTGCTCGTCGGCACCGCCGACCGGCTCACCCCGCCCGTCCACTCCCGCGCGATGGCGGAGGCGCTGCCGCACTGCACGGGGTTCGTCGAGCTGGCCGGCATGGGCCACATGACACCGGTGGAGGCCCCGGAGGCCGTCACCGCGCAGATCCGCGAACTGACCCTCACTTACCTGGGAGTCAAGGAGAACGAGGAGGCAGGGGCATGAGCAGGACGAGCCTGGAAGGGCAGGTCGCGGTCGTCACCGGCGGGGCCCGCGGAGTCGGGGAGCTCCTCGCCCGCAAGCTCTCCGCGCGCGGTGCGAAGATCGCGCTCGTCGGCCTGGAGCCGGAGCAGCTCAAGGAGGTCGCCGGGCGGCTGCACACGGAGGCCGACTGGTGGCACGCCGACGTCACCGACCACGAGGCGATGGCCCGGGTCGCGGCGGAGGTGAAGGAGCGGTTCGGGAAGGTCGACATCGTCGTCGCCAACGCCGGTGTGGCGGCGGGCGGTCCGTTCGTCGACTCCGACCCGGTCGCCTGGCGGCGGGTCATCGAGGTCAACCTCATCGGCGGCGCCGTCACCGGCCGGGCCTTCCTGCCCGTCCTCATGGAGTCGCGCGGGTACTTCCTCCAGATCGCCTCGCTCGCCGCGATCACGCCCGCCCCGATGATGACGGCGTACTGCGCCTCGAAGTCGGGCGTCGAGGCCTTCGCGCACAGCCTGCGCGCCGAGGTCGCGTACAAGGGCGTGAAGGTCGGCGTCGGCTATCTGTCCTGGACCGACACGGACATGGTGCGGGGCGCGGACCAGGACGACGTGATGAAGGAGCTGCGGCAGCGGCTGCCGTGGCCCTCGAACCGCACGTACCCCCTGGGCCCGGCCGTGGACCGGATCGTTGCGGGCATCGAGCGGCGCTCGGCCCATGTGTACGCGCAGTGGTGGCTGCGCGGGATGCAGTCGGTCCGCGGCTATCTGCCGGGCGTGATCGCCACGGTGGGGAAGCGGGAGATGCGGCGCTTCGAGCCGCGCCTGAGCTCGGTCTCCAAGGGCCTGGTGGGCGCGGGCGGCGCGGCCGACGAGCGGGCGCGCGCGGAGGGCTCCTCCGCGCGGTAACCCTCCGTAAACGATCGAAATGCGTGGAATGTTCGCTCGTGCGAGGCTGGTCGAGGCCGGAGGGGCACCCCGCCCCCGGCCCTCCCTCACCCTTCTAGGAGTGAACTTCGATGGGTATGCAGGACCAGATCAAGGACAAGGCGCAGCAGCTCAAGGAGCAGGCGCGGCAGGCCGCCGGCAAGGCGAAGGACGAGGCTTCCGAGCGCGCCTCCAAGGGGCGCGGCCGCTCCGAGGAGGAGGCCCGCCGGGGCCGCCAGGAGGCCCAGGAGCGCATGGACCAGGGCCGCGACGCCTGACGTCGTCCCGTCCTTGGAGGAGGCGCACCCGGGAGACCGGGTGCGCCTTCGCGCGTCAGGCGATGCTGTTGTACGGGCCGCCGCCGATGGCGATGGTCAGGCCCGCGAGTTCCCGGCCGAGGAACGGGGCCTCCCAGTCGCCGGTGCCTCGGTAGAGGTAGTCCTCCCTCTGAGGGCCGAAGCCGACCAGGTCGGGGCGGCCGTCCCGGTTCGCGTCACCGACGCCGACGAGGTGCTGGTACGTGTTCCAGCCGCCGCCGATCCTGGTCCGGGCGGCGAAGGTGCCGTCGCCCTTGCCGAGGTAGAGCCAGAGGACGCCGGCCGCGTCCCGGGCGACCAGGTCTCCGGCAGGTCCGCCCGCGATGTCGCCGACGGCGGTCAGCTGGTTGTAGGTGCCCCAGCCGTAGCCGATCTTCTTCCGGGGTGCGAAGGGTGCGGTGGCGCCGCCCGTGCCCTTGTACAGGTACAGGTCGCCCGCCTTGTCGGTGGCGACCAGGTCCGCGCGGCCGTCGCCGGTCAGGTCGCTGCCGCCGGCGAGCTGGGTGTAGGCGTTCCACCCGGCGCCGATCTTCGTCCGGGTGCCGAAGCCGCCGCGCCCGTTGCCCTGGTACAGCCAGAGGACGCCGGCGGTGTCCCGGGCGACGAGGTCACCGACCGTGGAACCGGCGAGGTCGCCGGTGGCCTCGATCCGGTCGTAGATCTGCCAGCCGGTGCCGATCTGCTGCCGGGGGCGGGCCTGGAGTTGCGTGGAGTACGCGGTGTCCGCGCGCCACAGCCGACCGGAGCCGTCTCGGAGGAGGACGTCCGGGGCGCCGTTGTCGTCGAAGTCGTGGGGCTTGGGGGTGCGGACGGCCCTGAAGCCGCCGGTCGCGGTGGCGGTCGGGCCGAGGCCGTTGAGCGGTCGGGCCGTCAGCTTCCAGGTGTAGTCGCCGTTGTATTCGCCCTGCCAGTCGAAGGTCGTGCTCGCCTTGGACTGGGGGTAGTCGTAGAGCGTCTGGGTCTGTCCGGTCCGGGTGTGGCGCACGGTGAGCGTCACCTCCGCACCGGTTCGGGACAGGTTCCAGGTGAACTTCGTGTGGCCCGCGTTCTTGTCGAGGTCGACCGTGGCGGGGACGTCGTCGCCGGTGATCGTCAGGGCGGTGGGTTCGCCCGTGGTCGCCACCAGGGTCACGGCGGGGGTGTCGTTCCCCGTCGCCGTGATCCGGTACATCCCCTCGCCCTGGGTGAGGCTGCCGCCGCGCACGTACAGGCTGCCGTCGGGGGCGGCGGCGGTCGAGGTGAGGTGGTCGAGGAGCTTCACCTTGGCGTGGGTGACCGGGTTGTAGGCGGTGAGGGCGTACAGCGGTCCCGGGCCGTAGTACAGGCCGCCCGTTTCGCCGTACACGACCCAGCCGCCGACCAGACCGACCTGGAAGTGGTCGCCCCAGGTGCTCTCGACCGGGATCCTCTGGACGGCGCCGGTGGAGCGGTCCACGAGGAAGATCGTCGGCTGGGAGCCGTCGGTGTCCTTCGCCAGGGCGATGTGCGTCTCGGAGACGGCCTTGACGACGGCGTCCTTCGGGACCTCGGGGGCGAGGACGACCTCCTTGAACGCGCCGGTGGCGAGGTCGATCGTGCCCCACTTCCCCAGACCGTCCGCGGCGAAGTGCACCCGGGCCTCGCCGGGGGTGGCCGGCAGCAGCACGAAGTTCGTGGCGCCGGCCGGGAGGCCGGTCACGGTCACCGTGCCTCCCTCCGCGGTGTGCTCGCGCAACACCGTGCCCCTGGTCGTGAACACGGCGTTCGCCGCGGACCCGATGTACTCCGTCGTGCCGTCGAGGGGGACCTGGAAGCTCGACATGGTCGTCAGGTCCCGGACGGTGACCTGGTAGTGGCCGACGAGCACCAGGTAGTCGTCGGTCCGCGTCGACCGCAGACGGGTGTAGTAGCCGTCGTAGCCGGACCCCGAGTCCTGTCCGTACCAGGCGAAGCGCCTGATGCTGCCGTCCGCGGACTGGGTGAGGAAGCCCTTCACACCGGCGTCGACCAGCGTGTGGCCCCTGGGGAAGGCGAACGGGGCCACGTCGGCGTCCGCCGTGACGGCCGCCGTCCCTGCCACGGGGGCGGCGCTCGCCGGGACGGCGAGGGCGCCCGCGCCGAGGGTGACGGCGAGGACGGTGGAGACGGCGGCGACCAGCCACCGGCGCGTCGAGCGAGCACGGGGCACGTTCGGATTCCTCTTTCTCCTGAACACTGGCGCACTCCGCGCCGCACCTGTTCAGACCTGCGGCAGGCCGAAAAGTTGTACGCGTCCGGTGGCGGATCTTCGTACGGTGATCGCCATGGCCGTACTTGAGCGTCTCCGACCCGATCACGCCCCCGCCCTGCTCGCCTTCGAGCGGGAGAACCGGGGATTCTTCGCCGCCCGGGTGCCCGACCGGGGCGACGCGTACTTCGAGGAGTTCGACGACAGGCTCCGGGAGCTGATCGAGGCGCAGGAGGCGGGGGAGATCCACTTCCATGTGCTCGTCGCCGAGGGCGGGGAGATCGTCGGTCGGGTCAACCTCGTCGAGGTGGACCCCGTCGCGGGCAGCGCCGAGCTCGGCTACCGCCTCGCCGAGAAGGCGACCGGACGGGGGCTCGCGACCCGGGGGGTGCGGGAGGTGTGCCGGCTGGCCGTCGAGGAGTACGGGCTGAGCCGGCTCACCGCCGTCGTGACCCTGGGCAACGACGCGTCGAGCGCCGTGCTCGCCCGCGCCGGGTTCGGGGCCGTGGGCGGGGTGACGCTCGACGACGGCGAACCGGGCACGGCGTACGAGCTGGAACTGGCTCCGGTCTCCTAGCCGTTCTCCGGCCTCGGCGGCAGTTTCGGGCGGGAGCGGTCCGGGAGGGACTCGTAGCCCGGGGGGCTCGCCGCCGGGGTCTCGTCCAGGAGGGCGAGGGCGACGTGGACCGCGTCGTCGAGCTGGGCGTGCCGGCCCTCGGCCCAGTCGAGGGGGGTGCGGAGGATCGCGAGGTCGGGTTCGACGCCGTGGTTCTCCAGGGACCAGCCGTACTCGGGGAACCAGGCCGCGTTCATCGGCACCGTGATCTGGGTGCCGTCGCCGAGCCGGTGGCGGCCGGTCATGCCGACGACCCCGCCCCACGTGCGCTGCCCGACGACGGGGCCGAGCCCGAGGAGCTTGAAGGCGGCGGTGATCATGTCGCCGTCGGACGAGGTGGCCTCGTCGGCGAGGGCGACGACGGGGCCGCGCGGGGCGTTGGAGGCGTAACTGACGGGCTGGGCGTTCCGGGTGAGGTCCCAGCCGAGGATCCGGCGGGTCAGCTTCTCGATGACGAGTTCGCTGATGTTGCCGCCGGCGTTGCCGCGCACGTCGACGATGAGGGCCGGCCGGGAGACCTCCATGCGCAGGTCGCGGTTGAACTGGGCCCAGCCGGAGCCGCCCATGTCGGGGATGTGGAGGTAGCCGCAGCGGCCGCCGCTGACCTCGCGGACGACCTCACGGCGCTTGGCGACCCAGTCCTGGTAGCGCAGGGGGCGTTCGTCGATGAGCGGGACGACGGCGACGCGGCGGGCGCGCCCCTCGCCCTCGGCGGGGACGAAGGTGAGCTCGACGGTGGTGCCGCCGGTGCCGGAGAGCAGCGGGTACGGGCCGGTGACCGGGTCGACGGGCCGGCCGTCGACGTGGGTGAGGACGGCGCCCTCGCGGATGCCGGTGCCGGCGAGCGGGGAGCGGGCCTTGGAGTCGGAGGACTCGCCGGGCAGGATCCGCTTCACGGTCCAGCCGGCCTCGCGGGGCACGAGGTTGGCCCCGAGGAGGCCCATGGGCCGCTGGTAGTGCGGTGGTCCCTCGTTGCGGCGGGCGGGGGTGACGTACGCGTGCGAGGTGCCGAGTTCGCCCATCACCTCGCGGAGCAGGTCGGCGAACTCGTCGGGGGAGGCGACCCGTTCGACGAGGGGACGGTACTGGTCGAGGACGGCCGTCCAGTCGACCCCGCCCATGCCGGGCTCCCAGAAGTAGGCGCGGACGATCCGGCCGGCCTCGTCGAAGGCCTGCCGCCATTCGGCGCCGGGGTCGATCTCGTGCAGGATGCGCCGCAGGTCCAGGTAGACGGTGGAGTCGCCGTCCCCGGGCTCGGTGGCGGGCACGGCCCGCAGTTCGCCCTCGTCGGCGAGGACGAGCCGGGTGCCGTCGCCGCTGACGGCGAACCAGTCGAGGTCCTTGGCGAGTTCGCTCCTGCGGGCCTTGGTGATGGAGAAGTGCTCCAGGGTGGGCTTGCCGGAGGTGTCGGCGGGGTTGGCGAAGGTCTCGCCGAGCGCGCCCGAGATGGGCCAGCGCAGCCAGACCAGGCCGCCGCCGCTGACCGGGTGCAGCGCCGAGTACTTGGAGGCGGCGACCGGGAAGGGCGTGACCCGGTCGGGGAGTCCCTCGATCTCGACGGTGACCGTGCCGTCGCCGGTCTCGGTGTCGTCGTCGGCGGGGTCGAGGCCGCCGGCCGCCGGCCGCCCGTCGGGGAGGAGCGCGAAGGGGGAGGGCGTGGCGGAGGAGAGCGGGACGAGGTAGGGGCGGCAGCCGAGCGGGAAGGACAGGTCGCCGGTGTGCACGTCGTACACGGGGTCGAAGCCGCGCCAGGAGAGGAAGGCGAGGTAGCGGCCGTCGCGGGTGAAGACCGGGTTCTCGTCCTCGAAGCGCCCGTTGGTGACGTCGACGACGGTGCGGGCGCCGGGGCCGGAGATCCGGGCCATCTTGATGGAGCGCAGGGAGCGGCCGATGCCCGGGTGGGACCAGGTCAGCCAGTCGCCGTCGGGGGAGAAGGCGAGGTCGCGGACAGGTCCGTTGACGGACCTGATCAGCTCGGTGACCTCGCCGTTGGACTCCTCCGTCGCGTCCAGGAGGAGGAGCCGGCCGTCGTGGGAGGCGAGGGCGAGCCGCTCGCCGTCGGGGTCGGAGACGAGCTCCTCGACCCGGCCGAGCTCGCCCGAGGCGAGCCTGCGGGGCGGCCGGTCGCCGCTGGCGCGCGGGAGGTAGGCGACCTCGATCGCGTCCTCGCCCTCGGCGTCGGTGACGTACGCGACCTGGCCGCCGCTGCCGAGCATCTCGGGGAGCCGGACGCGGACGCCGGGGGTGTCGACGATGGTGCGGGCGGGGCCGTCGCGGTGGGTGAGCCAGTAGAGGCTGCCGCGCACGGAGACGGCGGAGGCCCGGCCGGTCTCGTCGACGGAGACGGCGTCGACGTGGTGGGCGGCCGGCACCTGGTAGGGGCGGCGGCCGACGCGCTGGCCGCCGAGCCGCACCTCCAGCCTGCGGGGACGGGAGTCGGCGGTGAGGGCGTCGACGATCCACAGTTCGCCCGCGCACTGGTAGACGACCCGGCGTCCGTCGCTGGAGGCGTGCCGGGCGTAGAAGTCGTCGTGGTCGGTGTGGCGGCGCAGGTCGGTGCCGTCGGGCAGGCAGGAGTAGAGGTTGCCGATGCCCTCGTGGTCGGAGAGGAAGGCGATCCGGCCGTCGACGACCATGGCGCAGTCGAGGTGGCCGCCGAGGTCGGGCAGCAGCCGTTCGCCGTGGAGCCAGAGGCGGCCGGTGGCGCCGCCCAGGTACCGCTTCCAGGCGGCCGGTTCGTGCGGCGGCTTGCCGGTGAGGAGGAGGGTGCGGCGCTCGGTGCCGGTTCCGCAGACGGCGGGGTCGTCGGTGAGGGCGATGTCCGAGACGGGGCCCCAGGGCTGGCGGAGGCCGGGGGAGCCGTCGGTGGGCACGGTGTAGGCCCAGGAGTAGTACGAGAAGGGCTGTCCGTGCGAGGAGACGGCGAGGATGTCGGAGCGGCCGTCCTTGTCGGGGGGCGTCCAGCCGCAGACCCGGGTGTCGGTGGAGCCCCAGTAGGTGAGCCGCCGGGCGGTGCCGCCCTCTATGGGGACGAGATGGATCTCGGGGTCCAGGCTGCGCCAGTTCGTGTACGCGATGTGCCGTCCGTCCGGCGAGAAGCGCGGGTGGCCGACCCGCGTCCGGTCGACGGTGAGGCGCCAGGCCCGGCCGGGGCTCCGGCCCTCGGGGACGAGCGGGGCGATCCACAGGTCGTCCTCGGCGGCGAAGCACAGCAGGTCGTCGTGGAGGTGCGGAAAACGGAGATACGCGACGTCGTCACTCACCTCCTCATGCTTTCCGCGCGGACGGGGTGCGGCAACTCGTACGGGTGTGCGTCCTGGGTCCGTCGTGTGGTCCAGGACACGTACGAAACGGTTTCGTTTCGCTGAGGGCGGGGGTATCTTCGTACTGTACGAAACCGTTTCGTTCGGTCCGGAGGTCCCGCATGGCCCGCAGCAGACTCACTCCCGAGCGGGAGTCCGAGCTGTACGCAGCCGTGCTCGACCTCCTCCGCGAGGTCGGCTACGACGCCCTCACCATGGACGCCGTCGCCGCCCGCACCCACTCCAGCAAGGCCACCCTCTACCGCCAGTGGGGGAGCAAGCCCGAGCTGGTCGCCCGGGCGCTGCGCGCGAACAAGCCGTCCCATCTCGCCGAGATCGACACCGGCTCCCTGCGCGGCGACTTCCAGGAGATGGTGGCGAGGACCGACGACTGCCAGATGGAGAAGGACTCCGCGCTGATGCGGGGCCTGGCCCATGCCATCCACACCAACCCCGAACTGCACCGGGCACTGCGCGAGCTGCTCATCGAACCCGAGATGAACGGCTTCGACGAAGTGCTGAACCGGGCGATCCGCAGGGGCGAGGTCGACGCCGGCAACCCGGCGCTCAAGCTCATCCCGCACATGCTGATCGGCGCGTTCATCGCCCGGCCGCTGATCGACGACCAGCCGGTCGACCGCGCCTTCCTCGGCGCCTACGTCGACGCCGTCGTGCTCCCCTCACTCGGCGTCTGACCTCCGGCAGCACCAGTTCCACCCGCTCCACCTGACGACGAACCGCTCACGCCGTCGGGCCGGCTCCCCATGCCCTGTCCCACCCCACACCGGGAGTACGCCCCCGTGGCCACGTTCCTCTACAAGCTGGGCCGCACCGCCTTCCGGCGCCGACGGCTCGTCGCCCTCCTCTGGGTGGCGCTCCTCGCGATCGCCGGCATCGGTGCCGCCACCGCGCCCACCGCCACCTCCAGCTCCTTCTCGATCCCCGGCACCGAGGCACAGCGCGCCTTCGACCTGCTCGAAGAGCGCTTCCCGGGCGCCGGAGCCGACGGGGCCACCGCCCGCGTCGTCTTCAAGGCCCCCGCGGGCGAGAAGATGACCGACCCGGCCCACAAGACCGTCGTCGAGGAGACCGTCGCCGCGCTCAAGTCCGGCTCGGACCAGATCGTCCAGGTCACCGACCCGTACACCGCGCACGCCGTCTCGCAGGACGGCTCCACCGCCTACGTCTCGGTCTCCTACAAGGTCAACGCCATGGAGCTGACCGACGAGACCCGCGAGGCCCTCAAGGACGTCGGCCACGACGCGCAGGGCAAGGGGCTGACCGTCGAGATCGGCGGCGACGCGCTCCAGACCATGCCCGAGCAGGGCGCGAGCGAGGCCATCGGCATCGTCCTCGCGGGCATCGTGCTCGTCATCACCTTCGGCTCGCTCGTCGCGGCCGGGCTCCCGCTGCTCACCGCGGTCATCGGCGTCGGCATCGGCGTCTCGTCGATCACCGCGCTCGCGAACGTCCTGGACCTCGGCACCACGACCTCCACGCTCGCGTCGATGATCGGCCTCGCCGTCGGCATCGACTACGCCCTCTTCATCGTCTCCCGCTACCGCGCGGAGCTCGCCGAGGGCCGTGAGAAGGAGGAGGCCGCGGGCCGGGCCGTCGGCACCGCCGGCTCCGCCGTCGTCTTCGCCGGACTCACCGTCGTCATCGCCCTGGTCGGCCTGGCCGTCGTCAACATCCCGATGCTGACGAAGATGGGCCTCGCCGCCGCCGCCACGGTCGTGATCGCGGTCCTCATCGCGCTCACGCTCATCCCGGCGCTGCTCGGCTTCGCGGGCGACAAGGTCGTCGGCCGCAAGCAGCGCAAGGGCACCGCCGAGGTGAGCGACAAGCCCAACGGCGGCACCCGCTGGGCCCGCTTCGTCATCCGCCGCCCGCTGATGGTGCTGATCGTCGGCGTCCTCGGCCTCGGCGCGATCGCCGTGCCCGCCGCCTCCCTGGAGATGGGCCTGCCGGACGACGGCGCGAAGCCCACCTCCACCTCCGAGCGCCGGGCGTACGACACGCTGTCCGACGGCTTCGGCCCCGGCTTCAACGGCCCGCTGCTCGTCGTCGTGGACGGCGACAGGGCGACCGCCGACCGGGCGGTCTCCACGATCAAGGGCCTCGACGGCTGGGCGGCGGTCACCCCGGCGACCCCGAACAAGGCCGGCGACGCCGCGATGATCACCGTGGTCCCGAAGGACCGACCGTCCTCGACCGCCACCGAGGACCTGGTCCACGACATCCGCGACGCCACGGGCGACGACGTCCTCGTCACCGGCGCCACCGCGATGAACATCGACTTCTCGCAGAAGATGAACGACGCGCTCGTGCCGTACCTGGCGCTCGTCGTCGGCCTCGCCTTCGTCCTCCTGACCCTCGTCTTCCGCTCGGTCCTCGTCCCCCTGAAGGCGGCCCTCGGCTTCCTGCTCTCGGTGGTCGCGGCCCTCGGCGCGGTCGTCGCGGTCTTCCAGTGGGGCTGGCTCGGCAGTCTCTTCGGCGTCGAGCAGACCGGCCCGATCATGTCGATGATGCCGATCTTCATGGTGGGCGTCGTCTTCGGCCTCGCGATGGACTACGAGGTCTTCCTCGTCACCCGGATGCGCGAGGCGTACGTGCACGGGCAGCGGCCCGGCGAGGCGATCGTGACCGGCTTCCGGCACAGCGCCCGGGTGGTCACCGCCGCCGCGGTGATCATGATCGCGGTCTTCTCCGGCTTCATCGGCATGGACGACCAGATGGTCAAGATGATCGGCTTCGGCCTGGCCGCCGCCGTCCTCTTCGACGCCTTCGTGGTCCGCATGGCGATCGTCCCGGCCGTCCTGGCGCTCCTCGGCCACAAGGCCTGGTGGCTGCCGAAGTGGCTGGACCGGCTCCTGCCGAACGTGGACGTGGAGGGCGAGGCGCTCGCCGAGCCCGCGGGCGGGCCCGGCGCGGTGAGGCCGGACCTCGTGAAGGCCTGATCCCCGGCCGGCTCCGTACGTGCGCCGTCAGCGTGTCGTCATCGACGACGTGCCGGCGGCGTACGTGTGCTTCAGGAAGCGCAGCAGGGCGTTGGTGTCGAACTGCACGACCGTGACCCCGTCGTCCCGGTGGAGCTCGACGACCGTCTGCACCCGGCCGCACGGCCAGACGCCGATGTCGCCGCGGCGGGTCGGGGTGCGCATCCCCGTCTCCAGGACGGTGCGCGGGAAGGACCACTCGACGGCGTCCGGGAAGACGAAGCGGACGGTCCCGGGGGAGTGGTCGGGGTCGTAGCGCAGGGCCACGGGAACGGGGCGGGAGAGGGGGGCGTCGCTGATGATCCGCCCCTTGGCATGGTCGTCGATCACGTGTTCGTCTACGGCGGCCATGGTGACTCCTCACCTTTTGTCCTCTTGTCTACCAATGTCCCACTCCTTCCCGGCGGGCGCGCGGCGCATGCCGGGACGACGGCAGGTGTGGGCGGGGTCACGCGCCGCCCCGCCGTCGGCGCGTGCGGGACCGTGCGCCGCCCCGGCCGCCGGCGTGTGCGGGGGCGGTCGCGTCCGTGCGCCCCGATTCTGTGACCGATGCGCTCTTGCAACCTCTTCGCAAGAGCGCTCTATCATTTCGGACGTGCATGTACCCGACGGATTCATCAACGCCCCCGTATCGGCCGCCGCCGGTGTCGTCGCCGCCGGCGCCGTCGCCGCCGGCCTGCGCGGAGCCCGCCGCGAACTGGACGAGCGGACCGCGCCCCTCGCCGGCCTCGTCGCGGCCTTCATCTTCGCCGTGCAGATGCTGAACTTCCCGGTCGCCGCCGGCACCAGCGGCCATCTCCTCGGCGGTGCGCTCGCCGCGATCCTCGTCGGACCCTGGACCGGCGTCCTGTGCATGGCCGTCGTCCTGCTCATGCAGGGGATCCTCTTCGCCGACGGCGGCCTCACCGCCCTCGGCGTGAACATCACGGTCATGGGCGTCGTCACCGTCGTCGTCGCCTACGCCCTCTTCCGCGGCCTGGTCCTCGTCCTGCCGCGCACGCGCCGCTCGGTGACCGTGGCCTCGTTCGTCGCCGCGCTCGTCTCCGTCCCGGCCGCGGCCGCCGCCTTCACCCTCGTCTACGCGATCGGCGGCACCACCGACGTCCCCCTCTCCAAGGTCCTCACGGCCATGCTCGGCGTGCACGTCCTCATCGGCATCGGCGAGGCCGTCATCACCATGCTCACCGTCGGCGCCGTCGTCGCCGTCCGCCCCGACCTGGTGCACGGCGCCCGCGGCCTGACCGCGCCGCTCAAGCTCCGCGTCGACGGCGAACTCGTCGACGCCGCCCCCGCCGCCGCCCCGGCCGCCGGCGGCTCCCCGAAGAAGCTGTGGATCGGCGGCGTCGTCACCGCCCTCGTCCTCGCCGGCTTCGTCTCCTTCTACGCCTCCGCCAGCCCCGACGGCCTGGAGAAGGTCGCCGCCGACCAGGGCATCGACAAGAACGTCGAGGAGCACGCCGCCGCGGACTCCCCGCTCGCCGACTACGGCGTCAAGGGCATCGAGGCCCCCCGCCTCTCCGGCGGTCTCGCCGGCGCGATAGGCGTCGGCGCGACCCTCGCCGTCGGCAGCGGCGCCTTCTGGGTCGTCCGCCGCCGCAAGACCGCCGCCCTGGAGGCCTGACATGGGAGCGGGGCACGCCCACAAGCTCTACCGGCACGGGCACTCGCCCGTCCACGAGCTGCCCCCGCACACCAAGCTCGCCGCCGTCCTCGGCTTCGTCGTGGTCGTCGTCTCGACGCCCCGCGAGGCCGTCTGGGCCTTCGCCCTCTACGCCGCGCTCCTCGCGGGCGTCGCGGCGAGGGCCCGCGTCCCGGCCGGCTTCCTGCTGAAGCGGCTGCTCATCGAGATCCCGTTCGTCGCCTTCGCGCTGCTCATGCCCTTCGTGGTCCCCGGCGAGCGGACGACGGTCCTCGGCCTCTCGCTGAGCGTCCCCGGCCTGTGGGGCGCCTGGAACGTCCTCGCCAAGGGCACCCTCGGCGTCGCCGCCTCCGTGCTCCTCGCCTCCACCACCGAACTGCGGGCCCTCGTCCTCGGCCTCCAGCGCCTCAAGCTGCCGCCGCTGCTCGTCCAGATCGCCTCGTTCATGATCCGCTACGGCGACGTCATCACCGACGAGATGCGCCGCATGTCCGTCGCCCGCCGCTCGCGCGGCTTCGAGGCGAAGGGCGTCCGCCACTGGGGCGTCCTCGCCAAGTCCGCCGGCGCGCTCTTCATCCGCTCGTACGAGCGCGGCGAACGCGTCCACCTCGCCATGGTCAGCCGCGGCTACACGGGCACCATGCCGGTCATCGACGAGGCGACCGCCACCCGCGCCCAGTGGACGTACGCCGCCGCCCTGCCGCTCACCGCACTCCTGATCTGCCTCCTGGGATGGACCCTATGACCGCCTCGCTGGAAGTGCGCGGCCTCGCGTACGCCTACCCCGACGGCCACCAGGCCCTCTTCGGCGTGGACCTGACCGTCGGGCGCGGCGAACGGGTCGCCCTGCTCGGCCCCAACGGCGCCGGCAAGACCACCCTCGTCCTCCACCTCAACGGCATCCTCACCGGCGGCGCGGGCACCGTCACCGTCGCCGGGCTGCCCGTCGGCAGGAAGCACATGGCCGAGATCCGCCGCAAGGTCGGCATCGTCTTCCAGGACCCCGACGACCAGCTGTTCATGCCGACCGTCCGCGAGGACGTGGCCTTCGGCCCGGCCGCGGCGGGCCTGCGCGGCGCCGAGCTCGACGCGGTCGTGCGGAAGGCGCTCGCGAGGGTCGGCATGGAGGAGTTCGCCGACCGGCCCCCGCACCACCTCTCCTTCGGGCAGCGACGCCGGGTCGCCGTCGCGACCGTCCTCGCCATGGAGCCGGAGATCCTCGTCCTCGACGAGCCGTCCTCCAACCTGGACCCGGCCTCGCGCCGCGAACTCGCCGACATCCTCCGCTCCCTGGACGTCACCGTCCTGATGGTCACCCACGACCTGCCGTACGCCCTGGAACTCTGCCCCCGCTCGGTGATCCTCAGCGAGGGCGTCATCGCCGCCGACGGGCCGACCGCCGGGATCCTCGCCGACGAGGAGCTGATGGCCCGGCACCGCCTGGAGCTGCCCTTCGGCTTCGTACCGAGCTCCGTGGCCTGACTTTGGTCCGACCGGCTGGACATGCCGGTGGGTCGTGCCGGGACGCTCGGAGTGGTGGCGGCGCCGAGGTTATGAAGGGAATCGGATGACAGTTCGTCGTTCGATCCCCTTCGTGAACACCACCCTCAGGAGACGCACTATGCGCCCCATCAGAGCCGCCTGCCTCGGCACGGCCACGCTGGTCGCCCTTCTCGCCTGTGCCCCCGTCGCGGGCGCCGCCGCGACGGACACCGGTTCCGCCCACGCCAGGGACAAGGCCCGGACCATCACACTCCGGGCCGTGGTGCGGGAGCTGCACCGCTTCCCCGTCGTCGAAGGCAGCGTCTCGCCGGGCGATCGGGTCGTCGCCCGCTCGGACCTCTCGTACTTCTCGGACGAGACGCACACCAAGATCGGTGAGAGCCACGTCACCTGCACCACCACCCGGGGCGGCGCCGACGAAGCGGAGCAGTGCGTCGCGACCTACGTCCTCCCGGGCGGCGAGCTCACCGTGCAGGGGATGTACTTCAACTACCTCGACCAGGGGCCCTTCGACAACGCGATCACCGGCGGCACCGGGAGGTACGACAAGGCTCGTGGCTCGGTCCACTCCGAGCCGAACGGACCGGGCGTGAGGACGTTCACGATCCACCTCGCCTGACCTCCCCCGGCGTCCACCTGACCCCGGAATCCGACCGTCCCCCCTCGCGTTGCACCATGGGAACCGGTCGTACGAAGGAGAGTGTGGGTCAGGTGGACGTCCAGGGCACGGTGGCGGCGGGCTGGGAGCCGGTCAGGGACGCGTTCCTGCGCAACTTCGAACAGCGGGGCGAGCGCGGCGCGGCCGTCGCCGTCCACCGGGACGGCGTGAAGGTCGTCGACCTGTGGGCCGGCAGCCGTGACGCCGACGGCACGGACCCGTGGACCGCCGACACCGCCCAGGTCGTCCGCTCGGCCACCAAGGGCGTCGCCGCCGCCGTCCCCCTCCTCCTGCACCAGCACGGACTGCTCGACCTGGACGCCCCCGTCTCCTCGTACTGGCCCGACTTCAAGGCGCACGGCAAGGACCGGGTGACCGTACGGCAGCTCCTCGCGCACCGGGCCGGGGTGCCCGTCCTCGACCGGCCCCTCAGCCTCGCCGAGGCCGTCGACCTGCCGACGGCGACCGGCGCGATAGCCGCCCAGGCGCCCGTCTGGGAGCCCGGCACCGCCCACGGCTACCACGCCCACACCTTCAGCTGGCTGCTCTCCGGCCTGGTCCACCGCGTCACCGGCCGCACCATCGGCCGCTGGGTCGCCGAGGAGATCGCCGACCCCCTCGGCCTCGACCTGTGGATCGGCCTGCCCGACGCCGAGACCCACCGCGTCGGCCGGCTCGGCCCCGTCGAGGAGCTCGATCCGCCGGGCGGCGGCGCGCTCAAGCTCCGTCCCAAGCGCTCCGTCACCGAGGCCTACCTGAACCCGGACTCCCTCACCCGGCGCGCCTTCGGGGTCATCGACCCCGGGCCCGACGAGAACGACCCCGTCTACCGGGCCGCCGAACTCCCCGGCTCGGCCGGCGTCGCCACCGCCCGCGCCCTCTCCCGCTTCTACGCCGCCACCCTCGGCCCCGTCGACGGCACCGGACGCCTCTTCGCCCCCGCCACCCTCGCCCTCGCCCGCGCCGAGGAGTCCGCGGGCCTGGACAAGGTGCTGCTCGTAGGCACGCGCTTCGGACTCGGCCACATGCTGCACGGCCCGGCCTCCCCGCTCCTCGGCCCGTCCTCCTTCGGCCACCCCGGCCGCGGCGGCTCCCTCGGATTCGCCGACCCGGACGCGGGGATCGCCTTCGGGTACGTCACCAACGGCATGCGCAAGACGGTCACGGCCGACCCGCGCGCCCAGGCGCTGGTGCGCGCGGTCCGCTCGGTGACGGAGGCCTGAGGCGGCGGCCCGCGACCGGCGGCCCGGGTGTCGTGCCGTCCCGGCGCCCCGGCGACGGGCGTAGGGTCAACTCGCCCGAGCAACGGACCACTTGCAAGCCGGAGGAACCGCATGACCACGGACGCCACGGACATCGCCGGGGACACGTACGAGAAGCTGCTCGCCCTCCTCGACGAGCGCGGCGCGGCCTACCGGGTGATCGAGCACGCCCCCGAGGGCGCCACCGAGGCGGTCAGCGCGCTGCGGGGCCACGCGCTCGACCGGGCGGCCAAGTGCATCATCGCCATGGTGAAGATCGGCAAGAAGGAGAAGCGCTTCGCGCTCGTCGTCGTACCGGGCGACCGGCGCGTCGACCTCGCCGCGGTGAAGGCGCTGTACGGCGGCACGTACGTCTCCTTCGCCTCCCCGGAGACCGCCGAGGAGCTCGCGGGCTCCCCGAGCGGCACCATCCTCCCCTTCGCCTTCGACGAGCGCCTCGAACTCGTCGTGGACCCCGCCCTGTTGGCGCAGCCGGAGTTCTTCTTCAACGCGGCCCGGCTCGACCGCTCGATCGCCCTCTCCGCCGAGGACTACCGGGCGATCGCCGAACCGCGCGTCGAGCGCGTGTCCACCGGCTGACCGGCGGGATCAGGCGACGGCCGGCGTGAGCGCCAGGACCATCCCGAGCCCGACGAGCACCGTCCCGACGACCTTGTTGAGCACGGCCTGCTTCCGCAACAGCCGGGCGCGCAGGGGCCGGTGGGAGAAGAGGACCGCGGCGAGACCGAACCACGCCAGGTGCGCGAACGACATGAACAGGCCGTAGCCGGCCTGCTGGAGGACGGGGGTGTCGGCGCTGACGACCTGGGTGTAGGTGCTCAGCACGAAGAGCATGGTCTTCGGGTTGAGCGCGTTCGTCAGGAAGCCGGTGCGCAGCGCCCCCGCCCTCGACAGGCCGGTGCCGTCCGACAGGTCGATGTCCACCCGGGACCTGGTGACGAAGGTCCTGTACCCGATGTAGACCAGGTACGCGGCGCCGATCAGCTTCATCGCGGTGAACAGCACCGGCGAACGCGACACCAGGAGACCCACGCCCAGCATGGTGTACGCGACGTGGACGAGCACGCCCGCCGCGATCCCGACCGCCGCGAGGACGCCCGCCGTCCGCCCGTACAGACAGCTGTTCCGGACGGTCATCGCGAAGTCCGCGCCGGGGCTGACGACAGCCAGGACCGTGATGACCGCTACGGCTATGAGCTGGCCCATTTTCCCGTCTTCTCGCTCAGGTGACACAGGACCTGCGACGTTAGGCGATCACCAGGGCGTTGCGGGAGGGTTTCCCGGGATGCTGGGATCGTCCCATGGACCTCAGGGAGCGTTTCGACGGGTACGCGGTACTGGTCACGGGCGCGGCGCGCGGCATCGGAGCGGCCACCGCCCGGCGGCTCACGGCGGAGGGAGCGCGGGTCCTCGTCACGGACGTCGACGAGGAAGCGGCCCGCAGGACGGCCGGGGAGCTGCCCGGGGCGGAGGCGCTGCGCTGCGACGTCGGCGACCGGGCGTCGGTCGACGCGGCCGTCGCGTACGCGGTGAAGGCCTTCGGCCGCCTCGACGTCCTCGTCAACAACGCCCTCGCCCCCGTCGCCCCCGACCGGGACCGCTTCGAGGACGAGCCCGACGAGAGCTGGGCCGGCCAGCTGGACGTCACCCTGATGGGCGCCGTCCGCTGCTCCCGGGCGGCCATGCCGCACCTCGCGGCGGCCGGCGGGCGCGGGGCGATCGTCACGATCGGCTCGGTCAACGCGGAGGCGGACTTCGGCGGCCACGCGTACAGCGCGGCCAAGGCGGGCCTCGCGTCCCTCACCCGCACCCTGGCCGGCGACGCGGCGCCGCGCGGGGTGCGGGTCAACCAGATCAACCCGGGCACCGTCGCGACGACCGCCTGGGCGGGCCGGGAAGCCGACCTCGCGGCCCTGGCCACCCGCGTCTACCCCCTGGGCCGGGTCGGCACCCCGGAGGACGTGGCGGCGGCGGTGGCCTTCCTGGCCTCCACGGACGCCTCCTGGATCACGGGCACGACGCTCCGCGTGGACGGCGGCCTGCTGGCGGTGAACACCCACTTCGGGGAGGTGCTGGGCGACTGAGGCCGCCCGCTCACCCCGCGTGCAGCATCAGCCCGATCCCCACCACCATCAGGCCCGCCGCCGCGATCCTCGGGACGCCGAAGCGCTCCTTGAAGAAGAGGGCGCCGATGGCCGCGCCCACGATGATGGAGGACTCGCGCAGGGCGGCGATCGGGGCCAGGGGGGCCTTCGTCTGGGCCCAGAGGACGAGGGCGTACGCCGCGACCGAGAGGGCCGCGCCGAGGAGGCCCCGGGCCGCGTACGGGCGGAGCTGGGGGAGGAGCGCCGCGCGGCGGGTCCAGAGGGCGTACGCCGGGATCGCGAGGCCCTCCAGGACCATCAGCCACGCGATGTAGCCGAGCGGTGTGCCGGAGGCGCGGACGCCGACGCCGTCGACGACCGTGTACAGGGCGATCGACAGGCCCGTAGCGCCCGCCGCGAGCAGTGCGGGCCAGTGCGGGCGGGCGTCCTTGCCGCGGATGCCCCACAGGGCGAGGCCCGTCAGGCCCGCGCAGGCCACCGCCACCCCGAGCAGCTGCCACCCGTCCGGCACCTCGTGGACGAAGACCGCCGCGAGGACGGTCACGACCAGCGGGGCCGTCCCGCGCGCGATCGGGTACATCTGGCCGAAGTCGCCGAGGCTGAACGAGCGCATCAGCAGGGCGTAGTAGCCGATGTGCAGCAGCGCGGACGCGATCAGGTACGGCCAGGCCCCCGCCGCCGGCAGCGGCACGAAGCAGGCCACGGCCATGCCGATCAGCGCCCCGCCGCCGGAGATCAGCGTGAAGGAGAGCAACTGCTCCTTGATGCCGTGCGCGATCGCGTTCCAGCCGGCGTGCGTGACGGCCGCGACGAGGACCGCGAGCGTGACGAGCGGCGTCACGCGGCGGGCTCGCGGACGTCCACCAGCGTGCCGCCGGCGTGCGCGACCAGTTCCTTCGGGTCCATCGCGAAGACCGTGTGCGGGGTGCCCGCCGCCGCCCACACCACCGCGTGGTCGAGGATCCCCCGGTCGGCGAGGACCCGCGTCCTGGTCCGGTGCCCGAACGGCGGCACGCCCCCGATCGCGTACCCCGTCGTCTCCCGGACCGCCTTCGCGTCCGCCCGGGTCACCCTCGCCGCGCCCAACTCCTGCCGCACCCGCTCGACGTCCACCCTGGAGGCGCCGTCGACCAGGACGAGGACCGGCACCCCGTCGGCCGCGAAGATCAGCGACTTCACGATCTCCGCGACCTCGCAGCCGATGGCCTCGGCGGCCTGCTGCGCGGTCCGGGTCTCGTCCGGGAACCGCCGGACCTCGACGTCGAGCCCCGACTCCCGGAGGGCGGAGGCGAACTGGGGGTGGGCGGCGGAAGCGGTGTCCTCGTCGGTCGTCATGGCCCGCACGCTAGCGGTCGGTGTACGGGCCACGCGACCGGGTTCCGGCGTCTTCGGTCACCCGGCCTTCAGGACCTGCGCGACCACCGGGCCCGCCGCGTCGGCGCCGTGACCGCCCGCCTGGACGACGGCGGCGGCGGCGAGGTCGCCGGAGTAGCCGGTGAACCAGCTGTTGGAGGTGGACTGGCCGTCGAGCTCGGCGGAGCCGGTCTTGGCGCCCTTGGGGGAGGGGACGCCGGCCATCGCGTCCGTGGCGGTGCCGCGCGGACTCGTCGCCGCCGCCCTCATCATCCGCCGCAGGCCGTCGGCGACCTCGGGCGAGAGCCGGTCCGCCGTGGCGAACTCACGGTCGTCGAGCTCCTTCGCCACCAGGTACGGCTGGAGGAAGCCGCCGTTCTTGGCGGTCGCGGAGAGCGAGGCGACGTTCAGGGCGCTCATCGTGATCCTGCCCTGGCCGATGTACGAGGCAGGGGTCTCGGCGCCCGCGGACTCGGGCACGGAGCCGTCCGAGGCCGGGACGCCGATGTTCCACTCCTGGCCGATGCCGAAGGAGTCGCGGGCGGTCGCGCCGAGGGCGGTGTCCGCGACGCCCTTGTCGCTGAGCTTGCTGATCGCCTTGATGAAGGCGGTGTTGCAGGAGCGGCTGAAGGCCTCGGTGAGGGTGCCGTCGGTGATGCTGAACCTGTCGAGGTTCTGGAAGGTCCTGCTCCTCGACATGACGTCGGGAGGACACTCGACCCGGGTGTCGGGCGTCGCCAGGCCGTGCTGCATCATCATCGTCGCCGTGACGATCTTCATCGTCGAACCGGGGGCCTGCTGGCCCTGGAGCGCGGTGTTGAACTCCTTGCCGGGGCTGTTGGCGACCGCCCGTATCGCCCCCGTCGACGGCTCGATCGCGGCCACCGAGGCCGAGCCGAAGCCCTTCACCGCCTTCTCGGCCGCCGCCTGGACGCCCGCGTCGATGGTGGTCTCCAGGGTGCCGGCCTTCCCCTTCCGCAGGACGAGCAGAGGAGTGTCGGCGATGGCCTCGCTGCCCGAGTCGATCCAGGTCTCGACGCCGGCCGTGCCGCCCGCCTTCGACGCGTACCGGCTGCGCAGCTCGTTCAGGACCGGCCCGAGCGAGGGGTACTTCTCCGCCGTCAGCTCCACGCCGTTCCGGTCGACGGCCTTCACGGACGCGGTCTTCGAGACGCCCGTCCGCAGGGTCCCGGCCGTCGTCAGCCGCGGGTGGAGCACGGCCGGCTGCCACTTCACGAGCGGGCGGCCGGTGGTCTGTCCGCGCACCACGGTCAGCTCGGAGGCGTACGACCAGTCCTTGGACACGTCCTCGTAGGTGACCGTCGCCTTCACGGTGAACGGCACCTTCGTCCCGACGGCCGCCCCCGGGGTGATGACCGCCTTCGAGACCTTCGCGCCCTCCCGGTAGCCGGCGACCGCCGGGCCCGCCGCGACCGGGTCGTTCGTCAGCTGGGCCGCCCGTTCCGGCTCCCCGGCGGCCCAGGCGGCCAGGAAGTCCTTCGCGGCCGTCGTGACCTCGTCGGCGGTGAGGGGCCCGGTTCTCGGCGCGGCCTCGTCGTAGGTGCCGACGCCCGAGTCGCCGCCCGTGATCCCGTTCCAGAGGTTGTAGCCCCCGTACCCG
The DNA here is from genome assembly GCF_020400725.1 of Streptomyces sp. NK15101. Lineage (GTDB taxonomy): Bacteria > Actinomycetota > Actinomycetes > Streptomycetales > Streptomycetaceae > Streptomyces. Next base: position 1,283 of record NZ_JAINVG010000048.1, on the reverse strand, counting down.
ACGCCGCTCGCCACGACGACGAACACGCCCCCGACGATCGCGACCTTGGCCCCACTGCGCATGACTGCGCCTCCCCTCCCCAGGTGGACCCACGAGTGAATCAGCGGCCGTCGGGGCGTGTCGAGTCACTTCCGCCACATCTGTCAGACGCGGGCCGCTCAGAACATCAGGTCGTAGGTGTTCCAGCCGCCGCCGACGAGGGAGCGGGAGGAGCCGGGGACGAGGCCGGACAGGGGGTTGCGCACGCCCTGGTAGAGCCAGAGCTTGCCGTCCCTGTCCCGTGCGACGAGGTCGGGGTACTCGTCACGGCCGAGTTCGGCGGTGCCCGCGACCGCCGTGTACGTGTTCCAGCCGCCGCCGACGCGCTGGCGCTGCTGGAAGGGCGGGGAGGGGTAGGAGCCCCAGTAGTTGTACTTCCACAGCACGCCGTCCTTGTCGCGGCCCAGGGCCCCGTCGTGGGCGCCCGACATGGTCAGGGCGGTGTACGTGTTCCAGCCGCCGCCGACGCGCTGGCGCGGTCCGTACAGGGTGTTGTACTCCCTCTTGTACCGCCACAGCACGCCGTCCCTGTCCCGGGCGACCAGACTGCCGTCGCCGACGCCGACGAGGGCCGTATAGCTGTTCCAGCCGCCGCCGATCCGCTGCCGCGGCGCGAACGGGGCGTCGGGCTTGCCGGTGCCCTGGTAGTACCAGAGGACACCCGCCTTGTCGCGGGCGACGAGGTCGCCCCGGCCGTCGGCCGTGGGGCTCGTGAGCGGGACGACGGCGGTGTAGCCGTTCCAGCCGCCGCCGACGCGCTTGCGCGTCGCGAACGGCCGGGTGACGTCGCCGGTGCCCTCGTACCGCCACAGCACGCCGTCCCTGTCCCGCGCGTGCAGGGCGCCGCGCCGGCTCGCGGGGGGCGTCCCGGGGACGAAGTCGAGGCCGAGCCTGCCCTGGGCCACGGACGCGCCCGTGCTGTCCCACAGCCGGACCTTGGCCTCCAGGCTGCCCAGGACCGCAGCGGTCCGGTCGGCGTCCAGGGTGACGGTGTAGGTGAGGGTCTCGGCGGCCGGCACCGCGGGAAGGTCGAGGGAGGGGCTGGTGGGCGGATCGTTCAGCTCGGGCGGGAAGTAGGGCATGTGCCAAGCGCACTCCCCGTACGAGACGCCGTTGACCGAGCAGGTGGAGCGGATCACGTCCTCGCTCACCGGCGAGCTGCCCGCCTCGCCCTCCTTCAGCCAGGTGTCCAGCTCGAAGGAGGCGGTCACCGGCCCCTTGACGCCCGCCGGCAGCGTGGCGGT